>NZ_JBIQDE010000004.1:0-498211 GCF_045371305.1 Sphingomonas sp. 179-A 2A2 NHS | reverse complement strand
TCCTCACTGGCGAGTACCTTTGGCCCAAGGACGCCGGCGCTTAGGGTGTCATTCCGCCCTCAGCCGGAACCGACCCCCTGAAGCTTGACGCCCTTCACGAGGAAGAGAGTGACCGGCGTTTTCGATTTGCGGAGTGCGTTGAGGAAGAGGTCCTGAAGCGAGCTTTGCTTGTCGGCCATACGTTGATGCCCTTCGTTCTTGGCGAGGTTTGCCCCGCGATGCGCCGGTGCCCGGCGTCGGGTTGCGGCCCTGTCGGCACGCTTCACGCAATGTAGGGACCGCGCACCCGCGGGTCCAGCCGCTCAATCGTCGCGAGTGTCGGTAATGCCAAGGAGCTTCAGCTTTCGATGCAGGGCAGATCGCTCCATGCCGATGAACGTCGCCGTACGGGAGATGTTGCCAGAGAAGCGACGGATCTGGACCTTCAGATACTCGCGTTCAAAGCTCTCCCGTGCCTCGCGCAGCGGCGCACCCATGATCGCATTGGTGCTGCCGCCGCCCGGCTGTTCGCCGAGCACCTCGACCGGCAGAAGGTCGATGTCGATCCGCCCAATACGGTCGCCCGGCGCGAGGATGATTGTCCGCTCAACCACGTTACGCAGCTGTCGGACGTTGCCCGGCCAATCGTAGGACTGAAGCGCGACCATCGCATCGGTGGCAACCTCGGGCGTTGGCACACGGCGTTCGGCTGCATAATGGGCGACGAAATGCTCCACCAGCGGCGGAATGTCCTCACGGCGCTCGGACAATGAGGGGATAAGCACCGGGACGACATTGAGACGGTAATAGAGATCCTCGCGGAAGCGGCCCTCCGCAATTTCCTGCGTCAAGTCTCGCGCGGTCGCGGAGACGACGCGCACATCGACCTTGACGATCCGGACGCCTCCCACACGGGTGAAGCTTTGATCCGTCAGCACGCGTAGGATGCGCCCCTGGGTCGTGATCGGCATGTCGGCGATCTCGTCCAGGAACAGCGTGCCGCCATGGGCTTGCTCGAGGAGACCGGGCCGAACGAGGTCGCCGCTCTCCTCGACGCCGAACAATTCCTCCTCGACACGTTCCGGCGTCATATTCGCGGCGCTGACGACCGTGAACGGCCCGTTGCTGCGCTGGCTCCAGCCGTGGAGCAGTCGAGCCGCGACCTCCTTGCCAACACCGGCCGGCCCAACGATCATCACGCGGCTGCCGGTCGCGGCGACGCGCTTCAGGGTCGCGCGGACGGCGTTGATCGCGCTGGAGTTGCCGGTCAGGTCGGTCTCGCGGCCAGCGGAAGCCCGCAGGCTTGCAACCTCTCGCCGGAGCCGCTCCGTCTCGGTAGCACGATCGACCATCAGCAGCAGGCGTTCTGCCTGGAACGGCTTTTCGATGAAGTCGGCCGCACCCTGCCGGATCGCAGCCACCGCGGTGTCGAGATTGCCGTGGCCCGAAATCACCAGCACCGGGATGGAAGGATCGCGGCGCTTGATCTCGGCGAGCAACTCCAGGCCATCGAGTCGAGAACCCTGAAGCCACACATCCAGCAGCACCAGGCTGGGGCGGCGTTCGGCGATCGCCGCCAGCGCCGTATCGCTGTCTGCGGCGGTGCGGGTTTCATATCCTTCGTCTTCCAGCACGCCGGAAACGAGTTCGCGGATGTCGAGTTCGTCATCGACGACGAGGATATCTAACGCCATGTCTAAGCCGTCCGGTTGCGGGTGAGAGCTGCAATCCCCCCGCCATCATTGTTGGTTTGATTATCGTCCTGCCCGTCGAGCTCGGCGAGCATGGCCGCGTCGAAAGAGATCGTCACCAGCGTCCCACCCTCGGGACGGTCGGCGAACGATATGGTTCCGAAATGTTCTTCCACGATCTTCTTGACGATGGCGAGGCCGAGCCCGGTACCCCGAGCGCGTGTCGTCATATAGGGTTCGACGATCCTGTCGCGTTCGACCGGCAGGCCGACGCCGTCATCAGCTACGGTGATCGTCACTCGGCCGGGTTCTTCGGAGATGGTCATCACCACCGAACCTTCGCCGCGCCCTGCCGCCTCGATTGCCTCGACCGCGTTCTTCACGATGTTGGTGAGCGCCTGCCCGATCTGGCGACGGTCGCACACCAGCGAGGGTCCAGGTTCGTCGTGCACGAGCTCGAACTGGATGCCCGAATGCGCAACCTCGTGCAGGAACATCGTCTGACGGGCGACGTCGACCAGCAATTCTTCGCGGAAGACGGGCTTAGGCATGCGCGCGAATGACGAGAACTCATCCACCATGCGGCGAAGATCGCCGACTTGGCGCACGATCGTTTCGGTCAGACGTCCGAAGGTTGTATCCCCCTCCTCCACCTTGCTGCCGTAGCGGCGCTGAAGACGTTCCGCGGCGAGCTGGATCGGCGTGAGCGGGTTCTTGATCTCGTGGGCGATGCGACGCGCGACATCGGCCCAGGCGGCGCGGCGCTGGTCGAGCAGTTGCTGCGTGATGTCGTCGAAGGTCAGGATCGGTCCGGCACCAGCGCGAGCGATGCGGACGGCGAGGGTCTTTGCTTCGCCGGCAGCGGTGATCTGAACGATCGCCTCGCGCGCCGCGCCATCGAGAAGCGCGTCCAGTTCGGGGGCGATCGTCGCGAGGGGCTTGCCGATCGGAGAGTCGGATACGCCCAGCAGCGTCTCCGCCGAGCTGTTTATCAGGCGGATCGTGCGATCCGGCGCGATCGAGACGACGCCGGCGGAGACACCGGACATCACGGCCTCGATCAACGCGCGCCGGCTTTCGAGCTGCGCGTTGGCGCTGACGAGGGCATTGTTCTGCTGCTCCAGCCGCTCGGTCATTCGGTTGAAGGCGTTAGCGAGTGTTCCAACCTCATCGCGTGATTTGGTTTCCGGCACGCGAGCCGAAAGGTCGCCGCCTTCCACCCTGCGCGCGGCGTCGACCAAGCCGCCGACGGGCCGCACCAGCCGATCCGCCACGGCAAGCGCAATCCAAACCGCGACACCCACCATCAGGAGCGACAATAGCAGGAGCGCTGCGTTGAACTGGATCTGCAGCGTGCGGGCGCGCACCAGCAGCGCCCGGTAATTCGCAAGCGCCGCCTCCGCGCGCCGCGTCTGCGTCGTCATCTCCTTGGGATCAGTGACCCGTGCGGCGTAAAGGAAGGTACGTGCCATGCCGGGAACGCGCGTGACCGTCTGGATACGGTCCCCGGTGACGGTCACCACGCTGCGCTGCCCACCCTTGACCAGGCGACCAACGGCGTCGGCCGACACCTGCCGGGCGAGGTCGAGATCGTAGGGGTTCACGAACGCCAGCGTCTGCAACTCGCCGCGCGGCGAGACCTGAAACAGCAAGGCTTCGGAAAGGCTGCGGAAGTAGGTCTGCTGGAATAGGAACGCGCCGAAGCGCGGATCGTCGATCGGGCGCTCTTCGAGCTCACGGGAAATGTCGGTCGCCATGGTGACCGTCGCTTCTTCCCAGCGCTGCAGGATCTGATTGTACGAGGTTCGCGTCAGCGTAGTTGCATTCTCGAACACGGCACGGGCGCGATCCGAGTACCAGAACTGGACGCCGTATTGGAACAGGAGTGACGCGGCGATGGTGACCAGTACCATCGGCACCGCCGCCAGCATCGAAAACAGCGCGACGAGGCGGACGTGAAGCCGCCCCTCGCCCCCCACCAGCGAATTGGCGGCGCGGCGCCGTGCAATCCGCCGGCCCAGCAGCATCATCAATGCTACGCCGGGCACCAGATTGGCGACGAGCAGCAGTGCGACGACGCCCGGTGAAATCAGCCCTTCCGCCCGGCCGCTGCTGGTGACGATGAAATAGGAGCCGACCGCGACGACAATCGCCAGCGTCAGGACGGCGACCTCCACCAATGGCGTGACGGTGAGGCGGCGCGCCGACATCGGGAGAACGGTGGCAGGTGCCGAGCCGGCAGTCATCGCAGCAACGCTACAACAAAGGTGTTGCAACGAAAACACATATTAACGGCGCTCACCGCAACTCCCGCTCGGACGGCCGCGACGACGGATCAATCCCGAGCGTATCCAGTCGCTTGCGAAGCGTATTGCGATTAAGCCCGATGGCCCGTGCGGCGCGCAGCTGATTGCCGCCATGGCGTGCCAGCATCGCCTCGATCAGCGGACGCTCCACTTCGGCGAGGAGGCGATCGTAGAGCGTGCCGTCGTCGAGAGCGGCTGGCTCAAGCCGGGCAAGTCGTTCCACATAACCGCGTACCGCCGCGTCGATCGCGATGTCCGCCGGTGCCGCGGCGGGAGCGCCGCCGTCGCCCAGCATGAGCGCGACCTCCCCGGCGGAGATGCGATCATCGCGCGACAACGCGGCGAGCCGACGCATGAGATTCTCAAGCTGGCGCACGTTGCCGGGCCAGTCATAGTGCTCGAGTACTTGGACGGCCTCGTCGTCGAGTGTCTTGCGCGGCAAGCCGGCCTCTGCGGCGCGATCGAGGAAATGCCGCGCAAGCATGGCGATATCGCCGCGGCGTTCACGCAGCGCCGGGAGCAGGATCGGCACGACATTCAGGCGGTAATAGAGATCCTCGCGAAACTGGCCGTTGGCGACGGTCTGCAACAGGTCACGATTGGTCGCAGCGACGATGCGCACGTCCGCACGGATGCTGCGAGCGCCGCCGACCGTGGTGAACTCACCCGACTGGAGGACGCGGAGCAGCCGGGTCTGGGCCTCGATCGGCATGTCGCCGATCTCGTCGAGGAAAAGCGTCCCGCCTGCCGCCTGTTCGAAGCGGCCGGCGGTGCGCTGGGCCGCCCCGGTGAAGGCGCCGCGCTCATGGCCGAACAGCTCCGCCTCGATCAACTCGCGCGGAATTGCGGCCATGTTGATCGCGACGAACGGGCCGGCGCGGCGCTGGCCGAGATCATGGATCGCGCGCGCCACCAGTTCCTTACCGGTCCCCGACTCGCCTGAAACCAGTACGGTGAGGTCGTTCGACAGCACCCGGGCGATGACGCGGTACACCTCCTGCATCGCTGGCGATCGTCCGATCAGCGGAAGGTTCTGATCCTCGTCCTCAGTGGTTGTTGGTGCCGCCTTCCCGCGCCGTTTCAACGCGGCGGCGACAGTGCGTGTCAGCGTTTCGAGATCGAACGGCTTGGGGAGGTAATCATAGGCACCTGCCTCGTTTGCTCGCACCGCGGTGGTGAGCGTATTGCGCGCCGAAAGCACGATGATCGGAAGGTCAGGCGCCTCGGTGGCGAAGCGGGCCGCAATGTCGATGCCGTCGCCGTCGGGCAGCACCACGTCGGTCAGCAGCACGTCAGGCAGGCCATTGCGGACCTCACGATCAAGCTCCGCGACGCTGCCGGCGGTGCGAACTTGATGGCCGGCACGGCGCAGGGCGTGGGCGACGACGGTGCGGATTGCTTCGTCGTCGTCGACGAGAAGAATGTTCCCCGCCATCATGATGCCCGCGGTAGGAGAATGCGGAACACCGTTTCGTTCGGTGTTCCCTCGCGAGAATATTGAACGATCCCGCCCATATCGCGGACGAGTTTGTCAACCAATGCGAGCCCGAGCCCCTTGCCTTCCGGCCGGCTGGAAACGAACGGATCGAACAGATGGTCGGCGATGTCTTCGGGGGCGCCGGGGCCCGTGTCTATCACGCAGATCTCGATGGGCAGCGGCAGACGCGGACGGCCGCCACTCTGCGCAACGGACATCCCGTGGCGGTAAGACGTGGTCAGCGTGATGCGTCGCTCACCGCGTGTACCGAGCGCAGTGGCAGCGTTCTTCATCAGGTTGAGCAGCACCTGCAGCAGCGCGTCACGGTTGGCGAGCGCGCGGGGTAAGGAGGGATCGAACCTTTCCTCAATCGTGATCCCGCGCGCGAAGCCGGCGAGTGCGGCGTCCCGAACGTGGGCGAGCAGCGGGTATATGTTGAGCGGTTCGACGGCGAGCGGGCGCGTGTCGGTGAAATCCTCCATTCGATCGATCAGCGCGGTGATACGGTCGACCTCGTCGATCACGAGCTTCGTCATCGACTGCGCGTCAACGCCATCGGCGATTAGCTGGGCAGCGCCGCGGATACTGGAGAGCGGGTTCTTGATCTCGTGCGCAAGCATCGCCGCCGCGCCGACGGCCGACCGCGCGGCGGCTGCCCGGTCGGCCGAGACGCCGAGCCGGCGCGAACTGGCGGCATTGTGGAGGGTGATGATCCGCCAACTGGGGTGATCAGGAAGCTCGACGGCGGCGAGATCGACTCGGATGCGCAGCCCACGAGAAGTTTCGAGCGCGAGGTCAAAGGCGGTGAACGCCCTTCCCTCACGCACGCTCGCCTCATCGGGCAGCGGGAGGATATCGCCCAGCGCTCGGCCACGCATCGCCCGTTCCGAGAGGTTCAGCAGAAGCTCGCATTCGGCGTTCGCGTGGGCAACACGGCCGTCGGAATCGACGACCATTACGGCCACGGGAAGCGCGGCGAACAGTTCGACGGGCTCGGGTGCCCGGCGCGTCAGCATCGGGCCGGAGCGGGCATCAGGCAGCGGCACGGGTGCGGTAAGGCGCGTAGAATTCCGCGAGCATCGAAAGCACGCGCTTGGCGTCCGGTTCCTGGTTCACCGCGTTGCGGAATTCGGCCGATCCATGGATGCCCTTGGTGTACCAGCCGATGTGCTTGCGGGCCATATTGACGCCCGTAAGCGTGCTATAATGGTCGAGCATCGCGTGATAATGTTCGACGATGGCGTGATATTGTTCATCAAGGGTCGGATCTGGTCGAGGGGTGCGGCCCGAAAGAGCGTCCATGACCTGCGCCAGCAGCCACGGGCGACCATAAGCGCCGCGGCCGATCATTACGCCATCCGCGCCCGACTGATCCAGGGCCTTTTCAGCATCGGCCACCGAGCAGATGTCGCCATTGACGATGACGGGGAGCGAGATCGCGTCCTTCACTTGGCGCACGAAGGCCCAGTCCGCGGAGCCCTTGTACATCTGGTTGCGGGTGCGGCCGTGGACGGTGATCATCTTCGCACCGAGATCCTCGGCGATGCGCGCGAGTTCCGGGGCGTTCAGGCTGTCGTGGCACCAGCCCATCCGCATCTTGACCGTGACGGGCGCCTTCACGGCCTTCACCACCGCGCCGATGATCGCGCCGGCGTTCTTGAGATCGCGCATCAGGGCGGAGCCGGCGTCGCCGCTCGTCACCTTGCGCACGGGGCAGCCCATGTTGATGTCGATGATCGCAGCGCCCTTGTCCTCGGCGAGCTTCGCGGCTTCGGCCATCTCGTAGGGCGTACAGCCTACGAGCTGCATCGAGACCGGTTCTTCGGATAGATGCCAGGCGGCCTTCTGGATCGACTGGCGCGTTTCGCGAATCGCGGCCTGGCTGGCGATCATCTCCGTCACGTTTAGGCCAGAGCCATAGCGGCGCACGAGCGTGCGGAACGGCTGGTCGGTGACGCCCGTCATCGGCGCCAGGACGACGGGTTCGTCGATACGGACCGGACCGATCTGAATGGGGGCGAGCGTGCGCATCAACGTGTCTGCCTGAAAAACGGGCAGGTAAGCGATGCCGGCGTGGCTGGCAAGGTGCGCCACGTCTCGCTAGGGGCGCGGGCATGACAACCGTCGCGATCATCGTCGCGGCCGGAAAGGGGGAACGCACCGGCAGTTCGGTGCCCAAGCAGTTCGCCCCCCTCGCTGGCCGCCCCATGCTCTGCTGGAGCCACGCCGCGCTTGCCGCCCACCCCGCGATCGACCGGGTGGTCGTGGTGATCGGCGAAGGACAGGACGCTCTGCTCGCTGAAGCGCTGCCGGGGGTGATCGGGGTATGCGGCGGCGCGACGCGGCGCGAATCGGTAGCGAGAGGGCTGGCGGCGATCGCGGGCGCCGATCGCGTGCTGATCCATGACGCGGCGCGCCCCTTCGTGACCGCGGCAGTGATTGACCGCCTGCTCGCGGCGCTCGACAGCCATGAAGGCGCCATTCCGACGCTGCCGGTCGCCGATACGCTGGTGGCGGCCGATGGCGCGAACGTGCCGCGCGCCGGCCTCGCGCGCGTGCAGACGCCGCAGGCGTTCAGCTTCGAGTCGATCGTGAAGGCCCACGCGGACTGGCAGGGCGACGAGCCGACCGATGACGCCCAGATGGTGCGGGCGCTTGGCGGATCGATCGCGCTGGTGCAGGGCGACGCCATGCTTGAGAAGGTGACCTTCGCGGAAGACTTCGCCGCCGCACAGGCGCGAATCGGCTGGGACACGCGCACCGCGACCGGCTTCGACGTCCATCGCCTGGAGGATGGCGAGGAATTGTGGTTGGGCGGGGTGAAGATCCCGCATCATCAGGGACTGAGCGGGCATAGCGACGCCGACGTCGCGCTTCACGCGCTGACCGATGCGCTGCTCGGCACGATCGCAGCCGGCGACATCGGCCAGCATTTTCCGCCCAGCGACCCGCAGTGGCGCGGCGCCGAATCGGGGCAGTTCCTGCAGCACGCCGCCTCGCTGATCGCAGCGCGCGGCGGAGAAATCAGCTTCATCGACGTGACGATCATCTGCGAAGCACCCAAGATCGGACCGCATCGCGGCACCATCCAGGCGCGCATCGCGGAACTTCTCGGCCTTTCGACCGATCGCGTCTCTGTGAAAGCAACCACGACAGAACGGCTGGGCTTCACCGGCCGTGGAGAGGGCATTGCCGCGCAGGCCGCAGCGACCGTGCGCGTGCCGGGGGTATCGCTGTGAAGCGCTGGCTTGCCGCACTGCTGCTGAGCGCGATGCCCACGACGGCTCTCGCGCAGACGCCGTGCCTGACAACGGCAGAGGCCGAGTCGATCACGTCGGTCGCGCTGCCGGATATCATCCGCGAGACGGGCCGCGTGTGTACCGCCCTTCCCGCTTCCAGCCTGGTGCGCCGCGCGTCGGGCGCTTTCCTCGCCCGTTACGAGGCTGAGGCGGATCGCGCATGGCCCGCCGCGCGCGCGGCGATCGCGAAGCTGAGCGATCCGCAGATCGCGATGCTGCTGCTTCAATCCGACTATGCCCGCCCGCTGATCACCTCGCTAATGGCGCCGCAGGTCGTCGGCCGTATCCAGCCGTCAGACTGCGGGACGATCGACCGGATCGTGACGCTTCTCGAGCCGCTGCCGGCGCGCAATGTCGCGGGGATCGTGGTGGCGAGCGTGCAGCACCTGAAGGCCGAGAAGGCACGCGGCAATGCCGTGGTCGCCGGCGTGCCGGACCTTCCCGTTTGCCCGGCGGCGCGGCGATGAGCGACAGCCTGCTCCCCCAGGAACTGATCGATGCCGCCCGCAAGGTGGTGGACGCGAACCGCGCAGCGGGGCGCCGGGTGGCGGTGGCGGAAAGCTGCACCGGCGGGCTGGTTGCGGCCGCGATCACCGAGATCGCCGGATCGTCCGACGTGCTTGAAGCGTCGATCGTCAGCTATTCCAACGAAGCCAAGCACGATCTGCTGAAGGTTTCCAACGATGTGCTCGAGACGTTCGGCGCGGTATCGATCGCGACGGCCTGGAGCATGGCCCAGGGTGCACTGGAGGTGAGCCACGCCGACGTCGCGGTCGCCATCACCGGTATCGCCGGGCCGGGAGGCGGCAGCGAGAAGAAGCCGGTTGGAACCGTGGTTTTCGCGCGCGCCGAGAAAGGCGGCGACCCGGCGGACGTCGTGGCCGATCGCAAGGCGTTCGGCGACCTTGGCCGCGCCGGGATCAGGCTTCAGGCAGCGCTGTGCGCGCTGGAGCTGCTGATGCCGCCGGAACCTTCCCCCGAAGGCGAGGCGTAAAGCACCCGTGCGCGTTCCTCGAACGCGCCGATCATCTTGCGCAGCGCCATGGTGAAGACCTGGCCGGCCAGCATCTCGAACATCCGGTTCTTGAACGCGAAGTCGACCGAGAAATCGACCAGGCAGCCATCGCCATCGGGGCGGAAGCGCCAGTCGTTGTGGAGATATTTGAGCGGGCCTTCGACATATTCGACGTTGATCGAATGTGGCCGATCCTTGCGCACGCGGGAGGTGAACGTCTCACGCAATCCCTTGAACCCGACGATCATGTCGGCGAGCGTTTCTTCCGGCGTATCCTTGCGCACGCGCATCGCGATGACCCAGGGGAGGAATTCCTGATAGGCCTTCACGTCGGCGACCAGATCGAACATCTGCTCCGCCGAATAGGGCATGCGCCGCGTTTCGCTATGCTTTGGCAAGCTGCGCCTCGCGAGCGGCCTTCATGCGGGCGAAATCGTCGCCAGCGTGATAGCTCGAGCGGGTAAGCGGCGAGGCTGCGACCAGCAGGAAGCCCTTGGCGCGCGCGATCGCGGCATAGGCATCGAACGCCTTGGGCGCGACGAAATCCATGACCTTCGCGTGGCGCGGGGTCGGCTGGAGATACTGGCCCATGGTGAGGAAATCGATGTCCGCCGAGCGCATGTCGTCCATCACCTGATGAACCTCAAGCCGCTCCTCGCCGAGACCGAGCATCACACCCGACTTGGTGAAGATCGACGGATCGTGCCGCTTCACACTCTCCAGAAGGCGGAGCGAGGCATAGTAACGCGCGCCCGGGCGGATCGTGGGATAGAGCCGGGGAACGGTTTCGAGATTGTGATTGTAGACGTCCGGCCGCGCCTCGACGATCGATTCGACCGCCGCCTGCGCCTTGTTGCGGAAATCGGGCGTCAGGATCTCGATCGTGGTGGACGGCGTGTTGCGGCGCAGCGCCTGGATCACCTTCACGAACTGCGACGCGCCGCCATCGGGCAGATCGTCACGATCGACCGAGGTGATGACGATATGTTCGAGGCCAAGCTCTGCCGCGGCCACCGCGACATGCTCCGGCTCCAGCGGATCGACCGCGCGCGGCATGCCCGTCTTCACGTTGCAGAAGGCGCAGGCCCGGGTGCAGGTGTCACCCAGGATCATCACCGTCGCATGCTTCTTCGTCCAGCATTCGCCGATGTTGGGACAAGCGGCTTCCTCGCAGACGGTGGCGAGGTTAAGTCGGCGCATCAGCTGCTTCGTCTCCGCGAAACCGACCGAGGTCGGCGCCTTGACGCGGATCCAATCAGGCTTGCGGCTGCGTTCTGGCCGGGCGAGCGGAGTCATCTCGTTCATTACGGCGCGAGATAGCGACTGCCCTCCCGCGAAACAACGCGATAAAGGAGCTCCGATGACCGTCTTCTCTGATCTCGTCGCCGGCTACGGCCGATTCCGTGAACATGGCTGGGCCGAAGAGCGCGAGCGCTGGGCCGAACTCGCCGAAGGGCAATCACCCAAGGTGATGGTGATCGCCTGTTCGGACAGCCGCACCGATCCGGCGACCGTGTTCGATACGTCACCGGGCGAGATATTCGTCGTGCGCAACGTCGCCAATCTGGTGCCGCCGTTCGAGCTGGGTGGCGGGCGGCACGGCGTGTCCGCGGCGCTGGAGTTCGCGGTTTCGCAGCTGAAGGTATCCGAAGTGGTGGTGATGGGTCACGGCATGTGCGGCGGCGTCCATGCCTCGCTGACCCATCGGTTCGATCATGCGCCGCCGGGCGAAGGCGGCTTCATCGCGCACTGGATCGATCTGCTGGACGAGGCGCGCGACCGGGTGGTGGCGGATCACGGCACGGGCGACGAAGGCGTGCGCGCCCTTGAGCTTGAGACGGTGCGGGTCAGCATCTCGAACCTGCGCACCTTCCCCTGCGTGCAGCAGGCCGAGGCGGCCGGCACGCTGAAGCTGCACGGCGCCTGGTTCTCGATCAAGGAAGGCGTGTTGTGGGTGATGGGCGAGGACGGCGTGTTCGCGCCCGCAGCCTGAAGACGGGTCCCCGCGGCGGCGGGATCAGGATGGGATCACCGCGTCCCACCGCCGCCTGCGGAGCACGAGCCAATAGTAGGCCGCGGCGATCGCGATCTGCACGATCGTGGCGATGATCGCTGGCCGCCCCTCGTCGAGATCGAACCATGTCGCCCAGGTGATCATCACCAGCGCGATGAGCGTGACGATCGGTGCGAGCGGATAAAGCGGCATCCGGTAGCGCGCGTGCGCGGTCTTGCCGCTGCGACGGCCGACGATGGCGGCGATCGCGATGCCGGCGTAGATGGCGATCAGCCCTGCCCCGCTCCACACCTCCAGCAGGCGGAGCGGCAGGAAGCACAGCAGCATGCCGACGCCGCCGACGAACAAGGTGCCGAGCCACGGGCTCTGCCAGCGCGGGTGGATCGCGAGCATCCAGCGATCGAACGGCCCGCCCCATGACCCGTCACGCGCCGTGCTGTAGAAGAAGCGGGCGCAGGCGAGCACCCAGGCGATGATCGCGTTGACGATCGCGAGCGCGACGCCGAACGCGATAAGCTGCCCGGCGCGCTCCCCGCCGACGCGGGTGGCGAGTTCGCCGAACGGGTTGGGCGACGCGAGCAGCGACGGCAGATCGACCGCCCCGGCCAGCGCGGCGACGAGCGGCACGCCTTCCAGCAGCAGCGTCCAGACCAGGGCCCACATGATCGAACGGGCGATCCGGTTCGGTGCCTCGTGCATCTCCTCGCCGAAATACACCGCGGCGCCATAGCCGTTGAAGGCGAAGATCGCGATCGAGGCGGCGACACCGATCGAGGTGAGCGAGGCGGGCACCAGCGCCCCGCCCTGCTCAACGAGGGGCGCGGTGAGAAACGTCAACGGGTTATGGCGGATATCTACCAGGCCGTAGGCGGTGACGGCGAACAGCGCGGCGACTTCGACCAGCAGGAAGAGGCCGGTGACGAGCGCATTCACCTTGATGTTGAGCAGGCCGATCAAGGTGCACGCGCCGACCACGACGATCGCAGTCGGCACTTGCGGCACGGAGGGGATGACGCCGGCCAGCACCTCGCGGATGCCGAGCCCAGCGACCGGAAGAAAGATGAGGTTGTTGAAGATGTTGATGCCTAGCATCACGAAGCCCGCCATCGGCCCCAACATCTGCGCCACCATGACATATTCCCCGCCCGCGACTGGCCAGGCGGAGGAGAGCTCGGCGTAGATGTAGGCGGTAGCGACGCACACGACGGCGGCGATGAGCGTCGCCCAGATCGCACCGGTGCCGGCCACCTGGAGCATGCCCGGGACAATCACGAACACCGACGAGGCGGGGGTGGTGACCGACAGCGTCAGGAACAGCACACCAGCGACACCGAGGCTGCGCGCGAGCGGCGTCGGCGACGCCAGTTGCATCTGATCCTCGAGCATCGCGACCCCTTACCCCGGTGGGCCTGATGACATGGTTAATCAGCGCTCGCCAGCGGGTGTTTCAGTCGCTTCGAGCGGCGGCGGGTCAGACGACGGGGATTGCGCCGCAGATGGTGGTGAGGAGCTTCGTCAGGCGCGCTTCGACGCCGCGGTCCTCGGCGTGGTTGGCGACGAGCGCCGGGAGCATCTCCGGCGATTCGGTGCCCGCAAGCGCAAGGGCGGTCTGGGTGGATACGATCTCCGCCGCCTTGGCCTTGCGCAGCGCGCCGATCAGCGCGCAGTCGAGGATGTCGCCCGGCTGGTGGCTTTGCGCATCGCGATCGGCATCGTCGAGGATGCCGGCCATCCAGAGGTTCGGCGGGCCGCCCGAGAGATCGGCCACGCCATCCAGCCGCACGGCATGGCGCCGCGCATTGGCCCGGTCCCGCTCGATCACATCGCGCAGGTTCGGATCGGCGGCCACGTCCGCAAGGGGCAGCAGCCGGTCGATCAGCAACTGCTTGCCGGCGCGAAGATCCTGAAGCGCGACGTGAAGCAAGGCGGCGCGCGATGCTGTAAGCGACATAGGTCGTTTAGCGCATGCGACGCCGCCGAGTTCCAGCGAAAGATCAGCCCGCGTCTGGGGCGACCGCCTTCGTCACGTCCTTGGGCTGCTCCGCCGTCACGCGAATATTGAGCTCGCGCAGTTGCTTGGCGGTGGCGAAGTTGGGCGCGCCCATCATCAGATCCTCCGCCTTCTGCGTCATCGGGAAAACGATGACTTCGCGGATGTTCGGCTCGTCGGCGAGCAGCATGACGATACGGTCGATGCCGGGCGCGGAGCCGCCGTGCGGGGGCGCGCCATATTTGAACGCGTTGATCATGCCCGCAAAGTCTGTGTCGACATCGGCCTGCGAATAGCCGGCAATCTCGAACGCCTTGTACATGATCTCCGGACGATGATTCCGGATCGCGCCCGACGACAGCTCGATGCCGTTGCAGACGATGTCATACTGATAGGCGAGGATGTCGAGCGGATCCTTGGTCTCCAGCGCCTCCAGCTCGCCCTGCGGCATCGAGAAGGGATTGTGGCTGAAGTCGATCTTCTTCGCTTCCTCGTCATACTCGAACATCGGGAAGTCGACGATCCAGCAGAATTCGAAGCGGCTCTTGTCGATGAGGTCGAGCTGCTCGGCGACGCGGGTGCGCGCGAGGCCGGCGAGCTTCGCTGCCTGCGCTTCCTTGCCGGCGGCGAAGAAGAGACCGTCGTCCGGGCCGAGGCCAAGTGCATCGGCGAGCGCGTTCATCTTCTCTTCGCCGTGGTTCTTGGCGATCGGGCCACCCCATTCGCCGCCCTTGCGCGTGGCATAGCCAAGGCCCGGGAAGCCTTCGCCCTGTGCCCAGCTGTTCATATCGTCGAAGAACTTGCGGCTCTTGTCGGCCGTGTTCGGCGCGGGAATGGCGCGTACCACGTCGCCAGCGTCAACGATCGAGGCGAAGCGGCCGAAGCCTGAGCCGACGAAGTGGCTCGACACGTCAGAGATGATGAGCGGATTGCGTAGATCGGGCTTGTCGTTGCCGTATTTCAGCATCGATTCGCGGTACGGGATGCGCTTGAACGGCAGCGGGCTGACGGTGCGGCCCTTGCCCTGCCAGTTGGCGAATTCCTCGAACACGCCGTGCAGCACCGGCTCGATCGCGGCGAAGACATCGTCCTGCGTGACGTAGCTCATCTCGAAATCGAGCTGGTAGAACTCGCCGGGCGAGCGGTCGGCGCGGGCATCCTCGTCACGGAAGCAGGGCGCGATCTGGAAATAGCGATCGAAGCCGGCGACCATCAGCAGCTGCTTGAACATCTGCGGCGCCTGCGGGAGCGCGTAGAACTTGCCCGGGTGGACGCGGCTGGGGACAAGATAGTCGCGCGCGCCTTCCGGCGACGATGCGGTCAGGATCGGCGTCTGGAATTCGGTGAAGCCCTGATCGACCATGCGGCGCCGGATCGAGGCGATGACGCTGGAGCGCAGCATGATGTTCGCGTGCAGCTTCTCACGGCGCAGATCGAGGAAGCGGTAGCGAAGGCGAATGTCCTCCGGATATTCCTGCTCGCCGGCGACCGGCATCGGCAGTTCCTGCGCGTGGCTCTGCACCGTTGCCGCGCGGGCGAATACCTCGATCTCGCCAGTGGCGAGGTTCGGGTTCACCGTCCCCTCGGCGCGCGCCTTCACCACGCCGTCAATCGTGACGACCGACTCGACACGCAGCGCCTCCAGCGTCGGCAGCGCCGGCGAGTCGCTGTCGGCGACGATCTGGGTGATGCCGTAATGATCGCGAAGGTCGACGAAGAGCACACCGCCATGGTCACGCTTGCGGTGAACCCACCCCGAAAGGCGAACGTCTTGGCCGACATTGTCGGCATCAAGCTGGGCGCAGGTGTGCGTACGATAGGCGTGCATGGCCGCGGTCTCTAATTACCATTGGAAAGGCCGCGCCCCTCCCCTTCCATCCCCTCTTTGTCAACCCGCGCGCGTGGAGCTATGGGGCGCCGCTTATGCATGTTCACCCCCTCATCACCGATAGCGCGACGCTCGCCAATCTCTGCGCCCGCCTGGCCGACGCTCCATTTGTCTGCGTCGACACGGAATTCATGCGCGAGAACACCTACTGGCCCGAGCTCTGCCTGATCCAGATCGCCGATACCGAAGAAGCCGCAGCGATCGATCCGATGGCCCCGGGATTGGACCTGCAGCCGCTGCTCGACCTGCTCGTCAACAATGACGAGGTGCTGAAGGTCTTCCATGCCGGCGGGCAGGATCTTGAGATCATCTACAATCTGACGGGCAAGACGCCGCACCCGCTGTTCGACACGCAGGTGGCGGCAATGGCGCTCGGCCAGGGGGAACAGATCGGCTATTCGAACCTGGTCGACAGCTGGCTTGGCATCACCATCGACAAGGGCGCGCGGTTCACCGACTGGTCGCGCCGGCCGCTGGACCAGCGGCAGGTGGATTATGCGATCGGCGACGTGACGCACCTGTCCAAGATCTTCCCGCGGATGCTGGAGCGGTTGAAGAATACGGGCCGCGGCGCCTGGCTGGACCAGGAAATGGAGCGACTGGGCGATCCGTCCAACTATGCCAACGATCCCGACCTCGCGTGGAAGCGCGTGCGCATTTCGGGGCGGCGGGCGGACGTGCTCGGCCGGCTGAAGGCGATCGCCCGATGGCGCGAGCTCGAAGCGCGCTCGAAGGATCTGCCGCGCGGCCGCATCGTGAAGGACGAGACGATCGCGGAGCTCGCAGGCCATCCGCCGCGCAAGCAGGCCGATCTGGTGAAGGTGCGCGGGCTATCCGCCACCTGGGGATCGAACGATATCGGCAAAAGGCTGATGGCGGCGATCGAGGGCGCCGAGCCGCTGCCGGCCGACGAGATGCCGCCGCGCGAGGACCGGAAGCCCGGCCTGGGCAAGGACGGCGCGCTCGTCGCCGACCTGCTGAAGCTGCTGCTGAAGATCCGTGCGCGCGACATCGACGTTGCCTCCCGCCTGCTGGCCCGCAGCGAGGAACTGGAGGCGCTGGCCGCGGGGCAGCGGGAACATCTCGCAATCCTGACCGGTTGGCGGTTCGACCAGTTCGGGCGCGACGCGCTGGATCTGGTGGAGGGACGGCTTGGCTTCGCGGTGGTCGACGGCAAGCTGAAGATGACGCGCACGGGAGCGGCAGAATGAAGACGGTCGGTATTGCCTTGATGATGGCCTCGGCGACCAGTGCCGTTGCCGCCTGCGCGACCATCGATGCGAAGCCGGCGGCGAGCACGCCGGCAGCAGGCTGCGACGCGGCAGCAGTGCAGGACCTGATCGGCAAACCGCTGGAAGCGAGCCGTGCGGACGCCATGCGGCGCGCCGGGGCAGCGACGGTGCGCGCCTATGTCAGCGGATCACCGGTGACGATGGACTATCGCCATGACCGGCTGAACATCGAGACCGACGAGGCCGGCACAATCGTGAAGCTTTCCTGCGGCTGATCCGCCCGGCGGCGGCCGGTCAGGCGGGCTGAACGTCCCGCGTCACCGTCGGCAGCCCCATAGCGTTGCTGAGCGCACGAAGGCGCTTTTCAACCGACTCGCCGCCGAGCGCGCGATCAGCCCCGCGCCACTGAAACTCGATCACGCCGCCACGCACGCCGATGCCGGTGCGCTCAAGCGGGCCAGCGAGCCCGCCTGACAGGCGCTGCGCAAGGCGGATGGCGAGGCCCCAGGCCGTGGCGCGGGCGAGCTCCCCGGGGCTCGCAAGCGCGGTGATCACGCGATTGTACGGCGGATTGCCGCCAAGGCTGGCGGCGAGCGCGGCAGCCACCATCGCGCGGCCGCGTGCGTCGATTCCCACCCAATTGCCGTGAAGCGCGGTCTCGATGCCGAGCTCGACGCGAAACTCCGGGTTGGCGCGCCAGCTGGTGTCGGCGAGCAGGCACGCCACCTGCCGCAAGCGGCGGTCGCGCGGCGCATCATCTTCGAACAAGGGCGCGATCCAGCGATCGATCAGGTCGCCGTGTTCAGGGAAGCGACCGAGCCGTCGGCCCTCGTCCCGCGCGGCGACGATCAGGGGATCAAGCCGCGCCTGCGCCGGCGTCAGGCGCTGGTGGAGCAGGCCCTCACGCAAGCCGAACGCGGAAACAATCGTGTCGCTGGATCCCAGAACTGGCAGCACGGCGGCGAGAACGTCCGTCGCTGCGGAGAGCGTTGCAGCGCGGCCGCCCGAGAGGTTCGGCACCGCCTTCAGCCATGCCCGGTCAACGGCGGCAAGCTTGCGGCGGAGCAACTGGATGCGATCCGCCGACATGCGATATTCATGCAGGATCGGCAGCGGATAGCGGCGGTCATGGATGTCCACTCGGGCCAGCGAGCGCCAGGAGCCACCTACGAGGTAGAGCGGTCGGCCGGTCCCCGCCCCCTGCCAGCCGGCCTCTGCCAGGATCCTTGCCACGCGGCGGTCGAAGCCCGGCTTGGCGCGAAGCTCCGCGAGACGGAGCACGCCGAGCGGAAAGGACGAATGAGCGCGGATTGCCCCGCCTGACACGCGGACGAGTTCAAGACTGCCGCCGCCGAGATCGCCGACGACGCCGTCAGCATCCGGAATGGCGGAAAGAACGCCGTGGCCAGCGGCGTGCGCCTCCTCTTCACCGGAGAGCAATTCGACCGCGAGCCCAAGATCGTTGGCGCGCGCGATGAGCGCGTCGCCGTTGGACGCATCCCGCACCGCCGCGGTGGCGACGGTGCGGACGGTGTCACATGCCATTTCTCGCGCCAGCGCCGCGAAGCGGGCAAGGGCAGCGGTAGCTAACGCCAGCGAAGGCTCGTCGATGGCGCCGGTCTGCGCGAGGCTGCGCCCGAGGCCGGCCAGGACCTTTTCGTTGAACAGGATCGCCGGAAGCCGGACCGGCCCCTGATAGACGACCAGGCGGATCGAATTGGACCCGATGTCGATGATGGCGGTGCGCGTGCCGTCCACCGATCAACCCTGACGCAGCGACAGGGTGGGCACCTCGCCGCCTTCGGCCAGCGCGGCACCGCGACCGGACAGCGACGGGTTGGTCATGAAATATCGATGCAGATTGAATGGCTTGTCGCCGGGAGCTGTGCGCGTGTAGCTGCCATCGGCGTGAAGCTCCCAGCTTTGTTCATTGTCGATGAGGTTCGCGACCATGACCTGATCGAGCACCTGATCGTGGACCGTCTGGTTATCGATCGGCAGCATATATTCGACCCGGCGATCGAAGTTGCGCGGCATCCAGTCGGCGGATGAAATGTACACGTGCGCGCCATCGTTGGGCAGCCGCGCGCCATTGCCGAAGACCGAGATGCGGCTGTGCTCCAGGAAGCGGCCGACGATCGATTTGACGCGGATATTGTCCGATAGTCCCGGAAGGCGAGGACGAAGGCAGCAGATGCCGCGGACGATAAGCTCGATCTGGACCCCCGCGCTGCTTGCTTCGTAGAGCTTGTCGATAATCGCCGGGTCGACGAGGCTGTTCATCTTCGCCCAGATGACCGCCGGCCGACCGGCCTGTGCGTGCGCGATCTCGGCGTCGATCTCTTCCAGCAGCCGCGTGCGTAGCGACCGGGGGGAGAGAACGACCCGTTCCATGTCCTCCGGCTCGACATAGCCGGTGATGTAGTTGAACATCCGCGCCGCATCACGCCCGATCGCAGGATTGGCGGTGAAGAAGCTGAGATCGGTATAAATTTTAGCGGTGACCGGGTGATAATTGCCGGTGCCGAAGTGGCAGTAGGTGCGGAACTGGCCGGCCTCGCGCCGGACCACCATGGACACCTTGGCGTGCGTCTTCCAGTCGATGAAGCCGTAGACGACCTGCACCCCTGCCCGCTCCAGCGCCGAGGCCCAGAGAAGGTTCTGTTCCTCGTCGAAGCGCGCCTTCAGCTCGACCACGGCGGTCACCGACTTGCCCGCCTCGGCGGCCTGGATCAGCGCGTTGATGACAGCGGACTGCTTGCCGGCGCGATACAGCGTCTGCTTGATCGCAACGACATCGGGATCGTTGGCGGCCTGCTTCAGGAAGGCGAGAACGACGTCGAACGTCTCGTACGGGTGATGGACGATGATGTCCTTGGCTCGAATCGCAGCGAAGCAATCGCCGCTAAACTCCCGGATACGTTCGGGAAAACGCGGGACGAAGGGAACGAACTTCAAGTCCGGCCGGTCTTCCTCGACGATCTGCTCGAGATCGCCGATCCCGAGGAACGAGCCGGATTCGCTGACGAGCGCGCTTTCGCCCAGTTCTTCCCGGAGCACCGTGGAGAGCGATTCCGGCATGCCGGTCTCAAGCTCCAGCCGGATCACGCGGCCGCGGCGGCGGCGCTTGATCGCATTGGCGAAGTAGCGGACGAGATCCTCCGCCTCCTCCTCAAGCTCGATGTCGCTATCTCGCAGGACGCGGAACTCGGCCGCGCCCTCGACGCGGTAGCCGGGGAAGAGCATCGGCGAGAAACGCTTGATGATCGATTCGACCGCGACATAGCGCGCCTCGTCTCCCGGAATGCGGATGAAGCGCTGCATCCCGCTTGGCACCATGACGAGCTCACGAATCGGCTCCTCGTCCGAGATGCGGACGAGGTCGAACATCACGGCCAGCCCCTTGTTGGGGAGGAACGGGAACGGGTGCGCGGGATCGAGTGCCTGCGGCGTCAAGACGGGGAAAAGCTGCTCGCGGAAATGGGTCTGCAGCCAGGCGATCTCCTCCGGCGACAGTGCAGCGTCGATCTTGCTGGAGCCGAGCACATGGATGCCGGCATCGGCCAGCGCATGGCGGATGTCGCGCCAGACATTTTCCTGGCTTGCGAGCAGGTCGTCGGCCTCGGTAGTGATCGGTGCGAGCTGCTGGGATGGTGTCAGGCCATCGGCAGAACGCGCCTCAACCTCCTGCAGTTGCTGGCCTTTCAAGCCGGCAACACGCACCATGAAGAACTCGTCCAGGTTGGAGCCGGAGATGGACAGGAAGCGCAGTCGCTCGAGCAGCGGATGGGCAGGATTGCACGCTTCCTCCAGCACGCGGCGATTGAACGCGAGCCACGACAGCTCGCGGTTGAAATAGCGGTCGGTCGAGCGTTCCTCGAACGGATCGTCATCAGCATCCAGGCGGACCTGGCGGACGGATCGGGTCATTGTGCCTCCGGCGGTTGCGGGATCAACGCCGCAGCCGCCAGCGTGGTCCGTGCCAGAGGGATGGTGAGTCGTTTTCTGCTCTCCATCGCCTCCTGATCGAGCGCATCCACGGTTCTTATGACAGCCAGATGACTCCGTTCGATCCGGGCCACCAGCCATTCGATGAGGTCCGGCCGCGCGTCGAGGCCGCGCTGCGCGAACTTACGCTCGAGAAGCGCGTGCATCAGCGCGTCGTCCGGGGCGCCGATCTCAGCAACCGGCGTAGCCCCCAGTCGGGAGCGAAGATCCGGGAGCGTGATAGACCAATCGGGCGGCGCCCGATCGGCGACGATCAGCAGCGGACGACGATCGGCCTGGGCGCGGTTCCAGGCGTGAAACAGCTCCTCCTCGTCCCGCGCCTGACCATCGTCGATGATCGCGCCGCCGCTCTTCGCCGCAAAGATGCGCGCGAGCAGGCTGCGGCCGGACTTTCGCGGACCGACGAGAAGCGCCGTGCGCACCGGCCACGTTGCCCAGTGATCGAGCACCTGTGCGGCGCGGGCGTTGGACGGCGTGACCAGAAACTCGTCGTCGCGCGGATCAGCCGGCCAGGCCAGCGGAAGCGCGATCTGGCTCATTCCTGCCCCATCATCCGCCGGTGACGTTGTCGGTCGTGATGTCCGGCGGCAACAGGCGCGGCGCGCGGCGGATGCGTAGCGTGGTGCCCGATCCGAACACCTGCCAGCCACGCGCCTCGAGCGCGGCCTTGAACGCCTCCGGCGTGCCGGCATAGGCCACCGCCATCACCGAAATGCCGCCAAGTGCGAGACTGCTGGTGTTGGCGGCCGTCACGCCCGGAACACCGCGCAGCGCCGATTCGGTAGCGGTGACAGCGCCCACGGCGGGCGTATCGAACTGGACTGAGATCCCGACCGTGGCGCGGATCGGCTCGTCAGTGACGATCGTCTCGCCGCCCTCGTCATCCTCCGCCGGCTCTTCGGTGGGCGGGACGTAGGAAAGGCCGGGATCGCTCTTCAGATAGCCGGCGCGCAGCGCAGATTGATATGCCTCGTCGAGCCGCTTCACCCCGGCATCGAGAAGCGCCGGAATACCGGCGACGCTGCCGACGCGAAGGGTGAACTGGCTGAGCAAGCGGTTGTCAGGGCCCTGACGGGCCTGGAAGACAGCGATGACCGGGCCACCCGGCCATTGCCGGTAAAGCTTTACGGTCGGCATCAGCACGTCCGACCCGCCATATTGATCGAGTACGGCACGCCACCAACCGCGACCGGGACGCTGCGCCTGGCCGAGGTTCAGCAACAGTGGATCGGGGCCGGTGCCCGTCGGGCGGATATAATCGATGGCCGAGCCGCCGGTGCGATACCGCGCCCAGGCTTCCTGCCAGAGCGTGCGCTGTTCGAAGCCGGTCGCGACGCCGCCCGACCATACAATGGGGATCACCACCATCGGCGGCGAACGCATCACATAGTTGGAGATGCCCAGCATCGCCCCGGCGCGATTACGGTCAAACAGGACGCCGAGCTTTGCGACATAGCGCTTCGGGCCGATCTGCTCATTCTCGACGACGATGCCGGACACGACCGAATCGAGCGTCGAATCCGGGACGAGGCCGCCGCCCGCGCCCAGCCGGCGCGACAGCTGCACCCAGGCCTTGCGCTGGGCGAGGCGCCAGCCGCCGAGGCGGGCGGCATCCGCATCCTTGGCGGCGACATCGACCTGGATCCCGGAGACTTCATAGTCGCTGGAACTGTCGATCGGTGCGACTCCGCGGCCGCCACCCTCGATCTGGGCAAGACCGACGCCGGTACCGAGCACGAGGGCAACGGCAGCGGGAACAAGGAACAGTGGCTTGAGGCGCATGGTCGAGCGCCTTTTGGCGAAGCAGGCGTGGAAATCCAAGCGCGTTGTGGCTAGGCGCTGCCAGCATGAGCGAGAGCGGGTACACATATGAACAGGCCGGGGTGTCAATCGCGGCGGGCAATGCACTGGTGCGCGCGATCGCGCCGCTGGCACGCGCGACGCGGCGGCCGGGCGCGGATGCGGACCTTGGCGGCTTCGGCGGCTTCTTCGATCTGAAGGCTGCCGGCTTCACTGACCCGCTGCTGGTGGCGGCGAATGACGGCGTCGGCACCAAGCTGAAGCTGGCGATCGAGCACAATCGCCACGACGGCGTCGGGATCGACCTGGTCGCGATGTGCGTGAACGACCTGATCGTTCAGGGCGCGGAGCCGCTGTTCTTCCTTGATTATTATGCTTCCGGGAAGCTTGACGCGGCCGTGGCCGAGCGGGTGATCGCCTCGATCGCGGAAGGCTGCCGAATCGCCGGCTGCGCGCTGATTGGCGGCGAGACCGCGGAAATGCCGGGCATGTATGCAGCGGGCGATTACGATCTCGCCGGCTTCTGCGTCGGTGCGGTGGAGCGCGACCGAGTGCTGACGGGCGCAGGCATCGCCGCCGGGGACGTGGTTCTCGGCCTCGCCTCCTCCGGCGTTCATTCGAACGGCTTCTCGCTGGTTCGCCGGCTTGCCGCCGACAAGGGCTGGAAGCTCGACCGCCCGGCACTGTTCGACCCCGAGGTGCTGCTGATCGAGGCGCTGATGGCTCCCACCCGGATCTATGTGAAGAGCCTGTTGCCGCTCGTCACCGCCGGGCGGGTCAAGGGGCTGGCCCATATCACCGGGGGCGGATTGCTGGAGAATATCCCGCGAGTGCTGCCGACCGGCGCGCATGCGGTAATCGACGCCGATACCTGGAGGCAGCCGCGCCTGATGGCGTTCCTGCAGGCACAGGGGGCAATCGAACCGGAAGAAATGGCCCGCACGTTCAACTGCGGGATCGGCATGGCCGTGGTCGTCGCAGCGGATGCGGCTGACGGGGTGATGGCCGACCTGACGGCGGCCGGCGAAGAGGTGTTCCGCATCGGCAGGATCGAGGAAGGCCAGCGCGGCTGCACCGTCACCGGTTCGACCGAGACATGGAGCGCGCGCGAGGCGTGGACGGCGACGTACAACGCATGACCGCGAAGGTCGGCATCCTCATTTCGGGCCGCGGATCGAACATGCAAGCGCTGGTGGAAGGGGCCGGCGCCGCCTACGAGGTGGTCATCGTGGCCTCCGACAAGCCACAGGCGGCGGGGCTCGCCTGGGCAAGCGAGCGCGGGATTACGACGTTCGCGCTATCGCCGAAGGAGCTTGGCAAGGCGGCTTACGAAGATGCGCTGGACGCCGCGCTTCGCGCCGCCGGCGCCGAATATTTGGCGCTTGCAGGCTATATGCGGCTGCTTTCGGAATCCTTCGTCGCGCGCTGGCGTGGGCGGATCGTCAATATCCATCCGTCCCTGCTGCCCAAGTACAAGGGGCTCGACACCCATGCGCGTGCGATCGAGGCGGGCGATTTGGTGGCAGGCTGCTCCGTCCATCTGGTGACGGAGGAACTCGACGGTGGCGACGTGCTTGGCCAGGCCGAGGTGCCGATCCTGCCGGGCGATACGCCGGACGCCTTGGCCGCCCGCGTACTGGAGGAGGAGCATCGCCTTTATCCGCGCGTTCTGGCACAATGGCTGGAGCGATGACGAACGAGGCGGAGCAGCAACTGGCGCGGATCCGGGAGATCGCGCTGGAATTGCCGGAGACGGTGGAGCGGCTGTCACACGGACAGCCCGGCTTCCTGATCGAGAACGGCAAGTTCTTCGCCTATTTCTGGCATGATCATCACGGGGATGGCGAGACGGCGGTGCTGGTGAAGACCAGTGGCCTCGAAGAACAGGCGATGCTGATCGAGGCGGACCCCAATTGCTATTTCAAGCCGGCATACCTCGGGCCATCGGGCTGGGTGGCGATGCGCCTCGACCGACCGGACACTGACTGGGACCGCGTCAGCGACCGGATCGCGACGAGCTGGGAACTCGTCGCGCCGCGCCGGCTGCTGGAGATGGGCGGGCGATGAGCGAGACGGCGGATCAGGCTGCAACCCGGCGGCGGTGGATTTCGCTTGCCGAGATCGTCGCGGTGTCGGGCGTTATCATCGGCGCGCTTACGCTTTGGATGAACTGGTCAGAACGGCGCAGCGAGGCGCAGGAGAAGGTCGTAGCGGCGCAGGCGGCCTTGGCCGCCGAGGCGCGATTGGCGCTTCATGCCGAACTGGCAGACGGCGGCAAAGAGGTTCGCCTGACCGATCCGGCGCATGACCTGCTTGAGACCACGATCCGCTTCCCGACCGCGCTCGCCATCAGGGAGCAGCGACCAGCGACGCCGCGGATCGAGCGGGACTGGTTTGCCGACGCCGTGCTGAAGGCCACCGATGGTGGCGCCGACAAGCGCGAAGGGCGGCTGCCGGTGCTCGTCTCCACCCGCTACCGGGTCGGCGACAAAACCAGAGAGGGGCAGGCGATCGTCGATGTCGTGTGGCGGACCAATGGCCGGCTGATTGGCGGACGTACGCTGTCGATCGAGTCTGCGCAGGTGCGCGAGCCGGGCGGCAGCGTGAAGCGCATCGACGCGCTGTGGAAGGCTGCGCTGGGCGGCTAAAGCGCCCGGGCGTAGATCACGTCGTCATACCAGCCGCTGCCGACGTTAAAGCGGCGCGTGCCGGCCAGCGTGAACCCTTCGCGTTCATAGAAAGCGCGGGCGACGTGATTGGTGCCCAGCACGCCGAGCAGCAGGCGCTTGCCGCCCAAGGCACGTGCATCGTTGATCGCCTGCGCCATCAAACGGTGGCCAAGGCCGGTGCCGCGCGTGATTGACAGCGCGTAGATACGGCGCAGTTCCACGTCGCCGGGTTGCGGCGGCAGTGGAAGATCAGTCGTGGTGATGACGGAATAGCCGACCGGCGCGTCACCCTCCGGATGCGTCGCGAGCGACACGACGCTGGCGGGATCGCCTGCCCAGCCGGCGAACTTTTCCACCGAACTGTTGCGCGTACAATGCGCGATGATGTCCGCGCCCGGGAGGATCCCGGCGAAGGTCTCGAGGAAGCTGGCGG
This sequence comes from Sphingomonas sp. 179-A 2A2 NHS, assembly GCF_045371305.1. Classification (NCBI taxonomy): domain Bacteria; kingdom Pseudomonadati; phylum Pseudomonadota; class Alphaproteobacteria; order Sphingomonadales; family Sphingomonadaceae; genus Sphingomonas; species Sphingomonas sp. 179-A 2A2 NHS. The sequence continues at coordinate 472,410 of NZ_JBIQDE010000004.1, read as the reverse complement.
CCGCGACCATCGACACCGCTGGCGCATCCGCGGCAGTGGCGCGGCGCAGCCGCCAGTTTCCGGTCATCGTATCAGCCGACGATTTCTTCGGGCTTGAAGAAGTACGCGATCTCGATCGCTGCATTCTCTTCCGAATCCGAACCATGGACCGAGTTCGCCTCGATCGACTCGGCCAGTTCCTTGCGGATCGTGCCCGGCGCGGCGTTCTCGGGGTTCGTCGCGCCCATGATGTCACGGTTGCGCTGAACGGCGTTCTCGCCCTCGAGCACCTGAACCACGACCGGGCCCGAGATCATGAACGAGACGAGATCGTTGAAGAACGGGCGCTCCTTGTGGACCGCGTAGAAGCCCTCGGCCTGCTCCTTGGTCATCTGGATGCGCTTGGAAGCGACGACGCGCAGGCCGGCCTCCTCCAGCATCTTGGTGACGGCGCCGGTCAGGTTGCGACGGGTCGCATCGGGCTTGATGATCGAAAAGGTACGGGTGGCGGCCATGATGGTCGCTTGCTCCTGTGTATGAGAATGTCGGAAACTGCGGCGCGCGTTAGCGGGGGGATGGCCCGAGCGCAACCATTGCGCGGCGGAGCGTCAGGCCGCCTGTTCCCACTTCCCCGCCTCGATCTGTTTCCAGTAGCGGCGCTCAACCTCCGCATGGGCGGCGAGGCTCTTCCACGCGGCGCGCGCGGCATCGATCCGGTCCTCGTCGAAGAAGTGGAAGACGCGGGTGAAGCTTAGCGCGTCGTCGCGCCAGGTGCCGTCCACCAGCGCGATGTGCTTCGCGCCGTTGGCGACGGTCACCGCCGGCGCGATCAGGATCGGCTGCGCGGCGTCGTCGCCGGTGCCTGCCCGCGCATGCGGCAGGAAGCTTTCCGGCGTATATTCCCAGAGCAGCCGATCGAGCGAGGACTGCTGGCTTTCGTCTGATGAAACGATCACCAGCCGGTCGCCACCCGCCAGCACGCGCTCGGCGATGCGCGGGAGCGCCCGCTCGAGCGGCATGCTGGTCAGGTGGTAGAAGTCGACCTGCATCAGCCCTCGAAATTGCTGGCGATGAAGGTGTCGAGGATGCGCACGCCGTAGCCGGTCGCGCCCTTGCCCCAGGTCGGGCCGTCCTTGTCCGACCAGACCATGCCGGCGATGTCGAGGTGCGCCCACTTCACGCCGTCCTCGACGAAGCGCTGGATGAACTGTGCCGCGGTGATCGAGCCGCCGCCGCGCGGGCCGACGTTCTTCATATCCGCGATCGGGCTGTCGATCAGCTTGTCGTAGCCGCTGGAGAGCGGGAAGCGCCACAGCAGGTCGCCGCTCGTCTCGCTTGCAGCGAGCAACTGATCGGCAAGCGCATCGTCATTGGCGAAGAGACCGCCCATCTCGTTGCCGAGGCTGACGATCATCGCGCCGGTGAGCGTCGCGAGATCGACGATCGTCTTCACTTTGTGCGTCCGCTGCACCCAGGTGACGCAATCACACAAGACAAGCCGACCCTCGGCGTCGGTGTTGATGACCTCGATCGTCTGGCCGGACATGGAGGTGACGACGTCACCCGGGCGCTGGGCATTGCCATCGGGCATATTCTCGACGAGGCCCATGACGCCGATGACGTTCGCTTTTGCCTTGCGCAGCGCGAGCGCCTTCATCGTGCCGGCAACGGCGCCAGCGCCGCCCATGTCCCACTTCATGTCTTCCATGCCGCCGGCGGGCTTGATCGAGATGCCGCCGGTGTCGAACGTCACCCCCTTGCCGACGAGCGCCACGGCAGGATCACCCTCGCCTGCCCCGTTCCAGCGCAGCGCGAGGATGCGCGCTTCACGCCGCGAGCCCTGCGAAACGCCAAGCAGTGCACCCATGCCAAGTTCCTGCATCGCCGCTTCATCGACGACGGTGATCTCGAGGCCCAGACCTTCGACGTCCTTCGTCACCCGTTCGACGAAGCTGTCCGGGTAGAGGATGTTGGCCGGCAGCGTCACAAGCGTCTTGGTGAGTTCCAGCCCCTTGGTCACCGCGTCTCGGGCCGTCCACGCGGCATCGATGCCCTCAGGCGCGCCGACGATGGTGATGTCGGTCAGCGTCGGCTTCGCATCGGCGGGGAGCTTCGTGCGGTACACGTCGTAGCGCCATGCGCGCTGCGCCGCCCCCGCGGCGAGACGCGCCGCCGCCTCGGCAGTGGCGCGGGTGCCGGAGAGATCAACGGTGACGGCCGTGACGCCGGAGGTGAGCAGCCGCGCGGTGAGTGCGCCGCCCGCCCGCTCGTAACCGGCATCGTCACCGCTGCCGACGCCCAGCAGGAGCACCCGACCAGACGGCACGTAAGCCTCGGCCACGCTGCCCGCCTCGCCCTTGAACCGCTGCCCGGAGGCCGCCGCGACGACCAGCGCTAGCGCAGCATCGTCGAGGCCAGGGACGGCGATCTTCTCGGCGCCGTCTTTCGTTACGGGATAGGCGATGATCGATGAAGCCTCGGATCGCGAGGCGGCGAAGGTAACGTTCATGACAGATCCTTTTGTATCGAAGTGCATCTAGGGATTCGCATCGCCGGTGGCAAAGCGTTGCAGCCGCTCGCCTGCGATGCGATAGGGCCAACACCGCCGCGCCATTCCGGCAGCGGAACGGGGGCTTCAGTTTTGCGGGTAAGTGGGTGACGCGTCTCGACCTTCTGGCCAGTTGCTCGCGACCGCTGGCCCTGTGCGCCGCGCTTGCGATCGCGGGAACGGCGAGCGCGCAGGATCTGCAGAACCGCCCCGTCGATCCGCCGCCGTTCGAAGCGGAAGCGGCGCCTGCCAACGATGAGCAGGTCAATTTCAGCGCGGGAACGCTGGAATATGACTACGAGGCCGACATCGTCACGGCCACCAACGACGTCAGGATGCTGCGCGCGGGCGAGCGATTGCGCGCCGATCGCGTGGTGTGGAACCGCAAGACCGGCCAGGTGCTCGCGACCGGCAATATCGCGGTCACCAATCCCCAGGGCGACACAGCCTATGGCGATTCGATCGAGCTGACCGATTCGCTGAAGGACGGCATGGTCGCCAACATGCTGGTGGTGCTGCAGCGTGGCGGCCGGCTGGCGGCAGAAAAAGGAACTCGACAGGAAGACGGCACCATATCGCTCGATCGCGCTGCCTATACCGGCTGCTCAGTGATCGATTCCGAAGGCTGCCCGAAGGAGCCGACCTGGAAAGTGACGGCGGTGCGCGTGATGTATCGCCCGGATCGCGAGCGCGTTTACTACACGGGCGCGCAGATCCACCTGTTCGGCCTGCCCTCCATCCCGTTGCCGAAATTCTCGCATCCGGTGGGCGAGGCGAATGCCAGCGGCCTGCTCGCCCCGATCATCAGCTATGACCGCGTGAACGGCGTGGAGCTGGCGACGCCCTATTTCTTCCGCCTGGCGCCGAACCGCAGCGCGACCATCACGCCGCACTTCTACACGAACGTGCTGCCGATGATCGAGGCGAACTACCAGCAACTGAACGAGATCGGGGCGTTCAGTATCACGGGCTATGGCACCGTCAGCCGGCGAAGCGACGATCTGGCAAGCGGCTTCACCTCGTCCACCGAACGGGCATTCCGTGGCTATCTGAACGGCGTCGGGCGTTTCCAGCTGGATCCGAACTGGAGCCTGTCAGGATCGATGCGGCTGGTGACGGACCGCACCTTCCTGCGTCGCTACGATATCTGGGGTGGTGACCGCCTGCGGACGACCTTCGCGCTCGAGCGGGTCGATCAGAACAGCTATTTCTCGCTGGCGGGCTGGGCCGTGCAGACGCTTCGCGTCGGCGAGCGCCAAGGCCTGCAGCCGGTGGCGCTTCCCGAAATCGATTACCGCCACCGGTTCAGGGAAGACGTGCTGGGCGGCACCGTGCAGCTGCAGCTCAACACGCTGGCGCTGGGGCGGAAGGCCGGCCAGGACACGCAGCGGGCGTTCGCGGGCGTTCGGTGGGACCTGCGTCGCCTGACCAATTGGGGCCAGGAGATCACCTTCACCGCTTATGGCCGCGCAGACGCGTATCACACCGATCACGCGCAGCTGAGCGACATCGCCGCCTATCGCGGCATCGAGGGCTTCCAGGGTCGGGCCGTCGGGGCGCTAGCGGTGGACGTGCGGTGGCCGCTGATCGGGGCGTTCGGCAAAGGCACGCAGCAGCTGACGCCTCGCCTGCAGATCGTCGCGTCCCCCAAGATCAAGAATCTGGAAGTGCCGAATGAAGATTCGCGCGCCATCGATCTTGAGGAATCCAACCTGTTCGCGCTGAACCGCTTCCCGGGCTACGACCGTTGGGAAGACTCGACCCGCGCCACTTATGGCCTTGAGTGGCGGGTCGACCTGCCGGGCTTCAGCGCCGACGCAGTCGTGGGGCAGAGCTATCGCCTGGATGACCGGCCGACGATCCTTCCGCCCGGCACGGGGCTGAGCGATCGCTTCTCGGACATCGTGGGGCGGACCACTATCCGCTTCCGCGATCTGGTGTCCTTCACCCACCGCTATCGTCTCGACAAGAGCGGCTTGTCCGTTCGGCGCAACGAGATCGACGCGACGGTCGGCTCCACCAGCACCTATGCGCTGATCGGCTATCTGCGCCTCGATCGCGATATCGCGGAACTGGAGGACCTTCAGGACCGCGAGGAAATCCGGGTTGCCGGGCGCGTGCAGTTTGCCCGCTTCTGGTCCGCCTTCGGTTCGGCGCTGGTCGACCTGACGGACCGCAGCGATGACGTGTTCTCGCTGTCCGACGGCTTCGATCCGATCCGGCATCGACTGGGCGTCCAATATGAGGACGACTGCCTGACGCTCGGCGTGACATGGCGGCGTGACTATCGCACGACGGGCGATGCGCGCCGGGGCAACAGCTTCCTGTTGACGCTGGCGTTCAAGAACCTCGGCCGCTAAGCCGTCGTTCAGCTGAATTCGGGCAGTGCCGCGGTAGCGAAACGGCGCGCAATATAGGGTTCCTTATCAAGTGACGACGATGGGCAAGAAGGCGGCGCGGTTCGGCCGCCTCGCGGGGATCACGTTGGCGCTGGCGGCTGCCGGGGCAGCATTTGGCCAGCAGGTGGAACAGGATCAGTCGCTGCCGGACAATACGGGGCTCAACATCCCGCAGAACCTGCAGATCTTCGGGAAAGTCGATCCGAACGTCCGCAAGGCGACCGCGATCGTCAACGACAATGTCATCACGGGCACCGATGTCGACCAGCGCGTGGGCCTGATCAAGGCCGCCAACAACGCCAAGCTGACCGACGAGGAAGCCGATCGCCTGAAGCTGCAGGTGCTGCGCCAGTTGATCGACGAGGTGCTGCAGATCCAGCAGGCGAAGACGGCGGATGTTACGATCAGCCCGCAGGAGCTGTCGCAGAGCTTCGAGCGGATCGCGAAGAATTTCGGTCGCACACCCGACGAGTTTCGCAAGTTCCTGATTTCCGAAGGCTCCTCCGAACGGTCCATTCTGCGGCAGATCGAGGCGGAGCTCGCCTGGCAACGCTATCTGCGCCGTCGCGTCGAGCCGTTCGTCAACGTCGGCGAGGAAGAGGTGAAGGCGATCCTGGATCGTCTGGAGGCGGCCAAGGGGACGGAGGAGTTCCACCTCAACGAAATCTACCTGTCGGCGACGCCGGACCAGACCGAGCAGGTCTACGCCAATGCGCGCCAGCTGATCGGCGAGATTCAGAAGGGCCAGGCGCCGTTCGGCTATTTCGCGCGCAACTTCTCCGAAGCGTCGACGCGCGGCGTGAACGGCGACCTCGGCTGGGTGCGCGCGGCGCAGCTGCCGCCGGAGCTGGCAACGGCAGCGGCGCAGATGCAGGTCGGGCAGGTGATCGGCCCGATCCAGGTGCCGGGCGGTTTCTCGATCCTGTATCTCGTCGACAAACGGCAGGTGCTGATGGCGAACGCGCGTGATGCGAAGCTCAGCCTGAAGCAGATGACGATCAAGTTTCCGCCGGGCACCACCCAGGCCCAGGCATCGAAGCGTACCGCCGATTTCGCCAAGACGGTCTCGACGCTGCAGGGCTGCGGGACGGTGGAAAAGGTAGCGGCGAACATCAATGCCGAGGTGGTGCAGAACGACGCGATCCGCGTGCGTGACCTGCCCGCCCCGTTGCAGGAGATCATGCTCCAGTTGCAGGTTGGCCAGGCCACCCCGCCGTTCGGTAACCCGAGCGAGGGCGTGCGGACGCTGGTGCTGTGTGGGCGCGACGATGTGAGCGGTGGGCAGCTGCCGGGCGCGGAGCAAATCCAGAACCAGCTGGAGCAGCAGCGGGTGAACCTGCGCGCGCAGCAGGCGTTGCGTGATTTGCGGCGTGACGCCGTGGTGGAGTATCGCTGAGATCATTGTGACTGCACCTTTGGCCGTCTCGATCGGCGATCCCGCGGGGATCGGCCCGGAGATCATCGCAAAGGCTTGGGCCGCGCGTGACGCGGCAGAACTGCCGGCCTTCTTCGCCGTGGGTGATGCGCGGGCGATCGAGCGCGTGTGGAACGGGCCGATCGCGAAGATCGACGATCTGGACTCAGCTTCGAACGCCTTTCGCGATGCCTTGCCGGTGCTGACTGTCGAGGATGCGGGCGAGATTACGCCTGGCTATCCCGATGTCGAGGGTGCGCGCTGTGCCCTCCAGTCGCTGGAATTGGCGGCGGGCTTGGCGCGATCAGGCGCGGCACGCGCGCTGGTGACGGGGCCGGTATCCAAGGCGCAATTGTACGAGATCGGTTTCACCCATCCGGGACAGACCGAATTCGTCGCGGAGCGCTGCGGCGTGGCGCCAGAGAACGCGGTGATGATGCTGGCAGGGCCGACGCTGCGCGTTGTTCCGATGACGACGCACGTTCCGCTAGCCCAGGTATCCTCGCTGCTGTCGATTGAGCTGATCGTTGCCAAGGCACAGGTGACGGCGCGCGGGCTGAAACGCAACTTCGGCATCACAAAGCCGCGGCTCGCCTTTGCTGGCTTCAACCCCCACGCGGGCGAATCAGGAGCGATCGGGCGCGAGGAGATCGAGATAATCGAGCCGGCGATCGCGCAATTGCGTGAAGAAGGGATCGATGCGGTCGGGCCGTTCGCGGCCGACACCCTGTTCCACGCGCGGGCGCGCGCGAACTACGATGCAGTCATGTGCTGCTATCACGATCAGGCGCTGGTGCCGCTGAAGACGCTTCACTTTGACGAAGGCGTGAACATCACGCTGGGCCTGCCGATCGTGCGTACTTCGCCGGATCATGGCACGGCGTTCAACCTCGCCGGCGAGAACCGGGCGGAGCCGGGCGCGATGATAGCAGCAATACGAATGGCCGGGGAAGCGGCGTCGCAGCGCGCGGCCTGCGCCATATCGTGACCGAGCTTCCGCCGCTGCGCGAGGTGATCGCGCGGCATGGATTGAGCGCTTCCAAGGCGCTTGGCCAGAACTTCCTGTTCGACGCTCAATTGCTGGCGCGGATCGCCCGGATACCAGGGGATCTGACGGACGCCGAAGTGCTGGAAATCGGCCCCGGCCCCGGGGGCCTGACGCGAGCTTTGCTAGGCGCGGGCGCGCGGGTGACGGCGATCGAGCGGGATCGGCGTTGCATCCCGGCTCTCGAAGAACTGGGCGAGGCCTTTCCCGGGCAGCTCAAGGTGATCGAGGGCGATGCGCTGACGATCGACCCGCGGACGTTGTTCGACGGCAAGCCGCACATTGCGGCGAACCTGCCATACAATATCGGCACGGCGCTGCTGGTCGGTTGGCTGTCGGCGTCCTGGCTGCCGTGGTGGCAATCACTGACGCTGATGTTCCAGCGCGAGGTCGCCGAGCGGATCGTGGCTGCGCCAGGAAGCGACGCCTATGGCCGGCTGGCCGTTCTGTCGCAATGGCGCAGCACCGCGCGGATCGCCATGCCGGTGCATCGATCCGCCTTTACGCCGCCGCCCAAGGTAATGTCCGCCGTCGTTCACATCGTACCGACCGCGCAGCCCGAAGGCGTGAAGCTTGGCAAGCTGGAGGCCCTGACCGCGGCGGCGTTCGGCCAGCGGCGCAAGATGCTGCGCCAGAGCCTGCGCAGCGTTCCCGGTGCGCTCGACGCGCTGGAAGCGGAAGGGATCGATCCGACCCGGCGGGCGGAGACGGTGAGCGTCCCCGAGTTCGTGGCGCTGGCCCGGCGCCTCAGCGCCTGAGCCGGGCCCGAGCGGTTACTCCTTCGCGGTCGTCGGCTTTGCCGGGACGACTTGCGCCGTCGTGACCGGCGGGCCTTTGGCGATGACGGCAGCAAGCTCATTCGCCTGCGGGCACGCCGTCTTGCACAGCGCCTTGACGCGGGCGAGGTTCTCCTTCGCCCGCGTGACGGCGCCCTTGGCGACGAGCGCCTCGCCCTGCCCCTTCAGCGCATTGATGTCGTTTGGCTCGAGCACCAGAGCCTCGCGATAGAGCCGGATCGCCTTGCCCGGCAGGCCGCGGGCTTCTGCCACTTCGGCGAGGACGATGAACGCCTGGCGATTGCGCGGATCGACCGCAACCGCCGTTTCGAGAAGGTCAGTCGCGCCGTCGAGATCGCCGGATGCCTTGGCGGCCTTGCCCTGTTGCAGCAGCGCCAGCGACTTTGCGTCGATCTGGTCGTCCGGGCGCTGACCGTGCAGCGAGGTCGAGATCGAGACCATCGTGAGAGCGGCGGCCACGGCGACGGAGGTATAGCGCATCAAGGGCTCCAGGTTCGGCACGACCCTGTCCGATTAGCATGGGGCCAGAAGGCGCGCGACGAAAAAACCATCGGTTCCATCATGTTCCGGGGTGAGCCGAAGGCCATGGCCGCGGGAGCGACCGAAGGGGAGTTGCACCGGCTCAGCGCGCCAGCCTGCGTGACGGGACAGGAAAGCGTCGATCTGCGCGGCGCCTTCATCGTCAAGCAGCGAGCAGACGACGTAGACCAATGCGCCGCCAGACCGAACGAGCGGCGCTGCGACATCGAGAACCTGCGCCTGCATCGCGGCATAGCGGGCAAGCCGCGCCGCAGTGAGGCGCCAGCGCGCTTCGGGATTTCGCCGCCAGGTGCCGGTGCCGGAGCAGGGCGCGTCGACGAACACCAGGTCGGCTGCGGCCGCGAGATCGGACAGAGCAGCGGCTTCCTTGCCGGGATCAAGCAGCCTCGTCTCCACGATCGTAAGGCCTGCACGCTCCGCCCGCGGCGCAAGTCGCGACAGGCGCGCGCGATCGATGTCACAGGCAATTATCCGCCCCTGCCCCGCCATCTGATCGCCGAGCGCGAGCGTCTTGCCGCCCGCTCCCGCGCACAGATCGATCACCGTCATTCCCGGCGAAGCTTGGGCAGCAAGCGAGACTGCCTGGCTGCCGGCGTCCTGCACCTCCACCTGACCAGCGAGGGCGGTGACATCAGTGCCGGCGGGCAAGCGCAATGCGTGTCCCAACCCATCGATTGCTACGGCACCGGGGATGGATGACGCGATCAATGTCGGACCCACGTCTCGCCGGACGCGAATGTCCAGCGGGGCGCGGTCGACCAGCTCCGGCCACTCGCCCTCTGGCACACCGGAGGCCTTCAGCCGCTCGGCGAGCCAGCCCGGGACGATGCCGGCGGATGCTGGGGCTTCGTCGGGGCGGATCGGCGCCGGGCCGTGGGCGGAGCCGTCGAAGGTTCTGGCCAGCTCGGGATCGCGCGAGGCGAGCAGCAGCACGCCCGCGCGACCGCTGGGTGGCACCTCCCCGCAGGCGCGGATCGCGGCGTAGACGAGTTCGCGAACGGCGCGGCGATCCTTCGACCCGGCGTAGCGGCGGGTGGAGAAATAGCGCGTGATCAGCGTGTCCGCAGCGGCGCCGCCCTGGCGGGCAGAGTCGATGATCGCGTCCAGCAGCTCAATGGCCGCCTCGGTCCGTGCGGCCGGGGTCATCGACCGTCAGCGCGTCGGATAGTTCGGTGCCTCACGCGTGATCGTCACGTCATGGACGTGGCTCTCCTTGAGGCCCGCGCCGGTGATGCGGACGAAATCGGCGCGTTCCTGGAGATCCCCGATGGTTGCCGAGCCGGTGTAGCCCATCGCGGCCTTGATGCCGCCGACGAGCTGGTGGATCACCTCGCGCGCCGGGCCCTTGTACGGCACCTGGCCCTCGATACCTTCCGGCACCAGCTTCAGCTGATCCTTGATATCACCCTGGAAGTAGCGATCGGCCGAGCCGCGGCCCATCGCGCCGACACTGCCCATCCCACGGTAAGACTTATAGGCGCGGCCCTGATACAGGAAGGTTTCGCCCGGCGCTTCTTCCGTACCCGCCAGGAGCGACCCCACCATGCAGGTGGCCGCGCCAGCGGCGAGCGCCTTCGCGAGATCGCCGGAAGTGCGAAGGCCGCCGTCAGCAATCACGGGTACGCCGCTTTCGCGCGCGGCTTCGGCGCAGTCCATGACGGCGGTGAGCTGCGGGACGCCGACACCCGCGACAACACGCGTGGTGCAGATCGAGCCCGGCCCGATGCCAACCTTGATGCCATCGGCGCCGGCATCGATCAGCGCGCGGGTGGCCGCTCCGGTCGCCACATTGCCGGCGATGACCTGCACCGAATTCGACAGCTTCTTCACACGCTCGACGGCGCGGGCCACGTCGCGGTTATGGCCATGAGCGGTATCGATCACAACGATGTCACATTCCGCGTCAACCAACGCCTCGGTCCGCTCAAACCCCTTGTCACCCACAGTGGTGGCGGCCGCGACGCGCAGGCGGCCGGCGGCATCCTTGGTCGCGTCGGGATAGGTGACGGCCTTCTCGATGTCCTTGACCGTGATGAGGCCGACACAGCGATACTCGTCATCAACGACAATCAGCTTCTCGATCCGGCGCTGGTGAAGGAGGCGGCGCGCCTCTTCCTGGCCAACGCCGATGCGGACCGTAGCGAGATTGTCGCGAGTCATCAGCTCGGCGACGGGCTGCCGCGGGTTTTCGGCGAAGCGCACGTCGCGGTTGGTGAGGATGCCGACGAGCTTCCCGTTCGTCTCCACCACCGGAATGCCGCTGATCCGATGCTGCGCCATCAGCGCCTGCGCCTCCGCCAGCGTGGAGTGCGGCGTGATGGTGATCGGATTGACGACCATACCGCTCTCGAACCGCTTCACCTGCCGCACCGCGGCGACCTGCTCGTCGACCGTAAGATTGCGGTGAAGCACGCCCATGCCACCCAGCTGCGCCATGACGATCGCCATGTCGGCTTCCGTGACGGTATCCATGGCCGAGGACAGGATCGGGATGTTGAGCGCGATATCGCGGGTCACCCGCGTCCGCGTGTCGGCGCCACTTGGCAGCACCTCGGAAGCGGCGGGGACGAGCAGAACGTCGTCGAAGGTGAGGCCGAGGCGAATATCCATGAGGTGCCGTGTCCGTGTCGCGCAGGAAGTGGCGCGCCATGTAACCGCAGCGACGGCAATCCGCTAGGCCCCCCTGCTCCTGCCTGCTACGCTTCCGCATACGCAGAGAGCCATCACATCCGGAGAGGACTTCTTCCATGGCGCTGACCGCCGCCACGCTAATCCTGGCCCTGGTGCTTTTCTATCTGATGGCGAGCATCAAGATCGTGCGCCAGGGCTACCAATATACCGTCGAGCATTTCGGCCGCTACACGACCACGGCGTCGCCCGGTTTCAACTTCTATCCTGCCTTCTTCTACCGCGTCGGCCGACGGGTAAACATGATGGAGCAGGTGATCGACATCCCCGGTCAGGAGATCATCACCAAGGACAATGCGATGATCTCCACCGACGGGGTGGTGTTCTTCCAGGTGCTCGACGCGGCGAAAGCGGCGTATGAAGTATCCGACATGCACGTCGCGCTGCTTCAGTTGACGACGACGAACCTGCGCACGGTCATGGGATCGATGGATCTCGATGAAACACTGTCGAAGCGGGACGAGATCAATGCGCGGCTGCTGAGCGTCGTCGATCACGCCACGACCCCGTGGGGGGTGAAAATCACCCGCGTCGAGATCAAGGACATCCGCCCGCCGGCCGACATCGTCAATGCGATGGGGCGTCAGATGAAGGCGGAACGTGAGAAGCGAGCGAACATCCTTGAAGCGGAAGGCATGCGGGCGTCCGAGATCCTGCGCGCCGAGGGCCAGAAGCAGGCGCGGATCCTGGAGGCCGAGGGGCGGCGCGAGTCGGCCTTCCGTGACGCCGAGGCGCGCGAGCGCGGGGCAGAAGCGGAGGCGAAGGCGACACAGGTGGTGTCCGATGCGATCCAGGCCGGCGGCACGCAGAGCCTCAACTATTTCATCGCGCAGAAATACGTCGAAGCGGTGGGCAAGTTCGCGACCAGCCCCAATTCCAAGACCATCCTGTTCCCGGTCGAGGCAACCCAATTGATCGGTACGCTAGGCGGCATCGGTGAACTGGCGAAAAGCGCGCTTGGCGATGCTGCGACAGGGGCAAGTGCGGCTGGCGCGACGCCGCAGGTTCCGCGCGTGCGGGAGCCGAGGCCGCAATGACGCCGCTGCTCTGGCTGGGAGTTGCCGTGGTCCTAGGCATCGCGGAATTGCTGGTGCCGGGTGTGTTCCTGATCTTCCTCGCCATCGCCGCGGCAGTGGTCGGTGTCGCGCTGTTGGCGCTGGCCGACCTCCCGCTGGTCGCCCAACTTGGCGCCTTCGCCGTCTGGAGCGTGGTGACAGTGCTGATCGGGCGGCGCTGGTATGTGGATTATCCGGTGGAGACGAGCGACCCGCTACTGAACGACCGCGCGGCCCGGATGGCCGGCGAGATCGTCACCGTCTCGGTTCCGATCGTGGCCGGCTCCGGCAGGGTGCGCGTGGGCGATAGCGAGTGGCCGGCGTCCGGACCGGATGCGGAAGCCGGAGCGCGAATGCGGGTGGCGAAGGTAACTGGCGGGATTGTGTCGGTGGAGCCGCTGTAGCGGGGCCGGGCGTAGCCTTACAGTTCCGCGGCTTCAGCCGGTTCACTCCTCGTGGTTGCGTCCTCAGCGATGATACGGCGGCGCGGCAAAGCCTCCGGCATCTCGTCGCGGATGAAGGCAAGCATCTTTTCGCGCATGTCGCAGCGAAGGTCGAACGCGGTGGGCGCGTCCTTGGCGGTGGCGAGGACGCGAACCTCGATTGCATCCGGCTTCGTATCCGTGACCTGAAGCGCGAAGCCGCGACCATCCCAATGTGGGCTGGCACGTACGACCTCTTCGTATTTCGCCCGCAGACGAGCGACGTCAGTGGTGGGATCCAGCCAGAAGAAGGCACTGCCAAGCAACTGACTGGTGTTTCGCGTCCAGTTCTGAAACGGCATCTCGAGGAACCGTGAGACGGGAACGATCAGCCGCCGCTCATCCCACAGAGCGACGACAACATAGGTGAGGCGGATCTCCTCCACCCGACCCCACTCGCCTTCGATGATCAGCACGTCGTCGATCCGCACTGGCTCGGTGAACGCAAGCTGCACGCCTGCGATGAGGTTCTTGAGCGCTGGCTGTGCGGCCGCACCGACCGCGAGACCCGCAAGGCCGGCCGACGCCATCAGCGTGATGCCGATGCTGCGAATGCTGGGAATGGAGAGCAGCATCAGCGCGATCGTCAGCACGCCGATACCGATAACTACGATCCGCCCCAGGATCGCGGCCCGGGTCCGGCGCCGACGGGCACGCAGATTATCCGCAACTGAGATGTCGTAGTGAATCTCGACCGCCCGAACATACACACGGACGATGGTGATCAGCAGCCAGCCGATCAGTCCGGGCACGATCAGGCCGGCGGCGAGTTGCCACAGCTCGTTGCCCCACTTGGGAAGCTCCAGAAAACGTCGTGTGGCCGCCAGTGCGATGGCGACCGCGATCCAGCGCAGCGGACGCCGCGACAAAGCCAGAGCGGCATCGTCCATCGAGTCGGGCGTACGCACGGCAATACGTGTCGCGATCGCATGCATGACCGCGTGGAACAGGAGCGCGACCATGATGGCCGCTGCGACGATTGCCAGGTTCGTAATCGCCGCCGGCACTTCCCAGCGGCTCACCTCGCTCCAGTCAAAGTTCATGAGCGCTCAAAGACGGGAGCCGGCGCGCTGGTTCCGCGCGCCGGCCACCGGATCAGGCAGGCTGCGCCACCTTGGGTGCCGAGTCGCGCACGCCCTGGTCGACGTGATCGGCGAACTGCGCGAAATTGTCGTTGAACAGGTCGACGAGCTTCGCGGCCGTCGCGTCATAGGCTGCCTTGTCGGCCCAGGTTTCGCGTGGATCGAGGATCGATGCATCGACGCCCGGCACCGAGACGGGCACGCGGAAGCCGAAGTTCGGATCCGTGCGGAACTCGACGTCGTTGAGGCTGCCATCGAGCGCCGCGTTAAGCAGCCCACGCGTGGCCTTGATCGGCATGCGATGGCCGACGCCGTACTTGCCGCCCGTCCAGCCGGTGTTGACCAGCCAGCAATCGACGCCACCCTTGGCGATCCGCTCCTTGAGGAGATTGCCGTAGACCGACGGGTGGCGCGGCATGAAAGGCGCGCCGAAGCAGGTGGAGAAGGTCGCGTCCGGCTCCGTCACGCCAATCTCGGTGCCGGCAACGCGCGCCGTATAGCCGGACAGGAAGTGGTACATCGCCTGGTCAGGAGTCAGCTTGGCGATCGGCGGCAGGACGCCATAAGCATCGGCGGTGAGGAAGATGATATTCTTCGGGACGCCGCCCATATTCTCCTTCGACGAATTCGGGATGAAGTCGATCGGATAGGCACCGCGGCTGTTCTCCGCGAGGCTCGCGTCATCGAGGTCGAGCGTGCGGGTCACCTGGTCCATGACCACGTTCTCCAGCACCGTGCCGAAGCGCTTGGTGGTCGCGAAAATCTCTGGCTCGGCATCGGGCGAGAGACGGATCATCTTGGCGTAGCAGCCGCCTTCGAAGTTGAAGACTGCCGTGTCGGACCAGCCGTGCTCGTCGTCACCGATGAGGGTGCGGCTGGCGTCGGCCGACAGCGTGGTCTTGCCAGTGCCCGACAGGCCGAAGAACACGGCGGTGGAGCCGTCCGCGCCCATGTTGGCCGAGCAGTGCATCGGCATCACGCCGGTCGGCGGGAGGAGATAGTTGAGGAGGCCGAAGACCGACTTCTTCATCTCGCCCGCGTACTTCGTGCCCCCGATCAGGATCAGCTTCTCGGTGAAGTTGACCGCGATCACCGTCTCGCTGCGGCAGCCGTGGCGCGCCGGATCGGCACGGAAGCTCGGCAGATCGATGATCGTGTAGTCAGCGACGAAATTCTTGAGCTCGCTCTCTTCCGGGCGAACCAGCATCGTGCGGATGAAGAGATTGTGCCACGCGAGCTCGTTGATCACCCGGACGCGGACGCGGTGGCCGGGCTGCGAGCCGCCGAACAGATCCTGGACGAACAGATCTTCCTTCTCACGCAAGCAGGTGAGGAAATCTTCCTTCAGCGCGGCGAAATGCGCCGGCTCCATTGCCTTGTTCGACTTGCCCCACCAGACGGTGTTTTCCGTCTCGGCATCCTTCACGATGAACTTGTCCTGCGCGGAGCGACCGGTGTGCGGGCCGGTTTCCACGACCAGCGGACCGTCCGCCGACAGCTTCCCCTCGCCTCGCGCCACGGCCGCCTCAACCAGGCGCGCGGTGACGAGATTCCAGTGGAGCGTCGCGCGGGTCTCGATCCCCTGCGTCTCGAGGCCTGCGTCGGGAATTCGATCGCTCACTTATTTTCCCCTAACTTTTGTGGTTCTCTACTCTCGCACGAATGCGACTTGACGGATCGCATATCGGCGGGGTGCCACCTCGTCAAACAACCACGGCATTGAGCGCGTCCCGGCTTTCGACTACCCTCGCCCCATGACGGCAACGATCGCGCTCGTCGACGACGACCGCAACATCCTGACCTCCGTGTCCATCGCGCTGCAGGCCGAAGGGTTTCTGACACGCGTCTATTCGGATGGCGAGACGGCCCTGAAGGCGCTGACCGAAAACCCGCCCGATCTGGCGATATTCGACATCAAGATGCCGCGAATGGACGGGCTGGAACTGCTGCGCCGGCTGCGGGAGCGCAGCCGAATCCCCGTAATCTTCCTGACCAGCAAGGATGATGAACTGGACGAAGCGCTGGGCCTGGCGATGGGGGCGGACGATTATATCGCCAAGCCATTCAGCCAGCGGCTGCTGATTGCGCGGATACGGGCGATCCTGCGGCGCACGGAGCTGAATCATGCCGCTGACCCGGGACAGTCAGAAGCCAATCCGCCGCTCGAGCGTGGTCGGCTGACCATGGACCCGGCCCGTCACCGCGTGACGTGGAAGGGCGCGGCCGTCACGCTGACGGTGACGGAATTCCTGATCCTGGAGACTCTGGCGCAGCGCCCAGGCATCGTGAAGACGCGAAACCAGTTGATGGACGCCGCCTACCAGGACGACATCTATGTCGATGATCGAACGATCGACTCCCACATCAAGCGGGTGAGGCGCAAGTTCCGGGAGGTCGATCCGGAGTTCGACTCAATCGAAACCCTGTATGGCGCCGGATATCGCTTCTCCGAGGAGTGAGGGCTCCGACCTCACGCTTCGCTGGTCGGGCCGGGTCTCACTCACCCGGCGCATCCTTGCGGTCAACATCTTTGCATTACTGCTGCTGGCCGGTGGCTTTTTCTATCTTGATTCGTACCGGACCCGCATCCTGGACAATCGCGCCGCTCAGGCGATGCGCGAGGCGCGGCTGATCGCGGAAGCACTGCAAGCCGTTCCCCCAGACGCGCGCGACGCGCTGATCCTCCGGATGGCCCGCGACAGCGGGACCCGCGTGAGGCTCTATGACCCGAACGGCGGACTGATCAGCGACAGCAGAGCGCTGGGTGAGCGCAACTTCGTGCTGCGCGATCCGGACAAGGACGGGCTGGACCAGAAAGCGGCACGGTTCCTAGATGCGGTGATAGACACGGTCGTCGGCGCTGCACGCCCCCCGCTGTACCGCGAGCGACGCAACGGGTTGATCTGGCCCGACATCAACGAAGTGCGCGCCGGCGGCACGTCGAGTACGATCTGGCGGGCGCCGGATCGCACCCCAGTGATCACCGCTGCTGCACCGCTGGAGCGGTTCGGGCCGGTCGTGCTGACGACCGTGAACGCGCGGGACATTACACAGACGGTGCGCGTCGAGCGGTTTCGGCTGAGCGTGGTCCTACTGGTCGTTGCAGTCGTATCAGTCCTCCTGTCGTTGTTCCTGGCGCGCACCATCGTACGGCCGCTGCGACGCCTCGCCCGCGCGGCGGTTCGCGTTCGGCTGGGTCGGGCGCGCGAGGTGGTGGTGCCGCGCCTTCCTGAGCGAGGCGACGAGATCGGGATGCTAGCCCGGGCACTGTCAGACATGAGCCTGGCGCTGCGGGCGCGGATCGATGCGACCGAAGCCTTTGCCGCAGATGTGACTCACGAGTTGAAAAACCCCCTCGCCTCGCTCCGCTCCGCGGTGGACGGGCTCGGCAGTGTAAGCGATCCGGTCTTGCAGGATCGGCTACTCGCCATCGTGCGGGACGACGTTGTCCGGCTCGATCGCTTGATCAGCGACATCTCGGAAGCCTCCCGGCTCGACGCGCAACTGAGCCGCGCGAAGTTCGAGCCGGTGGATATAGGCCAGATGCTGGAAGGCCTGCTTCGCCAGCGCGAGGAGCGCGGTGTGGAACGCGGCGTGCGGCTCCGCTTCGATCGCGACGAGCAGCTTCCCATGATCGTGCCGGGGGAAGGAGCGCGGCTGGAGCGGGTGTTCGAGAATCTGCTCGATAACGCCATCTCCTTCTCTCCCGACGGCGGCCTGATTTCGGTGGCGGCGATCCGGCGCGGCAGCATGCTTGAGCTTCGCTTCGAGGATGAAGGCCCGGGCGTGCCGCCCGAGGCACGCGAGGCGGTGTTCCGGCGCTTTCACTCGATCCGCCCGACGGACGAGCGGTTCGGCCAGCATTCCGGACTGGGGCTGGCGATTGCGCGGACGATCGTCGAAGGGCATCAGGGCACGATCGACGTCGAGTCGCGCGAGGATCGGCTGAGTGGTGCCCGCTTCGTGGTACGATTGCCGCTCAGCGATCGAGGTTAAGTAAGGCCGGAGTTGAGGCGTTGGATGGGCGCGAGACGATTCATGCCTCGACCGTGGCGATCGAGGGCCGCGCGGTGATGATCGTTGGGCCTTCGGGTGCAGGCAAGTCCGACCTCGCGTTGCGCCTGATCGATCGCGGCGCGACGCTGGTGGCGGATGATTATACCAATCTGTCTCGAGACGGTGACACATTGGTGGCCTCGGCGCCGGCAACCATCGCCGGACGGATCGAAGTGCGCGGGCTGGGCATTGTCGAGACGCGCCATGTTGATGATGTGCCGGTGGCGCTCACCGTGGACCTTGGCACAGACGTGCCGCGGATGCCGGAGCCATCCACCATGACCATCGCAGGTATCGCCATTCGCCGGGTTGCGCTCAACCCACGTCCTGCTTCCGCGCCGCTGCTCGTCGAATTAGCGCTTAGGTACGCTTTGCCATGAATCGGCTTCCGGATATCCTCCTTGTCACCGGCCTTTCTGGTGCAGGCAAATCCACGGTGTTGAAGACGCTGGAGGACCTCGGCTGGGAGGTGGTCGACAATCTCCCCTTGTCTTTGCTCGATCGCTTGCTGCGTGCCGAACCAGTGCCCCGCGAGGGGCCAGTCCGGCCACTTGCAATCGGCAGTGGCGCAACGACGCGCGATTTCGTGCCAAGTGCGATCATCGAGCAGGTCGAGCGTGTCCGTGCCGCGGGAAAGCAGGAGATCAGCGCGCTGTTCCTCGATTGCGCGCCTGACGAGTTGGCACGTCGCTATGACGAGACTCGGCGGCGCCACCCCCTCGCGCTGGACCGACCGGCGCGGGAAGGGATCGAGCAGGAACGTGTGCTCCTCGAACCACTGCGCCGCTGGGCCCCACGCTTGATCGATACCAGCCGCTACAACGCTTCGGAGCTCGCACAGCGGATCCGCGCCGATTACGCACGCCCGGGCGTTGGGGAACCGACGATCTCCGTCTGCTCGTTCGGTTTCGCGCGCGGGCTGCCGCCTGACGCCGATCTCGTCTTCGATATGCGATTCCTGCGCAATCCGCATTGGGACCCAGAGCTTCGGCCAGGCACCGGTCTCGACGATGACGTTGCGGCCTACGTGGCGGATGACCCTGCTTACGAGGAGGTGATCGGCAAGATTGAGGACCTGCTGCTGTCCGTCCTGCCCCGGTATCGGGCGGAAGGAAAATCATATATAAACATCGCTTTCGGCTGTACCGGCGGGAGACATCGGTCAGTGCATGTTGCCGAACGGGTCGCGGCACGGTTGCGCGCGGCGGGATTTTCGCCCACCGTCGTACATCGTGATCTCGCGGCAGTGCCGCACGATGCGCTCGAGGGACGGCCTGACGGGCAATGAGTGAATTGACGACGCAAATGATCGGGCTGGTGCTCGTGACGCATGGCCGTTTGGCCGACGAATTCGTGACCGCGATGGAGCATGTCGTTGGCCCGCAGCAGCAGGTGCGCACGGTCGCGATCGGGCCGGACGACGACATGGAGGCGCGCCGCGCCGACATTCGCGCGGCGATCGCCGAGGTGGATGCCGGCCGCGGCGTGATCGTGCTGACCGATCTGTTCGGGGGCACGCCATCGAACCTCGCCATCTCGCTGATGGAGCGCGGGCGGGTGGAGGTGATCGCTGGTATCAACCTGCCGATGCTCATCCGGCTAGAGTCCGCACGCCGCAAGCTGGGCGTCGCTGCCGCCGTTGCTGCCGCGCGCGAGGCAGGGCGGAAATATATTTCCGTCGCATCCGAGGTGCTTGGCGTGGGCGAGGCTGCTGCGTGACGGTATCGCGCGAGGTGCTGATCGCGAATAGGCGCGGTCTTCATGCGCGTGCCAGCGCCAAGTTCGTGACTCTGGCCACCCAGCAGCCGATCCCGGTGCAGGTGTCCAAAGGCGGATCCGCGGTTACGGGCACGTCGATCATGGGGCTGATGATGCTCGGCGCCGCGAAGGGTGACACGATCACCATCAGTGCGCAGGGTGACGGTGCTGACGCGGTGGTGGCGACGATGTGCGAGCTCGTCGAGGCCAAGTTCGGCGAAGATTGAGGGCCCATGCCCCGTACGATTACCGCCTTTTCCAATCCGCTCGTGAAGCGCGTCCAAGCGCTGCGAGACAAGCGACACCGCCGTGAAGAAGGCCTGTTTCTCGCGGAGGGGCTGCGTATCCTGACGGAAGCGCGCGAAACCGGTCGCGTGCCGCAGTTTCTGTTCTTCGCGGCAGCAAGCGCGCGTCATCCCCTGGTGCAGGCGCTGATCGAGGCCGTAGAAGCGCGTGGCGGGGAGGCTATCGAGACCAGCGAGGCGATCCTCTCCAAACTGTCCGGCAAGGACAATCCGCAAGCGGTGGTCGGTGCGTTCGAGACGTTCGACACATCGCTGGAGGCGCTGGACCGCTCGACGAGCCCGATCTGGCTGGTGGCGGAACGGCTGCGCGATCCGGGTAACCTCGGCACGATCCTGAGAACCGGCGACGCAGTGGGTGCAGGCGGCCTCATCCTGATCGGCGACAGCGTCGACCCTTTCTCCACCGAGGCCGTCCGCGCGAGCATGGGCGCGCTGTTCACCGTGCCGCTGGTGCGCACGACGTGGGACATGTTTCTGCCGTGGCTGCGGGGCGGGCCCGGCCAGCTTGTCGGCCTGAGCCTTCGCACCGACAATCATTACCGCAGTGCGCCCTATGTCGCGCCGACCTTCCTCCTCACCGGCAACGAGGCACAGGGCCTGCCGCGGGAGCTGGAGGATGCCTGCGACCTGCTGGTGAAGATGCCGATGCTGGGCAAGGCGGACAGCCTTAACGCTGCCGTCGCAACCGCAGTGATGGCCTATGAAGTGCTGGCCCATCACCGGCCCACCGAGGGATGCTGAGATGACCGATCCTGCCGACCTGCCCTATCGCCCGTGCGTTGGCGTGATGCTGCTCAATCGAACCGGTCAGGTGTTCGTCGGGCAGCGGCTCGATACGACGCTTGAGGCCTGGCAGATGCCACAGGGCGGGATCGACCCCGGCGAAGAGCCGCTGACTACTGCCATTCGTGAACTGGGCGAAGAGACCGGAATTACGCCCGACGACGTCGAACTGATCGCCGAGGCGCCTGGACAATTCCGCTACGATCTGCCGCCCGAACTGATCGGCAAGGTGTGGAAGGGGCGATATCGTGGCCAGATCCAGCGCTGGTTCCTGTTTCGCTTCACGGGCACCGATGGCGATATCCGCATCGCGACCGCGCATCCCGAATTTCGTGCGTGGCGCTGGGCCGATCCCAAGGATCTTCCAGCGTTGATCGTGCC
This sequence comes from Sphingomonas sp. 179-A 2A2 NHS, assembly GCF_045371305.1. Taxonomy (NCBI): domain Bacteria; kingdom Pseudomonadati; phylum Pseudomonadota; class Alphaproteobacteria; order Sphingomonadales; family Sphingomonadaceae; genus Sphingomonas; species Sphingomonas sp. 179-A 2A2 NHS. The sequence goes on along the minus strand of NZ_JBIQDE010000004.1, from coordinate 451,098 downwards.
GTTCAAGCGCGCTCTCTATCGCGAGGTCCTCGCCGCATTTTCGGCTCATCTTGGCTGAGCCACGCCCCGCCCCCATGTGCTTCATCGGCGCGGCCGGATTACATAACTGACAGACGTGCCACTGGCTTTGCTCTTTCTTGCTCCTTTCGTGCCGGCAGAAGAGGCGATGGTAGCCCCTGCCGAGCCTGCGGACATCCCCGCCCCGATCCGCGCCATGCTGGAAGCGGCGATCGCGTCCGGCAACGAAGGCGAGGTGACAACGATCGTCAAATACGCGCGCACTGCTGACCCGGCGAGCGGCGATGCCGTGCTTCGCATCGCGAACGACTGGCGCAGCGCCCGCGCGCGTGAGCGGCAGACGCGGATCCAGCGGGCCGGGCTTTTCGATCTGTGGAGCGGGCGTGCGGAGGTGGGCGGCTTCATCAACACCGGCAATTCCGAAACGGCCGGGGTGATCGGCATCCTCGATCTGACGCGTGAAGGGCTGGACTGGCGCCACAAGCTGCGCGCGCAGGGCGACTATCAGCGCAGCCTTGGCGTCACGACGCGCGAGCAGTATCTCTTCGCTTACGAGCCCAACTGGAAGATCGATGCGCGTCGTTACGTCTACGGCGCGGCGCAGTTCGAGAGCGATCGCTTCCTGGGCTACAACCAGCGCTATTCGGCGTCGGCGGGTGCCGGATACAGCCCCATCAAGACATCAGCGGTGTCGCTGAATTTGGAGCTTGGGCCGGCCTTCCGGCATACGGAATTCACTGACGACACTGTCGAAAGCAGCCTCGCGGCGCGTGGCAACCTCGACCTCGACCTGAAACTGTCGCCTGGGCTGACGTTCACGCAGGATGCGTCTGCCTATCTGCAGCGGTATAATTCCACCGTCAGCAGTTCGACTGCGCTGGCGGCACGGCTGATCGGGCCGCTGTCGGCACGGGTGAGCTATACCGTGCAATATGAAAGCATGCCGCCGCTTGGCCGGGTGTCGACTGACACCACCAGCCGCGCCTCGCTCGTCTACACGTTCTGAACGCGTGGCGCTGCGCCTCAGCGCAGCGCGCCGGCCAGCAGCTTGTGCAGCTTGGAATGAAGCCCGTCATTTGCGGCGAGGAACTCGTTGCGCTCGAGCGCACGGTCACCGCCGCGGAAATCGGTGACGAAACCGCCCGCTTCCTTCACCAGCAGCATGCCGGCAGCGACATCCCAGATCTTTAGATCCGATTCCCAGTAACCGTCGAACCGGCCAGCTGCGACCCAAGCAAGATCAAGTGCGGCTGAGCCGAGGCGCCGGATACCGGCAACCTGCGGCGCGATCGAGCCGAAGATGCGGGTCCATTGGGCGAAGTCGCCGTGCCCCATGAAGGGAATGCCGGTGGCGATCAGCGACTCGGTCAGCTCACGGCGCGAGGACACGCGCAAACGCTGGTCCTGCAGCCACGCGCCGCGGCCCTTTTCGGCCCAGAAGCTTTCGTCGGTGAGCGGCTGATAGATCAGCGCGGTCGTGATCTCGCGCTTGCCGCTGGGCATCGGCTCCTCGACGGCGATCGACATCGCGAAGTGCGGGATGCCGTGGAGGAAGTTCGACGTGCCATCGAGCGGATCGATGATGAAGCGCGGCTTGGACGGATCGCCGGCAACCTCGCCGCGCTCCTCCATGATGAAGCCCCAGTCCGGTCGTGCCTTGGACAGTTCCTCGTAGAGCGTCTGTTCGGCGCGGCGATCGGCCATCGACACGAAATCGGCCGGCCCCTTGCGGCTGACCTGGAGGTGCTGGACCTCGTTGAAGTCGCGACGCAGGCGCGGCGCTGCCTTGCGGGCGGCGCGCTCGATGACGGTGAAGAGGCCGGAATGGGCTGGCATTTTCTTGAAACCTTATCCCCTTCGGATCGCCAAAGGGGTTGGGTGGAAGGGCGACGAAACGGTTCGCCTGGATCGGGCACCCGCCGGAGCACTGGCCCTCCCCTGCCCCTCCAGCAGGAGGAACGAGCTTAGTCCGCGCGGCGGACGTACGTCTGTTCGTAAACGTCGACAACGATGCGGGTTCCGCTGCCGATGTGCGGCGGCACCATGACGCGCACGCCATTGTCGAGGATCGCGGGCTTATAGCTGGACGAGGCGGTCTGCCCCTTCACCACGGCATCGGCCTCAACGATCGTCGCCTCGATCGTATCGGGCAGCTGAACGCTGATCGCTTCCTCGTCATAGAGCTCCATGACGACGTCCATCCCATCCTGCAGGAACGCGGCGGCATCGCCCAGAAGATCGCGCGGCAGCGTAACCTGATCGTAGGTTTCCTTGTCCATGAACACGAGGTTCTCGCCTTCGGCGAACAGGAACTGGAAGTCCTTGGTGTCGAGGCGGACGCGCTCCACCGTCTCGGCCGAGCGGAAGCGGACATTGTTCTTGCGACCATCGCGCAGGTTCTTGAGTTCGACCTGCATATAGGCGCCGCCCTTGCCGGGCTGGGTGTGCTGGATCTTCACCGCACGCCAGATACCACCTTCATATTCGATGATGTTGCCGGGACGGATGTCCACGCCGCTGATCTTCATATTTGTACCTGCTGGAAAGAGCGTTGGGCGCGTCTAACGATCATGGCCCTTCCCGGCAAGCAGTGGGTAAGGGTTCACCGGCTGACCTTCGTGCCACTGATCGCCAGGCGCCATGCGGCTGACCCCGAAGTGAAGGTGCGTGTTGCCCGCGCCTGCGTTGCCGGTGTCACCGACAAAGCCCAGCAGCGTGCCTGGCCTAACGATCAGCCCTTCATGCATCCCGGGCGCGTAGCCGGCGAGGTGCGCATAATAATAGCTCCAGCGACGGTCGGGGGAGCGGACGTAGAGCGTCGTGCCGCCGGCGTCACTTTGGAACAGCTTCTCCACCTGACCGGCCGCCGCGGCGCGGACGGGCGTGCCGCCCGGGGACATGATGTCGATCGCCTCGTGCGCCCGGCTACCGCCTGCGCGGCTGTCTCCCCAAGTGTCGCTCAGTTGATCGGCAGAGACGCCAGCGACCGGGATCGCCAGAGCGCCGGTCGTTGCCGGCGGCTCGATCACCGGTTCGGTCACTGGGCCGACGGCGCGAGGGCGTGACGGACCGAACGACAGCATCGAGGCGAAGGCGATCGCCGCCAGGACGATAAGCGCGAGGATCGATCCGCCGAGCCTCGTCATCTCACGCCTGGAAGATCACCGGCGTGCCGGACTTCACCATCAGCGCGACTCGCGCGGCATCCCAGTTGGTGAGGCGCACGCAGCCATTGCTTTCGGTGCGGCCGATCTTCTCCGGATCCGGCGTGCCGTGGATCCCGTAATGCTCCCGGCTGAGATCGATCCAGACTACACCGACCGGATTGTTCGGGCCGGGCGGGATGATCTGCGGCTTCTTGTCGTTACTGACCTTCTTCAGGATCTTGGGGTTCATCTTCCAATCGGGATTGGGAGAGACGTGGAGCACCTTCCAGTTGCCGAGCGGCAGCGGATCGCTGGCGGACCCGATCGTGGCGCTGTACTGGCCGATAAGCTGGCCGCCATCGTTATAGACGCGCAGCACCTTGTCCGACTTGTCGACGACGATCTTCGCGGCCTGCGGCACGCCTGCATCCACGTTGAGCTGAGCCAGCGTCTGGCGCCATGTGGGCGTCGCATCGGACGGATAGTCGCGCGAGGTGGGCAGCGCATTCGGGAGCACGATCTTCTGCCCGGGCGCGAGACGGATACCGGCCGGGTTCAGCTCCTGGATGACGGCCGGCGTGGTGTGGAACATCTCGGCCAGCTTCTCCATCGGGCTGGTGTAGGCCATTCCATCGAGCTTCGCCTGATCGGCGTAGTCCTTGGGGATCGACTGGAGGAATGGGCCCTGGAGGACGCGCTGGTCGAGCGTCATCGTCACCGTCGGACGGGCAGCACGGTACGGATAGAGCGCCCGGAGCGTCGCCGCATCGGCCTTGCCGGTGATCGGCAGACCGCGGGACTGCTGGAAGCCCTTCAGCGCGTTGACCAGCGAGATGCCGCCCCGGCCGTCGAGCACGCCGGGGCCGAACCCGAGCTTGTCGAGGATCACCTGAACATGAAGCGTCGAGCGATCGAGGGGCGGCTTGGTTGCCGTTGCTGCCGCCGCTGGCCGGGCCTGCTGGGCACTGACCCCGGCCGCGGCACCGGCGAGACCGAGGGAGAGGATGGCGGCGGCGGCAATTGGCTTCATCGTTGACCCTCACTGATACGCTGCGCCAGACAACGGCTTGATCGGCCGGTTGTTTCCACAGCGTATCGAGGGATCTTCAGCGAAGGACCTCCTGGAAGGCGCGGACGGCTGCTGCTTCATCGCCGCCCCACACGGCATGGCTGACGGCGAGGAAATCCGCGCCAGCGGCGACCAACGGGGGCGCGTTCGCCGGCGTGATCCCGCCGATGGCAACGCAAGGCAGCTCGAACACGGTGGACCACCAGGAAAGGATCACTGGTTCGGGGTGATGCTTCACCTCCTTCGTGGTGGTCGGATAGAAGCTGCCGAAGGCGACATAATCGGCGCCCGCCTCCCCCGCCTCCATCGCGAGGTGCCGGCTGTCGTGACAGGTGACACCGATCTGCACCTCCGGACCGAGCACGGCACGCGCCTCGCGCGGATCGCCATCCTCCTGGCCGAGATGCACGCCATCGGCGCCGAGCCGCTTGGCCAGCGAGATGCTGTCGTTGACGATGAACGCCACCTCCCGGTCCGCGCAGATGCGCTGCAGCGGCTCCGCAAGCGCGGCCGCCTCATGCTGGTTCACGTCCTTCACCCGGAACTGGAAAGCGGCGACCGGGCCGGCGTCGAGCGCGCGCGCCAGTCGATCGGGGAACGTGCCCGAGACGTCGAGCGGCGAGATCAGGTAGAGCTGACACGGCGGGCGGTTCAGGTCGCGCGTGAAAGCGGCAGCGAATTCAGGGTCGAGAGGCCCGAGAGGATCGTCGATCATGCGCATTGCGGTAGCGGCAGGGACCGGCGCGTGGAAGCGCCCACATGCAGCGCGAATGTTGAGGAAGTTGAGGCTCTGGCGCGTTTTTGGCGACCGGCGAATGTTGAGGAAGTTGAGGCGCTGGCGCTTTTTTTGCGCCCTGTGATTGTTGAGGAGGCCGAGGCGCTGGCCCAGCCCCCGAGGTGGTGCCGGCAAGGAGGTTCAGGGAAGGCCATGGCGCGATTGTGCCAGCCGTGGCAGATGTAGGACAGCGCTTCCGGCAGCGCGGCAGCTCCGCGGGACAAACGGTTGCAACCGAACGGCTTTGTCGTTCGTCCTGTCCTGAGTAGCTTGGTTGCGGAGGAGCATGTTGATGACCGCAAGACTGCTCCTGCTGATGGGGCCAGCCATGGTGCTGGCGGCATGCAGCACCCCGAACGTGCCAAAGGCCGCCACCGCGCCGCAACCGCGGAGCATCGGCACTCCTCCGCCGCGCAGTGCCGCAACCGGCCTTTCCGCGATGATGGCCGCGGCAGCGACCGCGACCAACCCCTACGTCGGCGGCGCGAAGATGATGGGCACGCGCACGATCGCGGATAATTGCGCGGCGGCACCCAATCTTCGCCAGCTGGCGCGCGCCCTGAATGCAGGGGGCGGCCGTGCTGCGCTGTCGTCGGCGGGGCCGATCACGGTGTTCGCGCCGTCCGACGCAGCGTTCGGCCGACTGGCGCCCGGAGCGGTCGACCAGCTGCTGGCGCCGGCCAATCGTGCGGCCCTGGCAAAGGTGCTGAACTATCACGTCGTGCCCGGCGCGGTCACGCTCGCCGACCTGCGCGCGCGGATCGATGCGGGTGGCGGACGGACGCAGCTGACGACGCTGGATGGCGAACCTCTGCTGGCCGCGCGTGACGGGGACGCCGTCGCGCTGACCGACGTCAACGGCAACAAGAGCTATGTCGAGACGCCCGATGTCCAGCAGGTCAACGGCGTGATCCATGTGGTGAACGGATTGCTGGTGCCGCGGCTGGGCTGAATGCCCGCCGATCGGTGAGCAGCAGCGCTAGGCTTTCTGATCCCAGCGGCTGGCGGCCGCATCGTCGGTGGCCCGTGGCTCGACCCAGCGGCGCTCGCTCCCTACCGTTTCCCGCTTCCAGAACGGCGCGTCGGTCTTCAGTCGGTCGATGAGATACGCGCAAGCGTCTAGCGCGGCGCCGCGGTGATCGGCGCAGGCAGCGACGAACACGATGCGTTCGCCCGGCTGCATCGGTCCGACCCGGTGGACAATCGTTGCGGCATGAAGCGACCAGCGCGCGATCGCCTCCTCCGCCAGCTTTCCGAGCGCAGCCTCGGTGGCGCCGGGATAATGTTCGAGATGAAGCTCGCTGACGCCATCGTCGGCGCGGACCAGGCCGGTGAACGTGGCGACTGCCCCGCCCTGCTCCGCCGACACCATCTCCGCCGCGACGTCAATCGGATCGGACGAGACGAGGACGCGGATCATCCGCCCGTCACCGGCGGGAAGATCGCGATCTCGCGTGCGCCGGCAATCGGCGTGTCGAGCGGGACGAAGGACTGGTCGATTGCGGCACGCAGGCGGGCAGGATCGGCGAACGCCTCGGCATGGCCACTGCTTCGGCCGGCGAGCCAATCGACCAGATCAGCGACGGTGGTGACGCCGTCAGGCGGCGAAACCTCCTCCTCCGCGGTACCGACCCGTTCGCGGACCCAGGCGAAATAGACCAGCCGCATGGTCAATCCATGTGCTTCAGGCCGACGCGCAGATAATCCCAGCCAGTGATGACGGTGAGCCCGGCCGCCCCCCACAGGCAGGCGAGGCCGACGACGCGGATCCACTCGACCGCGGGCAAGGCGCCGGCGAGGATCAGCGCGCCGAACGCGACGAGCTGAAGCGTCGTCTTCCACTTGGCGAGGCGCGAGACGGGAAGCGACACCTGCAGCCCGGCAAGGAATTCGCGCAGGCCCGAGACGGCGATCTCGCGCAGCAGGATGATGAGCGCGGCGATGATGTGAACGCCGTTGATGACGGCGATATCGTCGTGCCGCGTTCCGACCAGCATCAGGATCACCGCGGCGACCATGATCTTGTCCGCGATGGGATCGAGGAACACCCCGAGCTTGGACACCGTGCCCTGCGCGCGGGCGAGATAGCCGTCGAAATAATCAGTGATGCCCATCAGGCAGTAGAGCGCGAACGCAATGCCGAAGCCGAATTCCCACCGCGGCCACCACAGGAAGGCGACCAGCGCCGGGACCGCGACGATCCGGGACAGCGACAGCAGGTTCGGAAGGGTCAGCACGACAGATGACTTAGCCCGCCGGGCGGCGCGCGCAACCCCGGCGGCGCGATGCCCGCGGGGTTGGCATCGCATACGGGCACAAGCTATGTGCGCCGCAACTCTGCCACTGTCGGGCGATTTTCCGTTATGATCAACGCCCTCGGGCTTCTGAAGCGACGGCGTTTCCTGCCGCTTTTTACCACCCAGTTCCTCGGCGCATTCAACGACAATCTGTTCAAGACGGCCATGGTGCTGTTCGCGACCTATGAGATCTTCGCGGACCCGCAGCAGGAAAGCTTCTTCAATGCGCTGGCCGCGGCGCTGTTCATCCTGCCGTTCTTTTTGCTGTCGGCACTTGCCGGGCAGCTGGCGGATTCGAACGACAAGGCCAAGATCATCCGCATCGTGAAGATCGCGGAGTTCGCGATCATGGCGCTTGGCTGCGGCGGGCTGCTGCTCGCCCGAGCGGGACAAGTGACGCTGCCTGTCGTCATGATGCTGGGCGCGGTCGTCGGCCTTGGTATCCACTCCACCTTCTTCGGCCCGATCAAATACGCCATCCTGCCGCAGCATCTGGAAGAGGAGGACGTGCTTGGCGGCACCGGCCTGGTGGAAGCCGGCACCTATCTGTCGATCCTGCTCGGCACGATCATGGCGGGGTTCATCTATCACTCGATCCCGCTCGTCACCGGCGTGCTCTTCACCGTCGCGGTGCTCGGCTACATCACGGCGCGGATGGTGCCTCCGGCCCCGCCGCTCGGGCCGCCGCTGAAGCTTGACCTCAACCCCTTCCGCGCCTCGTGGAAGCTGATCAGCGCGACCATGCATATCCCGCGGCTGTTCCTGGCGATCTGCGCGATCAGCTTCTTCTGGACGATCGGATCGGTGCTGGTGGTGATCTTCCCGCCGCTGGTTAAGAATGTGCTGACCGCCGATGCGAGCGTCGCGAGCCTGGTGCTGGGCATCTTCTCGATCGGCGTCGCGATCGGATCGGTTGTCATCAACCTGATGCTGCGCGGGCATATCTCGGCGCGCTATTCGCCCGCCTCGGTGATCGCGATGGGCGTGGCGGTGGTCGGCTTCTGGTTCGTCGTGACCGGCTGGGAGGCGGCGCCAGCGGGGACGCTGTACGACATCCCGGCCTTTGTCACGCATCCCGGCGCGCCGCTGGTGCTCCTGGCGCTGCTGTTCGTGGCGATCTTCGGCGGGATGTTCGTGGTGCCGCTGTACGCGTTCCTGACCACCACGGTGACCAAGGACCAGACGGCGCGCACGGTGGCGGCGAACAATGTGGTGAACGCCGGCGCGATGACGATCGGGTCGGTTTCGGTTGCGGCGATCACCGCGCTTGGCGCGACCCCGACCCAGCTACTGCTGGTGGTCGCGGGCATGTGCCTCGTCTCGGCGTGGATCGCACAGCGGCTTCACCGCGCGTGCGATTGAGCGGGGCTTACATGGCCCCGGTCACATGATGAGCGTGTAGAAGCAGACGAAAAAGGCGGTGAAGCTGAGGACGAAGAGCTTAAGGTCCTGGTCGTCCTCGCGCGCCTGGCGCTTTGCGGGCGCGGGCGGCGGCAGGGAGCGACGCAGGGGATGACGGGCGGCTTCGTTCGTGGTCACGAGCGTTCGGTTCATGGTGACCGCGTTAACGATTTGTTTACCAATTCGCCCAGTGGCTTTGTGCCAGCGGCTGTCCGACGATGGTACAGCCGGCGCGGTCGACCGGAGCAATAGGGAGAGAAGAATGCCGCTATACGAGTTCCGCGGGCAGCGCCCGACCTGCCACGAGAGCGCCTGGGTGGCGCCGAGCGCCGACATCGTAGGCGACGTGCGGCTGGCGGAGGATACGAGCGTCTGGTTCGGGGCGGTGATCCGCGGCGACAACACGACGATCCCGATCGGCGAGCGCAGCAACGTGCAGGAAGGCGCGATGCTTCACTCGGACCCCGGATCACCGCTTTCGGTGGGCGAGGATTGCACGATCGGCCATCACGCCATCCTGCACGGCTGCACCATCGGCAACCGAGTGTTGATCGGCATGGGCGCGACCGTACTGAACAATGCGGTGATCCCGGACGATTGCATCGTCGGCGCCAACGCGCTGGTCACCGAGGGGAAGACCTTTCCCGCCGGCAGCCTGATCGTCGGCAGCCCGGCGCGCGCGGTGCGGGAGCTGGACGAACGCGCGATCGCCGGGCTGAAGGTGTCAGCGGCGCATTATGTGGAGAATGCGCGCGCCGCCGCGGCCGGGCTGAAGCGGATCGATTGAGCCGCGACGGCGCAGGCGCGTTCAGCGCGCGCTGAGCAGGATGCCGGACGCGGACTGCGAATCCGCAAGCAGGGCGGTGCGCTGCGTTGCGGCGGCGGCCACCGTTTCGACGACGCAGTCCCGGATCAGGCGACGCTGATGGGGTTCGTACGGCATCGGCGCTGCGCACACTTCCCTGGCGGCGCGGTGAAGCCGCCGGTCGAGCCGCGCCAGGCCGTCCTGCGTGCTAAGCGCCAGATCCGCTGTGGAAACCACTTTTTGGACCGGCGCGGCATCAGCCGATTGAGCGTAAGCAGAAGGCGCAGCGAGATACCCCGCGGCAATCGCCGCGAGCGGAAGCAGGATCTTCATGTCGGACACTCCGTCTGGTCGGAAGAACAGCTAGCAGCTGCCCATGACCCCAATATAACGACGCGTTTCGGCGGCAACGAACACTGTTCCTGGCAGGCCGTTCTGCGATAATGCAGAACGAATGGAAGATTGGGACGACCTCCGGCACTTCCTGGCCGTGGCGCAGACCGGCAGTACGCTGGCTGCCGCGCGCACGTTACGCGTCAGCCAGACGACCTGTGCCCGTCGGGTCGCGGCGCTCGAGGCGCGCCTTGGCCTGCGCCTGTTCGAGCGGCGGCAGGCGGGATATCTGCTGACCCCCGACGGCGACGCACTGCTGGAGAGCGCAAAGCGAGCGGCGGATGCGGTGGAGGCGTTTGCCAAGGAGGCGGAAGCGCGGGCGCGGGCGAACCGCAGCGTCGTCCGCCTCACGGCATCCGAGATATTCGCGGTCACGGTGCTGTCTCCAGTCCTGCGCGAGTTCCATGATGCGCATCCCGATATCCGGATCGAACTTGATACCTCCGACCAAGTGCGGGACCTCGCGGCTGGTGCCGCGGACATCGCGGTGCGAATCGCGGAGACGCCGAGCGGCGCCGGGCTGGTCGGTCGCCGCATCGCGGACGACGAATGGGGGATCTACTGCAGCCGCGGGTTCGCCGAGGCGAATGGCGTACCCCGATCGATCCGCGAGATGCACGGTCGCCCGATCATCGGCGGCGGCGAGGAAGGCGTATGGCGTGCATACGGCGAGTATCTGCGCCGGACCGGCCTGGTCGATTCGATGGTGATGCAGCACAATACGTCCCTGGGGCTGCTCGCGGCGGTGCGCGCCGGAATGGGGTTCTCCGCCCTCCCACGCCTCGTCGCCGATCGCGAGCCGGACCTGTTCTTCTGCTTCCCGACGCCAAGGGCGCCGCGCGGCATGTGGCTGTTGATCCACGAGCGGCTGCGCCACCAGCCGCGGATACGCACGGTTGCCGACTTCCTCTACGATCGGCTGTTCACGCTGACGCACCCTGCTGGACAGGCCGTTTCTGCGCCGACATAATAAAACTTATGTCAGTTCCTGCGATCCTTTCCCGCCTGCGTCTGCCGATCATCGGCTCGCCGCTGTTCATCATTTCCGGGCCCGATCTGGTGATCGCCCAGTGCAAGGCGGGGATCGTCGGGTCCTTCCCGGCGCTCAATGCACGCCCGCAGGGGCTGCTCGACGAGTGGCTGCACCGGATCACCGAGGAACTGGCGGCGCACAACCGCGACAACCCCGACCGGCCCGCCGCGCCGTTCGCGGTGAACCAGATCGTCCACAAGTCGAACGATCGCCTCGAGGCCGATCTTGCCACGTGCGAGAAGTGGCAGGTGCCCATCACGATCACCTCGCTCGGCGCCCGCGAAGAGCTGAACCAGGCGGTGCACAATTGGGGCGGCATCACGCTGCATGACGTGATCGACGACCGCTTCGCCCGCAAGGCCGTGGAAAAGGGTGCGGACGGCCTCATCCCCGTTGCCGCCGGCGCGGGCGGCCATGCGGGCCGCCTCTCGCCGTTCGCGCTGGTGAGCGAGATCCGCCAGTGGTTCGATGGCCCGGTCGCACTGTCCGGTTCGATCGCGACCGGTGACGCGGTGCTGGCGGCGCAGGCGATGGGCGCCGACTTCGCCTATATCGGCTCGCCGTTCATCGCGACCGTCGAGGCGAATGCCGACGAGGGCTACAAGAACGGCATCGTCGAGGGCCGCGCGTCCGATATCGTCTATTCGAACCTCTTCACCGGGGTGCACGGCAACTACCTGCGCGGCTCGATCGAGCGTGCGGGGCTGGACCCGGACAATCTGCCCGAAGGCGATTACAAGACGATGAACTTCGGCCAGAATTCGAACGGCGAGCCGGCCAAGGCCAAGGCGTGGCGCGACATCTGGGGTTCGGGCCAGGGCATCGGCGCGGTCCAGAAAGTGGAAACCGTCGCCGAGCGGATCGACCGGATGGAGAAGGAATATCTGGCGGCGAAGGCGCGCCTCGCGCTGGTTGCGGCCTGACCTTCCCCGTCAGGGGCCGGCGATTGGCGCCGGCCCACACTGCTGGGGCAGCCTTTTAGAAGAAGAACAGTTGTACCCCGGACCATGTCCCGGGTAACCGGTTTTGACAAACGCCGGTGATGCCGGCGATCTCGTCAGGCCTCTTCGCCGCCCTCGCCCTCAGCGGGCCGATGGAAATAGGCTTCGACCGGGCCGGTCAGCTTTATCGTCAGCGGGCGGCCGTGGCGGTCCACCTTCTTGCCCAGTGCGACGCGGATCCAGCCTTCCGAGATCGAATATTCCTCGACGTCGGTGCGCTCGGCACCCTTGAAGCGGATGCCGATGCCGCGCTCCAGCACGGACTGGTCGAAATGCGGGCTGGACGGGTCGATCGAGAGACGGTCTGGCGGAGTATCGGTCATGGCCGGCGCGCCTAACCGATCACCACGCGCAGCCCAAGAAAAAAGCGGCGCGGAGACCCAAGTCCCCGCGCTGCCCCCTGCGTGACACGCAATATGATCAGCGGCAGACGCGCACCGGCACCCGGCCACCGTAATAAGGATCCCAGCGCCACTGGCGGAAGCACCGCGGGCGATAGTTGTCGCGATAGTCATTGTAATAATAGCGCGGACGGGGACCCCAGCCGCCGCGATAATAGCCGTCATAGCCGTCGTAATACGGGCCACGGTTGTTCTGCGACGCGATGGCCGCGCCCAGGCCAAGGCCGATCACGCCGCCGATGATGGCGCCGGTTGCGGCATCGTTGCCCCGATCATAATGACGGTGCCAGCGCTGCGCATCGGCAGGCGCTGCCGCTACCAGAGCACTCGCCGCCATTGCAGCACCGAGGCCCGCCTTCTTGAAAAATCCACTCATCTCGAACCTCCTCAAACTAAACGCTCGGTCCGCCTCGAAGATGATAACGCGCGAGCCTGCGAGCGTGTTTCGGTGATATGCGCGAGTCGGGCTGAACCCGTTCGGAATGTGGCGTTCACAAGAGGTTTAGGAAGATTTTGATGCGGTATTGGTTGTTGCGTTCAGAGCCTGATGTTTACGGCTGGGATCATCTGGTGCGGGATGGCGAGACCGAGTGGGACGGCGTTCGCAACTATACCGCGCGCAACTTCCTGAAGGAAATGGAGCCTGGCGATCAGGCGATCTTCTATCATTCGAACAAAGAAAAGGCTGCGGTCGGAACGATGGAAATCGTCCGCGCTTGGCGGCCCGATGGCGAAAAGGGCGACTGGGCATCGGTGGCGGTGAAGCCGCTGCAGAAGCTGCCCGCGCCGGTGCCGCTGGCGACGATGAAGAGCGATCCCCGCCTCGCCTCGCTTGAGGTGCTTCGCCAGAGCCGCCTCTCCGTGACGCCGGTGCGCGACGAGGAATGGAAGGTGCTGATGGAACTGGGCGGGCTCGGCTGAGCCCCGCCCTGCCCCTCCTGTCTCAGAATTCGCGGATCGCGCGGAGCCCGGCGGTCGGGCGCGCGCGCCGCTCGCGCAGCTTCTCGACGCCGATCGAGAATTGCACGTTGGCGGCATGGGAAATCCGCCGGTGGACCTGGGGGCTCAGCTTCACGCTGCGTTCCGCGCCGCCAGCGACGTTGAGTTCCGCCCCGACGATCGTGCCGGGCTTCGCATCGTAGAACAACGCGTGGTTCAGCAGCAAGGCGTTGCTGCCGTGCCCTCCGCCCGGCCGAATGTCGTCAAGCCCGATCATGTTCATCGTGCTCCAGCGATCGTTGAAGCGGTGCCCGGCCATGTAGAGCAGCGTGTTGGTGTAGCGGCCGCTCTCGCGGTGATAGATGCCGAGATACTGCAAGCCGTGCGCGCTGCGGCCATCCGCCGAGGCGCCCAGCGTCGATTGCAGGCCAAGCTTGTATGCGGCGAGGTGACGTCCATCAAACGGCAGTTCGAACTCGATCGCATGGCCATCGGCATAGGCATATTCGATTTCGGGAGCCCATTCCGTTTTCGACGCGCGGAAGGGAGAGCCGGTCTGTGCCAGCACGTTGACTTCAAGCTCGCCGCGCTTCGCTCCCAATGGGCGAACCATGTCGAAGATCATCGGCTCGGGGATCGAGGGATAGGTTTCCGCATGAGCGGAGCCGGCGATCAGCGCGAACGGCAACAGGGCGCGAAGCATGCGCATGAAGTCTCCCGATGTTCATGGTCGAACCGGGTTACCGAAGGGGCAAGCCCCACTCCAGTTTCAAAGCGTTGCGGCCGGCCCACGCCGTAACGCTACGGCGCGGCGGGCTTGCGACGATTGGATCGCCGCTTCCAGCACCGCCATGACTTCCAGTGCCTGCCGAGCCGGGACGGGGTTCTCCCCCTCCCCGCGGGTGGCGGCGACGAGGCCGCGGTATAAGCCGCGCTGATCACCGCTGATGGCGGGAAGCGGGCGGCTTCCCTCCGCATCGTGAATGATGATCGGGTCAGCGTCCTCGCCCCAGCCGGGCGCACCGGGAAGAACGCCGGCCAGCAGTTGACCCTCCTGCGGGTCGCCAAGTTGCTTGACGAGGCTGCCGCCGGTGCCGTGGACGGTGAACCGCGCACTGCCGCCCGCGACGAGCATGCTGGCGTGAAGGATCACGCGCTTGTCGGGGTAGATGAGGACAACGTGCGCCCAATCGTCCGCCTGACCGCCGGGGCGTAACGTGGCGATGTTCGCCTCCACCGCCTGTGGCAGGTCGAACAGCTGGAGTGCCTGGTCGATGAGATGCGGCCCGAGATCGTACCAGATGCCGCCGCCGGGCACCGCGCGCTCACGCCAGCGATCTCGCACCATGGGGCGGAAGCGATCGAAATGGCTTTCGAAGTGGACCACCTGACCGATGGCGCCGCGCTCGATCGTCGCCTTCACCGACAGGAAGTCGCTGTCCCAGCGGCGGTTATGGAATACGGTCAGCAGACGGTCGGCACGCGTCGCGGCATCGACCACCTCGCGGGCCTCGTCGAGCGACAAAGCAAAGGGCTTTTCGACGACGACATGCTTGCCGGCGGCAAGCGCCTGAAGCGCGAGCGGAGCGTGACTGTCATTGGGGCTGGCGACGATGACGACCTCAATATCGTCGCGCGCGATCAGGGCGTCCGCGGTGTCGAGCACCGCCACATCACCAAGCGCCGCCCGAACGTCATCGGGGCGGGAGGATGCGACCGCAGCGAGGGTGATGCCGTCGGTCGCGGCGATCAGCGGGGCGTGAAAAACGCGCCCCGCGTAACCAAAGCCGATCAGGCCGGCCCGGATGGGTGCGGCGCTGATCGGCATTGTCATCAGGCCGCTTCAGCCGAACGCTTCTGGCGCTTGCGCTCGTGCGGATCGAGGAAGCGCTTGCGCAGGCGGATCGTCTTCGGCGTCACCTCGACCATCTCGTCGTCGTCGATGTAGGCGATCGCCTGTTCCAGCGTCATCTTCTTCGGCGGGGTGAGGCGGATCGCATCGTCCTTTCCGCCCGAAGCACGGAAGTTCGTCAGCTGCTTCGCCTTCATCGGATTGACCTCAAGGTCATCCGTCTTGGCGTTCTCGCCGATGATCATGCCCTCGTAGAGCGCCTCGCCGTGGCCCACGAACAGGATGCCGCGATCCTCGAGCGGGCCGAGTGCATAAGCCTGGGCCTCGCCCGCGCCGTTCGAGATGAGGACGCCGTTCTTCCGGCCCTCGATCGGGCCCTTGTAGGGGCCATACTTCTCGAACAGGCGGTTCATGATGCCGGTGCCGCGCGTGTCCGACAGGAACTCGCCGTGGTAGCCGATCATGCCGCGCGACGGCGCGGAGAAGGTGATGCGCGTCTTGCCGCCGCCCGACGGGCGCATGTCGGTCAGCTCTGCCTTGCGCAGGTTCATCTTTTCAACGACCGTGCCCGAGTACTCCTCGTCGACGTCGATGATGACGGTCTCGTACGGTTCGGTGCGCTTGCCGTTCTCGTCCTCACGATACAGCACGCGCGGGCGGCTGATGCCGAGCTCGAAGCCCTCGCGGCGCATCGTCTCGATCAGAACGCCCAGCTGAAGCTCGCCGCGGCCGGCGACTTCGAAGCTGTCACGGTCGGCCGATTCGGTCACCTTGATGGCGACGTTCGATTCGGCTTCGCGGAACAGACGGTCGCGGATCATGCGGCTCGTCACCTTGGTGCCTTCGCGGCCAGCCATCGGCGAATCGTTCACGGCGAAGCGCATCGACAGCGTGGGCGGATCGATCGGCTGTGCCTGGATCGGCTCGGTGACCGTGATGTCAGCAATCGTGTTCGACACGGTCGCGACGGTGAGACCTGCGAGACTGATGATGTCGCCGGCGCGTGCCTCTTCGGTCGGCACGCGTTCCAGGCCCTGAAAGGTCATGATCTTCGACGCGCGGCCGGTTTCGATCACCTTGCCATCCATGTCGAGCGCGTGGATCGGCTGGTTGACCTTCACCGTGCCCGAGGTGACCCGGCCGGTGAGCACGCGGCCAAGGAAGTTGTCACGATCGAGCAGCGTCACCAGGAAGGTGAAGGGCGCATCGACGTCGAGCGCCGGCGGCGGCACGTGATCGACGATCTTCTGGAACAGCGGGGTCAGCGTACCTTCGCGGCGCGACGGATCCTCGCTGGCATAGCCGTTACGGCCCGACGCATAGAGCACCGGGAAATCGAGCTGCTCGTCGGTCGCGTCGAGGCTGACGAAGAGGTCGAACACCTCGTCCAGCACTTCCTGGATGCGCTCGTCCGGACGGTCGACCTTGTTGACGACCACGATCGGACGAAGGCCAAGGGCGAGTGCCTTGCCAGTCACGAACTTAGTCTGCGGCATCGCGCCTTCCGACGAATCGACCAGCAGGATCACGCCGTCGACCATCGAGAGGATACGCTCCACCTCACCGCCGAAGTCGGCGTGGCCGGGCGTGTCGACGATGTTGATGCGCACGCCTTCCCACTCGATCGATGTCGGCTTGGCGAGAATGGTGATCCCGCGCTCCTTCTCGAGATCGTTCGAATCCATCGCGCGCTCTTCGATGCGCTGATTTTCTCGGAAGGTGCCGGATTGGCGGAAAAGCTGGTCAACGAGAGTGGTTTTGCCATGATCGACGTGCGCGATGATGGCGATATTGCGCAACTGCATCGGAATTCCTGGAATGGCCGCGGCCCTCGCGGCGTTCGGGCGCCGTTAGCCTATTTGCTGCGCTGCGGCTAGAGCCGGCGAATAAACCAGGCAGAAGAACCTGTATTCCGCCCGGGATATCCCGTGATCAGGCCGTCATTCAGAAGCGGCCATACAGCTCGATGCCATAGAAGCGCGGCTCACCGGCAATATAGGTGGGCGTGCCGAACGTACCGCCAGTATTGCCGGCATCGATCAGGTAGCGTTCGTTAGCGAGGTTCCGAGCGAAGCCGCCGATGCGATAGCGACCGTCAGCAAACTCGATGCCGGCGCGCAAGTTGACGAGCGCATAGCCATCCTGGCTGATCCCCTCCCGGTTCGGCAATTCGAAGAAGACCTTGCTCTGATAGCTGATCGACGGCGTTGCATAGACGCTGATGCCGTCACGCAGCGGCAGGCGGAGGGTCGCGCCGCCCGCGGCGATGATCTCCGGCTGGAGGCGGAAGCGGTTGCCGGCGAAGGCGTTGGTGCCACCACCGGGCAGCGGCTTGTCGCCGATCCCACCGTCGATGTAGCCGAAGCTGCCGAAGACGCTGAGGAAGCTGGTCGGACGCCAGGTGCCTTCGAGCTCAACGCCGAGGTTGTTCGCGGTGCCGGCGCTTTGCGTCGTGACGCGGCCGGTGGGGTCGGTGACGCTGACCTGGAAATCGTCATAGGTCTGGTAGAAGACCGACAGCGTGCCCGAGAGCGTGCGGCTGCCCGCCTTGATGCCGGCTTCGTAGTTCCAGACGGTTTCCTCCGGCACGATCTGAAGCGCGGGAATCGCGCCGGCCGGGCCGGCGGCGGAGCCGAGTTGCACCACCGGCGAGCGGCGGCCCTTGCTGACGGTGGCGAAGACGTTGAGGTCGTCGGTCACACGGTACAGCGCGTTCACGCGGGGGAGCACCGCGGCGAAGCTGCGCTCCGCTTGGAACTTCGCGCCGCCGGTGCCGACCGTGCCGAGCAGGCTGGTGCGCACGCCGAGCGGGGCTAGCAGCACCGAATTGGGCTGGATCGCACTGTAGCCGGATTGGCGGTCCTCGATCAGCACGCGCGCGCCGGCCGTCACCTCAAGCGCGTCGGTCGGGATCCAGGTGGCGTCGGCGAACACCGAATAGGTGTCGTTGTTGCCGTAATTGGTGAATTCCGACGCATAGGGCACCACCGTCGCGGCGCCGCGCGACAGGATCTGCGTGGCGCGCGCGGCGAGAACCGTACCGTTGGGCGCGATGCAATTGGTACCCGTCGGCAGGCCGGCGGCGTTAAGCGCGGCGCGCACCTCCGCATAAGGTGCGGCGATCGAACAAGCGATGTACGTCCCCTCCTCGGTCGAGAAGGGCACGCGCTGATAGCCGTTTTCAAAAAACGCGTTCCAGCCGAACGAGGCGCGGTAGCGCTCGCCGGTGAAGTTGAAGCGTCCTTCGTGGCTCCATTGGTCACCCTTCGCATCCTCCGCGAATTCGAGGTACCAGGCCGGGCCGCCATCGGCGTCGAACGTCTCCAGTGCGTTGAAGCGGCGATAGCCGTTGACGGTGGTGAAGGTGACGCCGGGCGCGACATCGACGTTCACGGTCAGGTTCGCGTCATAGACGTCACGGTCGAGCCCGAGCTTGCGCTTGCCGAGCACCTCCTGGCTGAACGGCGAGCCGGAAAGCTCGGGATAGCCGAAGTCGCCGGTCTGCCCGCCGGTGGGCGCGAACACGCGGCTCTTGAAGGCCGTCCCGAGATTGCGCTGCCCGTCATAGGTGAGGACGAGATCGGCGGTGACCGCGTCGGACGGCGTCCAGCGAAGCGAGCCGCGGATGCCGCGCTGATCCTGGCCGTTCAGATCGTCCTGATCGACCCGGCCCTGGTTCTGGTTCGGCACATCCGGATCGCCGGCGATGTTGCGGACATAGCCGTCGCGATATTTGTAGGCGAAGGCCAGGCGCGCGGCGAGCGTATCGTTGCCGGCATTGAGAAAGCCCGACACCTGCGTGCGGTCATAATTGCCGTAGCTCGCCAGCAATTCACCCGAGAAGCCGGGCTGCGCCCTAGCGGACACGATGCTGACCGCGCCGATCGCGGCGGCGGTGCCGAACAGCGTCGCCTGCGGGCCCTTCACCACTTCCAGCCGCTCGAGATCGAACAGGTCCTGGTACGCCCCGCGCGAACGGCTGATGTCAACGCCGTTATAGTAGAGCGTGACGCGCGCGCCCTGCTGCGACGAGCCCGAGTCCGAGGTGATGCCGCGGATCACGAAGCCGGGGTTGTTCGCGCTCTGCTCCTGCACGCGCAGGCCGGGGACGAACAGCGCCACTTCGGACAGCGAATTGACGCCGATCTCGCGCATCCGCTCCTGCGTGACCGCGGTGACGGCGAGCGGCACGTCCTCGATCCTCTGCTCCACCTTCTGCGCGGTGACGACGATCTCCGCATCATCCGCCGGCACCTGCGCCTGGGCAAGCGCGGCAGCCGAAGAGCAGGCGAGCAGCGTCGCGACGACGCCGCCCGAGAAGGCGCGGTTCATAATGGTCCCCCGGTTGTTCTGGCTGTGGTGAGCGGCCGCTACGTCCGGCAGGTGGCACCTTCGTTACCGTTCCGTGCCAATTGCGCGACAGGGAGCGAAACCGCCCGGCCTTTGCGCGCGTTTACTGAGCGTATTATATCACTGATACACTTGAACGAGGCACCGTCTGCCGCCATCGTGGTGGTGACGCTGGAGGATATTTATGGCGACGACCCCCGAGACGATCACCGCTACCGAGCCGGCGCTGAAGCTGACGCCGCCCGATCCGGTGCCCCCGGTGGCCGCGGAGAAGGCCGCTGGCCTGGTGCCGGTCGACGATAGCGTGAAATCCAAGCTGGAAGAACGCGCGGATTACGCCGTGCAGCAGCTGATGGAGCGCGACGCGAACAGCCCCGAATTCGGCAAGGTGGTGGACGCGATCACCAACATGGGCGCGAAGGAAATCCGCGACGCCGCGGGACAGTCCAACCGCTTCCTCGATCGGCCGGTGCGGGCGATGGATCAGGAGACTGGCGTGGGCAAGGATCTCGCCCAGCTGCGCCGCGTGGTGGAGGATCTCGATCCCGGCAAGCGCGGCAATTTGACAGCGCCGCAGAAGCTGTTCGGCCTGATCCCGTTCGGCAACAAGGCGCGCAATTACTTCGACAGCTACAAATCCAGCCAGACGCACATCGCCTCGATCCTGAAGAGCCTCGCTTCAGGCAAGGACGAGTTGCTGATGGACAACGCCTCGATCGATACCGAGCGGGCCAACCTGTGGACCGCGATGGGCAAGCTTGAACAGATGATCCAGATGTCGCGGATGCTGGACCAGAAGCTGGAGGACAAGGCGAACGAGCTCGATGCGACGGACCCCGCCAAGGCCAAGGCGATCCGCGAGAGCGCGCTGTTCTACGCCCGCCAGCGCACGCAGGATCTGCTGACGCAGATGGCGGTGACGGTGCAGGGCTATCTGGCGCTCGATCTGGTCAAGAAGAACAATGTCGAGCTGATCAAGGGCGTCGATCGCGCATCCACCACCACGGTCGCCGCGCTGCGCACCGCGGTGACGGTGGCGCAGGCAATGACCAACCAGAAGCTGGTGCTGGAGCAGATCACGCAGCTTAACACTACGACCGCGAACATCATCGATTCGACCGGCAAGCTGCTGCGCGACAATACCGCGCGCATTCATGAACAGGCCGCCTCCTCGGCGATCCCGCTCGAGACGCTGCAGCGCGCGTTCCAGAATATCTACGAGACGATGGACGCGATTGACACGTTCAAGCTGAAGGCGCTCGATTCGATGAAGTCGACCGTTGATACGCTGTCGAACGAGGTCGAGAAATCGCGCGGTTACATCGCCCGGGCAGAAGGCGCGGCGCAGAACCGGCTCGGCTCCTCGCCGGAGACGTTCAAGCTGGAGGCGCTGTGACCTCGTACGAGACCAATGACGCGATCGCCGGCGCGCGCCAGGCGCTCGATCGCGTGCGCCTGCAGTCGTTCGAAGGCATGTCGAGCGCGGTACAGCGGCGCCCGCGGCGCGGCGGACGAAGCGTCGCCAAGCGTGCAGCCGCGATCGGTGCGGCCAATGCCGCGATCCTGATCGCGGCGGCAGTGATCGGGCTGGCCGTGGTGCCGCTGGGCATCTTCGGCGCGCTGGCGGTACTGATGGTGATGACAGCGGTGACGCTCGCCATCGCGTTCGCACCCGGGCCGCGCCCGGTGACGGTGGAGAAGCTGGCGCGCAGTGACATCAAGGCGCTGCCGACGCAGACGACGCGCTGGCTCGACGCACAGCGCCCCGCCCTGCCCGCCCCGGCGGTGCAGGTGGCGGATCGGATCGGCCTGCGCCTCGATACGCTGGGCAAGCAGCTGCAGACGGTGGGTGACGACACGCCGGCAGCCGCCGACATCCGCCGGCTGGTGGGTGAGCAGCTGCCCGATTTCGTGCGCGATTATCAGCGCGTGCCGCTGGAACTGCGCGGGACCGAGCGCAACGGCAAGACGCCCGATCGCCAGCTTGTCGAGGGGCTGGAGCTGATCGAGCGCGAGATCGGGCAGATGACCGAGGAACTGGCACGGGGCGACCTCGACTCTCTGGAAACCCGCGGCCGCTTCCTCGAGATGAAGTATCGCGACGGTGATCCGGCCTGATCAAGGGGCTGCTAAGCCAAGATCATTAAACGACGCGACATCGTCATATGAATAAGGTAGCGGATGCGGCATGAACGACCGCGTCCGCATCTTCGAAGGCATCCACAACTTCCGCGACTATGGCGGTTATGCCGGGCGCGAGGGGCGGCTGAAATCAGGCGTTTTGTGGCGTTCCGGGCAGCATGGCGGCGCCACGCCGAACGATCTGGCGAAAGTGTCGGAGCTGCGCATCGCGACGGTGGTTGACCTGCGCGGCGACAGCGAACGGCAGATGATGCCATGCCTGCGCCACGACGACTTCGACGGCCTGGTGCTGTTCGCACCGGGCGAGACAGCAGGATCGGAACTCGCGCCGCACGAGGAAGCCGGGCGTGGCATCACGACGGCGGACGAAGCACGGGCGGCGATGACCCGGCTGTATGTGAACATGCCGTTCCGCGACGTACTGGTGCGCTCACTGACGCTGTATTTCGAGGCGCTGGCGACGCGCGACGGGGCGAGCCTGCTGCACTGCCTCGCGGGGAAGGACCGGACGGGCCTCGCCGCCGCGCTGCTCCACCGGCTGCTCGGCGTTCACGAAGACGATGTGATGGCGGATTACCTGCTGACCAATGCGGCAGGTGACCAGAAGCGGCGCATCGCCGCGGCCGGTGATTCGATCCGCGAACGCTATGGCGCGCAGATCACCGACGAAGCGATCGAGACGTTGATGGGCGTGGATCCCATGTACCTCGACGCGGCGACCCGCTCGATCAATGAACGCTTCGGCGGTACCGAGCGCTATGCCGAGGAAGTGCTGGGGGTGAACGCGGCACGCCGCGAGGCACTTCGCGAGCGGCTGATCGCCTGAGCGCGTGATCGGCTGACCGGCTGCCTCAGCCGGTCGCCATGCCCCAGAGCATCCAGCCGTTCAGCGCGACGATCACGGCAGCGATGAACCACGCGATCACAAGCAGCCAGCGCGGGGCGGCCATGTCGCCCATCACCCCGCGGCTGCCGGTGAAGGCGACGAGCGGCAGCACGGCGAAGGGCAGCTGAAGGCTCAGCACCACCTGGCTCAGCACCAGCAACTGCGTGGCGCCAGAATCGCCGGCGATGGCGACGCCGATCACCGCCGGGATGATCGCCAGCCCACGGGTGATGAGGCGGCGCAACCACATCGGGAGGCGCAGATCGAGGAAGCCCTCCATCACGATCTGCCCAGCAAGCGTACCCGTGACAGTGGAATTCTGGCCGCTGGCAAGCAGCGCGATCGCGAATACGGCGCTTGCCGCCCCGACGCCCAGCATCGGCGCGAGCAGTTGATGCGCTTCCTCGATCTCGGCCACCTCGGTGCGGCCGGCGACATGGAAGGTCGCAGCGGCGAGGACGAGGATGGCCGCATTGATGAAGAAGGCCAGGCCGAGGCTCACCGTCGAATCGATCGTCGCCATCTTCAGCGCGTCGCGCTTCTTCTCCTGTCCGGCGCCGACGGCCCGCGTCTGCACGATCGCGGAGTGGAGGTAGAGGTTGTGCGGCATCACCGTCGCACCGAGAATGCCGATTGCGATGTAGAGCATCAGCGGGTTGCTGACGATCTCGGTCGAGGGGATGAGGCCGGCGGCGGCAGCGCCCCAATCGGGGCCGGCCCAGGCAAGCTCGAGCGCGAAGCAGCCAGCGATGACGATGAGCAGCGCCGCGACGAAGGCTTCCAGACGGCGGAAGCCGTAGCGTTGCAACGCGAGGATCAGGAACACGTCGACCGCCGTGACACAGACGCCCGCGACGAGCGGCAGCCCGAACAGGAGCTTCAACGCGATGGCCGTGCCCAGCACCTCGGCAAGGTCGCAGGCGATGATCGCGATCTCGCACAGCACCCACAGCACCAGCGAAACCGGTCGCGAGTAATGCCGGCGACACGCCTGCGCGAGATCGATCCCGGCCCCGATGCCGAGCCGCGCCGACAGTGCCTGAAGCACGATCGCCATCAGGTTTGACAGCAGGATGACGCTGAGCAGCGTATAGCCGAAGGCCGAGCCGCCGGCGATGTCGGTCGCCCAGTTGCCCGGATCCATATAGCCGACCGCAACCAGCCAGCCGGGACCGGCGAACGCGAAAAGCCGGCGCCAGAACCCCGCCCCTTCCGGAACGCGGATCGACGAATGGACTTCCGGCAGCGATCGCATCAGCTCTGCGGCAGGCGGCGGTGTCATCCGCGCTGCAATGCGTGAGCGATCTGCGGGTTTCAACCGTTCAGTCGCGCAAGAATGGCGGCGTTGCGCGCGAGCAGCGCCGGATCCCGCTGCGAGGTTGCGGTCAGAATCGCGCCGTTAAGTGCCGTGTCGATCGGCGATGGCGTGCGCCGTTCCGGCAACGCCGCGATGAAGGCTGACACCGCGTGGCGCGCGATCGCGCCGTTGGCGATCATCTGCTCGACGATCTCGTCGACCTCGACCGGTGCTTCATCTTCGCGCCAGCAATCGTAATCGGTAACCATGCCGATGAGAGCGTACGGCAGCTCCGCCTCGCGGGCGAGCCGCGCCTCGGGCATCGCCGTCATGCCGATGACGTCGCAACCCCATTGGCGGTACATTTCGCTTTCGGCCCGGGTGGAGAATTGCGGACCTTCCATGGCGAGATAGGTGGTCCCCTCCGTCACCTGCGCCCCCGCCGCCTGAACCGCTGCCGCAGCGAAGGCGGACAATCGCTCACAAACCGGATCGGCCATCGACACGTGAGCGACAAGACCTGTGCCGAAGAAGCTCTGCGGGCGGTGCACCGTCCGGTCGACGAACTGTTCGACGACGGCGAAGCGCCCCGGCGCCAATTCCTCCCGCAGCGAGCCGACCGACGAGATGGCCAGGAGATCGGTGCAGCCGGCGCGCTTCAACGCATCGATGTTGGCGCGTGCGGGGGTCTCCCCCGGTGCAATGCGGTGGCCGCGACCGTGCCGCGGCAGAAACCGCAACTGAACATCCGCTATGCGCCCGAAGAGGATTTCGTCCGACGGCTCGCCCCATGGCGTTTCCACGCGGCGCCATTCGGCATCTTCAAGATCATCGATGGCATAAAGGCCGGAGCCGCCAATGATACCGATCGTCCATTGCCCGTTCATCGCTTTCCTCCGATACTCCAACGCATGACGATCATTCGCGCTGCCGCCGCCTTAATCGCTTTGTCTCTTGCCGGGACCGCGCATGCCGCCCAACCAATCGCGGGGCGTTGGCTGACGGAAGATGGCAGCGCGATCGTGCAGGTGGGCCCGTGCGGCGGGGCGACGTGCGGCCGAATCGCGACGGTGGTAAAGGCCAAGCCGAATGCGCCGACGACCGACGTCAACAACCCCAACGCCGCGCTCCGTAATCGCCCGATCGTGGGCATGCCGATCCTGTCGGACTTCAAGGACGCGGGCAATGATTGGCGCGGGCGCATCTATGACCCGCGTAACGGCAAGAGCTACAAGTCGATCGTCAGCCGCGGCGAGGACGGCACGTTGCGCGTGAAGGGCTGCATCTCGTTCCTGTGCCAGACGCAGGTCTGGCGCCCGGCGCGCTGAGCGACACCCGCGCCGAGCTACAGCGGCGAGGCGGCCGACCCGGTGTTGTAATGGTGCCAGGCGAAGATCGCCGCCGCGCCGCGATGCGGCCGCCACGGCTCCGCCAGTTCCCGGATCAGCTTCTCGCTCGGACGGCTGTCGTGGCCGAGGATGCGGCCGATCTCGATCTGAACCGCGAGATCTCCCGCCGGCCAGATATCGGGCCGGCCCTCAGCGAACAGAAGATAGATCTCGGCTGACCAGCGACCAATCCCCTTCACGCGGACGAGCTGCGCGATGGCGGCCTCGTCATCCTCCGGCAGGCGATCGAAATCGAGACGGCCGGAGCTGACCTCTTCCGCAAGGCTGCGCGCGTAAGCCGCCTTCTGGCGCGAGAGGCCGGCGGCACGCAGCGTCTCGTCGGCCGCCGCTGCGATCAGCGCGGGATCCCCTGCCCCGCCGACGGCCTCGTCCAGCTTTCGCCACATCGCATCCGCCGCCTTCACGCTCACCTGCTGGCCGAGGATGGTGCGTAGCAGGGTGGCATAGCCACGCTCGCGGATGCGGGGCGGCGGATAGCCGACGCGGGCCACCGCCGCGGCGAAGGCGGGCTCTATTTCACCCAGCGAATCGACCGCCGCGTGCAGATCACGCTCGTTCAGCCCCATTGCGAGGCGCGCCGAAGGAAGGCATGGGTCGCACAAACTTGCGGGGAGAACATGATGCCGAAGCTTATCGTCACGCTGCGCGACGGGGAAGAACGCGAAATCGACGGCGCGGCGGGGCTGTCTGTCATGGAAGTCATCCGGGATGCCGGGATCGACGAGATCCTGGCGCTGTGTGGCGGCTGCTGCAGCTGCGCGACCTGCCATATCCATGTCGACCCGGAATTTGCGGCCAAACTGCCGCCGATCACCGAGGACGAGAACGACCTGCTCGATTCGTCCAGCAGCCGCGACGAATATTCGCGCCTGTCGTGCCAGGTGCCGTTCGACGCCAGCCTCGATGGGCTGAAGGTGCGGATCGCCGAAGAGGATTGATCAGACACCCGGCGCCCGCCGCAACCAAGGTTGCGCGGGCGCCTGCCCCTCCGCGCGGCAGAGGGGCGCCGACCGGTCAACGCGTGGTGATGGCGTAGAGCGCGATCG
The DNA here is from genome assembly GCF_045371305.1 of Sphingomonas sp. 179-A 2A2 NHS. Classification (NCBI taxonomy): domain Bacteria; kingdom Pseudomonadati; phylum Pseudomonadota; class Alphaproteobacteria; order Sphingomonadales; family Sphingomonadaceae; genus Sphingomonas; species Sphingomonas sp. 179-A 2A2 NHS. Next base: position 424,838 of record NZ_JBIQDE010000004.1, on the reverse strand, counting down.
CCGCGGCGTTGGACACGTTCAGGCTCTCGACCTTCGGGCTGATCGGCAGCTTCGCCAGCTGATCGCAATGCGCCTCCGTGTTCTGGCGCATGCCTTCGCCCTCGGCGCCCAAGACGATCGCGATCCGCGCGTCGCCGATCACCTCGCCCAACGTCTGGTTCGCATGGCCCGTGAGGCCGACGCGCCAGAAATCGGCTTCGGAAATCTCGTCGAGCGCGCGGGCAAGGTTCACCACGCGCACCCACGGCACGGTCTCCAGCGCGCCGGAGGCGGAGCGGGCGAGTGCCCCCGATTCGGGCGGGGCATGCCGATCCTGCGTGACGATGCCGAGCGCGTCGAACGCCGCCGCCGAGCGAAGCACGGCGCCGACATTATGCGGATCGGTGACCTGATCGAGGATCACCAGCGGGCGCCGGTCGTCACGACCTTGCTCGAGCAAGTCGCCGAGCCAGATCTCCTCCAGCGGATCGACCTCGATCACCAGGCCCTGGTGCGGCGCATCCGCTGGCACCATACGGCCGAGATCGGCGACATCGGCATAGACGACCGGGAGCAGTGGCGGCAGCGACAGGCTGGCAAGCGCCTCCCGCGTGCCCCACAGCTTGCGCACGGTGCGCTCCGGATTGGCGAGCGCGGCGGTGACGGCGTGGCGCCCCCAGAAACGGGGGCGGCCGGCCGGGGCCTGGCTCGGGCGGTGACCACGGCGTGCCATCAATTATCGTCCTCGGGATCGGGATAAGCAAAGGGATCGGTGACTGCCGGCTTCGTCGGCATCGGCGGGCGCGGCAACGCCTTTTCGGCATTGGCGGCATTGAGCAGGAACGCGGCGAGGATCGTCGAACCCTGACGAAGATCCTCTTCCTTCAGGTGATCGAAAGTGTCGGCCGAGGAATGGTGCGCCCGGCTGTTGTAGTCGAGCGGATCCTGGATGAACTGGAAGCCCGGCGCGCCGACCGACTGGATGAACACGTGGTCCGTGCCGCCGGTGCGGCCAATGGCGACGGTCGTCATGCCGAGGCCGCTGAACGGTGCCAACCAGTCACGGAAGATCTCCGCGGCGGCGGGGTTGTTCTCGGCATAGATGCCGCGGAAACGGCCCGAGCCATTGTCGACGTTGAAGTACGCCGCGAGATCGTTGAACCCCGGGCGCGGGGTGATCGGCCAGCGCTTGGACCATTCGAAGTACCGCCGCTCGCCGACCAGTGGCGGGTCGTTCGGGCCGCCGCGCGTTGCAAGGTTCTTCTCGACCCACGCCAGGCTGCCGAGCAATGCCTGCTCCTCGCCGTTCCATAATGCGAAGCGGATGGTGCGCTTCGGCCGCACGCCCAGCTTCGAGAGGATGCGCGCCGCCTCCATGATGACGGCCGTGCCCGCCGCATTGTCGCTCGCGCCGTCCCCGGCGACCCAGCTGTCGAAATGCGCCCCGGCCATCACATAGCCCGCCTTTGGATCGGTGCCGGGGATCTCGGCGAAGATGTTGTACGCCTGAGTATCGCTATCGTCGTAGCGGACGTTGCTGACGATCTCGAGCGTTGGCGCAGCGCCGGTCTTGGCGAGGCGTGCGAGGCGGCGGTAATCCTCCGCCGCGATCTCGACGCCCGGCAGCGACGGCGACTTGCCGGCTTCGAACATATAGCCTTCGCCGTGGACGAGCTTGCCATCGCGATACGAGATGGTGGCATAAGCAAGCGCCCCTTCCGCCTTCAGGAAGGCGTCGCGCTGCTTCTCGAAATCGGCCTCGCGCAGTTCCTTCGCGTCGGCGGCAGGATCATGGCGCGGGAACTTGTACTCGCCGAGCTTGCCCAGTTCCTCGTCGGTGTAACGGCGGAACGGCGGGCGGGTGCTTTCCAACCCCGTTCCCGGCGGCGACACGAGCACGATCTTGCCAGCCAGCTGCCCGCGATACCGCGCGAAATCGCGGGCCGTCTTCATCGGTGCAACCACGATCGGCGCCGACAATGTTCCCTGCGTCGGCGGCGTCCAGGCGATCGGAATGGCGGTGAGCTGGATCGGGCGCGGCGTGACCATCCGCACGCTGGAGCCCTCGATCCACCAGCCGCGGCCGAAACCGAAACCTTCCTTGCGGACGTTCTTCAGCCCCCATTCGGCGAACTTCGCCTGCGTCCACGCTTCCGCGGCACGCATCTGCGGCGAATTGGTGAGGCGCGGGCCGATCACGTCGGTGAGGTGCTGCGCGGTGGTCATCACCTGCGAATGCGCCAGCCCCTCGTCCATGATTCGCGCGGTCGCGGCACGATCCTGCGCGACGGCAGGCGCCGCGATCATGGCCGTGGCGAGAAGAAGGTGGCGCATCAACGACGTAATCCCCTTAGGTTTCAGGGCGCCGTTGCTATTGCCTGCCCCTGCCAGGCGCAACCGTGATGAGAAGATGCGACAGGTGCGTTGACAGGGCGCATCGGCTTCGGCATTGGGCGCCCTCGCTTTGACGAGCGGCCCGGTGGAAGGGTGGCCGAGTGGTTAAAGGCAGCAGACTGTAAATCTGCCCACGCAAGTGTACACTGGTTCGAATCCAGTCCCTTCCACCAACTTACCGCGGCGCCGGTGACGAGGTGCCTGCCGGTCTCCGACAGCGATGATGACGAGGGCAAGATCGAACGCACGTGGCCGATCAGACGGCTGCTCTCGCGACGATCAGCCCCATCGGAATGCCCCGCAATAAGCGGGCGTCTCCTCCCCTCACCATACGATCGGCACGGATCCGATCGGATCGGCTCCACCGGCGACAATTCCCCTTCGATGGGCAGTTGACCGCCACCGATCGGTCGTGGCAGTGCGCACACGCTCGATGCGGCGCGCGGGTATAGCACAATGGTAGTGCAGCAGCCTTCCAAGCTGAATACACGGGTTCGATTCCCGTTACCCGCTCCAGCCGCCTCGAGCGGCTAGGCCCTGATCAGTCGACCAGCGCGATCAGGAAGCCGTCCCACTTCTTTCCGCCCACCGTCTGTATCGCCGTGGCGCTGAGCCGCGGTTCGGCAGCGACGGCATCGAAAAGGGCGCGCGTGCCGATGACGCGCGGATCGTCGCTGGCGGCATCCAGCACGTCACCTTCGCGCACGACGTTGTCGACGATGATCACCGTGCCGGGGCGGGAGAGGCGAAGCGCAGCGGTCAGATAGGCGACGTTCGACGGCTTGTCGGCATCGATGAAGACGAGGTCGAACGGGCCTTCCAGCCCTTGCAGGGTCTCCACGGCATCGCCGACGAGCACCGACACGCGCTCTGCGACGCCTGCGCGCTGCAGGTTCCCGACGGCGACCGCGGCGTGATGCGGATCGATCTCCAGGGAGATGACGCCGCCGCCCTCACCCACCGCACGAGCCAGCCAGATGGTGGAATACCCGCCGAGCGTGCCCACTTCGAGTACGCGACGAGCGCCGATCGCGCGGGCGAGCAGATGGAGGAATTTCCCCTGTGGCACCGACACGTCGATGTCCGGCAGGCCTGCCGCGGCATTCGCCGCGCGCGTGGCAGGATGATCGTCGGGGATCAGGCGGTCGACGATGTATTCATCGACCGCCGTCCAGAGCGCATCGGGGTCTCCCTTGCGCTCGACCATCGGATCAGGCCGCGGCTACGGCCGGGGTCTTGCGGGCCGACGCTGCCCAGATCTCGTCGATTGCCGACCCGAGCGATTTGTTGAACTCCGCGTCGGTCATGCCGGAACGCAGGTCTTCGAGCAGCGCGCGGCTGAAGCTTGCGATCACGCCATGGTTCTTGGCGAGTTCCACGCACGCCTCGGGGCGCTTGAATCCGCCCGACAGAGCGACGACGCGAAGCACGCGCGGATGCTCGACCAGCGGGAGGAACAGATCCGGCTTTGTCGGCAGCGAAAGCTTCAGCATCACCTTGTCGGTGCCCGGCATCGAATCGAGCGCCTTGGTAAGCTCGTCGAGCAGGATCGCATCTGCTTCAGCGCGCTCCGGGCTCTTGATGTTCACCTCGGGCTCGATGATCGGCACGAGGCCGTGGCTGAGCACCTGCTGCGCCACTTCGAACTGTTGTGCCACCACGGCAGCGATGCCCTCGCGGTTGGCGAGGTTGATGACCGAGCGCTCCTTGGTGCCGAAGATGCCGAGCTTGGCAGCACGATCGAGCAAAGCGTCGAGGCCGGGCATCGGCTTCATCAGCTGCACGCCGTTCGCCTCGTCCTCCAGGCCCTTGTCGATCTTCAGGAACGGCACGACGCCGCGGTCCTGCAGCGCCTGCGGGACGGGCTTGCCACCGGCCTCACCATCCATGGTGCGCTCGAACAGGATCGCGCCGATCACCTTGTCGCCGGTGAAGGCGGGCGAGGTAATGATGCGGCTGCGCATCTGGTGGATGAGGCCGAACATCTCTTCATCGTTCGACCACGCGCCTTCCTCGATCCCATAGCCCTTCAGTGCCTTGGGGGTGGATCCGCCCGACTGGTCGAGCGCAGCGATGAACCCTTCGCCGTTGGCGATCTTGGCGGTCATCTCGGCAGGCGTCATGTGTTCCCCTCTTCGTGCTTGACTATTCCCCGGCGTCGTAGGCGGCATCGTGCGATTCGGCTAGGCGCGGTGCACCATCACCGGCGGCGCTTCGCCGGATCGGATGCGATGAAGTGGATCGCCTGTCCGCCGCCCGGCGCAAGTTCGATCCTCAAGCGGTCACCCTTGCGTACCTCGCGGCGTTCGACGGTCATCGAGTGGCGCGATTTGGTGCGGAAGTCCGCGCCCGGACCATCGCGGAAGATCGCCGCGGTATAGGTGCGGCCCTGATCGAGGAAATCGAGCGTGACGGTTGTGCTGCGCGCCTGCTCGTCCCCCACGGCGCCGAGGAACCAGTCGTCCGATGCCTTCGCCTTGCGCGCGACGGTGACATAATCACCGACCTCACCGTTCAGGATGCGCGTATCGCTCCAGTCGGTCGGCACGGCGCGGATGAAGGGCAGCGTTTCGGGGTAGCGGGCGTATGCCTCCGGCGTGTCGGCGACCATCACGACGGGCGAATAGATCACCACGTAATTGGCAAGCTGCTTGGCGAGCGTCGAGGGAATGTCGCTGTCGTTCGACCCCTTCAGGCTGACGATGCCGGGGGTGAAATCCATCGGCCCGCCTAGCAGCTGGGTGAAGACCAGGTTCGCCTCATGCTCCGGCGGGTTCTTCGCCTCCCAGCTCATATATTCCATGCCGCGGCCACCTTCGCGCGAGATCCAGTTCGGATAGGTGCGGCGAAGCCCGGTGTCCTTCACCGGCTCATGCGTGTCGATCGACACCTTGTACTTGGCCGCGGTGGTGACGACGCGCAGGTAGTGGTTCACCATCCACTGACCTTCGTGCCACTCGCGATGCTGCGAGCCATCGGGATCGATCCGCTCCGCCTCGCCGGCATCGGTGACATAGCCAGTCTTCACCGCCGGAATGCCGTGCGCTTGAGCATAAGCGAAGGCGCGTTCGAGCTGGCCGTCGTAATGGCTGGCCGAGCCGCCGGTCTCGTTATGGCCGATCAGGTACACGCCTTTGGCGGCGGCGTAGCGCTGCAGCTCGGCAGCATCGAAGTCCTCGGTCGGCTGGTCGAACTGCATGTCCTTGCCGTTGCCGAACCAGTCACCGTCCCAGCCGACGTTCCAGCCCTCCACCAGCACGCCCGGGATATTGTTGGCCGCCGCGAAATCGATGTAGCGCTTCACGTTCGCTGTCGTGGCGCCGTGCTTGGGCCCGCGTGCCCAGGTCCAATGGCCGGTGATCATGTTCCACCAGACGCCCGCGAACTTGCCCGGTTTGACCCAGGATACGTCGCCCAGCTTGTTCGGCTCGTTGAGGTTGAGGCCGATGCGGCTGGCATAATAGAGGCCGGGCGCGTCATCGGCGATGGCGATCGTCCGCCACGGCGTCGAGAAGCCGGCATCGCGCGAGACGGATGGTGCGCCCGAGCCAGGTGTCAGATCAGCGATGAAGGCATTTGGCCGGTCGCTGCGCCGCAGATTCATGCCGGCATAATCGATCAGGGCCGCCTCGTGGATCGCGACATGCGTGCCGCTGTCGAGCTTCACCGTCATCACCGTCTGCGCGGTGCCGACACCATCCAGCGGCGTTTTCTTGTAGAGATATTCCTCGCGGTTCCAGAGATACGCCGGCTTCCACCAGGCCGTCCCGCCCTCCGCAAAGGCGAACTCGGTCAGCTCGCCCGCGATGTTGACGCGGCGCATGTTCGGTTGCTGCGGCAGGGTGTAGCGGAAGCCGACCCCGTCATCGAACAGGCGGAAGGTGACGCCGATCTCGCGGCGCAGGTTCTTCGCCTCGCGCAGCCGGACGGTGAGTTCGTTGTGATGATCGCGGATCGTCGCCCATTCGCCCCACGGCTGGCGCCATGTGGTGTCGACCGTATCCGTCGCGGTGCCCGCAAGCGTCATCGCCCGGTCGATTTTTGGCGCGTCGGTGAAGAGGAAGCCGAGGCGGCTGTCGTTCAGCAGCGGCTTGCCGTCCCGCTGGACGGCGTAGCTTGCCCGGCCTTCCCCATCCAGGCTGACCGTCACGGTAATTCGGCCGTTGGGGGACGCGGCCTTGGCGACGACATTGGCGGTCGCCTTGTTCGACAGATTGTCCTGCGCCGCTGCGGGAGCCGCGATCGTCAATCCGCTCAACGTCAATGCGAGCGGCGCCAGCAATCTCATCTTTCTCTCCGACACTTAAGCGCCGCCCGTTCGTTGGCGTCTCGGCGGCACCACCTGCCTACCGCGATCATTCGACGTGGCAAGGCGGGAGCGGTGGCACAGCACGGGCAAGATAAGGTAACGACCGCAGAATGAACGCACGTTTCGGCTCGATCCACCATCACCGTATGCTTCGCGTCGCCGCGGCGACCCCAATGGCGAGCGTTGGCGACACGGTCGCCAATGCCGAGGCGACGATTGCGCTTGCCGGTCGCGCCCACGAGGAAGCGGTGGACCTGGTCGTCTTCCCCGAACTCAACATCACGTCCTATGCGATCGACGATCTGCACCTGCAATCGGCGCAGCAGAGCGCGACGGTGGATGCTCTTCGTGCGGTAGCCGCCGCGACCAGCGACCTTCGTCCTGTGCTGGTCGTTGGCGCGGCGCTGCTGCGCAACGGGCGGCTGTACAATTGCGCGGTCGCGGTCGGACACGGCCGGATCCTGGGCGTCGTACCGAAGACCTTCCTACCCAATTACCGCGAATATTATGAGAAGCGCTGGTTCTCGAGCGGTGCTGGCCTCACCGGGCTCAGCATCGAGATCGGCGAGGAAACGGTTCCGTTTGGGACCGACCTGGTCTTTGCCGCGCGGGACCTGCCGCACTTCATCTTCCACGCCGAGATCTGCGAAGATTACTGGTCCCCCACCCCCCCGTCGACCATGGGAGCGCTGGCCGGGGCGCTGGTCTGTTGCAACCTCTCCGCGTCGAACGTGGTGATCGGCAAGTCGCGCGAGCGGACGATGCTGTCGAGCGCGCAGTCGGCACGCGCGGTGTGCGCCTACGTCTATTCCGCAGCCGGCCCGGGCGAGAGCACGACCGACCTGGCCTGGGACGGCCAGGGAACGGTGCATGAGCTGGGCGAGTTGCTGGCGGAATCGACCCGCTTCGCGCTGGACCCTGAGTTGGTGATCGCCGACGTCGACTGCGAGCGGCTGACGCAGGAGCGGCTTCGCGTCGGAACCTTCGGCGACGCGGCGACCTTCGCCGGGCAACCCGAGACCAGGTTCCGTCGGGTGCATTTCGAGCATCAGCCCGACTTCGCGGATGTCGGGCTGAGACGCGCGATCCGACGCTTCCCCTTCGTGCCGGACACGCCTGAGCGGCTTGACGAGGACTGCTACGAAGCGTTCAACATCCAGGTCGAAGGCCTGCTGAAGCGCGTGCAATCCACCGGCGTCGAGAAGCTGGTGATCGGCGTGTCGGGCGGGCTTGATTCGACCCACGCGTTGATCGTCGCGGCCAAGGCGCTCGACCGCCTCGGTCGGCCGCGATCCGACATCCTCGGCATCACGATGCCCGGCTTCGCGACGAGCGAAGGGACAAAGGGCAACGCCTGGAAGCTGATGCGCGCGCTCGGCGTCACGCCGGAGGAAATCGACATCCGCCCGGCGGCGCGCACCCTGCTGGAAGGACTTGGGCACCCGTTCGCCAAGGGCGAGCCGGTGTACGACATCACGTTCGAGAACGTGCAGGCAGGCCTGCGCACCGACTATCTGTTCCGCATCGCCAACCAGCGAAACGGCTTCGTCGTCGGCACGGGTGACCTCAGCGAGCTCGCGCTTGGCTGGTGCACCTTCGGCGTCGGCGATCACATGAGCCACTACGGTGTGAACGCGGGCGTACCAAAGACGCTGATCCAGTTCCTGATCCGCTGGTGCATTGCGACGGATCAATATGACCGCGAGACGGACGCCGTGCTGGACGCGATCCTCTCCACCGAGATTTCGCCCGAGCTGGTGCCGGCGGATGCAAGCGGCGCGCTGCAAAGCACCGAGAGCAAGATTGGGCCCTATCCGCTGAATGACTTCTTCGCGCACTACGTGCTTCGCCACGGCCTTGCGCCGTCGAAGATCGCTTTCCTCGCCTGGCATGCGTGGCGCGATGCCGAGGCCGGTCGCTGGCCGATCGGCTATCCGGAGGAAGGTCGAACCGCCTACGAGCTTACCTCGATCAAGCACTGGTTGGAGAAGTTCCTCTTCCGCTTCTTCCAGTTGAGCCAGTTCAAGCGCTCGACCTTGCCTAACTCGCCAAAGGTGTCGGCGGGCGGTGCGGTCTCCCCACGCGGAGACTGGCGTGCGCCGTCGGACGGCACCGCGAAGATCTGGCTTCAGGAGCTCGACGCGAACGGGCCCGGAAACATGTAAGTTTTTCTCTTGGAAACGTGATATTTACTCCCGCGCGCTAGCACGGGGGGATGGTGAAGGGACGTGAACGGAGGGCAGCCGCTACGGCTGGACTTGGCATCGCGTACTTTATTGCCGTTGCGGGAACGGTTGGACTTACCCGTTTCGATGGCGGGGTTGCGTTCCTCTGGATCGCTAATGCGATCCTGACGGCGCGATTGATCACGCTGTCACGACGTAACTGGCCACTGCCGATCGCAGTCTGCTTTGTCGCCAATGCGGTCGTGACCGCCACGATCGGGCTTGGCCCGGCGATGGCAGTGCCGCTCGGCATCGCGAACATGGGCGAGAGCATCATCGGGGCATTGCTGATGCATCGTTTTGCGGCGCGCCGCTCCTCTCTGGGCGCGCACCGCAATCTCGTCGTCTTCGTCCTGTCCGGCGGCCTTGCGGCCCCTCTCGCAGGAGCGATCATGGCTGGCACGTCGAGCGCGCTGATCCTCGGCAGCTCGTTCTCCACCCCCGCGCTGCACTGGTTCACGGGCCATGCACTCGGCACGTTGGCCTTCATGCCGATGGCAATGATGGTGATGCGCGGCGAAGCACGGCGGCTGATCGCCCGCATGGGCAGCGCAAAGGTGATCGAGCTGTGCGGCCTGCTGGTGTTTGTCACCGTCGTGACGCTCGCGACCTTCACCCAGGACGAGTTCCCGCTGCTCTACCTCCCGATGCTCCCGATCATCCTCGCGACGTTTCGGGGTGGGCCGGTCTCCACGGCGCTGTCGATCCTCATTCTCGCCATCATCGGCGGGTGGCTGACGATGCAGGGCCATGGCCCGATCGCGCTGATGAACGCGCCGGTTGGTACCCGAGTGCTGTTCCTCCAGCTCTATGTCGCCTGTGCGATGCTGACGGTGCTGCCGGCCAACGCTGAACTGGAACGGCGGGCCGATCTGTTCCGCCGCCTTCGCGAAAGCGAGGCGCGATATCGCCTGATCACCGAGCATTCGACTGATATCGTGCTGAACGCCGATTCCGAAGGGCGCCTTCGCTTCGTATCCTCCTCGATCCGCCAGATCTTCGGCCAGGAACCGGCTGATCTCATCGGACGGCCATTCACCATCCTCCTCCACCCTGACGACGCCGTGCGGGCGATGGCGTCGTTCCGTCGTACGATCGAGGAGCAGGAAGGAACCACGATCAGCGAATACCGTGCTCTCTCGCCGGACGGGGAGGTCCGCTGGTTCGAAACGCACAGCCGCGCCGTGATCGATGACGAGGGCGGCGTCGCGGGGGTGGTCAGCGCAATCCGGGACGTCACTCACCGGCGCGCCCACGAGGAACGGCTGGCCCGTGCCGCGCTCACCGATCCACTGACAGGCATCATGAACCGCCGTGGCCTGGACGAGGAGCTTGGCGCGCGGCTCGCCTCGGGTGCTGGCGGATGCGTCGCCTTGTTCGACCTCGATCATTTCAAGCAGGTCAACGACACGTTCGGGCACGCGGTTGGCGACGATGTGCTTCGCCGGTTTGCGTCGATTGCCCGGTCCAGCGTGCGTGATCAGGATATCGTCGCGCGATTGGGCGGTGAGGAATTCGCCGTGGTGTTGCCGGAGGCAACGATTGAGCAGGCGCGCCTCGTCTGCGATCGCCTGCGGCGTGCGATCGGTGAAGCACGGCTGCGCATCGACGACCAGATCGTCGCGGTTACCGTGAGCGGCGGCGTCACCCGCTATGCCGAGGGCAATTCGGTGAGCGAAGTGCTGCGAGCCGCAGACCGTGCCCTCTATCAAGCCAAAAGGTCGGGCCGCGACCAGCTGACGCTCGCGGCCTGATCCGGACTGCGCGCTTGCGGCCGCCCGCGGCGCGCGACACTGTCGCCTTTCAGAACAAGGAGAGGCGAATGAGTGACAGCGATCCGGCAGCCCACGAACTGAGCCGAACCCTAGGGCTTGAACGCATCGTCGAAATGGATTCCGCCGGCCGCGCCGTGCTGGAGTATCGCGCCGGCACGCACATGTGCCATTCCGGCGGCGTCGTTCAGGGCGGGTTCGTCACTGGCTGGATCGATGCGGCGATGGCCCATGCCGCGATCGCGATGAGCGGGCCGGACGTGGTGCCGATGTCGCTGGAACTGAAGGTCAGCTTCTTCGCGCCCGCGCGCCCCGGGCTGGTCGTGGCCGAAGGCTGGGTCGAGCGGCGCGGACGAAGCACCTGCTTCTTCGAGGGCCGCCTGCTCGATACGAACGGCAAGGTTCTCGCCAAGGCAAGCTCGACGCTGATGCTCGCCGCGCGCGACCGGGTGGAACAGGCATCGAAGGCCGCCGCTCAGTAAGCCGGTGCCCCGCTCCCGTCAGGCATTGCGGGCCATCAGCCCGCCGTCGACCGGGATGATCGCACCAGTGACGAAGCTCGCGGCAGGTGCGCACAGGCTGACCGTCATGAAGGCCACTTCCTCCGGCAGGCCGTAGCGGCGGAGCGCCGTGCGGCGGGCGGCATAGGTCTGCTTCGCCTCATCCGGGATGCCCTGCGTCATCCCCGTCTCGATTGGACCGGGGCAGATGCAATTGACCGTGATGCTCGACTTGCCGAGCTCCACCGCCAGGCTGCGGGTGAGGCCGATCACCCCCGCCTTGGCCGCCGAATAGGCGCTGAAGCCAGCTGTCGCGCCCAGCCCCTCGGTCGAGGCGATGTTGACGATGCGCGGAGCCTTCGAACGGCGCAGGTGCGGCAACGCCGCACGGATCAGCCGCTGGTGCGAGGTGAGCAGGATCGCAAGATGCCGGTCCCATTGCGCGTCGTAACCAGCATCGTCGATCGGCAGATTGGCGGAGATGCCGGCGTTGTTGACGATGACGGAGATGTCGCCGAACGCCTCCGCCGCCTCTTGCGCGACGCGGTTGATCGCCGCGTGATCGGCGACGTCGAGCGCCCAGGCACGGGCGGACAGCCCCTCGCCCGCGATCTCATCCGCCACCGCTTGCGCCGCCTCCTGGCTGACGTCGGTGACGGCGACCTGCGCGCCGGCGCGTGCGAGCAGGATGGCGGTTGCGCGCCCCATGCCGCTCGCCGCACCGGTCACGATCGCTCCTGAACCATCGAGACGCGACTCTATCTTGGGGATCGGCCGCATCTCTCACTCTCCTGTTCAGCGAATCATTGTTACAGGAGCGATAGGCGAAACCCCGCTTTCGTTGAAAGCCTCGACGGTCGCCCAATAGGGCTGGCCGACGTTCAGCGAACGGATCTCTTTGGCGCCCGCACCCGGCTCGTCGGCGAAAACCTGATAGGTGAAGGTCAGGCGATCCGGTTTGACGCCCCAGCGCACGTTGTAGCCGGTCGCCCCCTTGACGGGGCGCCAGCTGATATGCGCGTTGCGCTGATCGGCATCGCGGCGCGCAGTGACACCTGCCGGTGCGGCCGGCGCCTTCCCGTTCGCGCTGCCGAAGACGCGGATGTCGGCAATGGCGAGGTTAGCCGCACCGACATGGCCGTGCACGTAGCGGATGAACCGGGTCGTGACCGGGCGGGCGAGCTCGAAATAGGCATTCGGTCGATCGCGCCGCGGTGCTTCTGTTTCGGCGATCTTCTGCCAGTTCCGGCCGTCGGGCGATGCCTCGATGGTGAACTCGGTGTAGATATCCGGTGCGTCCCCGAACCGGCCGGACTTGTAATCCGCGAAATTCACCTGCACCGCCCGCACCGTCTTTGCGGCGCCAAGATCGAGCGTCAGCGTCTCACCCGCGCGGTTTGCCGCGGCCACCCAGAAGGTGCGCGGGTTCTCGTCTGTCACCGTCGCCGCGCCGAAGCCCGGAAGGGTCGAGGAAGCAGTGACGGGCTTGCGATACGAAAGGAGCATCCAGCCGGTGAACAGGCTGGTCGGGTCATTGACCTTCGCGTTTGGCACCCAGTGCGGGAAATCGCCGAAGCGAGTGGACGACCACATTTGGCCGTCCGCTTCGAACTTGGTCGGGAAGATCGCAATGCGCCGCTCGAACGTCCAATTGTAGCCGAGCCACGGCGTGCCCGAATTCCACCAATTGCCATGCGCATCGTCGAAGGTGGAGCCGTGCCCGGCCCCCTCGACGAATCCACCGGGCTTGTAGGCAACCGGGTTCCAGTTCGGATAGGTGAAGGGCCCGAGCGGCTTGTCTGACACGTACGTGCCGTTGGCGTACACGTTATACTCGGTCCCGGGCGCGCCATATTGCAGGTAGTAGCGACCGTTCACCTTCGTCATCCACGCGCCCTCCATGAAGGGCTTGATCGGGGTGCCATCGGGCAGGCCGCCGGAATGATCCTGGCCGAACCGCTCCCAGCCGTGGCGGGCCGGATCGAGCTTGAAGAGCTCGGTTGCCTTGCCGACGTAAGACAGGCGGTTCCTGGGATCGAGTTCGATACCGTAGAGCGGGAAGACGTTGGATGACCCCCAGTAAAGATACCAGCGGCCGTCATCGTCCTTGAACAGGCCGGGATCCCACGGGCCCGGCGCGATCTGACCCGGCTTCATGTAATCCTCGACACCCGGCCGCACTGCGTTGGGCAGTTCGGGTGACCGGCGGGTGAGATAGTCGAGCTTCCCCGTCTCCGGCGCGTCGCTGACCAGGATCACCCCGCCTTCCATGCGGGAGGGCATGATGTACAGCCGCTCACCATCGGAAAGCACGGCGGGCGCGACGATCGAGCGCATCGGCCACATGCTGGGCTTGATGAAGGTCCACTTCACCAGATCGGTCGAGCGCCAGTACCCGTCGGCCAGCGTCTGGACCATGTAATAGGCGCCCTTGTGGCGCACGATCGCCGGGTCGGCGCCGGTGCGATACGAGATGCCCTCGCTCGTCTGCTCCCAATTGTAGCGATAATCGAGGTCGATCGGGTTGATGTACGTTCGCCTGGCGGGCTCGGCACCCACAGTCGCGGCAGAGGCAATGGCGAACAGGGCCGCGGCGGCGGCAGCGATGCGCATGAACTAACGAGTCCTGACGAAGATGTTGGTGGTCAGCCTGCCCCGCCGTGGATCGGGATCGAGCGGCATGGTGGCGGGAATGATGCCGGAATGGAGGAGCGCACCCTGGTAGATGACGACACGGTCGCGGTTTCCGTCGACCCGGCCGATCTCCTCGAAGGCCGCATTGCTTCCGGAGACATAGCCTTCGAAAGCGGCCGCATGACGTTGCGCATCCGCAAGGAAGGCGGCTGCATTGTCGTCAGTAACAACCTCGATCGCGGTCGATCTCTGATGGTAGAAAGCCGTGCCGCTGCCGGCGACATCGCCGAGATAGTGCATCACGGCGAGGTAGCGCGGATCGGTGGAATCGAAATGCGGCATGCGCTGGCCGGGCCGAAGCACCGCGGGCGGCGTGGTCACAATCGAGAAGCTGGCTTCCAGGAGATCGAAGCCACCGCAGTCGAACCCGCCGGCAATGAACGGCGCCAGTGCCTCGAGCAGCCCGGTGACATAGCCAAAGGCTGCTGCGTCGGCCTCCTCGATCACTCGCCGAACGCCCGGGTAGTTGGGGTTCGGCCCTCGTGGAAAGGGCGCAAGCGCGGCAGCGATCGCCACCGCCGCGTCAGGCGCGCCAGTCGCGGTGTCGACCACGACGACCGGGTGCGCGCCCGCACCGATGCGGAGCAGGTGCGGGGTCATTCTCCGTTCCTGCCCCGCCCCATGCATCAGAACCGGTACTTGACGCCGGCCTGGAAGCTGCGCGCGTTGCCCACGGTGCCATTCTCCTCCAGCGTCGGGTTCTGGCCCGAGCCGGCACCCCAGGCGCTGTAGTTGCGGTTCACCGTGTCGAACACGTTGAACGCTGCAAAGCTCACCTCGAAGTCATGACCCCACGGCAGTTCGAAGTTCTTCGCCAGGCGAAGATCGAGGTTGGCGTAAGCGAACGTCTCCTTGGGGAAGAAGCGGCCACCCAGGTTGCCGTAGCAGCACGCCTCCTGCGGCTGGTTCGGCAGGCCGAAGATGATGTTGCCGAACGCAGGGCCCGAGCCGAGCGTCAGCGTGCCGGAGAACCTCACGTCCAGCGGCAGGCGAACGATGCCGGTGCCGACGAAGCGATACTTCTCCGTCCCCGGCACATATTGCCAGCCATAGGCGGTCTGGTCAGGCCCGTTGAAGAACTCGTCCGAACCAAGCTCCTGCGCCACATTGGTGCGCGGGCGCTGCAGCGTCAGCGACGTGGTGAACCCCCAGCCTGAGCTTTCCGAATAGGGCTTCTCGGCCGTGATATAGACGGCGTTGTACACCGACTTGCCGTTGTTCTGGCCGATGTTCAACTTGCCGTTGAAGCCCGGCAGATCGCCCTGCGTCGCCGGGCAGGCGGCGAAGTCGACGTCCGGCATCTGATCCTGGATCCAGGTGTTGCCGCCGTTGGTGCAGCCGATCACGTTGCCCGCCGCATCCCGCTGCAGCAGGCGCGTGTACCAGCCGTTCGAATAGCGGTTGCCGCGCACGAACTGGAACACGTTGTGGCCGCGGATGTGGCTGAACGAGAGCGACGTCTGCACCTGGCCAAAGCGCTTGCGGATGCCGACGTTGAACTGGTCCGAGAACGGCAGCTTCGTCTTGTTGTTGAGCAGCCAGACGTCACCGCCCTGCCCCTGCGCGATCGCAGCAGCGCGCAGGTTGTCGACATCGCGCAGCGCCGGGTTCCAGGTGGTAAAGGTCCGCGGCAGCTGGCCGTTGTTCTGCGCGCGCACGTCCGCGCAGCTGGCGATGCCGGGGCCGTCACAGAAGTTGAGCGTCGAGACCGACTGGTAAAGTGCCTTCAGCGTCTCGATGCCCGAGGTGATGAACAGCGGCCGATC
Organism: Sphingomonas sp. 179-A 2A2 NHS; assembly: GCF_045371305.1. Taxonomy (NCBI): domain Bacteria; kingdom Pseudomonadati; phylum Pseudomonadota; class Alphaproteobacteria; order Sphingomonadales; family Sphingomonadaceae; genus Sphingomonas; species Sphingomonas sp. 179-A 2A2 NHS. The sequence goes on along the minus strand of NZ_JBIQDE010000004.1, from coordinate 409,199 downwards.
GTAGTAACGGCCGGCACCAGCAAACAGGATCAGATCACGGTCGCCGTTGACGTCATAGGAAACACCGACGCGCGGCTGGAACGCCTTCCAGTACGGGCGGCGGCGATCGCCGTTGTTGATATAGTCCTCAGGATTGATCCCGGCCGCCTTCCAGCCGGCATAATTGCGCAGTGCGTTGGCGATATTGTCCGGCGTGACGAAGTCTTCGTTCTTCGCGTCGGTTTCGAAATCCCAGCGGATGCCGGCATTGATCGTCCAATGCTCGTCGGGCGTCCAATCGTCCTGGATGAACACCCCGACCTGCGTATTGTTGGTGCGCGCCGGCTGCACCGGGATGGTCGAGATCGAGGCACCGTAGGGCGTCGAAGCGTCGAACGACGTGAAGGTCGGCCCGTTAAAGAAGTACGTGCCGTTGGTACGATTGTCCTCTTCGCGCGACAGCTTGTTGAACGCGAGGCGCACGCCGCCCTTGATGACGTGCGTGTCGCCAGTGACGGTGATGTTGTTCTTGATCGTCAGCGTGCGCTGGCGGTCATATTGTTCGAACGCGTTGGCACCGAGCGCCGCGATCGTATCGAAGTTGGGCGACAGCGCGGGCGGCGCGACGGGGGCGCTGAGGATGATCTCCGGCCCCTGGCTCACGCGCGGCGTGCCGTTGAACACCTTCTGATAGGCAACGGTGAATTCGTTCAGGACGTTATCGCCGCGGCGCGTCCACTCGAACTGGTAGAGATCGTTGTTGCTCTCCAGGAAGTGGCCGTGCTCGGGCACGGAAGTGCCACCGAAATCGCTGAGGTTGCTCTCGCGGCGCAGGAACGCGCTGAGGTTTACGGTATCGACGTCGGTCGCGAAGAAGGTCAGCTTGCCGAAATACAGCCGCTGGCTGAACTCCTTGGGCGCGCTGCCGTTGTAGCGGCTCGCGATGGCCTCCGGCACGCCCTGCGAGGTCTGCAGGTTGATCGTGTCGGACGCGAGCCGCTGATCGGTCGCCTCGAAGGCGGCGAAGAAGTGAAGCACGTCCTTGACGATCGGGCCGCCGAGGTCCGCGCCATATTGCCAGCGATTGTAATCGGGCTTCGGAATGGTGCCGTTCGGGTTGTTCGCCTTGCCCGGGCGATCGAAGTAGGGGCGGCCGATGAATGCCTTGGGCTGCCACTCGCCGAAGGCGCCGCCGTGGAATTCGGTACCGCCGGTCTTGGTCACCGCGGTGATGATGGCGGAGCCAGCCTGTTCGTATTCCGCCTTGAAGTTCTGGGTGTCGACCTTGAACTCCTGGATGGCCGACTGCGGGAAGGGGTTGCCCAGCGAGAAGTTCTGGCCCGCGACGCCGCCGTGATTGACCGGGTTCTTGAGGCTGAGGCCGTCGATGAACACGTTGATATTGTCGGCGCTCGTTGCACCCGCCTGCACGCGGCGCGCACCGGCGGAGGGCGACACGTTCACGCCCGGCGCCAGCGCGGCGAAGTTCAGGAAGTTGCGGTCGTTCTGCGGCAGGTTCTCGATCTGAGTCTGGCTGACGCTGGTGGAAATCGTGGCGCTGCGGACTTCCTGCTGGCGCGTGCCGGTGACGACGATGTCCGCCCCCGAGACCGCCCCGTCGGAAGGCGCGCCATTCTCCGGTTGCGCTGCCGTGACGGCCGGCACGTCATAGGTGATGGTGAGGCCGACCGGCAGCACCACGTTCTGCGTCTGGCGGCCTTCCACTTCGACGCGGTACGTGCCCGGGCGCAACCCGCTGATGACGTAGACGCCGTTCGCGCCAGTACGGCCGGCAACACGCTGGCCGGTGTTGGTGTCAGTCACCGTCACGACCGTGCCGGCCGGCGCACCCGCGACCGTGCCGCGGATCGACGCCGCCGCCTGCGCAAGCGCCGGCGGTGCAACAAGCAATGCGGCGACAGCGATCGGCGAGATGCCGAGCGTCAGCCCCAGGCGCGAGTGCAGATGAGAACGCATTTCCGAAATCCTCCCCAACCGATCCCTGTAACCGGTTACACACCGCGCGAAACAAGAACTGCACGCGGGGCGGCTCTCAAGCGCCAGTACTTACGGGCTGTCAAGCGAGTCGCGACATTCAGTTTAGCGGTGTTGCCGGCGCGCGACAGTGCTTTGCGATGAACGCGGCATGATCTGGCATCGCCTGCGCAACATCTGCGATCACTTCTTCGATATCACGCAAGAAACCGAGTGCCTGCTCATCGGGAATGAGATCAACCATCGGATCATGCTGCGCCTGCAGCCCCTGCCCCAGCAGCACCTGGACCCAGCTTTCCTCCCGGAACAGCTCCGCCTTCTGCTGGCCAAAGAAGCGGGCGGAGGTGCGGAACAGCTCAAGCCGCGCGCTGAGCGAATCCGGGATGTCCATGTTGCGGACATAGGCCCAGAACGGCGTATCCTCGCGCTCCGTCACTTTATAGTGCGCGATGATGAAGTCGCGCACATCCTCGAATTCGAACGAGGTCTGGCGATTGTATTCGGCAACGTCGGCCGCATTGATGCCCGCACCCGGGAACAGTGCGACGAGGCGCAGAATGGCGGTCTGGATCAGGTGGATGCTGGTTGATTCCAGCGGCTCGAGAAAGCCGCTCGACAGGCCGATCGCGACGACATTGCGTTCCCACGATTTGTCGCGCCGGCCGGGTGTGAAGCGCACCGGCCGCGGATCGGCGAGCGCTCGCCCGTCAAGGTTCGCGAGCAGCACGTCCGCTGCCTCATCGTCGCTGATATGCGCGCTGGAATAGACATGGCCGTTGCCGATCCGGTGCTGCAATGGGATCCGCCACTGCCAGCCAGCGGCGCGTGCGGTCGATCGCGTGTACGGCGTCAGCGGCACGACGCTTTCGCACGGCACCGCGAGCGCGCGGTCGCAAGGCAGCCAGTGCGACCATTCCTCATAGCCGACGCCAAGCGTCTGCCCGAGCAGCAGCGCGCGCATGCCGGAGCAGTCGATGAAGAGCTCCCCGTCCACGCGGCGCCCGTCGCTGAGCAGCACGTGATCGACATGCCCATCCTCAGGCCGCAACTCGGCCGAGACGATCCGCCCCTCGATTCGGGTGACACCGCGCTGCTCGGCATGGGCGCGCAGGAACCGCGCGAACAGCGAGGCGTCGAAGTGATAAGCGTAGTCAAGATCGGCGAGCGGCGAACCGGGGTTGCGCGGATCGGGCAGGCAGAAGCGGTTTTGGCGCGCGGCGAGGCAATTCAGCGCGTAATGATCGAAATGCTTGGTCTGGCCGCGAGCGGCGTATTTCAGCCAGAACTGATGCGGGTGCAGCCAGAGCAGATCCTGGCCGATCTTGCCGAAGCCATGGATGTAGCTGTGCCCCAGCGCGCGCCAGTCAACGAACTCGATGCCCAGCTTGAACGTGGCCTGGGTCGCCCGGATCATCGCCACCTGATCCAGTCCGGCCAGCGCGTGATAGTTGCGGATCGCGGGGATGGTCGCCTCGCCCACCCCGATCGTGCCGATCTCGTCCGACTCGATCAGCTTGATGTCGAATCCGCCGTCATTGAACAGTTGCGATAGCAGCGCCGCGGTCATCCACCCCGCGGTGCCACCGCCGACGATGGTGATCTTGCGGATCTTCGTCTCGGGCGCGTTCATCCCAGCCATCCTCCCGTGAACCCGGCGCGCTCCAGCCCGCGCCGGATCACCGGCGACTGGCGCATCACCTTCCACACCGTATCATGGCGATAGTTCGCCGCCATGATCACGATCGGCCCCTGATCGATGCCCAGATAGTCCCGCGCGACCCAGCCGGTCTTGGGATCGACGCTGCCCGTCTCGATCTTCGCGTCGATGTAGCGGAAGCTTGGGTTGAACGAATCGGCAAAGCCATACTCCCGGTAGAGCCCCGGCACCTTCAGCAGCGTGCGAGCGGCGGGCACCACGATCTCGGGCGCAAACGGCAGGCTGCCAAGCGCGGCGGTCGGCGCGATCGTGCCGTCGTCCCGTTCGTCCGGCTGCCCCAGCGGCCCACGCGCGGCATAGCCGTAGAACGTCGCTGTTCGCCCCTTGAACGGCAGCTCGAAATTGCCGGGGCCGTCGCACGCCGTGAGCCCCCACAGGTCGCCCGAGTTGCCGTCCCATTGCTGCGGGTTGGTGATGCAATAGGCGCGGTTGGCATAGGTCGCGCGGCGGCTGTTCTCGAAGTAATCGAACCCCGCCTCGCGCATCGCTGCGTCGCGGATGCCGCGAAAGTCGATCCACATCTGGCTGTACTGGTGGCCGAACAGCGGCGCGAAGGCGAGGTGCCGCGTCTCGCCCTCGCCCCGCCAGCAACTGGGATAGGGCGCGCACCACGCTTCCCACGCGCCGTCCTTCACCGGGTGCCGGCCGGAACCGAGCGCCAGGATGACGGTCATCATCCCCTCATTGTACCCCTGCCACACCGCATCGAGGAAACCGCGTCCCGGATGCCAGCCCATCGACACGACGGGGCGGCCGTTCTGGAACCATGCCCAGTCCGCACGATCGACGATGTCGGTGGCGAGCCGCCGGATTTCCGCCTCCGCGGGATCATTCCCGGTCCACCAGCCGGCAGCGAAGAGCATGCCGAGGAACAATAGCGTGGAGTCCACGCTCGACAGCTCATTATCGCGGTACCGGAGCCCGGTTTCCATATCGAGGAAGTGATAGAAGAAGCCGCGATTGCCCGCGGTGCCCGTCGGGGCATCGCCTTGGGGTGCCTTGTCGAAGAAGCGCAGCGCTGCAAGCGTCAGGTCCCGCGCCTCTGGCCGCGAGATCCAGCCGCGCTCGACACCGATCGGCCAGACGGTGAGCGCAGAGCCGACCGCTGCGATACTGGAGAAGCTGGGCGTCGGCCAGCGATCAGGCACGAGGCCATTGGCGGGGTTCACCGTCTTTCGAAACCAGTTGAAGGTGCGCCGCTCGATGTCCTCGTAAAAGGCCGGCAGCGTTGGCCGGGAAGCGGCGCGCGCCTGCGCCGCAGGGACGGCAGCCATGGTCGCCGCGCCAGCCGCCGCGCCTTGCGCCAGGAAAGTTCGACGTCCGATCTTCATGGATTGTTCCGTACATCTTGAGGTGCCGCCGTGGTGGCGCGGACGACCAGTTCGGGCTGAATCAATTCGGTGGAGGGGTCTGACGGACGCCCGTCGAGTGCGTCGATCAGCCGCGCCGCTGCGCGGGCACCGATCTCCGCCATGTGAACGCGGATCGTGGTGAGTGAGAGGTAGCGGGCGAGCGGTACGTCATCGAAGCCGGCGACCGCCACTGCTTGCGGCACCACGACGCCGGCAGCCCGCAGCGCCTGCAGTGCGCCGAGCGCCATCATGTCGTTGCCGGCGAAGATCGCGTCGAAAGTGGCGCCTTCCTCGATCAGCCCGGCGATCGCCCGCTCACCCGACGCTTCGGTAAAGTCACCTGTCACCACGCGCACCGTCACGTCACCCGATACCGCCGCAAGGAACCCCTCCCGCCGCTCCTGCGCGTCGGTATTCCCTTCCGGTCCGGCGATATGGACGATGTTGCGCCGGCCAAGCGCCACCAGATGGTTCGCCATCGCCTGCGCGCCGGTGCGATTATCGATGCGCAGCGAATGACGACCAGAGCCACCAGCGCTGTTGATCATCACGGTCGGCAGGCTCTGCGGCAGCATCGCGGCGAGCGCGGCGTCATCGATGTGCGGCGCCATCACGACAAGGCCGTCGACCCGCCCGCGCATCGCGCGCAGGGCCTGGCCCGCGTGCCCCGCATCGTCGTGCATGTTCGACAAGAGCAGGTGATAGCCATGGGCGCTGGCCTCACGATCCAGGCCGCGCACGACTTCGGAGAAGAACTCGCCGTGCAGATCGGGAAGCACGACGCCGATTGCGTGGGTGCGCGCCAGGCTGAGGCTGCGCGCACCGGCGTGCGGCACGTAACCAAGATCCTGCGCTGCGGAGAGCACGCGCGCGCGGGTATCGGGGTGAACGTTCGCCAGCCCATTCAGCGCGCGGGATACCGACGCAACCGACACGGCCGCACGGCGCGCGACATCGCGGATCGTTGCTTCCCCCATCGCTCTCCCCCCTTCTTTATCGATTGCAATTCACTCGCCCCGCCGTCTACGTAACCGGTTACAGGGGCGTCAACGGCAATTCCGCGACGCAAGTTATTGAGAACGTTATCATGGTCGCGGACGCCTGGTTCGACGGCTGAAGAAGGAGGGTTATGTCTGATCTTCGCATCTCGCGGCGTGCCGCACTGGCTGGCGCAAGCGCGATCATGGCCTGGGCGGCAAGCCCGGCGCGAGCACTGCTGCAGGCAGCCGAGCTGGACGTGCCGGCATCGGTCGATGCGCTGATTGCGAAGATGACGCTGGAGGAAAAGGCGGGCCAGCTCAATCTGATGGCCGCTGCGTGGAGTGGCGGTGTCGCGACCACCCTGAATCCCCCATCCTCCGGCCCCAGCTTCGATGGCCAATTGGGAGACGCGGTCGCCGGCAAGCTGACGGGCGTGTTCAACGGCAATGGCGCCGCCATGGCGCGCCGGATGCAAAGCGCCGTGATGCGCGAATCGCGCCTCAAGATCCCGCTGATCTTCGCGGCCGACGTGATTCACGGCCATCGCACGATCTTCCCTGTGCCGGTGGGCGAAGCGGCGAGCTTTGAGCCTGACCTGGCCGAGCGGACGGCGCGCGTCGCCGCATCCGAAGCTGCGGGCGCCGGCATCGACTGGACGTTCTTCCCGATGGTGGACGTCGCTCGCGACCAGCGCTGGGGCCGGACGATGGAGGGCGCTGGCGAGGACGTGCGCCTGGGTGAACTCTTCGCCGCCGCGCGCGTCCGCGGCTTCCAGGGGCGGGACCTGAAGGCGAACGACGCGATGATGGCCTGCGTCAAGCATTTCGCTGCTTATGGCGCGGCGGAAGGCGGCCTCGACTACAACACGGTCGACGTTTCAGAGCGCACGCTGCGCGAGGTATATCTGCCGCCGTACAAGGCCGGGTTCGATGCTGGCGCGCTTTCCGCGATGGCATCGTTCAACGAGATTTCAGGGGTGCCGGCGCACGGCAATCCGTGGCTGCTCGACACGCTGCTGCGCGGCGAGTGGGGCTTCAAGGGCTTCGTCGTGGGCGACTACACCGGCGACGAGGAAATGATCGCGCACGGCTTTGCCAAGGATTCGCGTGACGCGACGCGTATCGCCTTCCTCGCCGGCGTCGACATGTCGATGCAGAGCAACAATTACTTCCTGCATCTCCCCGCGCTCGTTCGTGATGGCGACGTGCCGGAGGAGCGGCTCGACCGTTCCGTCCGCCGCGTGCTCGCCGTGAAGCACGCGCTCGGCCTGTTCGATGACCCGTTCCGCCGCATCGATCCGAAGCGCGAAAAGGCGCGCACCCGCACCAAAGCGAATCTCGCCGTTTCGCGAGAAGCTGCGCGCAAGTCGATCGTGCTGTTGAAGAACGACGGCGATCTGCTGCCCCTGCCCCGCACCGGCCGCAAGATCGCGATCATCGGCCCGTTCGCGGAGGGCAAGCATGACCTCAACGGTCCGTGGGTGGTCTATGGCGACAATGCCCAGGCAGTCGACCTCGCCGAGGGTGTGCGCGCGGCCGCTGGTACGAGCAACGTGACGGTAACGCTCGGCTCCAAGGTGGAAGAGCCGCTGCCCGGCGGGATCGAGGCCGCCGTCGCCGCCGCGAATGCCGCTGACGTCGTGCTGCTCGCGATCGGCGAATCCGAGAACATGTCGGGCGAGGCACAGTCACGCACCGAGATCGTCGTGCCGGCACCGCAACAGGCGCTGGCCGAGGCCGTGGCGAAGACCGGCAAGCCGATCGTCGTGGTGCTGAAAAACGGCCGTGGGCTTGCACTGGAGGGTGCCGTCAAGGACGCGCCGGCGATCCTCGTCACCTGGTTCCTCGGTTCGGAATCGGGCAACGGCATCGCCGACGTCCTGTTCGGGGCATACAGCCCGTCGGGCCGCCTGCCGGTCAGCTTCCCGCATGATTCGGGGCAGTCGCCGTATTACTACGACCACAAGGCGACCGGGCGGCCGGCGCCGAATCTGACCGAGCCGTATCGCGCGCGGTATCGCACGACCACCAACACCGCGCTTTACCCCTTCGGCCACGGCCTCACCTATGGCGTGATCGAGTATCGCGGGCTCGAGCTGCCGCAGTCGATGGGCTGGGACGGCACGCTCACCGTCTCCGCCACCGTTGCCAACACGGGCAAGCGTGCGGCGGAAGAGGTGGTGCAGCTCTACATCCGCGACCGGGTGGGCAGCGTCACGCGACCGGTGCGTGAGCTGAAGGCGTTCCGCAAGATCGCACTGGCACCGGGTGCGAGTGAAAAGGTCACGTTCACGCTGCGCCGCGCGGACCTCGAGTTTATCGGGCTGGAGCTGAAGCCGACCGTGGAGCCGGGCACCTTTGATCTGTGGATCGCACCTTCCGCCCAGGCCGACGGGGTCCATGGCACGTTCGATCTGGTGAAGGCCTGATCTGATCCCCTGACCTGAACATCGTCACCCCGGGCGCGTTCCCGGGGTGACAAGAAGCTAATTCGCCAGCTCGCGTACGATCCGGTCATGCGCGCCACGCGACAGCGGGTTCAGCCACATCAGCCAGGCCGACAGGCAGAAGAAGGCGAGCGGGATCAGCGCGATCGACAGGCGCATGCCCGCCAGCGTGGCTTCGCTCTGCGCCACATTGGGAATGTAGCCCGCCCCCTCGAAGCTCCAGCCGAGGATCGCCGTCGCCATGCCGATCGCGATCCGCTGGAGCAGCGCAGCAACGCCGAAGACCGTCCCTTCGACGCGAACGCCGGTGACACGCTGGCCATATTCCACCGTGTCCGGCAGCAGCGCCCAAAAAGCGAAATGCAGTCCGACGATCGACGCCTGCAGCGCCACGAGCAACGCCTGCGTCAGCCCGGCGCGCGCCACGTCAGTCGCGGCGAAAAGCGCCAACAGCACCGCGCACAGGCCGGTGGCGACAAACCATAAGGCGCGCGAGCCCGTGTGCCGGGCGACGAGCATCCACACCGGCACCGCCGCCCCGCTCACCGTCATCATCGCGGCTAGCGTCAATTGCCCGGCGGCTTCGTCCCCGCCGACATATTTGAAGTAATACAGCACCGATTTGTTGAGGATCGTCGCGGCGACGATCATCGCCATCATCGCCGCGCTTAGCGTGACGAAGGCGCGGTTGCGCACGAGGCTGGCGACACAGGCGGAAACCGAAAGCCGCTCCACCGGCGCGGGCGGCGCCGCGTCGCGGAAGGTGGCGCCCACCGCGATCAGGATCACGGTGGCGATGAACGCGAACAGCAGCGCCGCGTCGAGGAACGCGCGCGGCCCCTCAGCGCCGTTCAGCCAGCCGCCGATCGGCACCGTGCCCATCGCGACGACCACTGCCGCCGCCGTGCCCGCCAGCATCCGCAAACCGACGACGAGCGAGCGGTCCGCGCTGTCGGCGCTCACCCGCGCCGACATGGCGAGATAGGGCACGTTGACCAGCGCGTAAGCGGTACGGAACAGGATGTGGCCGACGAGTATGAAGGCGAACCCGGTAACGCCCGCCACCGGCGGCGGCATATAGGCGATGGCAAACGCCAGCCCCAGCGGCACGGCCCCGATCGTCAGCGCCAGCCTAAAGCGCCGCGCGGAGCCGCGCCGGTCGGCCGCGATCCCGACCAGGAAGCTCACCACCCCGTCCCACGCCGACGCCGCCAGATAGACGGTCGCGGCCAGCCCGATGTCGAGCTGAAGCGCGTCGGTATAATAGAACAGCAGGTAGAGCATGACGCTCTGCCAGTAGAGATTGAACGCGAAGTCCCCGCCCGCGAACGCGGCGAGGCGGAGGAAAGAAGGGCGAGGCGCGCTCATCGCTGATCGCGACCGAGTGCGCTCGGTGCCGCGGTCAGGCGCCGAGCCAGTCCTTGCGCGCAATGCCCTGCGCCCAGAGCAATGCGGTCAGATCATTATGATCGATCCGCGCCGCTGCGGCCTGCGCCACGATCGGCTTCGCGCGATATGCCACGCCAAGGCCGGCGATGTTGATCATGGCGAGGTCGTTCGCCCCGTCGCCCACCGCCAGTGTCGCATCGTCCGCCAACAGCAGTTCGGCGCGCGCTTCGCGCAAGGTGCGCTCCTTGGTCGAGGAATCGACGATCGGCTTGCCAACGGTGCCGGTCAGCCGGCCGTCGGCGAGTTCCAGCCGGTTGGCGATGGCGCGGTGGAAGCCGATTTCCTCGGCGACCGGCTCGGCAAAGGCGGTGAACCCGCCTGACACCAGGATCGCGGTCGCGCCGCGAGCGCGCATGGTGCGCACCAGAGTCACGGCGCCCGGCATCAGCCGCACCCGCTCATTCCGGCATCGATCGATCGCTCCGGCATCGAGATCCTTCAGCAGCGCCACGCGCGCGTCCAGAGCGGCCGCGAAATCCAGCTCGCCGCGCATCGCCGCTTCGGTGATCGCTGCGATCTGCGGCTTGATCCCGGCATAGTCCGCCAGTTCGTCGATACACTCGACGGTGATCATGGTGGAGTCCATGTCGGCCACCAGCAGGCGCTTCTCGCGTCCCGCCATCGGCTGCACCACGACATCGACGCCGTCGTAGGTGCATTCCAGCGTCTGCCGCGCGACATCCGGGGCGAAGCCGAACACGATGTCTGCCGCGTCCCCCTCGTCGAGCCAGCCCGTCGTGGTGGGCGCACACCCAGTTGCGGCGAGCCGATCGCGCGCGTCCGACAAGGTCTGGGGCGACAAGCGCCCGGCTGCTATCAGCGTTGCGGTGAACAAGACTGGTCCCTTTCCGAAGCTGGCGCTCATCGCAGGGCCGACCGCCAGCGGCAAGTCGTCGCTGGCGCTCGAACTGGCGGAGCGGACGAATGGCGTGATCGTCAACGCCGACGCGAGCCAGGTCTACCGTGATCTTCGGGTGATCAGCGCGCGGCCGAGCGCGGCGGACGAGGCCCGCGCCGAACACCGGCTCTACGGCTATGTCGATGGCGCGGTCGCCTGTTCCGCCGCCAGCTGGGCAGCCGATGCGCGCGCCGCAATCTGCGCCATCATCACGGAAGGCCGACTGCCGATCCTCACCGGCGGCACGGGGCTCTACATCCGTACCCTCATCGAAGGGATCGCGCCTGTGCCCCCGATCGATCCCGCGATCCGGGAGGACGTGCGCGCCATGCCGGTTGCCGAGGCGCATGCCGCGCTGGCGCTCGCCGATCCGCCCGCGGCACAGCGATTGGCGCCGGCCGACACCAGCCGCGTCGCGCGCGCGCTTGAGGTGATCCGGTCGACCGGGCGCCCGCTCAGCGCATGGCAGGATGCGCGCGCCGGCGGGATCGGCGACCAGGTCGACCTGTCACCGCTCATCGTGCTGCCGGAGCGCGAGACGCTGAACGAGCGGGTCGATGCGCGGCTTGCGGAGATGTTCGATGGCGGCGCGGTCGAGGAAGTCGAGGCGCTGCTCGCGCGCGGTGACGTGCCGGCCGACGCGCCGATCCGGCGCGCGATCGGGGTGCCGGAGATCGCCGCCATGCTGGAGGGGGCGATCGATCGCGCCACCGCGTTGGAGCAGGCGCGCGCCGCCACGCGGCGCTACGCCAAGCGCCAATATACCTGGTTTCGGCACCAGCCGCCGCGTGGTTGGCCACGTATTACAGAGTTGCCGATGCAAAGATTGGAATATTATTTCAAACTTTGGCGTTGACACGTAATTTTTGGTGCCGTAGCCGGCCCTGCCGCGGACGGCTAAACACCGTCCTGTAACGGCAGAAGGGAATTGGACGTGACTGAGAAGAGCGGAGCAGACATCCTGGTCGAGGCGCTGTGCGATCTCGGCGTGGACGTCATCTTCGGCTATCCTGGCGGTGCCGTCCTTCCGATTTACGACGCCCTCTTCCGTTCGAAGCGTATTCGCCACATCCTGGTACGGCACGAGCAGGCAGCGACCCATGCGGCGGAAGGCTATGCCCGCTCCACCGGCAAGCCGGGCGTGGTGCTCGTCACCTCCGGCCCCGGGGCGACGAACGCCGTCACGGGCATCACCGATGCGCTGCTCGATTCGATCCCGATGGTCGTCATCACCGGTCAGGTGCCGACGACGCTGATCGGCTCTGACGCTTTCCAAGAGGCCGATACCGTCGGCATCACGCGCCACTGTACGAAGCACAATTATCTGGTGAAGGATCCCGCGCGCCTAGGCGACGTGATCCATGAGGCGTTCCATATCGCCACCTCTGGCCGCCCGGGCCCGGTGGTCGTCGATATCCCGAAGGACGTCCAGGTCGCGACCGCGCGCTACACCAGGCCCGGTCCGATCCAGCACAAGACGTACCGTCCGGCGGTGAAGGCAGAGCGCAGCGAGATCGAGCAGGTCGTCGACATGCTCGCCGCGGCCGAGCGCCCGATCCTCTATACCGGCGGCGGCGTCATCAACTCCGGGCCCGGCGCGTCGCAGCTGCTCCAGGAGCTCGCGCGGATCACCGGCGCGCCCGTCACCTCGACGCTGATGGGCCTCGGCGCCTACCCCGCCACCTCGCCGCAGTTCCTGGGCATGCTGGGCATGCACGGCACCTATGAGGCAAACATGGCGATGAACCAGGCGGACCTGATCGTCGCGATCGGGGCGCGGTTTGACGACCGCGTCACCGGGCGTCTCGATGCCTTCTCGCCCAACAGCCGCAAGGTGCACATCGACGTCGACCGGTCGAGCATCAACAAGACGGTGCGGATCGATCTCGGCATCGTCGCGGATGCTGGCCACGCGATGGAGGACATGGTCCGCATCTGGAAGGCGCGGCAGCACCCGAAGCCCGACACGGGCGAATGGTGGCGCCGCATCGAGGGCTGGCGCGCGGTTCAGTGCCTCAACTTCCCGAAGGACGATGAGGTCATCATGCCGCAGCGCGCGATCCGCGCATTGTGGGAGGCAACCCGTGCGCGCGATCCGATCATCACCACCGAGGTCGGCCAGCATCAGATGTGGGCTGCGCAGCATTTCGGGTTCGAAAAGCCGAACAAGTGGCTGACGTCCGGCGGCCTCGGCACGATGGGCTATGGCCTGCCGGCCGCGATCGGTGCGCAGCTCGGCAATCCCAACGCGCTCGTTATCGACATCGCCGGCGAGGCCTCGATCCAGATGAACATCCAGGAACTGGCGACAGCGACGCAATACCGTTTGCCGGTGAAGATCTTCATCCTCAACAACGAGTATATGGGGATGGTCCGCCAGTGGCAGGAACTCACCTATGAGAGCCGCTACGCCGAAAGCTATTCGGATTCGCTGCCCGATTTCGTGAAGCTTGCCGAGGCTTATGGCTGGAAGGGGATCCGCATCGAGCATCCCGACCAGCTCGATCGGGGCATTGCAGACATGCTCGCACATGACGGCCCGGTGATGGTGGATTGCATGGTGGCGAAGCTCGCCAACTGCTTCCCCATGATCCCGAGCGGCGCCGCCCATACGGACATGATCCTGCAGGCAAACGAAGTGTCGGGCACCATGGACGACGAGGCCAAGGCGCTGGTCTGAGCCACAGGAAGTCCTCCCCGCAGGCACCTTCACCACCCGAGACATCCCTCCCCCGCCCCCTCCCATCGGGCTCCCATCAAAGTAGTGCTTTGACGGGGTCCAAGCGGGAGGGGAGAAGGAAGAAGCAGTGCACATCAAATCCGAAACCGCCGAGCGGCATACGCTCGCCGTCATCGTCGACAACGAGCCCGGCATCCTGGCGCGCATCGCCGGCCTGTTCACCGCGCGCGGCTATAATATCGAAAGCCTGACGGTGAGTGAGATCACCGCCGACAAGGCCGTCAGCCGCATCACGATCGTCACGTCGGCCAGCAAGCCGATGCTTGAGCAGATCGTGGCGCAGCTCGATCGGCTGGTGCCGGTTCACAAGGTGCGCGATCTCACCGCTGAGGGCGCGCACGTCGAGCGCGAGCTCGCGCTGGTGAAGGTGCGCGGCGTCAGCGATCACCGCATCGAGGCGCTCCGCCTTGCCGATGTCTATCGCGCGCGGGTGGTCGACGCGACCACCTCCAGCTTCGTGTTCGAAGTGACCGGCGGCATCGAGAAGATCGACAAGTTCGTCGAGCTGATGGGCGAAGTCGGCCTGATCGAGGTCGCCCGCACCGGCATCGTCGCCATCGCCCGCGGCAAGGACGCGGCATAACGTTTCATCAGAGGCTTCGTCCTCCCGGACCTCTCGCAGCGCCCGTCTCTTCACATTCGGCCCCGCCGATGTTGCACGATGGATGCTGAAATAGGTCCGGCGGGATGCCCAGAACTCAAAGGGAGTACCTACCAATGCGTGTCTATTACGATCGCGACGCCGATCTGAACCTGATCGCTTCCAAGAAGATCGCCATCGTCGGCTATGGTTCGCAGGGCCACGCCCATGCCCAGAACCTGCGCGACAGCGGCGTGAAGGAAGTCGCCATCGCGCTTCGTGAAGACTCGCCGACCGCGAAGAAGGTCGAAGCAGCCGGCTTCAAGGTCCTGAGCAACAAGGAAGCGGCCGGCTGGGCCGACATCCTTATGATCCTGGCTCCCGACGAGCATCAGGCCGCGATCTGGGAGAATGACCTGAAGGGCAACATGAAGCCCGGCAGCGCGCTTGCCTTCGCGCACGGCCTCAACGTCCACTTCGGCCTGATCGAGGCGCCGGCAGACATCGACGTCATCATGATCGCACCCAAGGGCCCGGGCCACACGGTGCGCAGCGAATATGTGAAGGGCGGCGGCGTCCCCTGCCTCATCGCCGTCCATCAGGACGCGAGCGGCAACGCGCACGACATCGCGCTCGCTTATGCCAGCGGCGTCGGCGGCGGCCGCTCGGGCATCATCGAGACGAACTTCAAGGAAGAGTGCGAGACCGACCTGTTCGGCGAGCAGGCCGTGCTGTGCGGCGGCATCACCCACCTGATCCAGGCCGGGTTCGAAACGCTGGTCGAGGCCGGCTACGCCCCCGAAATGGCCTATTTCGAGTGCCTCCACGAGACCAAGCTGATCGTCGACCTGCTGTACGAGGGCGGCATCGCCAACATGCGTTATTCGATCAGCAACACGGCCGAATATGGCGACATCACCACCGGCCCGCGGATCATCACGGACGAGACGAAGAAGGAAATGAAGCGCGTCCTCGCCGACATCCAGTCGGGCCGCTTCGTGAAGAACTTCGTGCTCGACAACCGCGCCGGCCAGCCGGAACTGAAGGCGGCGCGCAAGGCGGCCGCCGCGCATCCGATCGAACAGGTCGGCAGCAACCTGCGCGCGATGATGCCTTGGATCGGCGCGAACAAGCTGGTCGACAAGGAAAAGAACTAATCCTTTCCGCGCCCGGGAGGCTCGGTCGCTTCCCGGGCGCGTTGCATTACCTTCGGCAATTGTCGGCGCGCCACTGAACGGCTAGGCGCGCCTTCGATGCGGCCGGCGTCTCACACTCATGCGACGTATTTGGCCCGCCCGTCCTGGCGCAGCCGGCTCGCGTCCTCGGCCATCGCGCTCGGCCTCGCCGCATTGCTGATCCTCGTCCTGCTGCGGATGGGCGCGATGAGCTTCCCCCCGCCAGGCGGCGGGCGCGCGCTATCCACCTTTGATGTCGCCCCGCCCGGGCCAAAGGCCGCTCCCGCCCAGCGCCAAGAAGCGCGGGCTGCAACCACGCCGCGCCGCTCGGAACCGCAGCGCACCGCGCCGCCTCCCCCGCCCCTGCCGCCACCCCCGATCGAACTGCCCGGCGTGATCAACCTCTCCCGCGCAGACTTCGCCGCGTCCAATATCGGCCGCTTCCCCAAGGCAAGTGCGGAGCCGGGCGCTGGGACGGAGACCGCGCGCGCCGAACCAGGGGGCGGCGGAGGCGGCGGCGGGCCGAACGGCGAGACGCTCTACAACGCGGAATGGGTGCGCGAACCGACCCGCGCGGAGCTCGTCACCTATCTGCCGCAGCGCGCGCAGACCGGCTGGGGCATGATTGCCTGCCGCACAATTGAGCGCAATCACGTGGAGGATTGCCGCGAGATCGGCGAGAGCCCCGGTTCCGGCATCGCGCGCGGCTTGCGCCAGGCCTCGTGGCAGTTCCTGGTCCGCCCGCCGCGCGTCAACGGCCGCCCGATGATCGGCGCCTGGGTGCGCATCAAGTTCGATCTCGTGGTTGGTGTCAGCGAATAGACGAAATCGATCGTTTCGGCCGCGGACCTTTCTGCGTTCGAAGCGTTGTGGTTGATTGTCGCGTAACGATCATCTCGGGGAGTCCTTCACATGCGCATCGCCCATGCTTTCCTTCTGTCCGCCCTGTTTACCGGCGCCGTCGTCGCCCAGCAGGCGCCGATGACGGCACCCGGCTCCAAGAACGTCGCCGCGGTCACTGGCGGCACCTACACCGCCGACGCTGGACACACTCTGGTGGAATGGACCGTCGATCACCTCGGCTTCACGCCGTACTTCGGGCTGTTCGGCAACATCACCGGCACGCTGACGCTCGATCCGAAGAACCTCGGCGCGTCCAAGGTCGAAGTCTCGATCCCGGTGGCGGAAGTCACGACTGCCAGCGCCGGGCTCACCAAGCATCTGCTGAAGCCTGCTGACGCCGGCAAGTCGGCGGACTTCTTCGGCGCCTCGCCCGCCCCGGCGCGCTTCGTGTCGACTCGCGTCACGCCCAGCGGCCAGAATGCGAAGATCGACGGCAATCTGACGCTGAACGGCGTCACCAAGCCGGTAACGCTGGACGCGCAATTCTATGGCGCGGGAAAGATGCCGGCGCAGATGGGCGGCAAGGAAACCGTCGGCTTCACCGCGAACACCACGATCCGCCGCAGCGAGTTCAACATCGGCTACGGCATCCCGATGGTATCGGACGAGGTGAAGCTGAAGATCACCGCCGCGTTCGAGAAGTAAGCGGCGGCGCTCCCTCCGTTACGCGGCACTTCGGGCGGCGATCAGTCCTTCGAACGTGCCGCGGACGGAGGCGGAGGCCGATTCCAGGTGCCGGTTCATCCGCGCATCGAAATCGTCGGCCGTGTCGGTCGGCCCACGGCGCGCCATCTCCCACGCGCCGAACTCGCGCGCCTCGATCGCCCTGTCGTGCAACACCACGATCGCGCGGTGGCGCGGATCAGCGCGGATCCGGTCGAACACACCCTGAACCGCCGCGTCGCCGCCTTCCAGAACCTGGAGGAAGCGGTAGCCGTCGGTCCACAACAGGCCGGTGACCCCGTCGCGGCGATTGTTGCGCTGCGACGTCGCGAGGATCGCCCCGACCTCGATCGACGCGCCGGTGGAGGCAGTGCTGATATAGAGAAGCTGGCGCAACTTGGGTCCCTTGGCTGAACACGCCCCCCGGCGCGCACCCAGCGCTAACCGCCAAGTTCTTACGTAAACGTCAAAATTCCTGAAGGCTGGACATGCGCTCGATTATGCGGCAACCGCCGTGTCGATGATCCGCACGGGCGCCGTTCTTCTCCTTCGACTTACGCGCCCTTAGGCGCGACCAGCGACGTGCGCCCAGCGGGCGGCACGCGATCCGCCTAAGGGCCAGACGAGACGAAAAGACGCCCCTCCAGCGAAGCGGACCAACCATGCTGCGCGATCCATCGACCAAGTACCGCCCCTTCCCGACCATCAACATGCCGGACCGCACCTGGCCGTCGAAGGTGATCACCCGCGCCCCGCGCTGGCTGTCGACCGACCTTCGCGACGGCAACCAGGCGCTGATCGACCCGATGGATGCGGAAAAGAAGACCCGCTTCTTCGATCTTCTGGTGAAGGTCGGCCTGAAGGAGATCGAGGTCGGCTTCCCGTCTGCCGGCGCGACCGAATTCGATTTCATCTCCGGCCTGATCAAGCAGGATCGCATCCCCGAGGACGTGAAGATCCAGGTGCTGACACAGTCGCGCCGCGACCTGATCGAAACGAGCTTCCAGAGCCTGCAGGGCGCGCATTCCGCGATCGTCCACCTCTACAATGCGGTCAGCCCCGCATGGCGCCGCATCGTGTTCGGCATGAGCCGCGAAGAAGTGAAGGCGATCGCGATCGAGGGCGCGAAGGTGCTGCGGGACGAGGCGGCCAAGCAGCCTAACGTCGACTGGCATTTCGAATACAGCCCCGAGACGTTCTCCACCGCCGAGGTGGATTTCAGCATCGAAGTGTGCGCCGCGGTGATGGACGTGCTTCAGCCGACCGCCGAGCGCCCGATCATCCTCAACCTGCCGGCGACGGTCGAATGCGCGACGCCCAACGTCTACGCCGATCAGATCGAATATTTCGGCCGCCACATCCCGAACCGCGAGGCGGTGGTGATCAGCCTCCACACCCACAATGATCGCGGCACCGGCGTCGCCGCGGCCGAGCTGGGCCTGATGGCCGGCGCCGACCGCGTCGAGGGCTGTCTGCTCGGCAATGGCGAGCGCACCGGCAATTGCGATCTCGTGACCGTGGCGCTCAACATGTACACCCAGGGCGTCGATCCGCGGCTGGATCTCAGCGATATCGACGGGATCGTGAAGACGGTGGAATATGCCACCAACATCCCGGTTCACCCGCGTACGCCTTACGCCGGCGATCTCGTGTTCACCGCCTTTTCCGGCAGCCACCAGGACGCGATCAAGAAAGGCTTTGCGGCACAACAGGCGCGCAACGACGATTTCTGGGAAGTCCCTTATCTGCCGATCGACCCGGCCGACCTCGGCCGCAGCTATGAGGCAGTGATCCGCGTCAATTCGCAGTCCGGCAAGGGCGGCGTCGCCTGGGTGATCGAACAGGACAAGGGCCTGAAGCTGCCCAAGCGCCTGCAGGCCGATTTCAGCCGGCACGTCCAGGCGCTGGCCGACGAGACAAGCCGCGAGTTGAACGCCGCCGACATCTGGGGCGCATTCGAGCGCACGTACCTGCCGGGCGACAAGGATCGCTTCGTGCTGCGTGATTATGACGAGACGGGCAGCGTTGGCGATCGCCGCTTCGTCGGCCGCGTCGCGATCGACGGCGAGGAACGCTCGCTCTCCGGCCGCGGCAACGGCCTCATCTCAGGCGTCATCGCTGCACTCGCCGAATCGACCGGTCCGACGCTCGACGTGGTCGACTATGCCGAGCACGCGATCGGCCACGGCGCCGGCGCCCAGGCGGCCGCCTACGTTGAGTGCCGCACCGCGGATGGCCGCACCGTATGGGGCGTCGGCATCGATACCGATGTCGCCACCGCCAGCGTGCGCGCCGTGCTTAGCGCCGCCAATCGCGCGTAACCATCGGAGGCAGCGTCATCATGGCGCTGCCCTCCAGTCACTGGAAAATAATTCTCGCAGCCCGACCCCGAAACGCCTCAGATCGGCACAATATCGAGCTACGCCGGGCTGACTCAGGCGTTCGCTATATTGATCCTGATCCCTGCCCTTCAAATAATCGCGGCTTGATATTGCGATAATCTTAGCGGCCCAGCGCTGAGCATTACGCGTGACCCTCAGCCATCCGGCGCCGCGAAAGATCACCGACGATGAGCCCATTCGAGCTGGTCTTTGCGGTTTACGGCCTGCTGCTCGGCCTCGCCATTTCCGAAGTGCTCGGCGGCTTCTCCCGCGCGCTGAAGTTGAAGCGCGGCACGGCGGCCGTCCGCATCGGCTGGCTTTCACCATTGCTCGGCTGCGTTGCGATGCTTGACCTGTCGAGCTTCTGGCTTCTCGCCTGGTACTCACGCGAGCAGATCGACGCCAATTACATCACGTTGGTCTCGGTGCTGGTGATGGTCGGCATCTATTATCTCGCCGCCACGCTCATATTCCCAGACACCCCGGAAGAATGGCCCGACTTCGACGATTGGTACGACCGGCAGAAGCGGATGGTGGTCGGCGGCCTCCTCACCGCGAATGTCTGCAGCTGGATCGGTATCATCGCGCTGAGCGAACTTCATCCAGCGCCCGCATCCGAAGCGGAGGCCACCAGCAGCCTGGCCGAGATGGTCTACGATCTAGGCGGGATCTTCGCGCTCATTCTGTTCGCGCTTCTGATGATCGTCCGTTCGCGCCGCTGGAACGTGCTGTTCCTCGCATTGCTCTGCGTAACGCTCGTCACCGTCGGCTCGGCGGAGCAATATGTCTGATGGCTCAGCGGCTGCGCACAATCTCGCAACCGACCCGCGCATCGGGATAAACGTCGAGCTTCATCGAGCGCACCCGAACCTGGCGCACCCGCAAGTCGGAGAGGCAAAGCGCGGCCACCGCTTCGACCAGCGTCTCCTGCAACGCAAAGCCGGGCCCACGCGCCAGCTCGTGAATCCCCGTGCGGACAAAATCATAATCCAGCACTTCCTCGATCGCATCGGCAGTGGGCGGGCTTGGGTAGCTGACCGCCATTTCCACCGACAGGCGCACACGCTGCGGTTCCGCCTCGTGCGGATGGATGCCAAGCCGCATCGGCACGTCCAGGCGATCAAGGATGATGGTATAATTAGCCATCGCGCCGCTCCGGCCGCCGCGTCTCGAACATCACGTCGCCGGTCCGCTTCAGGAAGCGCTGGCCGCTATCAACATGGATCGTCTGGCCGGTGACGCTCGGCGCCCCGAGGAGGTAGACGACCGCCGCCGCCACCTGATCGGCCCCTACAGGCCGCCGCAACAGGTTCTCGCGCGCGACCCGATCGAATTCGTCTTCGGTCTGGTCGCCGCTCGGCAGCGTCAGGCCGGGCGCAACGGCATTCACCCGTACCCGCGGCGCAAAGGCCATCGCCATCATCTCGGTCGCGCCGGCAAGTGCGTACTTGGTCAGGCTGTAGGAGAAGAAGTCGGGATTGGGATTGGCGAGCTTCTGATCGAGCAGGTTGACGATCGCACCCTGCTCCAGCCCCGGTTGGGCCGCGAGCGCGGCACCCAGCATCGCGGGCGCCGTGCAATTGATCGCATAGAGGCGCGCGGCAAGCTGCGGATCGATCGCCTCGGGCCGATCCTCCTCGAACAACGATGCGCTATTGACCAGCCCGGTGATCGGGCCTTCCGCTGCGGCAATGGCGCGGTCGAACAGCGCACCGATCTCGTCGGTCCGCGACAGGTCTCCTCCAACGGCGACGCCGCCGATCTCAGCCGTCAGCGCTTCCGCCTCCGCCGCTGACGTGCCGTAGTGCACCACGACCAGCGCACCGGCCGCCGCGCAGGCCCGCGCGATCGCCGCGCCGAGCCGCTTGGCGCCGCCGGTAACCATCACAGTGCCCAGCCCAGCCGTCCCGTCGCTGCCGGCCCGCGTCACGCGCGGCCCTGCATATCCATCAGCGCCAGCACTTCCCTGCGGCTGCGCTCGTCATCGCGGAACACGCCCATCATCCGGCTGGTGACCATCGAGACACCCGGCGTGCGCACGCCGCGCGCCGTCATGCACGCATGGCTCGCCTCGATCACCACCGCGACACCCTGCGGCTTCAGGCCGTTCCAGATGCAGTCGGCGACCTCCGCAGTAAGCCGCTCCTGCACCTGCAGCCGCCGCGCAAAGGCGTGCAGCACGCGCGCCAGCTTCGAAATGCCCACGACATGGTCCTTCGGCAGATAGGCGATGTGTGCCCGGCCGATGATCGGCGCCATGTGATGTTCGCAATGCGACTGGAACGGAATGTCCCTTAACAGGACGATCTCGTCGTAACCGCCCACTTCCTCGAAGACTCGCGACAGGTGGTGCGACGGATCATCGGCGTAGCCCGCACAATATTCCTTCCACGCCCGCGCCACGCGCCTGGGCGTGTCGATCAGGCCTTCCCGCTCGGGATCGTCGCCAGCCCATTTGATCAGCGTCTTTATTGCATCGGCAACGTGATCGGGCACGACGATCTTTCCGTCGCTGCCTATAAGGTCCCCATCCTCGGGCGATCCGTTTGCAGTCATTTCCGAGACAAACCCTCTATTCTACAAAGCGATCCCGCGCGCCGACAGGATCGGTTCGGTTTCGCTACTGTTTCATTTCAGTCACTGCTCTGTGCACCCCGAACGCTTCTCGCGCAAATTCATTTGACGGGCGAAAATTTCGCGCGCTACGTTCCATACCGCACAGTGGAACTACCGCAGACCGGCAGAAGCCGGCGCGGCTCTAGGAGGGGATGCCAATGCGCAAGATGGATCTGTTTGCCGCGACCGCGCTCGCGCTGATCGCAACGTTGCCGAGCTATGCTGCCGCTCAGGCGGCGACCGGAACGCAGGATACCGCACCTACGAATACGGCGCCGACAGGTGCCTCGGCGAGCCCACAGGATGCCGGTGGCTACGGCGCGGACATTGTGGTTACCGCGCAGCGCCAGGCGCAGACGCTGCAGGAAGTGCCGATCGCGGTCACCGCATTCTCGGCCGCGGCCCTCGAAGCGCAGCAGATCGACAATGCGTCGGATCTGCAGCTGACGCTTCCCAACGTCACCTTCTCCAAGGGCAATTTCACCGGGTCCAGCTTCACCATCCGCGGCGTTGGTGACTTGTGCGTCGGCATCTCGTGCGACGCGGCGACGGCGATCCACCTTAATGGCTCCCCGCTGCTCGGCACCCGCATCTTCGAAACCGAATATTTCGATCTCGAGCGCGTCGAAGTTCTGCGTGGCCCGCAAGGCACGCTCTTCGGCCGCAGCGCTTCGTCGGGCGTGGTGAACTTCATCACCGCCAAGCCGCGCACGGATCGCTTCGCTGCCGCGGCCGAGGCCGAATATGGCAATTACGATTCGATCCGCGCCAAGGCGATGATCAACGTGCCGCTTGGCGAAACGCTGGCCGTTCGCCTGGCCGGCTTCTACCTCAATCGCGACGGCTATACGAAGAACCTGTACAACGACACGCGGATCGACGGCCGAGACATGTACTCGGTCCGCGGCTCGATCCGGTGGGAGCCATCGGTCGATACGACCGTCGACATCCTCGCGTCGTACTTCAAGGAAGACGATAACCGCCTGCGCATCCAGAAGCAGCTGTGCCAGACGGATCCGACCGGCGTTCTGGGCTGTCTCAACAACCGCCGCGATTTCGGCCGCACCAATACCAACTCGGGCTTCACCGGCACGCTGGGCAGCCGCGAATTTCTGTCGATTGCGTTCGGCAGCCCGCTGCTCGGCCAGGCGCTCGGCCTCGGCAGCGTGTACGGGCCGGACGCCTATGCCGGCAACCCGATCCTGCCCGATCCGCGCGAAGTCTACACCGCTTTCAATCCCACCTATAAGACGGACGAGACGACGTTCCAGGCGCGGATCGATCACAATTTCGGTCCGGTCCGCCTCCAGTTGACCGGCCTCTATCATGAGACGTCGGTCGATTCCTCGCAGGACTATAACCTTGGCGTTGCCAATCGCTCGCTGATCCAGCCGTCGCTCAACAACGTGGCGTTTGCGGCGGCGAATGGCCTCGGCCCGATCCCGGCGGCTTACTTTGCGCCGATCGCGCGCGCGCTGTTCCCGAACGGCCCGACTGGTGATCTGTGCACCTCGGCACCGCGCGGCACGGGCCTCGGCGTCTACGGCGGGTTCAGCAACTGCGGCCCCGTCCCGAACGCCTATGACCGCTCGACCCAGAAGACGAAGGACTGGTCGGTCGAAGGTATCATCACCTCCGATTTCGACGGCATGTTCAACTTCCTGCTCGGCGGCATCTATGTCGACGGCAAGGTCCGCAACGGCGACTATTACGTCAACGCCTTCGCCATTGACTACGTGACGGGCATTCTCGGCACCGTGCAGGCCGCGGGCGCGGGCCGCGCGCCGTCCTTCTCCGCCACGCCATACTTCTGGAACGCGACGCCTGAGTTCCGCTTGAAGTCCTACGGCATCTTCGGTGAGACCTATTTCGACTTCACCGACAAGCTGAAGCTAACGCTCGGCCTGCGCTACAACAACGACCGCAAGTTCGTCCGCTCGCGCTCAACGCTGGCAAGCTTCCCGGTTCCCTTCACGCAGACGGGCAGCGCCTTCGATGCGCCGGGCGCAGCAGGTTATGATGCCGACCCCGTCACGCCGGGGATTCAGCAGTTCGCGATCCGTCGCCGTACGTTCGACGAATTCACCGGCCGCGCCGTCGTCGATTACAAGATCACCGACGACAATCTGATCTACGCGTCCTACTCGCGCGGCTACAAGTCGGGCGGCTTCAACCCGCCGGTCCAGGTGCCGAACCTGGTGATCCCGGACTCCTTCCGTCCGGAAATCATCAACGCCTTCGAAATCGGCTCGAAGAACACCTTCGACAACGGCCGCTTCACCCTGAACCTCACGGGCTTCTATTATAAGTACAAGGGCCTGCAGCTCAGCCGCATCGTGGCCCGCTCGTCGATCAACGACAATATCGATGCCGACATCTACGGCGTCGAGGCGGACGCCTTCTTCCGGCCAGCGCCGGACTGGGCGATCAACATCGGTGCCAGCTACCTGAAGACGAAGGTCACGACGGACGATCCGTTCATTAACCAGCGAGACGTGTCGGGCGGAAACCCCAACACCGTCATCATCAAGGACCTTCAGGCCGCCTTCAACTGCGTCGTCCGTGGCAACAACGCGGCGGTCGCCCAGGCCTTCGTGACCGCGGTGAACACGGGGCTGGGCCTGCGTGGGCCCACGCCGTTCCCGGCTGATGCAAACGTCGGCGCGGCGACCGGCGCCTTCAGCCTCTGCGACGTGCTGGCCGCCCAGTCGGCGAACCCGGCCGTGCTCGGCCTGCTGCCCGCCGGCTCCACAATCAGCGTCTCGGAAGGCGTCGGCGTCAGCATCAAGGGCAATTCGCTGCCGCAGGCGCCGGTCGTGAAGTTCTCGGCCGGCGTGCAGAAGACGTTCGACTTCTCGAACGGCATGTCGCTCGTCCCGCGCTTCGACCTTACCTACACGGGCGAGAGCTACGGCCACATCTTCAACGGGCGCATCAATCGTATCGAAGGCTATGAGCAGGCGAACGCCCAGATCCAGCTGAACGGCGTGGACGATCGCTGGTTCGTTCGCGGGTTCATCCAGAACATCTTCGATAACAACGCCACCACGGGCCTCTACCTGACCGACCAGTCGTCGGGCCTGTTCACCAACATCTTCACCCTCGAACCGCGCCGCTACGGCGTGGCCGCGGGCTTCAAGTTCTAAGATGGAGCCTGCCCCGCACTCCCGGGGCAGTGTTTCCGAACGGCAAACTGGGGCGGCGCCTTCGCGGGGCCGCCCATCTTTGTTGCGCGCGTCAGCGCAGGCGCGCCGCCGCCCAGGCGACGTGATCGGCCATGAAGGTCGAAATGAAATGGTAGCTGTGGTCGTAGCCCGGCTGTCGCCGCAGCGTCAGACCAATGCCCGCCGCCGCGCATGCCGCTTCCAGCAATTCAGGCTTCAATTGCTCGGCCAGGAACCCATCAGCCTCGCCCTGGTCGACCAGGATCTCCGGCACCCGCGCGCCGTCCTCGATCAGCGCGCAGGCGTCATAGGGCCGCCACAGCGCGCGGTCCGGCCCCAGATATCCACCCAGCGCCTTCTCGCCCCACGGGCAATGCAGCGGCGACGTGATCGGCGCGAAGGCGGATATGCTGCGGAAGCGGCCGGGATTACGCAGCGCGATGGTCAGCGCCCCATGCCCGCCCATCGAATGGCCGGTGATCGACTGGCGCGCCAGGTCAGCCATCGAGAATTCGGTCGCGATCAGGCCGGGCAGTTCGTCCTCGATGTAGCTGCGCATGCGGAAGTTCGCCGCCCACGGCTCCTCGATGGCATCGACATAGAAGCCCGCGCCCTGGCCGAAGTCCCAGCTGTCGTCGTCCGGCACGCCCCCGCCACGCGGGCTGGTGTCGGGCGCGATGAAGATGATGCCGTGCTCGGCGCAGGCGCGGCGATACTCGCCCTTGTCGGTAACATTGGCGTGCGTGCACGTGAGGCCGGAGAGGTACCACAGCACGGGGAGCCGCTCGCCTTCCACATGCGCCGGCACATAGACCGAGAACGTCATGTCCGTCCCCGTCGTCGCGGCGCGATGGCGGTACACACCTTGGGTGCCGCCAAACGCCTTGCTCTCGCTGACCGTTTCCATTTGCGTCTCCATCTACTAGCGCGCGACCTAGCGCGGTGTTCGTGCGTTAGCGAGACGATCAACGCTGGACGGTGCTGCAAGGGCGTGACAAGCGCGCCCGACCGGCGCAGAACAACGATCGCGCTTCGCAAGCGTGATTCCGCGGATGCCGAATAACCGGCGCAACAGGAAGGAATGCAATGGCTACCAAGACCAAGACCGGAGAGGCGACCAAGGCGAAGGCCGGCGCTGCGAAGAGTGGAGATGCCAAGCCGAAGACTGGTGGCATCCACGCCCCGGTTCAGCCCTCGCCCGAACTCGGCGCCGTTGTCGGCAATGATCGCCTGCCGCGCAGCGAAGTGATCAGCAAGGTCTGGGAATACATCAAGTCCAAGAACTTGCAGAACCCGGAAAACAAGCGCGAAATCCTCGCCGACGACAACCTCAAGAAGGTTTTCGGCAAGGACAAGGTGACGATGTTCGAGATGAACAAGTACATCTCCGCGCACGTAAAGGCCTGATCGAGACGACATCGTCTCCCCGGGGGCGCGGCCGCGGCAGCGCCCCCGGTCGGCTGCGCGTTCGATCCACTGCACCCACGGCGGTATGGCTCGCCACGCGCGCCGGCGTACCTACTCCAGCCGGTTGGCTTCCCCACCGGAACGTCTCGCTCCACCACGGCGTTTCCCCACCTCTGGTGAGAGGAACGACCGATGAAAAAACCGCTGCTTACCGCCGCCTTTGCCACCGCTCTGCTTGCTGGATGTAACAGCGAGAGCCGTGCGGCCGAAGAGAAGAGGGAGCGCGACGCCCAGCAAGCCGCTGCCATCGCCGGCGCAGAGGCCGTCGCCCTCGGCCTCACCGAGGCTCAGCTGCTCGACGCTGATCTGATCGGCCCGGATGGAGCGGAAATCGGCGAAGTCGAAGAGGTCGTTCGCGGCCCCTCGGGCAAAGTCGAACGCCTGCTGGTCGAGGTCGAAGACACGACCCCCGATCGCTACGTTCATGTGCCGATCGAAGGCCTGACCCCGGTCAAGCGGGGCGATGACACCGATCTGTCCACTACCATGACGAAGCAGCAGCTCCAAGCTCTGCCCGAGGTGAAACGGCGGCCACGCTGAACCGCCGGCCCCGCCGCCTCAGCGCATCGGGGTGGATTAAGCAACCCGACTGTCGCGACGGGTCGCGTCGCGGCGCGCACGACGCGATCGCTCTATTCGCATTAGCTCCGGGTCGTCACCGGACCACTGTACCTGCCAGCTGCCGGCAGCGGCAGCATGGTGCCCCCGGCGAGATTCGAACTCACGACCTGCGGTTTAGGAAACCGTCGCTCTATCCTGCTGAGCTACGGGGGCACGGGCGCCTAGCTACGGTGTGCGCGGGGGGCGGTCAATCGGCCCCGCCGCACGCCACATCGCGCGGCTCAGTTCGCCTTTTCCGGCGGCACGATCGGCAGCGGCAGCGGCGCAACGGGCACGCCTTCGTCGACCAGCGCCTTCGCCTCGGCAAGCGTGGCTTGGCCGTGGATCGTCTCGTGCGGCTGGTCACCGGCATGCATCGCGCGCGCCTGTGTTGCGAACTCTCCGCCGACCCAGCGCGACCCCTCAAGCACCTTGCGTTGTGCGGCCGCCAGCGCCTGCAGCGCCGCCTTTACCTCGGCCGGCGGGCTGGGCGTCCGCGCATTGCCTTTTGGCGCGACGTTCGGCGCCATCACTGCCTTCACGACCGCCGTGTCGCCGCACATCGGGCAGGCGACCAGCGCGCGCTCGCGTTGCTCTTCAAAGGCACTGGAAGAGCCGAACCACGCCTCGAACACGTGGCCGCTGGCACATCGCAGATCGAAAACGATCATTCCGCCACCGTCACCGGCGGCACCGGGCGGCGATGCGCGATCACCGGGATGCGCGCACGCACGTCCGCCGCGCGATTCGGAGCGATCTCGACGAACCCGAGCCCGGGCGCATCATCCATGTCGCACAGCACCTCACCCCAGGGATCGATCGCGAGCGAATGGCCGTAGGTCGCTCGGCCGTCCTCATGCTCGCCCGTTTGCGCCGCCGCGATCACGAATGCGGCCGACTCGATGGCACGTGCGCGAAGCAGCACATGCCAATGTGCCGCGCCCGTTGGTCGCGTGAAGGCCGCAGGCACGGAGATGATCGTTGCGCCAGCGTCGCTCAACGCCTGGAACAGGGCCGGAAAGCGCAGATCGTAGCAGATCGTCAGCGCAAGCCGACCGAGCGGCGTATCGACCACCACGCCCCCCTCGCCCGGCGCATAGGCAGCCGATTCGCGCCAGCTTTCGCCGGTCGGCAGGTCGACGTCGAAAAGATGGATCTTGTCGTAGCGCGCCCGAATCGCCCCGGCGCCGTCGATCACGAAGCCGCGATTGGCCAGCCAGCCGTCGTCGCGCCGCAATGCCAGGCTGCCGAGATGTACCCAGATCCCGGCGCGCGCAGCCGCATCGCGCACCGCCACCAGAACGCGATCGTCGTCCTCTGCGACGATCGACGCAGCCGCGCGCTGCCGGTCACGATCCAGCAGGCCCGACATCTCAGGCGTGAACAGCATCGCCGCACCGTCATCGGCGGCGGCGCGGATCGCGTCGGTAATCGTGGCGGCATTGGCTGCGGGATCGATCCCGCTCGTCATCTGGAGGATCCCTGCCCTCATGGCGGGCTGAGCATCGCATCAAGCTGGCCGGCACGCTCCAGCGCGGCCAGATCGTCCGATCCGCCGACATGCTTCCCGTCGATGAAGATCTGCGGCACGGTGGTGCGCCCGCCGGCCCGATCGATCATCTCGACGCGCTTCGGCCCGCCAAGCGTGATGTCATATTCGGTCGGCTCGACGCCCTTCGACGCCAAGAGCTGCATCGCACGGGTGCAATAAGGGCACCACGCCTTCGTGTAGATTTCTACCTGGGCCATATCCGCGAGTTGTGGACGCGACGGGCGATTGTCAATCCGCCGCGGCGTCGTCCAGCACCCGTGCCCAGCACAGGATCGATACCTGCGCCGCGCCGCCGCGCAGCAGGGCGGCAACGCATGCGCTCGCTGTCGCGCCGCTGGTATGCACGTCATCGACCAGCACGATCCGCTTGCCATTGATCGGCCCGGCGGCACGCGGCGTCAGGGCAAAGGCCCCCTGCACTGCCTTGCGCCGATCCTTCGCGCCCAACCCGCGCAACACCGGCGTAGCTTTCGTGCGGTTGAGAAGTGCCCCGTTTGCAGGCACGCCGCTCGCTCGTGAAAGTGCGCCGGCGATCAGCCCGGCCTGATTGTAGCCGCGGGACCACAATCGCCAGCGATGAAGCGGCACCGGCACGATCAGATCGGCATCCGCCGACAGATGGCGCAGCATCAGCCGCGCCGCCGTCTCGGCAAAGGCGGCCCGCCCGCCGTATTTCAGGCGCAGCGCCACCGTCCGCGCGATATCGCCATAGACGACCGCCGCATCGAGCCCCGCGTGGCGCGGCGGATCGGCGATGCAATCAGCACACCGGCTGTCCGCGCCACGATCATAAGCGAACGGCGCGTGGCAACTCGCGCACCACGGCGGCGCCAGGAAACGAAGCGCGCTCCAGCAGGTCACGCAAAAGCGATGGTCTGCGGTGGTGACGATCCCGCAGCCGGGGCAGCGCGGCGGCAGCGCCAGCGAAATCACCGGCTCGATCAGCGGGATGGGCATCGCAACCCTTGTTCCCCCTCGCCCGCGCGCGCACAAGCCGCCGCATGAGCACGCCCGAGATTTTCGATCGATCCGCCCGCCGCCAGCGCCGCGACCGTGCCGCGTCAGGCTTTGCCGCACATGATTTCCTGCGCGCGGCGATGCTGGACGGGATCGAGGAGCGCCTCGCGAGCGTCCGCCGCAGCTTCACAGACGTGCTCGATCTCGGCTGTTTCGATGGCAGCTTCCAGCCGCCGGCCGGCGCACGGGCGGCGCGGCTCGATGCCGGCCACGCCTTCGCGCGCATGGCTGGCGGCGTGCAGGGTGACGAGGATCGCCTGCCTTTCGCCGACGCTTCGTTCGATCTCGTCGTCTCCGCCGGTGTGCTGGACCAGGTCAACGACGTCCCCGGCGCGCTCAGCCTCATACGGCGCGTGCTCCGGCCCGACGGCCTGTTCCTCGGAGCGATGCTCGGCGCCGGTTCACTGACCGCGCTCCGCGCTGGCTTCCGTGTGGCCGAGGCCGAGCGCCCGGCGGCCCGCCTCCATCCGCAGATCGAGGTGCGCTCGGCCGGCGATCTCCTCATGCGCGCCGGCTTCGCGCTGCCGGTGGCGGACGTCGAAACGTTGCGCGTCCGCTATGGGGGGCTGGGCCGGCTGATCGAGGATCTGCGCGGCATGGCGGGGACGAACCTGCTGGTCGAACGTCAGCCGCTCAGCCGCATGGCGCTCGCCCGCGCCGCCAATGCTTTTGCCGAAGCCGCCGATCCCGACGGGCGCACGTCGGAGCGATTCGAGATCATCTTCCTCACCGGCTGGGCACCCTCGCCCGATCAGCCGCAGCCGGCACGGCGCGGCAGCGCCACGGCATCGCTCGCCGCGGCGCTGAAGCGCGATCAGACGGGAGGCTGAAGCCTAATTGTCGGCGCGGCGGTTGAGGTCGTGGCCGAAAGCCAGGATGCCGACGCCGATGATGGTCCACAGCGCCTCGCCGCCTTCCAGGAAGGCCGTGTCATGCGGCAGCGTCATCGCGCCGGCCATGATGCCGAGCCCCAGCGAGCCGGTGGCAAGCGGCAGCAGGTAACCGTGCTGCATCGCGCCCCGGCCCAGGCCGATCGCGCCAAGCACGATGGCGATGCCCAGCCCCACCTCGTGGAAGATCGGGTTGCCGAGAAGCCCGCCGACCGTGGAGAGCATCGCGAAGAACACCGCACTCGCCACGCAATGAACGATGCACAGGCCCGACACGTACATCGCGATCCGGTCGAGGCCGATCGGACGAGAAAGGCGGGTGATCGTTGTCATCGATCGACCATGTAGCGCGGTTATAGGCGGGTTACAATATCACATTAACTCACCCCGCCGAGCCCGCCCGCCATTGCCCGCGCCACGCCATGTGCTTAGAGGGCTTCATGCTCCACCCCAGCCCCGGTTTCCGCGTGTCGGCCCAGCCGCAAGCCCTCGTCAGATGGCTGTACTTCGTCGCCTTCCTGATCGTGGCGATGGTGGCAGTCGGCGGCATTACGCGGCTGACCGAATCGGGCCTGTCGATCACGCAGTGGAAGCCGATCAGCGGCATCATCCCGCCCTTGAACGAGGCGCAGTGGATGGCCGAATTCGCCAATTACCAGCGCATTCCGGAATATCAGCAGATCAACCGCGGCATGACGCTGGATGGCTTCAAGCAGATCTTCTTCTGGGAATATGTCCACCGCCTGCTGGGCCGCGTGATCGGCCTCGCCTTTGCGCTGCCGCTGTTGTGGTTCGCGGTCCGCCGCGCCATTCCGCGCGGTTACGGCCCGCGGCTCCTGGTGCTGCTGGCGCTCGGCGGCCTGCAGGGCGCGATCGGCTGGTGGATGGTGGCATCCGGCCTGTCGGAGCGAACCGACGTCAGCCACATCCGCCTCGCGGTGCACCTAACGGCCGCGCTCGTGATCCTTGGCGGCGTCGTCTGGACCGCGCTTGATCTGCGTGATCTCGCCCGCGATCCGTCCGCGCGCCCGGCCGGCCTGCGGCCGCTCGCCGCAGTCGCCCTGCTGCTGCTCACCACCCAGATCGTGCTCGGCGCCTTCACCGCCGGTCTCAACGCCGGGTACGCCTTCAGCAGCTGGCCACTGATGGGCGACAGCTTCTTCCCGGCCAACGTGCCGATGATGCAGCCGGCCTGGATCAACGTGGTCGACAATCCGGTGGTGGTGCAGTTCGTCCACCGTTGGTTCGCCTTCGTCAGCGCCGGCGCGCTGATCGCGCTCGCCTTCGCTGCCCGCCGCCGCGGCGCGGTGAACGCCTGGGCCGCCGTGATCCTGCTTGTCGGGCTTCAGATCGTGCTTGGCATCGCCACCCTGCTCACCGGCGTCCAGATCGCCATCGCGGTCGCGCACCAGGTCAACGCCGCCATCCTGCTGATCGCCGCCGTCGCCGCGGCGCACGCGATCAGCCGCTCGGCGGCCCGCTAACCGCCACTACCGGGGCGCTGCGGCGGCTCAACCGGCGTGAAGTCGATAGCGCGCCAGCGCCTCGTAATCGGCCTGGCACGCGTCGGCGATCCGGGCGAGCGCCTCGGGCAACCCTCCGGCCTCGCCTTCCGGCGAACCGAAGCCCGTGGACGCTTCGACCCGGCCGTACCAGTGCGACGCCCAGATGCCGTCTGCCGCATGCCGGCCCGCCGGCCACGCCAGCATCGCCTTGGTCCAGGCGATCCCCAAAGCCGCACACAGCAACGCCAGCGTGCCGGCCGGATCGCGCAGCACGTCCGCCGCATCCACCACCGGCGGCGCCCGCCCGATCCGCTCCGCCTCGCGCTCGAAGAACGCCCGCTGCGCCGCGACACCCAGATCCTCGGCCGTCACCGCCTCGCGCTTCGCCGCATAGGAAGCGACCATCCGCGCGGGATCGCGGATCAGGAACGCATGGGTCACGCCCGTCAGGTCGTCCGGCGCGATCGGCCCCACCATGTGGTGCGGCATGTGCTTCTGGTACCAGACCGGCTCGCCGCCCGGTGCCGGCCCCGCCAGCGTCGCGGCAACCGAGTGCCAGTCGCAATCCATGTCGGCGATCACCACCTCGCGCATCGGATGGTCGGCGCCGGTCGCCTTCAGGAAGCAGCCGTAGAACGGCTCGTCGCTGACGGCGCAGTCCGGCCGGCTGGAGAAGCTGCGCATCATCGCGGTGGAGATGTTGCGCGGGCCGGACCACATGGCGATGCGAACCGTCACGCGAGTTCGCGCTCCACGGCCTGGCGATACAGGCCCTGCAACCGCTCGACCATCGGCCCCCGCCCGGTGCCGATCACCCGCCCGTCGATCGTCCCCACGGGCGCCAGGCCCGCAAATGTGCCGGTAGTGAACGCCTCGTCCGCGCCATAGACGTCGGTCAGCGAGAAGTTGCGCTCATAGGTCGGGATGCCCGCCGCCTTCGCGGTCTCGACGACGATCCGCCGCGTGATCCCGTCCAGGCAATAATCCCCGGTGGAGGTCCATACCTCGCCATTGCGCACGATGAAGAAGTGCGTCGAATTGCATGTCGCGACGAAGCCGTGCGGATCCAGCATCAGCGCCTCGTCCGCGCCGGCCTGCGCCGCCTGGATGCAGGCGGTGATGCAGTTCAGCTTGGAATGCGAATTGAGCTTCGGGTCCTGCACGTCCGGATAGCCGCGGCGCACATGGACGGTGAACAGGTTCAGCATCCGCGTCGCAGTGCCGGGCGCGGGCGCTTTCCACTCGGGGATGAGGACGATCGTCGCCGGCGAGATCACGACCCGCGGGTCTTGATACGGCGTCGACCGGATGCCGCGCGTCACCATCAGGCGGATGTGGACGCCGTCGCCGGTCATCTCGTTCGCCTCGAGCACCCGCCGCAGCCGCCCGACCAGTTCGTCGCGCGAGATGCCGATGTCCAGCATGATCGCCTTCGCGCCCTGCCACAGCCGATCGAGATGCCGGTCGAGGAAGGCGATCCTGCCGCCATAGACGCGCAGCCCCTCCCACACGCCATCGCCAAGCATGAAGCCCGAATCGAACACCGAAACCTTCGCCTCGGGCCGGGGGAACAGCTCGCCATTCACGTCGATCAGCACGTTGTCGTTGCGCGGATCGGGGGTGAACACATGCGTGCCGGTGGCGTGTTCGGTCATGGTGGTTCCTTGCTAAGACGGTCCGCCTATCCGGTTCGTGCCGAGCTTGTCGAAGCACGGGCCGCAGGCAGATCGCTCAATGGCCGCACTTCGACAGGCTCAGTGCGAACAGTCGGGCGGGGGAGGGCCGCCCCCCCTTTGCCCACTCAAATATGCAGCGGCCGCCCGTAGGCGGACAGCACCGCCTCGTGCATCGTCTCGCTGATCGTCGGGTGCGGGAACACCGTGTTCATCAGCTCCGCCTCCGTCGTCTCCAGCGTCTTGCCGATCGTGTACCCTTGGATCAGCTCGGTCACCTCGGCGCCGATCATGTGCGCGCCCAGCAGCTCGCCGGTCTTCGCGTCGAACACCGTCTTCACGAAGCCTTCCGGCTCGCCGAGCGCAATCGCCTTGCCGTTGCCGATGAAGGGGAAGTTGCCGACCTTCACCTCGTAGCCTGCTTCCTTCGCCTTCGCTTCGGTCAGCCCGACGCTGGCGATCTGCGGCCGGCAATACGTGCAGCCCGGGATGTTGCGCGGGTCCATCGCATGCGGGTGGCCGCCGGCGATCGCCTCCGCGGCAATCACGCCCTCGTGCATCGCCTTGTGCGCCAGCCACGGCGGCGCGGTGATATCGCCGATCGCCCATACCCCATCCACGTTGGTGCGGCAGGCCGTGTCCGTCTTTACGAAGCCGCGATCGTCGGTCGCGACGCCAAGCTCCTTCAGCCCGATGTTCTCGGTGTTCGGTACGATGCCCACCGCGACGATCACATGGCTGAACTCCACCGTCGTCTCCTTGCCGGCCTTGTCCTTCAGCTTCGCGGTCACGCCCTTGTCGCTGACCTGAAGCGCGCTCACCCCGGCGGAGGTCATGATCGTCATGCCCTGCTTCTTCAGCGCCTTTTCCAGGTGCGCCGAAACGTCGGCATCCTCCACCGGCACCAGCCGGTCGAGCATTTCCACCACCGTCACGTCCGCGCCCATGTCGTTGTAGAAGCTGGCGAACTCGATGCCGATCGCGCCCGATCCGATGACCAGAAGCTTCGTCGGCATCTCGCTCGGCGTCATCGCGTGGCGATAAGTCCAGATGCGCTTCCCATCGGCCTTGGCGAACGGCAGGTCGCGGGCCCGCGCGCCGGTCGCGACGATGATGTTCTTGTACTGAAGCTCGCTCGCCTTGCCGTCCTTGTCAGTCACGATCAGCTTGCCCTTACCGGTCAGCTTCCCCTCGCCCATGTGGACGGTGATCTTGTGCTTCTTCATCAGGTGCGCGACGCCCTGATTGAGCTGCTTGGCCACCCCTCGCGAGCGCTTCACCACAGCATCGAGATCCGCGGCGAAGCCTTCGACCGTCAGGCCGAAATCCTTCGCATGGCTCATGTAATGGAACACCTCGGCCGATCGCAGCAGCGCCTTCGTCGGTATGCAGCCCCAGTTGAGGCAGATGCCGCCCAGCAATTCGCGCTCAACGATCGCGGTCTTCAGCCCAAGCTGCGCCGCACGGATCGCCGCGACATAGCCGCCCGGCCCGGAGCCGAGGACGACGAGATCGTAAGTGTCTGCCACAATTCAGTTCCTTGGTTTGCGCGCGGCCTTCACGAGTTCCGGCACGCTCATCACGAACACGGCCAGCATCGTTGCCCAACCCACCGGATCGAGCGAATCTTCGCCCTGCGGATAGGCCCAGACGCCGGCACGGAAGATCGCCAGCGTCAGCGCCAGTCCGGCGGCGAGATGCAACAACTCAACCGCAAGCGCGCGGTTCATGTCAGGCGAGCATCCCCAGCGGGTTCTCGCACAGCTGCTTGAACGCCTGCATCAGCTGCGCCCCGTCGGCGCCGTCGATCGCGCGGTGGTCGAAACTGCCGGTCACGCTCATCACCGTCGCCACACCCAGTGCATCATCGACGATATAGGGGCGCTTCTCACCGGCGCCCACCGCCAGGATCATGCCCTGCGGCGGGTTGATGACCGCTTCGAACTGCTTGATGCCATACATGCCCATGTTGCTGAGCGAGGCGGTGCCGCCGGTGAATTCCTCCGGCTTGAGCTTCCGGTCGCGCGCGCGAGCGGCAAGATCCTTCATCCGCGTCGAGATCGACGAGAGCGACGCCGTATCCGCTTCGGCGATCACCGGCGTGATCAGGCCCTCGGCGGTCGACACCGCGACCGAAATGTCCGCACGCTGGAAGGTGATCAGCTCGCCCGGCGTGTACATGACGTTGCACTTGGGCACCTGCACCAGTGCGACGCCCAGCGCCTTGATGAGAAGGTCGTTGACGGAGAGCTTCACGCCGCGCGCTTCCAGGCTCGCGTTGAGCTCGCTGCGCAGCTTCAGCAGCTTGTCGAGCTGCACGTCCACCGTGAGGTAGATATGCGGCACCTGCTGCTTCGATTCGGTCAGGCGGCGCGCAATCGTCTTGCGCATGTTGCTGAGCTTGGTCTTCTCGTGCGGCACGTCCGGGATCTGCGCCGGCGCCGTGGGCGCAGCAGCGGCGGCAGTCGGCGCGGCAGCGGCCGCCTCGGCGGCAGGCGCAGCGATGCCCGGCTGCGCGCCTTCCACATCGGCCTTCACGATCCGCCCGTTCGGGCCCGATCCGGTAAGCGCCGCCAGATCGACGCCCTTCTCGGCGGCGATGCGGCGCGCCAGCGGGCTTGCCTTTACGCGCTCGCCATCGGCACGCGGCGTTTCAGCACGCGCCTGCGCCTGCGTCTGCGTCTGCGGCTGCGCTTGCGCCGCGGGCTGCGGCTTCGCTTCCGGCTGCTTCGTCTCGGGGTTCTGCGGCGAAACCGGCTCGCCCGTCTCACGATCCACCGGGGCGTCGACCTGCTTCTTCGGCTCTTCCTTGGCAGCAGCCGGCGCGGCGGCTGGCGCGCTTTCGGCCACGCTCTCGCCTTCCTCGGCCAGCACCATGATGACCTCGCCGACCTTCACGCCGTCGGTGCCCTCGGCGACGGTCAGCTTCGACACCACGCCTTCGTCGACCGCCTCGAACTCCATCGTCGCCTTGTCGGTCTCGATCTCGGCCAGCAGATCGCCCGATCTGACGGTGTCACCTTCCTTGACCAGCCATTTGGCCAGCGTGCCTTCCTCCATCGTCGGAGAAAGAGCAGGCATCTTGATCTCGATCGG
Organism: Sphingomonas sp. 179-A 2A2 NHS; assembly: GCF_045371305.1. Taxonomy (NCBI): domain Bacteria; kingdom Pseudomonadati; phylum Pseudomonadota; class Alphaproteobacteria; order Sphingomonadales; family Sphingomonadaceae; genus Sphingomonas; species Sphingomonas sp. 179-A 2A2 NHS. The sequence continues at coordinate 372,360 of NZ_JBIQDE010000004.1, read as the reverse complement.
CATGAAGGTCCTCGAACTTGTCCCGGGGGGAGGGTCCCTGTCTCTCGCGCCGTGCCCTTGCGCGGTCAACCCCGCAGGCGGATAAGCTGGCGCCAACGAGGGGCCGACAGCAATGCGTATTTACCTAACCGTGATCGACGACACGCCCGAGGCGGAGATCGCGCTGCGCTTCGCCGCGCGCCGCGCGGTGAAGACGGGCGGCGGGGTCGAGATCCTCGCGCTCGTCGAACCGCAGGAGTTCATCGCCTTCGGCGGCGTGCAGGCAACGATCGAGGAAGATGCGTTGCGCTATGCCGAGGCGCTGGTCGCCCGCGCCGCCGGTACGCTGATCGAGGAATCGGGCCTTCGCCCCGCCATCACCGTTCGCCAGGGCGAAGGGCCAAAGATCATCAGGGAGCTGATCGCCGGCAACCCGCAGATCGCAGCGCTCGTGCTTGGCGCCGCGGCGGACGGTGCGCCCGGCCCGCTCGTCACGCACTTTGCGGGTGAGGTCGGCGCCCTCCCCGTGCCGCTGATGATCATCCCCGGCAGCCTCGACCGCGAGGCGATCGACCGGCTGAGCTGAGCGGCGGCGGCACCCTCCCCGGCCGGATCACCGACCGGGAAGGAACGCCCACCTCACTCCTTGGTGGCGACCAACGTTCCCTTCGACCCGTCCCGCGGATCGGTCCACGCCACGTTCAGCGTCTTGCCGTCCGCTGACACGTCATAGGTCGTCACCTGCGTGACCTTGCCGTTCTGCATGTCGGTAAGTTGCAGCCGGTTCGGCGCCAACAGCGCGGCCTTGGTCATCGTCTTGCCCGGATCACCGACGACCGGCGCATAATCGCCGCCCAGCTTCGCTTCCAGCGTCTCGCCCATCGGAGACGTCATCCGCAGTGTGTCACCGTCGACGTTGAACGTCGCGCGCAAGGCGTTGTCGGTCACGTTGATGGAAGCAGGATCGGTCTTCCACGCACCGGAGATCAGATGCGCTCCCGTCACCGGCGCCCCGACACGGGTCTGGACCGTCTTCTGCTCCACCTGCGCGCCCGCGGCGTTGTTGGTATTCATCGCCGTCACCACGGTCGACATCCCGTCAGCGGAAACGACGCGGCGGTTCTCCCCCACAACCTTGCCATCCTTGCGGAACTGGAACGTCACCGTCTGCGGGTCGACCGCCTTGATCGCGAGCTCGTCCCAGTAAGGACGATCCGGCACCGCATGGAACGCGCCGTCCGCCTTCACAGTATAGGCGCTCGGCATGCAGGATTTACACGAATAGCTACCATCTTTCAGCGTGAATTCATCCGGCTTCACGTCCATCACGGATGATTTCGGGTTGAGCTTCCACGTTCCGCTAAGTGGGCTATCGGCAAAGGCCGGCGTGGCAGCCAGCAACGCACTGCCAAGCAGCGCCGCAAACATCTTCTTCATCAGACTTCCCCCCAGTATAATAAATGACAACGCGCACTGGCGACCATTCATTATTTGCCTACGATACGGTAATCGGCCACCGCGTCAAATGAACCTTGTCTGATCACGCAATTGCCGCCACCAAGCCGGCATGATCCGCATTTCGCCCGCCGCCATTCCCTTCGCCACCCTGCTCCTCGCCACCCCTGCTGCAGCACGCGACACGCCCTCGCCCGATCGGTTGCGTGGCTCGGTGGAGAAGCTCGTCTCGTTTGGCACCCGCCACTCGCTTTCTTCGGCGACCGATCCGAAGCGCGGCATCGGCGCCGCGCGCAACTGGGTGGCGTCCGAATTCGAGCGCATCGGCGCGGCCTGCGGCGGTTGCATCACGGTCGAGCGCCTGCAGCGCCGCTTCGTCAACGCCCGCGCGCCCAACGGCGTCGTGATCGAGGACGTGCTCGGCATCCAGCGCGGCACCGATCCCAACCGCTTCATCATCGTCGGCGGCCATATCGACAGCCGCGTCAGCGACGTGATGGACGTGACCTCCGACGCCCCCGGCGCGAATGACGACGCCAGCGGCGTTGCGCTGGTGCTGGAGGCCGCGCGCATCCTGTCGAAGGAGAAGTTCGCCGCCAACATCGTCTACGTCGCCTTTTCGGGCGAGGAGCAGGGCCTGCTCGGCGCCACCTTGCTGGCCGAGACCGCCAAGGCGCGCGGCTGGCAGGTCGATGCGATGCTCAACAACGATATCGTCGGCAATTCGATCGGCCAGAACGGCCTGCGAGTCGCCGATCGCGTGCGCGTCTTCTCCGAAGGTGTCCGCGCCAGCGAAAGCCTGGCCGAGGCGATGGAGCGCCGCGCCATCGGCGGCGAGGACGATGGCCCCAGCCGCGCGCTGGCCAAGGCGATCGACGGCATCGCCGATACGCTGCCCGGCAAGTTCGACGTCTTCGTCGATCGCCGCCCCGATCGCTTCGGCCGCGGCGGCGATCATGAACCGTTCCTGCGCCAGGGCTATCCCGCCGTCCGCTTCACCGTGGGTGCCGAGAATTGGGATCGCCAGCACCAGGATCTGCGTACCGAGAACGGCCGCGTCTATGGTGACACGATCGAAGGGATGGACTTCCCCTATCTCGCGCGCGTCACGGCCATCAACGTCGCCACGATCGCGCAGCTCGCCGCCGCCCCCGCCGCGCCGGCGGGCGTCAGCGTCGCCGGAGAGCTGACCCGCGACACCAATGTCGCCTGGCAGCCGGTGCCCGGCGCCACGCGCTACAAGATCCACTGGCGGCGCAACGACAAGCCGGCCTGGACGGACGATCGCGAGGTTGCCGGCGCGACTCAGCTGGTGCTGAAGGAAGTCTCGGTCGACGATCACTTCTTCGGCGTCTCGGCGATCGGCCCCAACGGCGCGGAGAGCATCGTCACCTTCGCCGGCCGCGCGCCTCGCCGCTGAGTAAATAGGAAAGGCGCCGTACCGCAGATCGCGGAACGACGCCCCCTTGCCCCCCGACAAGCTCGTTTCCGGGATCAGCCGCGGCTCAGCCGCCGCGACATCGCCCGTCTAATCGTCGCGCCTAACGCGCGCCCCGGCGCGAGCGCGTGTACGTCACGGCATCGTCCCAGGTTTCGGTCGTGGTGGTCGTCACCGTCGGCTGGCTCTGCACCGTCACCGTCGTCACGCTGGTGCCCGGATAATAATAACCGTTGGCATAATAGCCCGGCGTCGCCTGCGGTCCGCTGGTGGTCGTCGTGGTGACGACGGTTGTCCCCGGGCCGGCCGTCACGATCGGCGCGGGGGCGGAGGGCGCCCGCGTGCCGATTGCCGGCATGGGTGCCGATCCCGGCCCATAAGCCGGCGGCGGTGACGGCGCACGCGTGCCCACGGCAGGCATCGGATATCCCGCACCATAAGCCGGTGGCGGCGGCGGCGGCGCACGCCGGCCGCGGTCGGCCGACTTTTCCACCGCATATCCGGTCAGCGCGCCCACGCCGCCGCCGATCAGCGCCCCGCCCAGCCGGTCGCCCCGTCCCGCGATCGCTGCGCCCGCGACGCCACCGATCGCCGCGCCCACTGCTGCGCCGGCAACGCCATTGCTCTCGCGCGGATAATCGTAAGGCGCACCGGCGCGTGCCGGCGGCGGCGGAGAAGAGGTATAGCCACTATAGCCGGGCAGATTGCCGTCATCGTAGAAGGTGTAGTCCACGCCTTCCGGATCATATTGATCCCAGTCGATCCCGCCGATCGTGTCGTACACGGCGCCGCGATCATCGATCAGCACCGCGTCATTGTAATAGCGGGACCAGGTATAGCCGACGGGCGGCTGCGGCAGGCCATATCCCGCCCAGTCGTTCACATACCAGCGCGGCGCGATCCAATAGCTCGGCAGCGTCCAGCCGCGCACCGGCCGGTGATAGGCGCCCCAGCCGCCAGGCGCGCGCGCGCCGCCCCACCAGCGGCCCTGGATGCGCCCGCCCCAGCGCGGGCCGTTGGCGCCGGGCCGGCCATTGTTCCACCCCGCCGGGCGCTGCGGTCGCTGCCAGTTGCCCGCGCTCGGCGTTGCAGTCGTCGTGGTCCAGGTGCGCCCGTTCTGCGGCTGCGGGGCGCTCACCGGCCGCGGCGTCGCCACCGGCCGTGTCGGCGCCGGCGTGGCGGCGGCGGGCGTGGTGGCGGCAGGCGCCGGACCGCGAACGACCACCCGTTCCTGCGCCGTCGCGCCGCTGGCGATCGCCATCGACACCATGGCAGTGGTGACCAACAGGTTTCGCATCAATTCGCCTCCCGAAATGCACGGTGGACCGCGCCGCACCCGCTATTTTAACCTTTTACTTACCATTGGGTTCGGGTGCTCGCCACCGCCGTACCCGTCCCGAATTGGGGCGCGTCCTGCGAAGAGACACCCCGCCGGGGGACGACAGGAACGCTCGCGATGACGATCACCATCACCGCTTTTGCCGCTTCGCCCGACAAGGGCCGGGGGCAGGCGCGCGACATGCGCGCTCGCTGGGCGCTCGAAGAGGTCGGCCAACCCTATGACGTCAGGCTGCTGTCCTTCGCCGCAATGAAGCAGCCGCCGCACCGCGCGCTCCACCCCTTCGGCCAGATCCCCACCTTTGAAGAGGACGACGTCGCCCTCTTCGAATCCGGCGCGATCGTGCTGCACGTCGCGCAGCGCCACGCCGGCCTGCTTCCGTCAGAGGGGGCCGGCCGTGCCCGCGCGATCAACTGGATGTTCAGCGCGCTGAACACGCTCGAGCCGCCGATCGTCGAACTGGAGATGGCGCATCTCCTAGAGGGCGATCGCCCGTGGGCGGCGGAGCGCCTGCCAATGCTCGAGGAGCGGGTCGACCGCCGCCTCGGCGAACTCTCCGCCTGCCTCGGCCGCCGCGCCTGGCTGGAGGACGCCTTCACCGCAGGCGATCTGCTGATGATCACTGTGCTTCGCCGGCTGGAGGGCAGTCACCTCCTCGCCCGCTTCCCCAGCCTCGCCGACTATATCGCACGTGGCGCGGCACGGCCCGCCTACCGCCGCGCCTTCGACGCGCAGCGCGCCGTGTTCCTCGAAACTTTGCGCGCGGCGGACGCCGGCGACCGCTGATCCTCAGCCGATCCGGTCCGCGAGCAGCGCCGCGATCCGCTCGCCGCCTTCCGCATCCGCCGCATCGAAGCGGCCGGGCAGCGGGCTGTCGAGATCGAGCACGCCGATCAGCCGCCCCTGCTTCACGATCGGCACCACCAGTTCGGACGCGCTGGCCGCATCGCACGCGATATGTCCTGGGAAGGCGTGGACGTCCGCCACCAGCTGCGTCTCCAGCGTCGCCGCTGCCGCGCCGCAGACGCCCTTGCCGATTGCGATGCGGATGCACGCCGGCTTCCCCTGGAACGGCCCGAGCACCAGCTCATCGCCCACCAGCCGATAGAAGCCCGCCCAGTTCAGGTCCGGCAGATACTGCCACAATAAGGCAGCGGCATTGGCCATGTTGGCGATCGCGTCTGGCTCGTCTGCGGTCAGCGCGTCGAGCGCCGAGAGGATGTCCCGGTAAAGCTCTGCCTTGTCGTCGGCGGCGATGTCGAACTGGTACATGGCGGCGGATGTAGGAGCAGCCGCCACGCTGCGCGAGCGCTTCTTTCACGCGATCCTTACGATTGTGCGCTAGGGGCACGGTGCATGTACCAGGATGCCACTTTCGCGAGCGCCGAGCGGGCCGACTCACGTCCCGCCTCCGCGGTGTCGCACGGTGTCGGGCTGGCGGGGCTCGCCGGCGTCATCGTCTGGATCGCGATCGCGCGCCATTACGGCATGGACGGGCCCTATGCAGCGCTGGTGAACCTCCTCGCCTGCGGCATCCCGATGGTGCTGTGGTCGCTCCTCGTCGACAAGGTGCACCGCAACCCCTCCACGGGCATTGACTGGGCAAACGCCCGCCCGCTGCGCGAAACGATCGACATCAGCCTCATCAAGCTCGTCGGGCTATGGGCAACCTGGGCCGCGATCGCCCTCATCTACGCCACCGGGCGCTTCTATTGGGAAGGCAATTTCCAGTTCGCCATGTGGTGCTTCGGCACGGCGGCACCCTGGCTGTTCCTCGTCTCCATCCCCTATGTCATCTGGTTGGATCGCCGGCTGGTCGATCCGCGCGACGGCGCCTGGGCGTTCGGCGCATGGCTGACGCACACCGGCACCGCGGAGCCGGAGGTGATCTACAATCACTTGCGCGCCTGGGGGGTGAAGGCCTTCTTCCTCGCCTTCATGCTGGCGATCGTGCCGCCGGGCTTCGGTGATTTCGTGCGCACGCCCACCTTCGGCATCCTCGCCGATCCGGTGGCCCTGGCGCAGTGGCTGATCACCTTCATGTTCGTGATCGACGTCGCCTTCGCCAGCGTCGGCTACATGCTGACGATGCGCCCGCTCGATGCGCATATCCGCACCGCCAATCCTTATGCTGCCGGGTGGATGGCAGCGCTCATCTGCTATCCGCCCTTCCTGCTGATGGATACCGGGGGCCCGCTCGACTATCATCCCGGCACCGCGGAATGGACCTATTGGCTGCAGGGCCACCCGCTGCTGCTGGCGCTGACCGGCGCGGTGCTGGTGGTGCTCACCGGCATCTATGCCTGGGCGACGGTCGCCTTCGGCCTGCGCTTCTCGAACCTCACCAACCGTGGCATCCTCACCCACGGTCCTTATGCATGGTCACGCCATCCGGCGTATCTCACCAAGAACCTGTTCTGGTGGATCTCGACCATCCCGATCCTGTCGACGGGCTCGCTGGTGGACGCGGCACGCGCGACGATCATCTTGGGCGCCGTCAGCGGTATCTATTACTGGCGCGCCCGCACCGAGGAACGGCACCTGCTCGCCGATCCCGCCTACCGGGAATACAGCGCATGGATGGATCGCAACGGCGCGGTCCCGCGCTTCTTCCGCCTCATCACCGGCCGCGGCGAACCAGCGGCCTCATCAAGCGCCGCCGTCTGACGCCGCCAGTTCCAGCCGCCGCTTGATCTCCTCACGCGACGCGGCAAGCTGCGTGGCCGCCATATCGCCACCCAGCGCCCGGGCAAGCGCCATTGCGCCTACCATCTCCGCCAGAACGGACGCCGCGAGCGCGTCCGGCTCCGGGAGCCCCAGCGTCGCAAATGACTTCGCCAGCGCTCCGCGAAAGGCGATGATCCCCTCGCGAAACCGATCCCGGGCCGCCGCCGGCATGCGCATCGCTTCCCCGCTCAGCGCGGGCAGCGGACATCCCCGGTCCGCGGCCTGCAGCAACTCGTCCGACAGATAAGCGTCGATCAACGCGGCGAGCCCACGGGCCGCATCCTCCTGTCCCAGATGCTGTCTCAGGATCTCCGCCGAATCGCGGAACATGCGATCGACCGCGTGGCAGACCAGGTCATCCCGGTTCTCGAAATGGGCGTAGAAGCCGCCATGCGTCAGCCCGGCGCGCTTCATCAGCGCAGCGACCCCGATCCCGTCAGAACCGCGCTCCCGCATCGCACTGGCCGCTTCATCCAGGATTCGGGCGCGGGTCCGGTCCTTCGCCGTCATTTCGCCAGCCATTCCGCTGCCATCACGCGCCACGCCTATCACATCAAACTCCATCGGCTTCCATTGTCGCCCATCGCAAACCGCTTTTCGACCGCCATTGTACGCCCCGTGAGGGCACCGCCAAGTTCGCCATACACAGGTATGACTCGACAGATGATGAGCATCATATAATATGACGGCCATCATATACGAGTATGCGATACGCTGCTCGAAGGAGAACGAGCCATGGCTCAAGGCACTGCACTCATCACTGGCGCCTCCACCGGCATCGGCGCCATCTACGCCGATCGCCTAGCGAAACGCGGCTACGATCTCATCCTTGTTGCGAGGGATTTCAGCCGCTTAGAAGCGGTTTCTGGCAAACTACGCGCGGAAGCCGGCATCAACGCCGAGGTTCTCCAGGCCGATCTTGCCGATCGCACTCAACTTGCCCGCGTGGAACAGCGGATCACCGCCGACGAGACGCTGACGATGCTCGTCAACAACGCCGGTATCGCATTCGAACGGTCCCTCATCGATACGCCGGTTTCGGCGGTCGAACAGTTGATCGCCATCAACGTCACCGCCCCCACCCTCTTGGCCCGCGCGGCCCTGCCGGCCTTCGTCGCCCGCAACCGCGGCGCGATCATCAATCTCTCCTCTACGATCGCCCTGGCGCCGGAGGCCTTCGAGGCGACTTACAGTGCCACAAAGGCTTACATCCTGAACTTGACCCAGGGCCTCAGCCGTGAAGTCGGCGACAAGGGCGTCCACGTTCAGGCCGTTCTGCCCGGCGCGACCCGCACCGAGATCTGGGAGCGATCGGGCAAGGACGTGAACGCCTTCCCCGCTGAAATCGTCATGGATGCCGGCGAATTGGTCGACGCAGCGCTGGTCGGTTTCGATCGCGGCGAGACCGTCACCATCCCGCCGCTGCCGGACGAGACCCAGTGGCAGGCCATGCAGTCAGCCCGCCTCGCCATGGCACCGGGACTGTCCCGGCGCGACGTGGCCTCGCGGTACCGCTGAACCTGTGGGCTTTGCACCAAACAGACGAAGGATTTGTCGATGCATGAGGAAGCGGCCGAGCTGGATGGTCTCGCACAATTGCAGTCCATGCTAATGGCCGGGCAGCGCCCGCCAATGAACCAACGGATGAACATCGATCTTGTCGAGGTGACGCGCGGCACCGCCATCTTCGAAGGCGAGCCGGACGGCAGCGTCTTCAATCCGCTCGGATCGGTCCACGGCGGCTATGCGGCGACCTTGCTCGACAGCGCCTGCGGAGTGGCGGTCCACTCCCAGATGCGCCCTGGCCAAGGCTACTCCACGCTCGAACTGAAGATCGCCTATCACCGCGGCCTCTCCGAGAAGAGCGGCCGGGTGCGCGCCGAAGGCCGGATCGTCTCCATGGGTCGTCGGGTGGCCTTCGCCGAAGCAACGCTACACCATAGCCAGAACAAGCTCTGCGCCACCGCCACCTCGACCTTGCTGATCTTTGACCTGCCCCGCTGAACGACCAAGAAGTGGTGGATCAGCCGCGAACCTGCCCTGTTCCGCGGCCGATCCACTTGTAAGTGGTCAGTCCCTCCAGCGCGACCGGCCCGCGCGCATGCAAGCGCCCGGTGGCAATCCCGATCTCTGCGCCCAGTCCGAACTCGCCCCCGTCTGCAAACTGGGTGGAGGCGTTCCACAGGACGATCGCCGAATCCACTTCAGCCAGAAAGCGCTCCGCGACGGCCTGATCCTCAGCAACAATCGCGTCCGTGTGGTGGGAACCATGACGCGCGATGTGATCGATCGCGCCGTCCAGCCCCTCAACAATCGCGACCGCGCAAAGGGCGTCGAGATACTCGGTGTCCCAGTCGGCCTCCGAGGCTAGCGTGGCGCCGGTGAGCGCCGAAATGCGCGCGTTTCCGCGTACTTCGCAGCCGGCGTTAGCGAGCGCTGTGACCAGCCGTTCGGGCTCGGCGAAAGCGGCGTCGATCAGCAACGTCTCCATCGCACCGCAGATACCGGTACGGCGCATCTTCGCGTCGACAACGATGCGCTCCGCCATCGCCGGATCGGCCGAACCATGGACGAAGACATGGTTGATGCCGTCGAGGTGCGCGAGCACCGGCACCCGCGCTTCCGCTTGCACGCGGGCGACCAAGCTCTTGCCACCGCGCGGTACGACAAGGTCGACCGCGCCCTCCGCCGCCAACAACGCCCCGACTGCGGCGCGGTCAGTGGTGGCGACACGCTGCACCGCGCCGGCGGGTAGGCCCGCGGCTATCAACCCTTCGCACAGCGCCTCGTGGATTGCGGCGTTGCTCTCGACCGCTTCGGATCCACCGCGGAGGATCACGGCATTGCCGGACATGACGCAAAGCGCCGCTGCATCCGCAGTCACGTTCGGGCGGCTCTCATAGATGATGCCGATAACGCCGATCGGGACCCGGACTCGCGACAGAACCAAGCCGTTGGGCCTGGTCACCGTGTCGATCACCTGGCCGACGGGATCAGCGAGCGATGCGACCGTCTCAACTCCTGCCGCCATGGCGGCCACTCTTCCAGCATCAAGCCGCAAGCGATCGAGAAGCGCGCCACTCAGCCCAGTCGCTTCGCCGCGGGCAACATCCACGGCATTGGCAGCGATGATCCTGTCCGCCGCGTCGCGCAGCGCCGATGCAGCGGCACGGAGCCCAGCGCGGCGCTGATCCGTGGTTGTGCGAGCCAGGTCGTGCGCGGCGACACGTGCACGAGCAGCCATGCCCGCAATCATCGCGGCGGGGGAGACAGTGTCCAGCATGGTTGCAAGCTTAGCACGCGAGTTGCGGCGGCCGCAGCAAATTCCCCTATGCGCCACTGTCTGCCGCGCTTGCGAAGCTTATATTCTGAAGATGGACCATCTGATTGATCGCCGCCGCGCCCTGATCGCGCTTGGGAGCGGCACCATCGCGGCTGCGGTCAGCGCGTGCGGGGCTGATCCCGCTCAAGCAGCGTCGGAGAAATTTCCGTTTAGGCTGACGGACGCGCAGTGGCGGTCCAAGCTACCGCCCGCTGCCTATGATGTGCTTCGCAAGGAAGCGACCGAACGGCCCTATTCGAGTCCGAACAACGACGAGAAACGAGCCGGTACCTTCCTGTGCGCCGGATGCGCGCAGCCCCTGTTCTCGTCGCGAACCAAGTTCGAAAGCGGCACAGGTTGGCCAAGCTTCTGGGCGCCGCTCGCCAATGCGGTCGCTACCCGCCGTGATAGCACGCTCGGCATGACACGGACGGAAGTCCACTGCCGCCGCTGCGGCGGCCATCTGGGCCATGTATTCGACGATGGGCCCAGGCCCACCGGCAAACGCTATTGCATGAACGGCGTGGCGATGACCTTCCGCCCCGCCTGAGCGGGCTTACGGCTCGATCGTCACCGCGCCCTTCATCGGGACTGACGCCGATGTGGCAATCGCAAGGTTCGCGATGCGGGTCTCATCTGCGTCGGATCCGCCGATGGTGGGCGTACCGGCCGGTGTATGGTCTGAATAGATGAAGCCGTTGGTGGGATAATCGGAAGTGCCGAGCCCGCCCTGCGGCGCATACCACACCTTCACCATGCTCCAGTCACCGTTCGGCGACACGTCGATCGCGCGCACGTCACGCTCGATGCCACCGCGGCGCGACCAGTTTGCATGGGTGAGCAGGATCTCACGATCACTCACCACGCGGCTGACCATTGCGACATGTCCGACGCGCATGCGGCGCGTGGCCTGGAAGGAGAGGACGGCGCCGACTTTCGGCTGGTTGCCCCGCTCGTAGCGGCCCGCGGCCTGACCCCACCAGGTGTTGGCATTGCCGCGGATCTGGATGCCCGAGATTTCCCGAGCATAAGGCGCGCATTGCCAGAACTGGGCATTGGCGCCAGTAGCGGTCATCAGGCCGCACGATAGCACCAGCGCTGCACGCGCCGTGAACTTCTTGAACTGCACTGCGACCCCCCGGTCACGAAGTTGACTGTTGCAGTGCAGCTACGAAGGTCAGGAAAAAATACCAAGCCGCGGGGGAACCGAAACCGGTGAACGGTGTTTGCGCGCCGACGAACGGTCGTTTCGTCGCCTCTTCACGGCAAAACCCGCCCGTTTTCAGCTCAGGGAACCGGTTCGATCCGCTCCGAATCGAGCGCCTGCATCCTCAATGCCTCCAGCCGCGCTGTATGTTCCGCTCGCCCGAACGGGAACGCGCGGTAAGTGAACGCGGCGGCCAAAGCCAGGGTGGTTGCAGCCAGGATGTAGATGATCGTCAGACGATCAATCACGCCGACCGGAACCTGCCCGGGGATCGCCTTTGCCGGGAAGTTGGCGACGGCTAGGATCAGGCCGGTCAGGAAGATGCCGACGCCGCTGGTGCACTTCTGGATGAAAAAGCCGCCGGCGAAGAACACGCCTTCCGATCGGCGACCGGTGCGCTGTTCCGAATCCTCCACCACGTCCGCCATCATGGACGAACCCAGGATATGCGCCGTCACGCTGGCCGCCGTCGCGATCGCCAGCATCGCAAACAGGATCGGCAACATGGCCGGGTTTTCCGGCGTTGGGAACATCCCGCCAAGCCGTAACCAGTAAGGCGCAGTGCCGATCGCCACCGACAGGATCGCAGCAGTCGAGGCAACCTTCGGCTTGCTTGCAACCTGCCCGAGCCGGGGCGCAACGACGAAAGCAACCAGCACGCCGCCGAACAGCGAGAAGCTTAGCGGCACGAACGTCGGCACCGTCAGAGAACCGATCGACACCGCCGTGAAGCGCCACACGTACGTGTAAAGGTAATTGGAGATCGCATAGGTGATCCCCTGGTTGGTGAACACAAAGAGGCCGGCCAGCATCAGGATCAGGAACGCGCGATTGTGCAGCGTCTCGCGCAGATCCGCGAAGTGCTTTCCGAGCGATTGCTTCTCCAACACTGGCTTGGGAAGGTTCGGGATCTCCCGATGCGTGCCGAGCGCGGACGTAAGGATCGCGACGCCCATGAACAGCGCGCCAGCGATAGCGAAGCCCTTGTATCCCGCGCGGTTGAGCAGCCCGTTCGGGAACTCCGGTGTGGGGGAAAGGAAGATCCAATAAGCCGCAATCAGCATGATGAGGCCGCCAGCCCACCCGAACAGGAAGCGATAGGCCATGATGCGGGTACGCTCGTCATAATCGGAGCTGAGCTCCGCAGCCATCGCCTGGCTAGGCACCTCATAGGCGCTGACCGCACTTCGCACGAGCACTGCCATGACGAACAACCAGCCAAGCACCATCGCTTGCGAACCCTCGGGCGGGTTCCACAGCAACACCCAGCCGAGCATGATTGGGAGCGTCGCTCCATAGAGCCAAGGATGGCGCCGTCCCCACCGCGTCTGCGTGCGATCGGAGAGCATGCCTACCGTCGGATCGATGAAAGCATCGATGATGAGCGCCAGCATGATCACGAACCCGACGGTTGCCGCCGGCACGCCGATCACCTGATTGTAGAACAGAAGAAGGAAGGTGCCGAAGCCCGAGTCCTTAACGCCGTACGCAGCTGCGCCGAAACCATAGCTGGCCATCGTGCGACCGCGCAGCCGCCTGGGGCTAGGCGGCACGCTCGTCGGAGTGGCGACGGCGGCTCCGGTTGCGATCGAGGCGCTCACAGAAACGACTCCAAGGCCGCAAAGAGCCCGGGCTGTTCCGGATCCCAGCTCGGCCGCGTGCCGATCGTGATACCGCCGTCCACCACCAGATGGGTGCCAGTGACAAAACCTGCTTCATCGCTCAGCAGATAGGCCACGGCAGCCGCGATATCCTCTGGCCGCCCCGCGCGCGCCACAGGCTGCGCCTTCGCGGCAACCTGGGCGATTATCTGATTGGCGCGCTCGCGCTGCTCCTCCGGCACCTCGAGATGCCGGGTGAAGATATTGGTCGTGATGAAGCCGGGTATCACCGCGTTCACACGCACGTTGATCTTGGCAAGATCGGCTGCCGCCATCTTCGAGAGATGCAGGACGCCGGCCTTGGCGGTGGAATATGCGGTCGGCGCATATCCGGTGCCGAGCGCCGATACCGACGACGTGTTCACGATCGCCCCGCCGCCGCGCTTCGCCATCAGCGGCGCGGCATAGCGAATGCCGAGCGCAACGGAGCGCAGCAGCAACGACTGTGTGCGGTCCCAATCCTCCGGCGAGATCTCGTCAATCTTCTCCGGGGCTCCGCCCGCGCCGGCGTTGTTGAACAACACGTCGAGCCCACCGGCCGAGTCGGCCGCCTCCATCAGCGTTCGAATGTCGTCCGCCTCAGTGACGTCGCAGCGGCGGAAGCTGATCTTGCCGTTGGAAGTGGCAGCAAGGTCTTGTCCCGCCGCCTCGTCGATATCGCCGATCCACACATCAGCGCCCTCCTCCGCCAGGCGGAGCGCGGTGGCGCGCCCGATGCCGGAAGCCCCGCCAGTGACGACGGCTCGCTTACCCGAAAACCGCATCCTCGATCCTATCATCTCGTTTTTTCGGCAGCATAGTATGGCACTTATCCACGTCAATCTGTCACGGTTCGAATTTGCGGTAGGGCGGTTGCTCGTCGTCGGACGCCGCGCTAGGCGCGCGATGGAACGGGAGTGAAATGATGAGCTTCAATAATCTCTTCAGCCTCGAGGGCCGCACCGCCCTCGTCACCGGCGGCAGCCGCGGGATCGGTAAGATCATCGCGCGCGGCTTCATCGAACAAGGTGCCAAGGTGTACATTTCCTCACGCAAGGTGGCGGCGTGCGAGGAGACCGCGGCCGAACTCGGGTCAAACTGCATCCCCCTGCCGCAGGACATCTCGACCGTGGAAGGCTGCCGCGCCTTGGCCGCAGCAATCGCGGAGCGGGAAGATCATCTCGACATCCTGGTGAACAACGCAGGTGCCGCCTGGGGCGTGCCGTTCGAGGAGTTCCCGGAAAGCGGCTGGGACAAGGTGATGGACCTGAACGTCAAGTCCCCGTTTTTCCTGACCCAAGCATTGCACGGGCTGCTGAAAGCCGAGGCAAGCTATGACAAGCCCTCCAAGGTGATCAACATCACCTCCATCGACGGCTTGCGGCTGAACCCCTGGGATACATACAGCTATCACGCATCGAAGGCTGCGTTGATCTATCTGACCAAGCGGATGGCGGCGCGACTGATCAAGGATGCGATCATCGTCACCAGCCTCGCGCCCGGCGCCTTCGCTAGCGAGATGAATCGGGCCGCGCGCGATCACGGTGATGAAGTGGCCAAAGGCATTCCGATGCAGCGCATCGGCAATGAAGCCGACATGGCGGGTGCCGCGATCTTCCTCGCGAGCCGCGCCAGCGATTATGTCGTCGGCGATACGCTCGTGGTGGACGGCGGCGTCGTCAACGCGTCGCTTGGCCGCAGCCTGGACGCCTGACGCCAAAGGGGCGGTGGCCGGCTTCCGCCAACCACCGCTCCTCCGGACGAACATCAGTTTGTTACGAACCTACCAGAAGATGTCGTTGATCACATCGACCACTTCACCCGAGTAGACATCTACCAGCAGCGCATCATTGTAGTAGCGCACCCAGCGATAGGGACCGTCCGCCTCCGGCAGACGATAGGCCCACGGATCATTGATCCAGTAGTTCTGGGCGAACAGAACCGATGACAACACCGCGCCTATGCCAAACTGGCGATAGCCATAGTCCCAGCCGGACGGCGCATAATAACGCGGCAGGCGGAAGGCATTTCGGTTGGTGGCGCGCCAGCGATTCCAATCGTAGCGCGTGTCACGTCGCCAATCGCGATTCCACCCGCGGCCATCGTTGTAAAGCCAATCGGAGTTCCAGCCGCGACGCTCGTCGCGACCGCCATACCAGCGATTAGCATCGACCCGGTCGCGGCGGTCCCGATCCCAACGGCGTTGGTCGTTCCGGTCGGCGCCGCTGCGGTCCCAGCCACGCTGTGCGTCGAAGCGACGATCTGGCTGACGATCGGGCCGTGCGCCGCTGCGACCATCAGGTCCACGGTTCCAGCCGTCCGGGCGCGCGCCGAGCGGCGTGTCCACTCGTTCGCGCGGCAATCGCGGCTGAGTGGGCGTCACAGCGCCAGGCCCAGGTTGCGGCCGATCAAAGCCTCGGGGCCCGCTATCACCGCGCGGCCCCTCGGGGCGTTGCCCCTGGAAGCGCGGGATCGGCGCTTCATTCTGAGCGCGCGGCTGACGCTGCTCGAACCCACCAGGGCGCTGCGCGCGCGGTGCGAACGATTGTGGCCGCTCGCCCCGCTGCTGCCAGCCGCCGCCCTGCCGCGCCTGACGCTGCGGCGCGCCGAAGCCGCCCGACGGCCGACCCTGACCGCGCTCCATCCGCGGCCCGCCGCGGTCCTGCGCGACGGCTGCTGCTGGCATGATCGACGCCGCAGCGAGCAGCGCCGCCAAGATCTTCCTACCCATTCTGATTTCACTCCACTGCCGGCGCACTTTGCCGGCCCTGCTGATGAAACCCTTATGGACGAGCCGTGGCGACTGTCGGCTGAACCGACATGTCAGCATTGCGAAAGAATTTAGTGCCGTCAGGCAACACCAGCGAGTTGCTTGGCCCGCGCATAGTCCGCTTTGCCGTTTGGTGCGCGCAGCGACTGGTCGGTTGCCACGATCAGCTTCGGCAGTTTGTATCCGGCAAGCCGGGTGCGAAGCGAGTCCCGGGTCACATCTTCGTCGAAGCCGGCCGATGACTGAACGACTGCCGCGACCGCCTGGCCCCATTTCGGGTCCGCCATGGCGAAAACTAGCGCATCCTCGACCTTTGGGCAAAGCTTCAGCGCTTCCTCGACTTCTTCCGGGAAGATCTTTTCTCCGGCCGAATTGATGCAGGCGGAGCCGCGGCCGAGCAGTATGACGCTGCCGTCCTCCGCCACCTGCGCGTAATCGCCAGACACGGTGTATCGCAGTCCGTCGATCACGCGGAAAGTGCGCGCGCTCTTTTCAGGATCCTTGTGATATTCGACGGGATTAGGCGGGCCGAGCACCACCTTGCCCGTCACCCCCGATCCGGGCACCACATCCTTGTCATCATCGTCCAGCACCCGGCAGCGCGGGCCCACGACAAACTTTGCCGTTTCCACCGTGCCATCCTTAGTGGTCAGTGACACGCCCATGCCGATTGCTTCGGACGAACTGAAATTGTCCTGGCAAGTCGCGCCGGGCATGTGGCGGATCAGCCCGTCCTTCACGCCTTGCGTCCACATCACGCCGGACGAATTGATAAGCTGCATCGATGACACGTCCCACCGCCCGGGTTCGGCATCGAGCGCCTCCAGGATCGGTCGGGCGAAGGCGTCGCCCACCACCACCAGCCGATTCGCCTTCCAGCGGTGGATGGCATCCAGCGCCTCTGTCGGCTGGAAGCTGCGGCTCGGCAGGGTGGCAACGAAGCCACCGGCAAGCAGCGAACCGTAGGAGGTGAGCAGGCCGGTGCCGTGCATCAGCGGTGGACCACAAACGGTGCGCGGATAATCCGGATTGGCCGCCGCGAATGCCGCGGCCTCCTCCACCGAGGTCGGCACCGGAAGTCCTGCCGCTGCCGCCGCACCGTGGGCGATGGCGTTCAGGTCCGCATGGGTCCACACTACGCCCTTCGGCATGCCGGTGGTGCCTCCGGTGTAGATGAAGAACCGGTCCTGCGGATCGCGTGCGATGCCGAGCGGCGCACCGTCGCCAGCAATCAGATCATCGAACGCTTCAGCGTAGGCGGGCGGCGCGCTATCGCCACCAATCTCCACATAGGTGCGCACCAACGGCGATCGATCGACCACCTCGGACACGCAATCGCGCAGCCGTGCATCATAGACCAGCACCGCCGCGTCACTGTCGGCCAGGATGTACGCAAGCTCGTCCGCGACATAGCGGTAGTTGACGTTGACGTGCGTGCCGCGCGCCTTCCAGCACGCCATCAACGCAATCAAATAGTCAGCTGAATTATAAGCGTAAAAGGCGAAGCGGTCTCCGGGTTGGAGACCGCGATGGATCAGGGCGCGCGCCAGGTTGTTCGACTGGATGCGGAGCCCATCCCAGTCGATTACCTGCTCGCCATGGGCCAGCGCCACCCGGTCACCCGGCACGGCGGCCCCGACCGCCTCGATCAGGTCACCGAAGTTGAAGCTCATGCCGCCTGCTCCGAAGGAGACGGCGCCGTCTCGGCGGGCTTGGTCTTGCCCCAATATTCGTCGCGGAGCAGCCGCTTGTAGAGCTTACCGGTGTCATGACGCGGCAGCTCGGCGCGGAAGTCCCACCGGCGCGGGCATTTCACGTGGCTGAGGTTCGCGCGCGCAAATTCGGCGAGTTCGCTTGCCAATGCTTCGTCATCCGCGCCCGGATCCTTCGGCTGGATCACCGCGACCACCTGCTCGCCCATTTCCTCGTGCGGCGCGCCAATCACCGCCACATCGGCCACCTTGGGATGCGTGATCAGCAAATTCTCGATCTCGGCCGGATAGATGTTTACCCCGCCCGAAATGATCATGAAGCTCTTGCGGTCGGTGAGGTAGAGATAGCCTTCCTCATCCATCCAGCCCACGTCACCCAACGTCGTCCAGCCCTTGGCGTTGGTGCTGTCCTTCGTCTTCTCGGGATCGTTGTGATAGCTGAACGGCGCCGCCCCGGTGGGGTTCAGCTCCGTCACCGGCGCCTCGAAGTATATCGTTCCCTCGGTACGCGGCGGCACTTCATTGCCGTCCTCGTCGCAGACGTGGGTGATCGTGGTCAGGTTCCGGCCGACCGATCCCTTATGGGTCAGCCATTCGGGCGACAGGATGTTGTGGAAGCCATTGCCCTCGGTCCCGGCATAATATTCACCGATGATGGGGCCCCACCATTCGATCATCGCTTCCTTAACCGGGATCGGACAGGGCGCGGCAGCGTGCCAGACCGCCTTCAGCGAAGAAACGTCATATTTCTCGCGCACTTCCTTCGGCAGCTTCAGCATGCGGATGAAATGGGTAGGAACCCACTGCGCGTGCGTCACCTTGTAGGTTTGGATCGCTTCCAGCGCTTTCTCCGGATCGTAGCGCTCCATCACGATGACCGTGCCACCAAGTTGCTGGACTGCCATCGACCAGCGCAGCGGCGCCGCATGGTAAAGCGGCGCCGGCGAGAGGTAGACCATGTCCGGGTTGAAGCCGTACAGCCCTTGTCCGATCATCATCAGCGGCGAGACGTTCTCGCCATAGGGTTCCTCCGGCAGAGCGAAGCGGACGCCTTTGGGTTTGCCGGTGGTGCCCGACGAATAAAGCATGATCTGGCCCGGGGAAGGATCCGCGATCGGAGTGGTCGGCTGCGCGGCACACGCTTCCTCCCAACTCTGATATCCCTCGATCGCGCCATCGACCATGAACCGGTCAAGGTCGCCGATCATGGGCAACAGCGCTTCCGCACAAGCCGCCGTTCCGTTCGACGCAACGAACGCCCGACATTCACCATCGCGGATGATGTACTCCGCCTCCCCCGCCATCAGCTTGGACGAGATGCAGGTGAGGTAGACGCCAGCACGTTCGGCTGCCCAGGCAACTTCGAAATAGCGCGGCGAATTATCCATCATCATCGCCATTGCGTCACCCCGTTTCAGGCCGAGCGATCGGATCAGATGCGCGCCCTGGTTCGCGCGCGTGTCGAGCTGGGAGAAGGTGACCGTCTCTCCGGAACCCGCCATGATATAGGCGGGCTTGTCGGGCGTGGCGGCGGCGTGCTTGTACGGATGCGTCATTATTCCCTCCACCGCGGCGGGCACTTTCGGCCCGCTCGCGGCATCTTACGTGCTTCGATCAGGCGGCCAGGCGTTCGACGATGATCGCCGGCGCCATGCCTCCTGCGGCACACATGGTGACCAGGCCGTAGCGCTTTTCCTGGCGCTCCAGCTCGTCGACGATCGTGCCGATCAGGATCGATCCGGTCGCGCCGATCGGGTGGCCGAGTGCAATCGAGCCGCCGTTCACGTTCACCTTGTCACGCGGCAGTTCAAGATCGCGGATGAACTTCTCGGAAACCACTGCGAACGCCTCGTTGATCTCCCACAGGTCGATGTCCTCCTTCTTGAGGCCCGCCTTCTCCAGCACCTTCTTCGCCGCCGGCACCGGCGCATTCAGCATCAGCGTGGGATCATCGCCGACGTTCGCCATCGCCACGATCCGCGCCCGCGGCTTCCAGCCCATCTTTTCGGCATATTCCTTGGACGCCAGCAGCACGGCCGCCGCGCCATCCACCACGCCCGACGAATTGCCGGCGTGGTGGAAATGCTGGATCTCCAGGTCCGGATACTTGCGATTAATCTGCTTGCGGAACGTGTCGCCCGACTTGTTGTACGGCATGTCCGCAAGCGCCGCAAACGACGGCTTCAGGCTCGCAAGTCCTTCCGCGGTGGTCTGCGGACGCGGGAATTCGTCATGGTCCAGGACGACGTTGCCGTCATCGTCCACCACCGGCACGATCGACTTGTTAAACCGGCCCTCAGCAATCGCCTTGGCGGCCTTCTGCTGGCTCTCGAGGCCGGCATTGTCGAGCTGCTCGCGGGTGAAGCCCTCCATGCTGGCGATCGCGTCGCCGCAAATGCCCTGGTGCGACTGCGGATGGCTCAGGTTCAGCCGCTCGTTGCCCGAACCCATGCCCAGCGGCGGCTTGCCGCTCTCCATGTCCTCCTGGCTCATCGCCGCAGTCAGGCTCATCATCTCGGTGCCGCCCGCGATGACGCAATCTTCCATGCCGCTCATGATCTGCGCCGCGGCGAAGTTCACCGCGGTGATGCCGCCGCCGCAGAAACGGTCCAGCGTGGTACCGGATGCCTTGACGTCATAGCCCGCGTCCAGCGCCGCCATGCGGCCCATGTCGCCAGCCTGCTTGCCGCGCTGCGAACTGGTCGACCAGATGATGTCGTCCACCTCGGCCGTGTTCAGGTTGTTGCGCTCCTTCAGCGCCTTCAGCACGGTGGCGGCGAGATGCTGCGGGTGCATGTGCGCCAGCGCGCCCTTGCCCTGCTTCCCGATCCCGCGCGGCGTGCGGACGGCGTCGATGATGTAAGCGTCGGCCATTGCTTCCAAACCTCTCCAAGAATCTCACCCCGACCGGCCCTTTACCGGCGCGGATTTCCAGCATAACCTTCGTTATGGTAGATGGGATGTCAAGCGTGCAGCCAGTTGTTTCCGTTCGGACTCCTTCGGCATCTCGCAGCCCCGACCTCACGCCTCAGGCTTGGCTGGAAGCGGGGCAGTCACTGCTTCGTCGGGGCGGCTTGAGGGCGTTGAAGCTTCGCCCGCTGGCGGAGGAGCTGAAGGTCTCCACAGGCAGCTTCTACCATCATTTCCGCGACTTCGATGATTACCAGGGCAAGCTCGCGGCCTATTTCGCCGAGGACCAGGTAAGCGACCTGATCGCCGCGCTGGAACGCGCGACGCCGGACCCGATCGGGCGCATTCGCCTGCTGGGACAGACGGTGCGGCGGCGCGGATCCTCCCGGCTTGCGGTCGCGATGCGTGCGTGGGCCGAAAGCGATCCGCGAGCGCGCGAGGCGGTGCAGCGCCACGACGCGCTGATGCTCGACTTCCTCGCTCGTAATCTGATGCAGATCGGCTTCACCCGGGCAGAAGCGGAGGTTCGCGCCTACGGCCTCATCACCCTGGGCTTGAGCAAGGTGCACGCTCCCCATCTCGACATGGGCACGTTGTTCGACTCGCTGCTCGATATCATGGTCGCGAAGCCTGAATCGGCATGAGAGCACTGGTGGTATCGAACCTGTCGCCGGATCTCTCCGGCACCGGGCTTGTCGACGTTCCGGAGCCTGCGCCCGCGCCCGGGCAGGTTCTGATCCGCGTGAAAGCGGCAGCGCTCAACTTTCCCGACCTGTTGATGACGCGGGGCGAATACCAGCTGAAGCCGCCGCTTCCATTCTCGCCGGGTATGGAGATCGCTGGCGAGGTACTGGCAGGCGACGGATTCGAGCCGGGCGCAGCTGTCGTCGCTGGCACTCGGCTCGGGGGATTTGCAGAACTCGTCTCTGTTGATGCGACCGCCGTGCGGCGCAAGCCGGCGCATCTCTCCTTCGCGGAGGCCGCCGGTGTCGGCGCGGCGTATCTAACCGCCTACGTCGCGCTTGTGCGCCTGGCTAAGGTCGAGCCCGGCGAATGGGTGCTGGTTCACGGCGCGACTGGCGGTGTCGGCCTCGCGGCAGTGGATCTTGCAAGGGCCCTCGGCGCCAGGGTGATCGCAACATCCCGGTCAGAGGAGAAGCTGCGGATCCTTCAGCAATCCTACCCGGTAGACGCCACCCTGCCCGCCCCCGGCTTTCGTGACGCGGTAAAGGAACTGACCGGCCAGGGCGCGGATGTCATCTATGATCCCGTCGGCGGCGACGTGTTCGACGAGTCGGTGCGCGCGATCGCCTTTGGCGGGCGTCTATGCGTGGTGGGCTTCACCTCGGGGCGGATCGCAACCGTCTCCACGAACATGCCGCTGATCAAGGGCTTTTCCGTTATCGGCGTTCGGGCGGGAGAGTATGGCCGTCAGTTTCCGGATAAGGGTCGGGAAAATCAGGACGCCATCTGGCGCTTGGCGGAAGAAGGGCGGATCCGTCCCCGTGTACACGCCGAGTATCCGCTTGCTGACTGGCGTGCCGCGTTCGAGGCAATGAAGCACAGCCAGATGGTCGGCAAGATCGTCCTCACGCCATAGAGCCCGCCAACCTGTCAGGGTGGCGGAGGCAGGTCGATCTCGGTTACCATCAAGGTCATAGCAGTCCCCCGGAATCAGGAGGGAATAATGCAAAGTGGAGGGGAAGATGCCGGGTTTTGATTATGTCATCATCGGCGGTGGCTCGGCCGGCTGCACGCTCGCGGCACGCCTGAGCGAGGATCCGGCCGTTAGCGTCTGCCTACTTGAGGCCGGCGGCGCGAACAAGGAACTTCTGGTCCGGATGCCGGCGGGCGTTGGCAGCCTCATCAAGGCCAAGGGCAAGCACAACTGGGGCTTCTGGACCGAGCCGGAGCCGCACCTCAATAACCGCCGCTTATGGTGGCCGCGCGGCCGCGGCCTGGGCGGCTCGTCCTCGATCAACGGCATGGTCTACACCCGCGGACACCCACAGGATTTCGACGAATGGCGGCAGCTTGGGCTCACCGGGTGGTCATGGGAGGATGTGCTTCCTTATTTCCGCAAGCTGGAGGGTCACCACCGGATCGACGACTTGCATGGCGCAGACGGCCCGCTGACGATCTCCGGCGGGGAAAGCGACAGCCCCTTTCATGACGCGCTGATCGAGGCAGGGCGCCAGGCCGGCTACCCGGTCTGCGACAATTTCAACGGCGCCAATCAGGAGGGCTTTGGCCGTTACGACCTGACGATCGCCAACGGGCAGCGCTGGTCGACGGCCGCCGCTTATCTGCGGCCTGTTTCGGAGCGCAAGAACCTGACGGTCATCACCGATGCGCGCACCATGGGAGTGGTCACGTCGGGCGGCCGCGCTGTGGCAGTGGACTATATCAAGGACAAGACGATCCAGCGCGTCGAGGTCGACGGCGAAGCTATTTTGTGCGCCGGTGCAGTGCAGAGCCCGCACATCCTGCAACTGTCCGGCATCGGCAACGGCGCCGCTCTCCGCGACGTTGGCGTAAAGCCGGTCCATGACCTCCATGGCGTCGGCGAAAATCTGCAGGACCACCTCGACATCATCATGAGTTGGTACAGCCGCGGGCTGATGACCGCTTTCTCCTCTACCAAGGGGCTGCGGCAGCTGCGCGTCGGCTTGGAATATCTCACCCGCGGCACGGGGCTCGGCCGCCAGCAGTTCCTGGAATCAGGCGCGTTCATCTGCTCGCGCGAAGGCTTGTCGCGTCCTGATGTCCAGATCCACGGCGTGCTCGCAATCATGAAGGATCATGGCAAGACTCGCGTGAAGGCTGACGGCTTCTCGCTTCACCTCTGCCAGCTTCGACCGGAAAGCCGGGGTCGGATCACGCTAGGGTCCAGTGATCCGATTGCCGATCCGCTCATCTATGCCAATTATCTAGCGAGCGAGGTCGACCGGCGAGTCATGCGCGACTGCGTCCACATCGGCCGGGAGGTCGCCTACCAGGCAGCTCTCGATCCCTATCGGGGCGAGGAATTTGCGCCAGGCCGCTCGGTTCAGTCGGACGATGAGATCGATGCATGGGTCCGGGCGAACGCCGAGACCATCTATCATCCGGTGGGTACCTGCAAAATGGGCACCGACGGAGACAAGATGGCCGTGGTGGACGAGCAGCTCCGGGTTCGTGGGCTGCAAGGGCTCCGGGTCGTAGACGCGTCGGTCATGCCGACGCTGGTCGGGTCGAACACCAACGCACCGACCATCATGATTGCCGAAAAGGCAGCAGACATGATCCGTGGGGTGTCGAAGCCAAGCGCCCTCGCCGCCTGAACGAAAAGGCTCCCGTTCCTGCGGCGGAACGGGAGCCTTTTCGCGGTTCAGCGTCGTCGCGGGAGAGTTACTTCCGCATCAGCGCCGCGACGCCGGGCAGCTCGCGCCCTTCCATCCATTCCAGGAACGCGCCGCCCGCCGTCGAGACGAAAGTGAAATCGTCCGCCACGCCGGCGTGGTTCAGCGCCGCCACCGTGTCGCCGCCACCGGCGACCGATACCAGGCTGCCGTCCACTGTCAGCGCTGCCGCCGTCTTGGCCAGCGCCACCGTTGCCGCATCGAACGGCGGCGTCTCGAACGCGCCCAGCGGCCCGTTCCACACCAGCGTCCGGCAATTCTTCAGCACGTCGCCCAGCGCCTCGACGGCGGCCGGCCCGACGTCGAGGATCATCTCGTCCGCGGCCACCTCATGCACGTTCACGGTGCGCGTCGGCGGGTTGGGCTTGAACTCCGTCGCGACCACGACGTCATAGGGCAGATGGACGGTGCAGCCGGCGCGATCGGCCGCTTCCATGATCTCGTCGGCGGTGCCGGTCAGGTCATGCTCGCACAGGCTCTTGCCGACATTGACGCCGCGCGCCGCCAGGAAGGTGTTGGCCATCCCGCCACCGATGATCAGGTGATCGACCTTGCCGACGAGGTGCTTCAGCACGGCGAGCTTCGTCGACACCTTGGCGCCGCCGACCACCGCGGCCACCGGATGCTCCGGCTCGCCCAGCGCCTTTTGCAGCGCGTCGAGCTCCGCCTCCATCGCGCGCCCCGCATAGTCCGGCAGCTTGTGCGCCAGCCCCTCGGTCGAGGCATGCGCGCGGTGCGCCGCCGAAAAAGCGTCGTTGACGTAGATGTCGCCCAGCGCAGCAAAGCGGTCGACCACCGCCGGATCGTTCTTTTCCTCGCCGCCGAAGAAGCGCGTGTTCTCCAGCACCGCGATATCGCCCGGCTGCAGCATCGCGACATTCGCCGCGTCGCCTTCCCAGTCGATGTAGCGCACCGGGCGACCCAGCACCGCCTCATAGGGCTTGACGATCTGCGCCAGCGACAATTCGGGGCTCGGCACGCCCTTGGGGCGGCCGAAATGCGCCAGGATCAGCACGATCGCGCCCTTGTCGGCGAGTTCGCTAACGGTCGGAACGGTGGCGCGAAGCCGCGTGTCGTCGGTGACATGCCCGTCGGCGAACGGGACGTTCAGGTCCTCGCGGACGAGTACCTTTTTGCCGCGGATGTCACCGATGTCGTCGAGCGTTCGGAATGACTTGGCCATGATTCCTCGATCCTGATTTCATCACCGACGGCAATATGGCCGCCGCTTATTACCATCGCGCAGGCGCCGCCGCGCCAGTCGGGGGTCAGCGCCGCGCGCAATCCATCGGCCAGCGCCTCCATCCGCTCGCACGGATCGCATTCGCGCGTGATCTCCAGGACCACGTGCGCGCCGATCCGCACCCGGCAACCCGCCGTCTGCGGCAGGTCGAGGCCGTCGACCAGCAGGTTCGCGCGCCGCTCTTCCCAGCTGATGGCGTGCGCGACATCCGCCATTGCCCGGTCCCAGTCGCCGCGCTCGATCAGGGTGATCTGCCGCCTGTACGGCTTGCCCTTCATTGCGCCGCGAAAATCACCGACGATGCCGCCCTCGGGCGTCACCTCGGCATTGGTCAGCACCTCCATGGGTGCTCGCGATCGCGCATGGCGCGCGATTCCGACAAGTATCCCGTTTGCCATGCGCATATCGCGTGATCGCCCCGGCGTGACACCAGGGCGACCCGACGGATCAGCCCAGCTTCGCCATCAGCGTGGCGGTGTCGACCATGCGGTTGGAGAAGCCCCATTCATTGTCGTACCAGCTGACGACACGCACCAGCTTGCCGTCGATCACCGCCGTCTCCAGGCTGTCGACGGTCGACGAATAAGGCGTGTGAACGATGTCGATCGAAACCAGCGGCTCGTCGGTGAAGTGCAGCACGCCCTTCATCGGACCCTCGGCGGCCGCCTTCAGCAGCGAATTGACTTCCTCGACACTGGTGTCGCGGCCGGGGGTGAAGGTCAGGTCGACGAGGCTGCCGTCCGGGGTCGGGACGCGGATCGCCGAACCGTCCAGCTTGCCCTTCAGCTCCGGCAGCACCTCGCCCACCGCGCGCGCCGCGCCCGTGGTGGTCGGGATCATGCTCATCGCTGCGGCGCGGGCGCGGCGCAGGTCCGGGTGGATCTGGTCGAGGATCTTCTGGTCGTTGGTATAGGCGTGCACGGTGGTCATCAGGCCGCGCTCGATGCCGATCGCATCGTTCAGCACCTTGGCGACCGGCGCCAGGCAGTTGGTGGTACACGATGCGTTGGACACGATCGTGTGCCCGGCCTCCAGCTTGTCGTGGTTCACGCCGTACACGACGGTCAGGTCGACGTTCTTGCCGGGGGCGGAGATCAGCACCTTCTTGGCGCCGGCGGCAATGTGCTTCTCGCACGATGCACGATCGGTGAAGAAGCCGGTGCACTCCAGCACCAGGTCGACGCCCAGTTCCTTGTGCGGCAGGTTCGCCGGGTCACGCTCTGCGGTCACGCGGATGTGCTTGCCGTCGATCACCAGGTCGTTGCCGTCGGCCTCGACGGTGCCCGG
Organism: Sphingomonas sp. 179-A 2A2 NHS; assembly: GCF_045371305.1. Classification (NCBI taxonomy): domain Bacteria; kingdom Pseudomonadati; phylum Pseudomonadota; class Alphaproteobacteria; order Sphingomonadales; family Sphingomonadaceae; genus Sphingomonas; species Sphingomonas sp. 179-A 2A2 NHS. Next base: position 345,930 of record NZ_JBIQDE010000004.1, on the reverse strand, counting down.
ATACTTGCCGTGGACGCTATCGCGGCTGAACAGCCAGGCGTTCGACTTGGCGTCAGCGAGATCGTTGATCGTCACCAGCTCCAGATCGCTGCCGCCCCGCTCCAGCATCGCGCGCGCCACCAGGCGGCCGATGCGCCCGAAACCGTTGATCGCAACCTTCGTCATCTCGCCGACTCTCCCTTGGCGCGGAATTCTCGCGCGCCTTTGAGCGCCGGAGGCGCCGCGCGTCAACCAGTGGTCGCCCTCATAACGCGGTGAGGGCTTGCCGTTACCCGGGCGCGATCCTAATCCGGGATAATGACGGAAAGTGACGCTGTGACGCGGATCGACGCCGCGATCAGGCGCATTGAGGCGGCGGTCAACCGCCGTGCGCAGGAGACTGCAGCCCTGCGTCAGCGCCACGAGGTGCTGCGCGAGGAGGTGGCTGCCGCCATCGCCGAAATCGACGATCTGGTCGCGAAGGATGCCCGCTGATGGCGCGCGTAATGCTCGAAATCGGTGGCAGTCGCTGGCCGGTGAATTGCCGCGATGGTGAGGAGCCTCAGGTTCAGCGGCTCGGCGCTATGCTCGACGAACGCTGGGAGCAGGCGCAGCGCGCCGCCGGTGACGGCGGCACTGCGCGCGTCCTGCTGCTGATCGCGCTGATGCTCGCTGACGACTTGGTGGAGACGCAGGGTCACCTTTCTCAGGCTCAGGAACGCGCCGCGCAGCCTGCGTCGGATGGCGCGGTACTGGCCAGTGTTGCCGATATCCTCGAAGAGCTCGCCGAAGCTCTTGAGCACGAGCCCGCGAGTGACTAGATCGGTCGCGACGGGAACTGCCCGGTGCGAGCCTGAACATATCCCTGAGGCTATTCATCATCCACGGGGGCTGTCCCTGCCCGGGCCCTGGCCCGACGTACATGGTCCCCACCTGACGTACTGGGCGTCAGAGGATATCCCGGCAAACGGCCATGGCGGTCCCGTCACCCTTTCCTTCTGACAAGCGCACGATCCGTGCCGTCGCTCGCGCTGCGCGGGACGCGTTGGGCCAAGACCGTCCGGCGATCGTCGTGCCCGCGGCGTTTCGCAGCTTGCTACGGCCCGGCATGATCGTTGCGAGCTACGTACCGTTCGGTAGCGAAGCTGATCCTTCGCCACTCGCCCAAGCCGCTCTCGAAGCCGGCTGCACGATCGCTTTGCCCTATGTTGTCGATCGCGCCACGCGGATGCGGTTCCTCTCGTGGAATCACGGCGACTTGCTCGCTGCCGGACCGTATGGGTTGCAGCAGCCGTCATCCGACGCCGCTGAGGTGGCGCCCGACCTCATCATTACTCCACTAGTGGCGTTTGACCGTGGTCTGGGCCGCGTCGGCCAGGGTGCGGGATATTACGATCGTGCCTTCGCACATTTTCCACAGGCGTTTCGCGTCGGCATCGCTTACTCCGTGCAGGAAGTGGCGCAAACCCCGGCTGATCCGTGGGATGTGCCACTGCACGCCATCGTCACCGAAAAGGAATGGATCACGCCATGAACGCCTCCTGGCGCAAACCCGTCGGCATGCTCATCATCCTGGCGCTCATCACCCTGTGGTGCGCGCTGATTATCAGTTTCTCGAGCACGGTCGGCGCGTGGCATTGGGCGCTCCAGTTGGTGTTCTACCTCGTGACCGGGATCATCTGGATCACACCGTTGAAGCCGCTGCTGCGCTGGATGGAACTCGGCCACTGGCGTTGACGCGCAACTGATGTTCGCTATATGTTCCGCGGATGGCGCAGGTCGGCGGACAAGTTACGGGAAAAAGAGCGGTGCGCGGTGCGACGCTGAATGCCGAAAGCACGCGCTTCAACCTCTCCCAAACCGAGGCTGACGGTGATTGGCTGGACGTGCGAGAGGAGATCGATGGCGCCCCGCCCCCGCTCCGTACAACGGTGACGATCGAACGATCGAAAACCATCATCACGCGCAACAGCTCTCCCGATATCCCGTTCGATCGCTCGATCAACCCGTATCGCGGCTGCGAGCACGGATGCATCTATTGCTTCGCCCGGCCAAGCCACGCGTTCCATGATCTCTCGCCCGGGCTGGATTTTGAGACGAAGCTCTTCGCCAAGCCGGATGCCGCCGCGCTGCTACGCGCCGAGCTAGGGGAGCGCAGTTACGTGTGCCAGCCGATGGCGCTGGGAACGAACACTGATCCCTATCAGCCGATCGAGGGCAAGTGGCGGATCACCCGCAGTATCATCGAGGTGCTGGCGGAATGCGATCATCCGCTGGTGATCACGACCAAGTCGGATCGCGTGGTCCGCGATCTCGATCTTCTCACGCCGATGGCCGAGAAAGGGCTGGCAGGTGTCGCCATTTCCGTAACGTCGCTGGATCCCCGTGTTGCGATGACCTTGGAGCCCCGCGCTCCCCATCCGGAGCGCCGTCTTCTCGCCGTCCGCCGCCTCGCTGACGCCGGCGTGCCCGTCTACGTCAACATGGCCCCGGTGATCCCCGCTGTCACTGACCATGAGGTGGAGGCCATCGTAGCACGAGCGGCGGAGGCGGGCGCGCGAGACGTGTCGTTCATACCGGTCCGGTTACCATGGGAAGTGGCGCCGCTGTTTCGCGCTTGGCTCGACACGCATTTCCCGGATCGCGCCGGCAAGGTGATGGCGACCATCCAGTCGCTTCGTGGCGGCAAGGACAATGATCCCGGCTTCTTCAGCCGAATGCGCGGCCAGGGCCCGTGGGCCGAACTGCTGAGAACCCGCTTCGCTATCGCGCGACGCAAAAATGGGATCGAGCAGCGCGCGGCGCGGATAGCCTTGCGCACTGATCTGTTCAAACCACCGCCTGGCGCACAGGGCGAACTGTTCTGATCACACGACGCGCGTCAGAGTCTCTTCGACGCACCTACGAATACCGCGGCACGATCCGCATCCCCGCTGAAGCCGATGCGCGCGCCAAGATCCAGCGCAAGATCATCCTGCACCTCGAGTATAAGACCGGCTGACCCGAGCGCCTGATAATGACTGGCCCGCCCGGCGGGTGCATTGCTGGGGATCGTGCCGACATATTCCACATAGGCGCTCACCGGCCCGGAAACGGGATGCTCGAGCGCGATGCTATGGATCAGGTCCACACCGTAATCGCCAGTCTCGTCGTGATATACGAGATCGGCCTCGATCATCCCGCCTAAAGTGATGTCCTTGGCCAGATCAACGGCGACGGGCATGATAAGGCCCCCCTCGACATGATGGTTGGAGAGGCCGCCGCTGCCCGTCGGCAGCTTGACATAGGGGATTACCCCCAAAGCAAGTCCGTCATGATCATTACCTTGCAGGTTGATCTTGAGACGAAGCATCGTTTCGTCACCAAATCCGCGGGTGACCTCCCGATCCACTCCTGCCCCTTCCGCACGGCGCTGGTACGGCGTGAAAAGTAGCTGCACATCGACATTGCTGCTTAGGCCGTATTGGATGCTGAGCGGCATCACATCGACAGTTTGGGCGCGGTCGCGCTCAAGCGTGTATTCCGCGGCGCTGAGTTCGATCTGCAATCGGCCGGTGTCGATTGTGTAGGGATTGTCAGTGACGTCGGGCCGATCCGTCGTGAATTCGCGCTGACGCGCTGCCTCGGACGCTCGGTCGGATGCGCCCATTTCTACCGGCGGATCAAGTGACTCCTTTTCGACCGGGATGACCGAAGCATTGGCTAGCGCCGCAAGCAGGATCAGCATCGTCCCCTCCCACGCCGCTCGGGCCAGAGCGCTCAACCGGCGTACATGGTGCCGAACAGCTTCAGCGCCATGTGAGCCTCAACTGACGAGGGCAAGCCGGGTTTCGGATTGTCGCATCGCCACTTCGCGCACTCCGGACAAGTCTTCGATCCGGTGCACCAGTTCCAGATCCAGCAAGAAGTCGCGCCCTAGCAACACGGTGGCCTCCCCGCCGTCCACCGGTGCCCGAACGATCACCTCGCCGCGCGCACCTCGCTGATGCTCAAGCAACGCTGCCAGCGCCTGCAGCGCGCTTGGCTCGCTGACCGCAACCTCGATGACGAAGCGGGCCATCGACGCCAGCGTCTCGAACGGTTGTAGCCTTTTAACCGTCACTCGAGGCGTTTCTTCGCCTGGGCGCCGATCCAGTTCGACGGTCGCGAGCCCGCAGCCGCCCGCGCGTGCTGCTTCCTCCAGATCTGCCGCCACCGCATCGTCAAAGCAGGTCGCGATGAACTGCCCGCTCTGGTCGCTGAGCGTCGCCATCAGATAGCGTTTTCCGCGCGCTGAGGTACGCCACCGTGCATCTTCCACCAGTACCGCCATGGTGGCACCGGCTCGGGTACCGTCATCAGGGATCGCGAGTTCCGCGAGCGCCGTATAGAGCCGCGCGCCGTGCGCCTTGGCGAGGTGGGCGTGCCGATCCACCGGATGCGCCGAGAAATAGAAGCCGAACGCCTCTTTCTCCTGCTCAATCCGCTCGGACATGCTCCAGCGAGCGTTAGGCAGCTTGATTGCATCCCCGGCTGGCTCCGCATCGCCGAACAGTCCGTGCTGCCCGCTCGTGCGCGCCTCGTGCTGTCGCGCGGCAACAGCCAGGATCGTTTCGGCGACGGCGAACACACCGGCGCGGTTGGGCTCGATCCCGTCGAAGGCTCCGGCGGCGGCGAGCGTTTCGAGTTGTCGCTTGTTGATAAGCCGCGGATCAACCCGGTGTGCCAGATCGTCCAGCCGCTGAAAGGCGCCATTCTCCTGGCGCTCTGCGACCAGCTTCTCCATTGCGCCTTCACCCACCGACTTCAGCGCGGCCAACGCATAGCGGACGGCAGGACCGTCCTCATCCACTTCCACGTCGAAGTCAGCCTGACTGCGATTTATGTCTGGCGGCAGGTACTTGACCTGCATTCTTCGCATGTCGTCACAGAAGATGGCGAGCTTGTCCGTCTGATGGATGTCGTAGGCCATCGACGCGGCAAAGAACTCGTGCGGGTGATGTGCCTTCAGCCAGGCCGTCTGATAGGCGAGCAGCGCATAGGCAGCGGCGTGGCTCTTGTTGAAGCCATAGCCCGCAAACTTGTCGATCAAGTCGAACAGCGCGTTCGCGCGATCCTTGGGAATTTGATTATGCTTGGCGCAGCCCTCAACGAAGGTCGCGCGCTGAGCGTCCATCTCCGCCTTGATCTTCTTGCCCATGGCACGGCGCAGAAGATCTGCGCCTCCAAGCGAGTACCCGGCCAGCACCTGGGCCGCCTGCATCACCTGTTCCTGATACACGAAGATACCGTAAGTTTCGGCGAGGATCGGCTCCAGCAACGGGTGGGGGTACTCGATTGGCTCAGTCCCCTGCTTTCGGCGGCCGAACGATGGGATGTTGTCCATCGGGCCGGGACGGTAGAGCGAGACGAGGGCGATGATGTCGCCGAAATTGGTTGGCCTTACGGCCGACAGCGTCCGGCGCATGCCCTCCGATTCCAGCTGGAACACGCCGACCGTATCGCCCTTCTGCAGCAGGGCGTAGACAGCCTCGTCATCCCAGGAGAGAGCGTCAAGATCCACGTGGATGCCGCGCTTCTCAAGCAGTTGAAGGGCGCGCTTCAGAACCGATAGCGTCTTCAGGCCCAGGAAGTCGAACTTCACCAGCCCCGCACCTTCGACAAATTTCATGTCGAATTGGGTCACCGGCATGTCGGATCGCGGATCGCGGTAAAGCGGCACCAACTGGGAAAGCGGCCGATCCCCAATGACCACACCGGCGGCGTGGGTCGACGAATGTCGCGGCAGCCCTTCAAGCTGCATCGCGAGGTCCAGCAGGTTCCGGACCTGATTGTCATTGGCGTACTCGCGATGGAGTTCCGCCACGCCATCGATGGCACGCTTCAACGTCCAGGGGTCGGTCGGATGATTGGGCACGAGCTTCGCCAGGCGATCGACTTGACCGTAGCTCATCTGAAGCACGCGGCCGGTGTCCTTCAGCACGGCCCGCGCCTTGAGCTTACCGAAGGTGATGATCTGCGCCACCTGATCACGGCCGTACTTCTCCTGCACGTAGCGGATCACTTCGCCGCGCCGTGTTTCGCAGAAGTCGATGTCGAAGTCCGGCATCGAGACGCGCTCGGGGTTGAGAAAGCGCTCGAACAGCAGGCCAAGCTGCAGCGGGTCGAGATCCGTAATGGTCAACGCCCAGGCGACGACCGAGCCGGCGCCAGACCCACGACCTGGGCCAACCGGGATATCGTGCATCTTCGCCCATTTAATGAAGTCCGCAACGATCAGAAAATAGCCAGGGAATCCCATCTGGATGATGACGTCGAGTTCGAAATCGAGACGCTTACGGTAAGCATCCTGCCAGCCGTCACCAAGCGGCTCGGTAGCAAGTTCCGCGATCCGTTTGAGGCGCGCGTCGAGGCCTGCATGCGCCTCCTCGCGCAGCATCGCCGCCTCACCCTCGCGGTCACCGGCGAGGCTGGGCAGGATCGGTTTCCGCTTGGGCGCTGCCACCGCACAACGTTGCGCCACCACCATGGTATTTGCGATTGCTTCGGGCAGATCCTCGAACAAAGCGCGCATTTCGTCAGCGGGCTTCATCCAGGCGTCCGGCGAGCTCCTCGGCCGGTCCTCGGTTTCGACATAGGTGGAGTTGGCAATGCACAGCATCGCGTCATGCGCCTTGCCGAAGGTCTTTTCCGCGAAGCAACAGGGATTGGTGGCGACGAGCGGCAGATCCCGCGCATAAGCTAGATCGACGAGCGCGGCCTCGGCCCGCTCCTCGGTTTCATCGCCCCGGCGGGCAAGTTCAATGTACAGCCGGTCGGGGAAGAGCCGACCCAATCGATCAAGATACGCCCCGGCGCGATCTGGCTGGTCCTCCGCAAGCAACCGGGCCAGTCCGCCTTCCCCGCCCGCGGTCAGGGCGATCAATCCGTCGGTGAATTCGCTGAGAGACTGGAAGCTGACATGCGGCGGAAGATCGATCGGCCGATCGAGATGAGCGCGACTGACCAGCTCGCATAGATTGTCATAGCCACGCTCGTCCTGGGCATAGAGCGCGATCCAGTCGACGATCGGCGCCACGCCTTCCGGCATGTCAGGTCGCGCGACGCCCAGCATGGTTCCGATAACCGGCTGAACCCCGGCGTCGAAGCAAGCGTCGGAATAGGCCATCGCCGCGTAAAGCCCGTTGCGATCCGTCAGCGCGGCGGCGGGGAAACCAAGCTGCGCCGCGCGCTTCGCGATCGCCTTCGGCTCGATCGCACCGTCGAGCATGGTGTACGAGGAGAAGATACGAAGCGGAACGAACCCGGAATGCGCCATCAACGGACGCTACGCCGATCGGCATGATTCGACCAGCGGAACCGCCGCACCCTTTGCTCGTTTTGCCTGCCAGCACAGGAGCATCTGCCATGACCGATATCGGGCGGAGCGAAGCAGGCGGTCGTTTTGCGTCATCCTCGGGCCCGGGTTGGGGATGGATGATCGGATACGGCGTCATCTCAATCATATTCGGCGCCTTGGCGCTCATCTGGCCCTTCCCAGCAACACTTGCGGCGACGCTGCTCATCGGCGTCGCCTTCGTCGTCTCAGGGATCGTCGCGCTTATCGCGGGAGTTCGTGGCACCGGCGCGGAAAGCCGTGGTTACACGATCATTCTCGGCCTGATCTCAATTGTAGCGGGCGTCATCACGGTCGGCTGGCCACTGACCGGCGCAATCTCCTTAACGCTTGTGCTTGCCGCCTGGCTGTTGGTCCGCGGCATCACCGAGATCGCGTACGCCTTCCGCATGCGTCGTCGACGTTGGATGATGCTGCTCTACGGCGTGGTGAACATTCTCCTCGCTCTAATGGTTGTCGCAACCGTGCCGCTCTCCGCGCTTACCATCCCCGGCTTCATCCTGGGCATGAGCTTCCTGTTCGGCGGCGTGGTGGCGATCATGGCTGGGGTGGATCAGAAATCGGGAACAACAGCTTTCCGTTTCTGACCTGAGATCCCCGCCCGGCTCACGAGCACAGCCGAAATCCGTTCGTGGGCGGCTTACAGCAGCTTTTCGATATCCTTGCGGATGTCCTCGGGTTTGGTCGTCGGCGCGTAGCGCGACACGACCCTGCCCTCCCGGTCGACCAGGAACTTCGTGAAGTTCCACTTGATCGCCTTGGAACCGAGAAGCCCCGGCGCGGCGGCCTTCAATTCCTCGAACAAGGGATCGGCCTGCGGGCCGTTCACGTCGATTTTGGCGAACACCGGGAACGTGACGTCATAAGTGAGTGAGCAGAAGTTGGCGATCTCGGCGGCATCCCCCGGCTCCTGCGCACCAAACTGGTTGCAGGGGAACGCCAGTACTTCGAAGCCGCGATCGCCGAACTCGCGATGCAGCGACTCCAATCCTTCATATTGCGGGGTGAAGCCGCACTTTGACGCCGTATTGACGATCAACAGCACCTTGCCGCGATAGTTTTCGAGAGACGCGACGCTGCCGTCCGCGGCCTTCACCTCGAAATCGGTGATCGCGGTCATCGTCCCTCCTCCTCGTGCCGTGACAAAAGATGCTCGAGATTCTGGCGAACCCCCGGCCATTCGCAAGCGATAATCGAATAGACCACGATGTCGCGCACACGCCCATCCATCACTTGGTGAGAACGCAGAACGCCGTCCCGTTTCGCCCCCAATCGCTCGATCGCGCGCTGCGAGGCGCGGTTGAACCAATCGGTTCGGATCTGCACCGCGTTGCATTGGAGCACCTCGAATGCGTGCCGAAGCAGAAGCAGCTTCGCCTCGGTATTGACGCCGGTGCGCTGCACCGATTTCGCATAGAAGGTGCCGCCGACTTCGACGCGCCGATGCGCCTCGTTCATCCGCATATAGCGGGTAAGGCCGACGATCTTGCCCTCGGGCAACTCAACAACGAACGGCATCGATCGGCCGAAATCGCGCTCCTTGAAGGCCGCCGCCATGAACTGGTCGGGATCCGCCATGTTCGAGACGTTGGCGTAGAAGAGATCGGTAAGCCCGGCTGCGGCAGCCGCGAGCGCGTCCCGGTGTTCCGGTAGAAGCGGTCGCAGCGTGACGTGCCGGCCGACGAGCACCGGCGGATCACGCCACGGGTTCATTCCAGGATGCCCTCGTGCAGGCGGACAACGCGATCCATCTTCGCGGCCAGCCGCTCATTATGGGTCGCGACCAGCGCCGCCGATCCTTCCTCACGCACGAGGCGAAGGAACTCACCGAGCACGCGATCCGCGGTATTCTCGTCGAGATTGCCGGTCGGCTCATCGGCGAGGACGAGTGCCGGTCGATTGGCAAGCGCGCGCGCGACGGCGACCCGCTGCTGCTCGCCGCCGGACAATTGGCTCGGCCGGTGTGTCAACCGATGCGACAAGCCAAGCGCTGACAGAAGGGTCGTCGCGCGCGCTTCGGCCGGCGCCCGCTCCGCCCCGTGGATCAGCTGCGGCAGCACCACATTCTCCAGCGCGTTGAAGTCCGGCAGCAGGTGATGGAACTGATACACGAACCCAAGCCGGTCGCGCCGGACCATCGTGCGGCCATGTGCATCGAGGTTTGCCGCTTCCTCACCGGCGATGCGGATCGATCCGTCGAAGCCGCCTTCGAGGAGGCCTACCGCCTGAAGCAGCGTCGACTTGCCCGAGCCCGACGGGCCCAGCAGCGCCACGATCTCACCAGGGCCAACCGAAAGGTTCACCCCGCGAAGGACCTCAATGGTCTCGCCACCCTGGGTGAAGCTACGCGAAAGCCCGCGCGTCTCAAGAACCGGCTCACTCATAGCGCAGCACCTGAACGGGATCGGTGCTTGCCGCCTTGTACGCCGGATACACGGTCGCCAGCAGGGTCATGAGAGCGGTGATCACGACGATCGCAACGATTTCCACGGGATCCGGCTTTGACGGCAGCTCCGTCAGGTACCGGATCGAAGGATCCCACAGGTTCTGGCCGGTCACGAACTGGACGAAGTTCACCACTGCCTGGCGGTAGAAGAGGAAGATCGCGCCCAGGATCAGGCCGGCAACAATACCGAGCGCACCGATCGTGACACCGACCGTCATGAAGATCCGCATCATTGCCCCGCGTGTCGCGCCCATTGTCCGCAGGATCGCGATGTCGCGCGTCTTGGCTCGAACCAGCATGATCAGAGACGAGGCGATGTTGAACGCCGCGACGAGAATGATGATGCACAGCACGACGAACATCGCGACGCGCTCAACCGCAAGCGCCTCGAACAGCTGCGCATTCATCTGCCGCCAGTCATTGATCACACCGACGCGGCCGACCTTGTCGGCGAGCGGCGCAAGGATCTGGCCGACGCGATCGGCATCCACCGTCTCCAGTTCGATCATGCCCACTGCGTCACCGAGGAGGAGCAGCGTCTGGGCGTCCTCCATCGGCATGATCACATAAGCCTTGTCGAAATCATACACGCCGATCTCGAAAATGGCGGCGACGGTATAATTGACGTAGCGCGGGACGGTGCCGAACGGCGTCGATTGGCCCGCCGGGTTGATCAGCGTGATTTCGGATCCGACGGTCGCCCCAAGTGATTCCGCCAACCGCGAGCCTAGCGCGACCCGGTTCGACCCAGGTGTCAGCGAGCTGATTGTGCCCATGATCACCTTGCTGCCAATCGCGGTATTGGAACGGATATCCTGCACCCGCATGCCCCGCACCAGTACCGCTTCGACACGTCCGTTATAGGTCGACATCAGCGGCTGTTCGACCAACGGCACTGCGCTGGTGACGCCGGGCGTTGCTTCCGCCGCGCGCACCACGTCGCGCCAGTCCGCCAATCGGCCGCCGACCCCCTGTACCACGGCATGGCCGTTCAGCCCGACAATCTTGTCGAAGAGCTCGGCCCGGAAGCCATTCATGACGCTCATCACAATCACGAGCGCGGCCACACCCAGCATCACTGCGCCGAGGCTGAAGCCGGCGACGAGAACGATGAACCGCTCGCCGCGCCCGGGAAGAAGATAGCGCCGCGCGATCGTTCGTTCGTAGCGCGACAGGATCATGGGCAGCGCTCTACCGGCGGCGACGAAGGCTGGCAACGCTGCTGTTGCGGAATCGTCACAGGAGGTGGGCAATCGGTTTAGCTGGCGTTCATTTTCGTGGACGCGCCCGGCGTAGACACATAGCCATACATCACTGGCACACAGGCAAAGGCCGTGGTTCGGGGAAAACGCTCTTCAGTCCCGCCTAGATATGGGCGTGCGGACGAGGGGCGACAAGGGGGCTGACGAGTGATCGTCACGCAGGCGCCCGGGTCGGAAACGATCCGGGCGTTTGCTTGTCCAGATCCGGAGTCTTTTGGCAATCGGCGAGCAGCTGCGTCTGGACCCCGGCTGCCGCCGGGATCCAGTTCCGTTCCGCTTCTTCAGAAGCTGATGCCGATCGTCAGGCCGTAGGTCCGCGGGTCGCCGACGTTGCCTGCGATGAGGCCGGTGTTGCCAGGTGTCGTGGCGAGCACATCGAAGTACTTCTTGTCGAAGACGTTTCGCATCCACAGGAAGGCGTTGAGCTTGTTGTCCGTACGAAAGCCGACCCGCGCATTGGCCAGCGTATACCCATCGATATCGGTGTAGATGGAGCGGGAGGCGTTCGATGAGAACTTCGTTCTCGAGTTGGCATCGAATGCGACATAGCTCTCACCCGGCTCGCCGAAGATCGTGGCCGGGGCGCTATATTCCGCCCCATAGGAGAATGCCCATTTCGATATGCCCGGCAGCCACTGGCCGGAAATGTCGCAGACGATCGGGCTGTTCGCGCCGGGCACCCCAGGAGCGCCGATCACCGCCCCGGTGCCGCCTCCCGACAGCTCGGGCGGGCACGGGGCATTCTTGAAGTCGACATATTCGTGATCGTTGAAGGCGCCGTTGATGTAGAAGGTGAAGCCGCTAGTCGGCTGAACGGACAGATCGGCCTCGATTCCGCGCACCCGTACCTTGCCGGCATTCGCGAGATAGCCGCGAAGCGTGGAGGTCGAGCTATTGTTGACGATCGCCTGATAGTCCTTGATGTCGGTCCAGAAGCCGGTTACGTTGAAGGTGACGCGGCGATCCCAGAACTGTGATTTCACGCCGATCTCGAAATGGTCGACCTTCTCGGGCGCGATCTGCGCCAACTGGGTCTGCACGACGCCATTCACCACCGGGACGCCGTTCAGGTTCAGCCCGCCTGATTTGAACGTGTGCGCATAGGTGCCGTACAGCAGCACATCGGGCGCAAGCTTGTACGAGATCGTGCCGTCATAAGAGACGTTCCATTCACGGAACGCCTCGTCACGGAACGCCTGCGGTTGGATCGCGTCGCGCTGTGCCGCCTGCCGCGCCGTGCCGCCGCTATAGGGCACCAGGTTGCCCTGCCCGTCGGTCACGATGCTGACGTAGCTGCCGACCTTGTCGTCGTAGTTCAGGCGGACGCCCGGCGAGAGCGTCAACGCGTCCGTGATCTTCCAGTTGAGTTTGCCAAAGATCGCGCCGCTGAAATTCTTTAGCCGAATGTCGTTGTTCGCGGTCAGGCCGTTCAGCACCGAGGGGTCGTTCGACAGCGGATTGGTCGGGTTGATCAGCCAGCGGCTGGCCGCAGGCCCCTGCTGCTGAATGCCGGTCGTATGAATGTCCTGGTAGAAGGCGAAAACGCCCAGGACATAGTCGAAGCTCTTCCCCTCTCCCGCGTATCGGAACTCCTGGGTATATTGGTTCTGCTTGGTCGGGTTGTTCGACTTGGTCGTGACCGGCAGTCCCGTGAAGTCGCGGTCGTTCGCTGGCCCCCAATCCCAGAAACGCCATGCCGTAACGCTAGTAAGCGTACCGGAGCCAAGGCCGATCTCGCCGCGGAGCGAGACCCCGCCGAGCACGTTCAGCGCATTCAAGTCGGCATCCAGATCAGTCAGCCGGTCAAACGGATTACGGCTTACCGGTTCATAGCCGAACGCCGCTGCAAGCGCGTCGAACTGGCGGTTGAGCGGCCGCTGGGTGGAACCCAGCCGAACGAAGATCTGCGCGCAGCATTCCGGGTTCTGCCGGCTGTAATCGCCTGACAGCGTGAAATTCATGTTGTCGCCTGCCCGCCACAGCAAGGCGCCGCGGACGCCAAGGTTGTCCTGCTCGTTCACGTAATTGCCCGTCGCCACGTTGAAGATCGCGCCACGGCGGGATGTGACGGCGGTGCCAAGCCGTACCGCGACATTGTCGCTCAGCGGCCCGGATATCGATGCCTTGCCCTGCTTGAACTCAAGATTGCCGACAGAGACCTCGGCACGTCCCTCGAACTCGAAGCTGGGCGCCTTGCTCGTGATGTTGATCGCGCCCGCAACGGTGTTCTTGCCATAAAGCGTTCCCTGCGGGCCGCGCAGCGTTTCGATCTGCTGCACGTCGAGGAAATCGAGCGTCGCGGCGGCAACGCGGCTGAGGTACACCTGGTCGATATAAACACCGACGCCCTGGTCGATGCCGTCATTGGTAAGGCCCAGCGGCGCGCCAAGCCCGCGGATGTTCACCGATGAGTTGCGCGGGTTGGTGGAATAGAATTGCAGCGACGGCTGCAGTTGCTGAAGCCGAGAGACGTTGAAGCTGCCGGTGTTGTCGAGTTCCTTTACCCCAACGACGGAGATCGGGATCGGCACATCCTGAACCTGTTCCTGCCTGCGACGCGCCGTGACGACGATGTCCGACGCCACCGAACTCCGCTGCACCGTCTCCTCCGTGCGATCATCGGAACCGGGGGTGGGATCGATCAGCGGTGGATTAGCCTCCTGCGCCAGGGCCGCAGTGGACGTGCCGGCGAGCAGCAGAAACGAAACGAACGTCAACCTCATGATCCCCCCTTCTACATAGATCCTCACTATCCCCATCTGTTTAGTCGGATATGTGCGCGAGCGCCATGTAATGCTGATCGTGCGAGCCTCTTGAAAAGTCGCTTGACCGCACCAAAATTCGCTCTGCGCGGTGCCGCTGACGGGCCGCGCAACCGGCAACGTGGCGATTCGCACGTCGTCGGATTTTCAACTCGCTCACTGGAGGACTTGAAGATGCGTCTCGATCTGACCCCTTATCGCCGCTCGACCATCGGTTTCGATCGGCTGTTCGATCTCATCGAAGCCAATTCGCGTACGGCTTCGGAAAACTATCCCCCGTTCAATCTCGAGCGTCTTGCCGACGATCGCTACCGTATCACGCTGGCGGTGGCCGGCTTCTCGCGCGACGAAATCGAGATCACGGCCCAGCAGAACCTGCTGCTTGTCGCTGGCAAGAAGGATGAGAAGGCAACCGGCCCGAACTTCCTGCATGTCGGCATCGCCACCCGAAGCTTTGAACGCCGCTTCGAGCTTGCTGACTTCGTGTTCGTCGAGGACGCGCGGATGAACGATGGCCTGCTGGTCATCGATCTGGTTCGCGAAGTGCCCGAGGCGATGAAGCCGAAGAGCATCTCGATCAAGACCGGCCCGAAGCCCACGGTCGTGGAAGACAAGCGCGACGAGGCTGCACAGGCCGCTTAACAGGCTTAGCGCCTGACTGTTCGGCGCCTCTTTGCTCCCTTTTCGAGGCGTCGTGGGGCGTCCGGGCCGGAAGGCTCGGGCGCCTTAACTTCTTATCGGGAGTGGGTCGCTAATGGTTCGGGCACCCACGCCGCCGGCCACGTTTAGTCTTTAGATGCCTTGCCGGGCCCGGCTCAACTGGCTGCGCTCCAGCGATCAGGCAATGCCATCGCGAGGGCTGCGACGTGCATCGCTTGGATGATGCCCCCGGATCGGGCGAGTGACATAGCCTCGTTCAGGGGTAGGCGAACCAGCCGCAGGCGTTCTGTCGGCTCGTTCTGCGGTTCGCCGACCTTGGCCACGCCAGTCGCCAGTACCACATGGCAACGGTTCGACTGGTTCGACGGATTAGGCGCGAGCGTCGCGATCAGCCGCCACTCGCCCCCACCATAGCCGGTCTCTTCGCGCAGCTCGCGTTTGGCGGCAGCGATCGCGTTCGCATCGTCCGGATCGACGGCGCCTGTCGGCAGCTCCCGCGAGACGACCCCCCAGCCGTGGCGATATTGATCGACCAGCAGCAGCTGCCCATCCGCGTCCAGAGCAACGACGATCGCCCAATCAGGGTGCTCCGTCACGAAGAACGGAGCGACCCGTACCCCTTCCGCTGTGACGCAATCATCTGCGCGCACCCGCAGCCAGCGATGATCGAACGCCAGCCGCGAACGCTCGACCCGCCACGCGGGCAGGTCGGGATCGTCAGACAAGGCGGCTCTGCTTCACCGCGGCGCCAATGAAGCTTGCGAAAAGCGGATGCGGATCGAACGGCTTGGACTTCAGCTCCGGATGGAACTGAACGCCAACGAACCAAGGATGGTCCGGCCGCTCGACAATCTCCGGCAGCGTCCCGTCCGGCGACATCCCAGAGAACACGAGGCCGCCCTTCTCCAGCACGTCCTTGTAGTGCGTGTTCACCTCGTAGCGGTGACGATGACGCTCGAAGATGGTTGTATCGCCATAGATCGACGCGACGACGCTATTCCCCGCCAGCTTCGCTTCATAGGCACCAAGCCGCATCGTGCCGCCAAGATCACCCTCGGCCTCGCGCTTCTCCAGTCCGTCGCGGCCCATCCACTCGGTGATCAGGCCGACCACCGGTTCCTCGGTAGGCCCAAACTCGGTCGAGGACGCATCTTCGATACCGCCAAGGTCGCGCGCACCCTCGATGCACGCCATCTGCATGCCGAAGCAGATGCCGAAATAGGGAATCTCGCGCTCGCGCGCGAAACGCACACTGGCGATCTTTCCTTCCGCACCGCGTTCACCAAAGGCCCCCGGCACCAGAATCGCGTCGCACGGCTCGAGCTGCGAGGCGATCTCCGCATCGTCGTTCTCGAACAACTCGGCGTCGATCCACCGGATGTTGACCTTTACCTTGTTGGCGATGCCGCCATGGACAAGCGCCTCGTTGAGCGACTTGTACGCGTCCTGCAGGCCGACATATTTGCCGACTACGCCGACCGTCACTTCGCCTTCAGGGTTGGTGAGGCGATCGACGATCTCCTCCCAACGGGTGAGATCGGGCGGAGAAGAAGGCGTGATACCAAAGGCGCGCAGCACCTCAGAATCGAGCCCCTCAGCGTGATACTGCAGCGGGACCGCGTAGATGCTCTTCGCGTCGAGCGCCGGGATGACGGCGCCTTCCGGCACATTGCAGAACAGCGCGATCTTCGCTCGCTCGGAGGGCGGGAGCGGCTGTTCGCAGCGGCAGACCAGCACGTCAGGCTGCACGCCAAGCGCTGCCAGTTCGCGCACCGAATGCTGTGTCGGCTTGGTCTTCAGCTCACCCGCAGCGGCGATGTACGGCACCAACGTCACGTGGACGCTGATCGCATTGCCGCGGCCCACTTCGTTTTTGAGCTGGCGGATCGCCTCGATGAACGGCAGCGATTCGATATCGCCGACCGTCCCGCCAATCTCGCACAGGACAAAATCGAGGTCGTCCGTCTCGGCACGTGCGAACGCCTTGATCGCGTCGGTAACGTGCGGAATGACCTGCACGGTGGCGCCAAGATAGTCGCCGCGGCGCTCACGCTGGATGATCTGCTGATAAATCCGGCCGGACGTTACGTTGTCGCTCTGGCGCGCTGCCACGCCGGTGAAACGTTCATAATGGCCAAGATCGAGATCGGTCTCCGCTCCGTCGTCGGTCACATAGACTTCGCCATGCTGGTACGGGCTCATCGTGCCCGGATCGACGTTCAGGTAAGGATCGAACTTGCGGATCCGCACGCGGTAACCACGCGCCTGCAGGAGAGCCGCGAGGCTCGCCGCCATGAGACCCTTGCCGAGCGAGGAGACCACGCCGCCGGTGATGAAAATGAACCGCGCCATGGGGATATCGGATTAGCCTCTAACATGCACAATGGACAAGCGCCCGCGTCACCGCGGGCGCTACGAAGCCGGCGAACCGGGTGGATCAGCGGGCGAGCGGAACGCCGTTGTCGGCGGGCGCGGCCTGGTTCGCCGCGGCTGCGGCAGCATCTGCCTCGGCCGCGGACAGCGCCGCGTCGTCAGCCTGCGGCTGCGGCGCCGGCGCAGTGACCGGAGCAGTCCGCTCGAGCGACGTGTCGACGCTGGTCGTGCCCCGCGTCGCGGCCAGAACGGCGAGCGTGATCGACAGCAGGACGAAGATGCTGGCGAGGATGGAGGTTGCGCGTGTCAGGAAATCCGCCGCGCCGCGCGCCGACATCAGGCCTGATGGGCTCCCGCCGCTGGTGAGGCCGCCGCCTTCCGATCGCTGCATCAGGATCACCGTCACGAGGGCGGCGGCGATGATCGCCTGAACGACGAGGAGGAAGGTGAACATGGCAATCCTGGCTTTACTGGCTGTTCCGGTGGGGGCTGCCCGCCGAACGATACGCGCACATAGGCGCCGCTGATCCCGCGATCAACCGTTGGTCGATTTCGTGACAGTACTGAAACCAGCCGCGGATGACCGCGTTATTCGCCCCGAGTGGTCGGAGACAGCCGGCCCCTGGAACCCGGATGATGCACGTGGCTAGTTACGCACATTCCGAGCTCAGTTCATGGATGAAGACCCTCGTGGATTATGTCCGCTCGGGTGAACCTGATCTGACCAACCGTCAGATGGCCTTGCTGCTGGTCGTCTATCTCAAGCCTGGGCCGCATACCGTTCGCGGCTTGGCCCGGATCCTCAACGTCTCGAAGCCCGTCGTCACTCGCGCCTTGAACAGGCTTGGGGCGCTCGGCTATCTGCGCCGCCAACGCGACGACAGCGACAAGCGCAATATCTTTGTCGCGCGCACTTCCGAAGGGGCAGATTTTCTTGAGGAGTTCGGGCAGTTCATTGGCGACGGCGAAGAGCCGGAACCCCGCCGCGCCAGCGCGTAAATCATTCGCGCTGGTCGGCCCGTCGCGGCATCTTGATCCCACACGCTATGCTGTTCGTGGCGACATCGCCGACGTTCGGCTCGCTGAGCACGTTTTCGCCCCCCATTACGCAGCGCCTCTGCCGCGCGTGCTTTCCGGTGAAACCAGCCTTCGCGAAAGCCGCGCTACCGATTCGGCTACGCTGGCAACTCTTGCAAAAGGCGAGACGTTCGAAGTGCTAGACGTGACCGGCGCTCAGGCCTGGGGCATTGCACCCGCACACGGCCTCGTCGGCTATATAGACGAAGCCAGCCTGGAACCTTCCGCGTGACGACCAGCGTCTTCATCGATGGTGCTGCCGGTACGACGGGGCTCGAGATTCGCGAGCGGCTTGCCGGCCGCGAGGATTTGAGTCTCGTCACCCTGCCCGACGATCGGCGCAAGGATCAGGCCGCTCGACGTGAAGCGCTGAACGATGCGGATCTCGTCATCCTGTGCCTCCCCGACGATGCCGCGCGCGAGGCCGTGGCGCTGATCGACAATCCCCGTACCCGCGTGATCGACGCCTCCAGCGCGCATCGCGTGGCCGGGGGTTGGACCTACGGCTTTCCGGAGCTCGGTTTCGATGTTGCGGCGGCCGCGCGCGTGTCGAATCCCGGCTGCTACCCAACCGGATTCCTGGCACTCGTGGCCCCACTTGTTCGCGCCGGATTGCTCCCGCCGGATTGGCCGCTGACGGTGAACGCGGTGTCGGGATATTCCGGCGGCGGCAAGGCGCTGATCGAGCGCTTCGATTCGGATCCCGAACTCGCCTACCGCAGCTACGGCCTGGCGATGGGCCACAAACATGTGCCGGAGATGCAGCAGCACGCCGGACTCGCGCACGCCCCCCTGTTCGCGCCTGCGGTAGTCCGCGCCTTTCGGGGCATGATCGTGGAGGTCCCGCTTCAGCTGGCTGCGCTGCCCTCCCCCCCGTCGCGCGCCGCCGTGCTCGATGCGCTTGCGGCCACATTCGACGGCGCGCCGCTCGTCACCGTGCATCAGGATCAGCCCGCGGAGCTGCTGATGGCGCGTGACGCCGCGCCAGACGACCGGCTCGACCTGTGGGTGTTCGCCGACGCTGCCGGGCAGCAGGCCCGGCTTGTTGCCCGGCTAGACAATCTGGGCAAGGGCGCCGCTGGCGCGGCAGTGCAGAACCTCAACCTGATGATCGGTGCCCCTCCTTTGGTAGGGTTGGTCCTCTGAAGAAGTTGGGCGTTACTGTATCCGGCACGGCCATGCGCCGCTCGAAGCGAAAAGAGGAATCCGAATGCAGCGCAACCCGGTAGCAAAGCTCCTGCTGTTCGGCGCGACTGGCGATCTCGCCCAGCGGATGCTCCTGCCCTCTCTCTATGGCCTTCACGCCGATCACCTGTTGCCCGCCGGCCTGACGATCACCGGCACGGCGCGGTCGGATCATGACGATGAAAGCTATCGCGCCTTCGCACGGGAGGCGCTGGACGAGTTCCTGCCGAAGGACCGGCGCGATTCGGATGCGATCGACAGCTTCCTCAAGCGGCTGAATTACCAGCCCCTCGATGCAACCGACGTCGACCATTACGGCGATCTGGCGAAGAAGGTGGGCGACGTCTCGGGGGGACTCGCCATCTTCCTGTCGACGGCGCCCTCTCTATTCAAGCAGGTGATCGGCGGGCTCTCCAAGGCCGGCCTGGCGGGTGACACCGTCCGGATCGGGCTGGAAAAGCCGCTCGGCTATGATCTCGCGTCCAGCCGCGAAATTAACGACACCGTCGCCACCGCCTTCCCGGAAGAGCGGATTTTCCGCATCGACCACTATCTCGGCAAGGAGACGGTGCAGAACATCCTCGCCCTGCGCTTTGGCAATTCCTTCTTCGAACCTGTGTGGAATGCGCAGGGCATCGATAACGTGCAGATCACCGTCAGCGAGACGGTGGGACTGGAAGATCGCGCAGGCTATTATGACGGCGCCGGCGCCCTGCGCGACATGGTGGCGAACCACATCCTGCAGCTCGTTGCGCTGATCGCGATGGAGCCGCCGGCACGTTACGACGTCACCGAAATTCGCGACGAGAAGGCGAAGGTGTTCCGTTCGCTGCGCGAGATCCGGCCCGAAGAAGCGCCGACCTGCACGGTCATCGGCCAGTATCTCGGCGGGGCGGTGAAGGGCGAGATCGTCAAGGGCTACGACGAGGAACTCGGCAAAGATTCGAACACCGAAACCTTTGTCGCGATCAAGGCACACGTTGATAACTGGCGCTGGCAGGGCGTGCCCTTCTATCTTCGCACCGGCAAGCGCATGCCCACTCGGCGAAGCGAGATTGCGATCCAGTTCAAGCCGGTCCCGCACTCGATGTTCTCCGGACGCGGCGGGCTGCTACAGCCCAACATGCTGATCATTCGCCTCCAGCCGGAAGAATATATTCAGCTTCTCGTCATGGCGAAGGAGCCCGGGCTCGATCGGGAAGGCATCCGCCTGCGCGAAGTGCCGCTAAACCTCAGCCTCGACGCAGAGTTTGCCGGCACCCGCCGCCGTATCGCCTACGAACGCCTGCTTCTCGATCTGATCGAGGGCGACCAGACCTTGTTCGTGCGCCGCGACGAAGTGGAGGCGCAATGGACGTGGATCGATGCGATCCGCGCGGGCTGGAAGGCCAACGACATGAAGCCGAAGCATTATGCCGCCGGCACCTGGGGTCCTGCAGCTTCGATCGCGCTGACCGAGCGCGACGGCGTTACCTGGCAGGACGATTGATCGAGGGAGCTTACGCTTCCCCTCACCCGTTCGTGTCAGGCGAAGCCGAGACACGTTTTGCCTCACTTTCTGTCCCGCGACATTGCTTCGGGACCTACGGAATTGGATCTATGAGCGACGAAATCGAATGGTGGGAATATGACGACGCGGCCGAGATGGCAGATGCGGTCGCAGGCGACGTTCAGTTCATCATCGAAAGCGCGATTGATGCGCGCGGCGCGGCCGTTATCGCGCTTTCCGGCGGCAAGACGCCGATCCCGATCTACCAGAAGCTGGCCAGCGCCAAGCTCGATTGGAAGCGCGTGACGATCCTGCCGACGGACGAACGGATCGTGCCGCTGGGCGATCCGCTCAGCAACGTGACGATGATCGGCAAGACCTTCATTCCCAAGGGCGCGCGCGTGATCCCGATCGTGCCGCAGGCGACCGCCGACTATAAGGCCGCCGGCCGTTCGGCCGACGCGCTGATGCAGGACCTGCACTGGCCGCTCGACCTCTGCCTGCTTGGCGTTGGGGCGGACGGTCACACGGCATCGATCTTCCCTGGGCCGGACTATGACGAAGCGTTGAATGGCCCGCGCGAGCGTCGTGCACTTGGCGTGATGCCGGAGCCGCTGCCGGAAGAGGCGCCGGTTGCGCGCGTCACGCTGTCGCGTGCCGGCATCATCTCCGCCAAGGCGCTGATGATCGCCATCACCGGCGCCAAGAAGCGTAAGGTGCTGGAGGATGCGATCGCCCAGGGCGCCGGCTCGGCTTATCCGATCGGCCGGGTGCTCGCGGATGCCGAGCTTCCCGTGGACATCCACTGGGCGGAGTAGCCGCCCTACCCTCCCACTCACGGGCGGGATGGGGGAGAGGCCTGTCGCCTTCCGGCGCTTCGGCGTACATAGATATGCCCTCCCCTGACCCTCCTTTCACCTGGAGGGGACTGAGAGACTGAAATGCCCCTGAACTCCGTCGTCTCCGCCGTCACTGATCGCGTGATCGCCCGGTCGCGCGACAGCCGTTCGCGTTACCTCGATCTCCTCACGCGGGAGCGGGATCAGTGGATCGGCCGCCCGGCGCTTGGCTGCGCCAACCTCGCGCACGCTTATGCAGGTACGGAAGAGGACCGTGCGGCGATGAAGGCCGGCGACGGGATGAACATCGGCATCGTCACGGCCTACAACGACATGCTCTCGGCCCATGCCGTCTATTACCGGTACCCCGAGCAGATGAAGGTCTGGGCGCGCGAGGTCGGGGCAACGGCGCAGGTCGCCGGCGGCGTGCCGGCGATGTGCGACGGCGTGACCCAGGGCTATGCCGGGATGGAGTTGTCGCTGTTCAGCCGCGATACGATCGCCCTGGCGACGGCGATCGCCTTGTCCCACGGCACCTTCGAGGGTGCGCTGCTGCTCGGCATCTGTGACAAGATCGTTCCCGGCCTGCTGATGGGCGCGCTCCGCTTCGGACACTTGCCCATGCTGATGGTGCCAG
Organism: Sphingomonas sp. 179-A 2A2 NHS; assembly: GCF_045371305.1. NCBI lineage: Bacteria > Pseudomonadati > Pseudomonadota > Alphaproteobacteria > Sphingomonadales > Sphingomonadaceae > Sphingomonas > Sphingomonas sp. 179-A 2A2 NHS. The sequence continues at coordinate 323,846 of NZ_JBIQDE010000004.1, read as the reverse complement.
GCGGCCCGATGCCGACCGGGATCTCTAACAAGAGTAAGGCGGCCGTCCGCGAGCGCTACGCCATGGGGGAGGCGGACCGCGAGGAGCTGCTCGACAGCGAAATTGCGGCTTATCACACCCAGGGCACCTGCACCTTCTTCGGCACGGCCAATACCAACCAGATGATGATGGAGGTGATGGGCCTCCACATCCCCAACGCCGCCTTCGTCAATCCCGGCACGAAGCTTCGCCAGGCGCTGACCCGCGCGGCGGTGCACCGCGTTGCCGGTCTCGGCTGGCGCGGCGAGGATTACCGGCCGATCGGCCATTGCGTTGACGAGCGCGCGATCGTGAACGCAGCCGTGGGCCTGCTCGCCACCGGCGGCTCCACCAACCACCTGCTTCACCTTCCCGCGATCGCCCGCGCTGCGGGGATCGTGATTGACTGGGAGGATATGGACCGCCTGTCGCGTGCGGTGCCGTTGATCGCGCGCGTCTATCCAAACGGCGCGGCAGACGTGAACGGCTTCGAGGCTGCCGGCGGCATGGCCTTCGTCATCCGCGAACTGATCGCCAGCGGCCATCTTCATGCCGATATCCTCACCGCCGGCAGCGACACGCTCTCCGATGCCTCGGGCAAACCGATGCTCGACGGTGACGCGCTTGTATGGCGTGATCCGGGGGCCAGCGGAGACGATACGATCCTTCGTACCCCAGCGGACCCTTTCTCGCCGGATGGTGGGATGCGCATCCTGGCCGGTAATATCGGTCGCGCCTGCATCAAGGTGTCGGCCGTGGATCCCGACCGCTGGATCATCGAGGCACCGGCAGCCGTGTTTCACGATCAGGCAGAAGTGCTCGCGGCCTTCCAGCGCGGCGAACTGGACCGCGATGTGGTGGTCGTCGTCCGCTTCCAGGGCCCACGTGCCAACGGCATGCCCGAGCTTCACAAGTTAACGCCGGCGCTCGGCGTCCTGCAGAACAAGGGCTATCGCGTGGCTCTTGTCACCGACGGTCGCATGTCGGGCGCTTCAGGCAAGGTCCCCGCCGCAATCCACGTGTCGCCGGAAGCGCTGCCTGGGCTGAGCGGCGACGGCGGGGCCATCGCGCTGATCCGCGATGGCGACATGATCCGGGTCGATGCGGTCGCCGGCACGATTGACGCTCTGGTTGACGCTGGAGAATGGGCTGAGCGGACGCCCGCGCCCGCGCCACCCGCCGCTGACGGCTTCGGCCGCGAACTGTTCGGCATGTTCCGCGGCCTGGCGGATGAAGCCGAGAAAGGCGCCTCGGCCATACTCGCCGGCGCGCACCTCTAGATCGGGACGAAGGCTGACATGGAACTGGTATCGGTCGACATCGGCGGCACGCATGCGCGCTTCGCGATCGCGGAGGTCGAGGGCGGTCGCGTCGTCTCGCTCGGCGAGCCGATCACGCTCAACACATCCGATCACGCCAGTCTGCAGACGGCGTGGCAGGCGTTCGAGCGGAAGCTGGATCGGCCGATTCCCTCGGCTGCGGCAATCGCCGTCGCCTCGCCAATCACCGGTGACGTGATCCGCCTGACCAACAATCCGTGGGTCATCCGCCCTTCGCTGATCCCCGAACGACTCGGCGCCGCGACCTTCACGATCATCAACGATTTCGGTGCGATCGGCCATGCCGTCGCTCAGCTGCCGCCGGAGCATTTCGATCACCTCTGCGGGCCAGATATCACGCTGCCCGACAAGGGTGTGACGACCGTCTGCGGGCCCGGCACTGGCCTCGGCGTCGCGCAGGTGTTCCGCCATGGCAACGGCTATCACGTTCTTCCCACTGAGGGCGGGCACATCAATTACGCGCCGCTGGACGGGATCGAGGACGCGCTGCTGAAGCGGCTGCGCGGCACGTTCACCCGCGTCTCGGCCGAGCGAATCTGCGCTGGCCCGGGCATCGTCGCGATCTACGAGTTGCTTGCCGAGATGGAGGGCCGCCACGTTCCCAGCCGCGACGACAAGGTTATCTGGACGGAGGCGCTGGAAGGCACCGACTCGATCGCACTTGCCGCGCTCGATCGCTTCTGCCTCGCGCTTGGCGCCACGGCCGGCGATCTCGCGCTGGCCCACGGCGCCAACGGCGTTGTCATCGCTGGCGGGCTCGGCCTGCGGATCAAGGACAAGCTGATCCGCTCGGGCTTTGATCAGCGCTTCGTTGCCAAGGGACGTTTCCAGTCGATGATGGCAAACATCCCGGTCAAGCTCATCACCCATCCCCAGCCCGGCCTGTTCGGTGCCGCGGCGGCCTTCGCACAGGAACATACGGCATGACCGATATCGGCCAGATCATGCGCACCAGTGCGGTCATCCCCGTACTGGTGATCGAGGATGCGGCAACCGCCCGGCCGCTCGCTGAGGCGCTTGTCGCCGGTGGCCTGCGCGTGCTCGAAGTAACGATGCGCACCCCGGCCGCGATCGACGCCATCCGGGAGATGAAGCAAGTGCGCGGCGCGATCGTCGGTGCCGGCACGGTCGTCTCCGCCGATCAGTTTGAGCAGGTCGTGGAGGCCGGCGCCGAGTTCATCGTATCCCCCGGCCTTACCGAACAGCTCGCGCGCCCGATCATTGCCAGCGGCGTGCCTTATCTTCCGGGCGTCGCAACCGCGGGTGACATCATGCGCGGGCTCGACCTTGGCCTCACGCACTTCAAGTTCTTTCCGGCCGAAACTTCCGGGGGGTTGAAGGCGCTGAAGGCGCTCGCCGCCCCCTTCTACCAATGCCGCTTCTGCCCGACCGGCGGAGTTTCGGAGGCCAACGCTGCCGACTGGCTCGCGTTCGATCCGGTGCTCTGCGTCGGCGGCAGCTGGGTTGCGACTGGTTCGCCAGCGGAGATCGAAGCCAAGGCGCGCGCGGCGGCTGCGCTCCGGCGTTAAGCCCGAAGCGTTATTCGGCCGCCTCCCCCGCGTCGGCCGTCAACTTCGTCAAGGGCCGGGCACTCTGCTCGATGACCGGCGGCGACTCGAGCGTCTTGCCAGCGGTATCGATCTTGAGCGTGTCGAAGCGCCGGGCCTGGGTCAGCACCTGCGATTCGAGACTGCCCACGAACGCATTATATGCGCCCATCGCGGTGTCGAGGTTCTTGCCAAGCTTCGCCACATGGCCGCCCATCACCGCCAGGCGGGCGTAGAGATCCTTGCCGAGCTGCGCGATCTCCCTCGCCTGCTCGGCGAGCTGCTCCTGCCGCCAGACCGCTGCAACCGTGCGGGCGATGGCGATCAGGTTCGTCGGCGTTGCGAGCAGCACGCGCCGTTCGAAGGCATAGTCCCAAAGTGTCGGATCATGTTCCAATGCCGCGGACAGGAAATGCTCGCCCGGGACGAACATCACCACATAGTCCGGGGCATCATCGAACTGGTTCCAGTAAGCCTTGGCACCCAGCCCATTAACGTGCGCCCGCATCGCTGCGGCATGCGCTGTCAGGCCGGCGGAACGATCCGCCTCGTCGACAGCGCCGAACGCATCCTGATAGGCGTTCAGCGACACCTTTGCGTCGATCACCAGCGATTTGCCGCCGGGTATCCGAACGATCACGTCGGGACGGAATCGCGCGCCATCCGCATCGGTCACCGACACTTCCGTGGCAAAATCCGCATGCTCGGAAAGCCCGCAGCTTTCCAGCACATTGCGAAGCTGCTGCTCGCCCCAGCGGCCGCGCGCCTTGGGCGCGTTGCGCAGCGCGTTGACCAGCTTGGCTGCCTCGCTGCGTACCGATTCCTGCCCGATCCGCATCTGCTCGATCTGGCCGCGCAGTTCGCCGAAGGCATCGCGGCGCTCCGCCTCCACCTTCTGCACGCCCTCTTCATAACGCTGCAGCCGCTCGCTCACCGGCTGCAGCATGGCACGCAGGTTCTGACCGGCCGTCTCTTCGGACTCGCGGAAACGCTCATTCGCACGCTGAAGAAACCGATCCTGCGCCTCCGCCAGCAGTTGCTGGCCGACTTGGCTGAATTGCGCCGCCAGCGCATCCTTCGACTCACGCAGTTCGATCAACCGCGCGTCGAACGCGCGCGCCTCGGCCTGCAAGCGCGCGATCTCGGCACGGCCGGCATCACGATCGTCACGGATCGCCGCCAGTTCCTGGCGCAGCGCATCCGCCGCCTTGGCGCGCTCTTCGGCGCCGGCAAGATCAACGATCGCCTTCTTGAATTCGTCGGTCCGCGCATCGCGCTCGGCACGAAGTGCCGCCACGCCGCGGCTGGCGAGCCACCATCCCGCCGCGAGCCCGATGAGCAGGGCGACGACGATCAACAATGCGGCGACTGGCTCCACGCTTCCTCCAGAAGAGAACGAAGCGCGAACCTAACCCTCGGCCTACGCAGAGGCAAGCGCGATCAAGCGGCGTTCTTGCGCGCCTTTGCCAGCTTCTTCAGCAGCATGTCGCGCTTCAGCCGCGTGATATGATCGATGAACAGCACGCCGTTCAGATGGTCGATCTCGTGCTGCATGCACGTCGCCATCAGGCCGTCCATATCCTCCTCATGGCGCTGGCCATCGAGATCGAGCCACGCAACGCGGCAGCGCGCCGGCCGCTCCACCTCGGCATATTGCTCCGGGATCGACAGGCAGCCCTCGTTGTATCGCGAGGTCTCCTCGGAGACCGAGATGATCTCCGGATTGATGTAGGCCCTAGGATCGCGAACCGCTTCGGGCTTTTCCTCGTCCTCGGTCTCGCGCTCCTGAAGGTCGATCACGACGACGCGGCGGGCGACGCCCACCTGGATCGCGGCAAGGCCGATGCCTCGCGCGTCGTACATCGTCTCGGTCATGTCAGCGACGAGCTGACGCACCTCGTCGTCAATCGTTTCAACAGGCGCGCAGACAAGACGCAGACGCGGATCGGGAACCTCGACAATCGGAAGAATGGCCATGCGCGCGAGATATTGGCGGACGCCCGCCGAATCAAGCGACGGGTCGCCGCGCCCTCAGCGCCTGTGCCAATGTGCCCTCATCAAGGTAATCGAGTTCCCCGCCGACCGGCAGGCCATGGGCAAGCTGCGTGAGGCGAATCGGAAAGCGCTCCAGCCGCTCGGCAATGTAATGCGCGGTCGTCTGCCCCTCGAGCGTGGCGTTCATGGCAAGCACCACCTCGTCGACGCCCCCTGCTTCCACCCGCCGAACCAGCTGGTCGATCGCCAGATCCTCGGGCCTGACACCCTCCAGCGCGGATAGTCGCCCGCCCAGCACGTGGAAACGCCCGGGAAAGAGCCGCGACCGATCGAGTGCCCAGAGATCCGCAACTTCCTCAACCACGCACAAGGCCCGCGCATCGCGGCGCGGATCGACGCAAATCGCGCACGGATCCGTGGTGTCGACGTTGCCGCAGATCGAGCAGGTCGCCAGCCGCTCCTCCACCGCCTGCAGCGCGGCGAGCAGCGGCACGAGCGCCCCTTCTCGCTTCTTTACGAGGTGGAGCACCGCACGGCGCGCCGATCGCGGGCCGAGCCCAGGAAGCCGCGCCAACGCGCCCGTCAGCGCTTCGATCTCCTGTGATGCCATCGCCGGAACAGATAGGGGGTTGCGCCTGGCTTCGCCAGCGCGTTGAAGCGCCCGCCATGCGGATCGTCTTCATGGGAACGCCCGAGTTCGCGGTGCCGGCGCTCGACGCGCTCGTTGCTGCGGGTCATCACATCGTCGCGGCCTACAGCCAGCCACCCCGCCCCGGCGGCCGACGCGGCCGCGCCCTCGTCCCCTCGCCGGTGCACCAGCGCGCCGAAGCGCTCGGCATCGAGGTACGCACCCCCGTCTCATTAAAAGCCGCGCCGGAGCAGGAGGCTTTCGCCGCGCTGGGCGCCGACGTCGCCGTAGTGGCCGCTTACGGGCTTATCCTTCCGCGCCCGATCCTCGAGGCGCCGCGTCACGGCTGTCTCAACATCCACGGCTCGCTCTTGCCGCGCTGGCGCGGAGCCGCACCGATCCAGCGTGCGATCCTCGCCGGTGACGCGGAGACCGGCGTCGGGATCATGCAGATGGAGGCCGGTCTCGATACCGGGCCCGTCCGCCTGGAGGGCCGCACGCCGATCGAAGGCAAGACCGCGGGCGAGCTTACCACCGAATTGGCCGGCATGGGCGCGAAGCTGATGGTGGAGGTTCTCGCTGACATTGATGCCCATCCGCCGGTCCCGCAGCCGGCACACGGCGTCACCTATGCCGCAAAGATCGCCAAGGAGGAGTTTCGGCTCGACTTCACCCGGGACGCTGAGGCGGTCGAACGCCAGATACGCGCCTTCAATCCGCCGGGCGCATGGTTCGAAGTCGGCAGCGAGCGCATCCGCGTGCTTTCAGCAGATGTCGTCGATGGGGCCGGGGAAAGTGGCGAGGTGCTGGACAATCAGCTGACGATTGCCTGCGCAGCGGGTGCGATACTGCCAACGTCCGCCCAGCGGGCCGGTCGCGGCGTGATGAGCGTCCACGAACTGCTGCGCGGCTTCGCCATCCCGGCCGGCACACGCCTGTGACCCGGTTCGCGCTCACCGTGGAGTTCGACGGCCGCCCCTTCATGGGCTGGCAGCGGCAGGATCACGGGCCGAGCGTCCAACAGGCGATCGAGGACGCAGCCTTTGCTGTGACGGGGGAGCGCACCACCGTTCACGCCGCCGGCCGCACCGATGCGGGGGTCCACGGGGTGGCCATGCGCGCGCATCTCGATCTGTTGAAGGATCTCACCCCCTTCCGGCTGGGCGAGGCACTCAACGCCCGCCTGCGGCCGGCGCCGATCGCTATCCTCGGCTGCGAGATCGTTCCGGATGGTTGGCACGCGCGCTTCTCGTGCCTTGGCCGGTCCTATGAATATCGCATCGTCAACCGACGCGCGCCGCTAACGTGGGAAAAGGGCCTCGCATGGCAAGTGCCGCAGCCGCTCGACGAAGCGGCGATGCACCGGGCGGCTCAGCTGCTCGTCGGCCGGCATGATTTCACGACCTTCCGCTCGGCCCACTGCCAGGCACAAAGCCCGGTTAAGTCGATCGATCGGCTCGACGTGACGCGCAATGGAGACCGCCTGATCGTCACCGCTGCGGCGCGTTCCTTCCTTCACCATCAGGTGCGGTCGATGGTCGGTTGCCTCGCACTCGTCGGCATGGGCCGCTGGTCGGTCGCCAACATGGGCGACGCGCTGGAAGCTGCGGATCGCACGCGGCTCGGCCTCAACGCCCCGCCCGACGGTCTTTACTTCATGAACGCGCGCTACCCCTAAGGGGCGCGACGCCGCTCAGCGTGTCAACTGAGCTGCCAGTTCGACGTGCGTCGACCAGCGGAACTGCCCCACCGGCTGGATCCAGTCGAGCCGCCAGCCGCCTTCCACCATCGTCTTCACATCGCGTGCGAAACTGCTGGGATTACACGATACATAGGCGAGGCGCGGCACGCGTGCACCGGCCAGCGCGTGCGCCTGCTCGCGCGCGCCGGCGCGCGGCGGATCGATCACGATGGCGCCAAACCGGTCAAGCTCGGCCGGGGTCAGCGGGCGGCGGAACAGATCGCGATGCTCGGTGAACACCGGCAGCTGCGCGCGCGACGCCGCTGCCTTGAGTGACCCGATCGCCTCACGTCCGCCCTCCGCGGCATAGACCCGCCCCGGCAGCGCTAGTGCGAAGGTGCCAAGCCCGGCGAAGAGATCCGCGGTCACAGCGGCATCACCCACCGCCTCGCGCACGGCGGAGACCAGCGCGGCCTCGCCCTCTGCCGTCGCCTGCAGGAACGCTGCAGGCGGCAGCGGCACCGGCACGCCGCCAAGCGTGATCGTCACGGCGTCCGGCTCCCACCGCACCTCCGGGCCATAGCCTTCGTCGAATGCGATCCGCGCCAGGCCATGTGCCTCGGCAAAGCCGCTGATCGCCTCGGCCGCTTTCAACCCCTCCGGCATGATCCCGTTGATGAGGAGGTCAACGCCCTGATCGGCCAGCGTCAGGTGGACGTCCAGCCGCCGCTTGGGCCGCAGCACATGGATCAGCCGGCGAAGCGGTGCCACCAGCGCGAACAGCTCGGGACGAAGCACGTGGCATTCGGCAAGATCGACGATGGCGTGGCTCTTCTCCACCGCGAAACCGATCCGCCCCGCCGCCTCGGCATGGAGTGTCGCCCGGCGGCGCGTCCGCGGCGGTGACAAGGCCGGCGCGCGAACGTCGGTCGGGAGCCCCTGCGCTGACAATGCCCCCGCGATCCGGTCGACGATGAAGTCGCTCCACGATGCATCGTCCAGCTGCTGCAGCTGGCACCCGCCGCATTCCGGGAAGTGGCGGCACGGCGGCACTTGATAATGCGGTCCGCGCACGATCGTGCCATCCGCTGCGACGCGGTCGCCCGGCGCAGTTAGCGCCACATGCCGCCCGTCATCCGTCACGCCATCGCCGCGCCCGGCGATCCGCACGATCGTCGCTTCTTCACTCACCAATACTATCCAATCGCACTCGGTAGATGCGCCGCCAGATCGTCGGCGACAAAGGCGGGCCCGGCGAGTCGCGCCGCTTGCGCGTGCAGCCATACCCCGTCCGCCGCCGCCTGCAACGGATCGGCCCCGCCGGCAAGCCGCGCCGCGATCACGCCGGCGAGAACGTCGCCAGTCCCGGCGGTCGAAAGCCACGTCGGGGCACCCGAATGGACGACGGCGCGGCCATCCGGCGATGCGATGACGGTGTCCACCCCCTTGTAGACCACGATCGCGCGAGCCCCACGCGCCGCAGAAAGCGCCCGCTCGATCTTGCTGCCTCCTTGCTCGCCGAACATCCCCGCGAACTCGCCGCCATGCGGGGTCAGGATCGTCTGGGGCGGCAGCGCATGACTTCCAATGAGAGCTAAAGCATCGCCATCGATCACCAATGGCCGGCCACATCGCAGCGCCGCGTCCAGCTTCGTCACCGCATCATCGCCGCGCCCAAGGCCGGGCCCGACGACAACCGCGCCGCTGCGCCGGTCCGCAAGCAGCGCGGCGTCGAACCGGCGGCGAACGATCGCATGTGGCAGCCGATCCGTCGCGCTGCCGAGCAACAGTACATAGCCTGCCCCGGCCTTCGCCGCGGCGGTTGCGCACAAGGCCGCGGCCCCCGGCATGGCGCCGGCGATCACCGTCATCATCCCGCGCGAATATTTATGCGCGTTGACGCTCGGCGCTTCGCGTCGGGGCTCCGCGGCCACCTGCACCTTGCTGTCCGCAGGGATGCCGATGTCGAGAACGCGCACTGCCCCGCAGCGGCTGGCGGCCGGTTCCAGCACATGCGCCGGCTTCGCCGCGCCCAGCGTCAGGGTCAGGTCAAACCGCGGTACCTTGCCTAGGCAAGCACCGTCGTCGCTCGCTGCGCCGCTCGGCACGTCAACCGCGATCGACAGGCGCGCAGCGGCAACCAACGCGCAAAGAAGCGTTGCCAGCACATCGTCCAGCGCCCGTGTCAGGCCGACGCCGAACAGGGCGTCAACCACCACGGGCGCAGGCGCGGCATCACCGATCATTTCCACCGGCCCGCCCCATTGCTGGCGGGCAGCCTGCGCAGCAGGCGTTTTCGGCTCGCCGCTCGCCGCGACCCGGACCGGCAGCCCTGCCCGACGCAGCGTCGTCGCGACGACATAACCGTCACCGCCATTGTTGCCTGGCCCGCACAGCACCAGAACCTCCGCGCCAGCGGCCAGCCGGCGCACCTGCTCCGCCACCGCTTCACCGGCGCGCTGCATCAGGCTTTCGACGGTAGCGCCGGCATCGATCGCCCGCTGTTCGGCCGCACGCATTTCGGCCGCGGTCAGGATCGGCTGGCCGGCAAGCGAGTTCATCGAGCAGCGGCCTTCATCGTTGCCGGCAAACGATAATGATCGTCGCCCAGCGCCACTTCGATCTCGTCGGCGCCGGCCAAGGTGACCACCGCCGGCTCCGCGCCGTCGGCCGCGACGACGCCGCGCCCGTCGCTCGCGACCAGCAACCGGCGGAAGCCGCCATCGGGGTGCCGCATCGTCAGCACCAGCCCACCGTCGCTTTCCGCCCGCTCGATCTCGCACACGCGGGCGAATGCCTTGGCGCCGCCGGGCGCGCATTGCACCCGGCCGTCTTCCGCGGCGGCCACCGCCTGCTCAGCCTCCGCCTTCGCCAGCACCTTGGTATCGGCCTTTGGCTCGCCGCAGGCGGCAAGCGCAAGGATCAGAAATGCGCTAGATATCCGCGTAAACATGGCGTTCGGCAGCAGCTCCCGGATGGGTGACCGCTCCCTTGTACGCCGGGCCGACATTCTGCGCATAGCGCCACAACGCGCCTGACCCGTAATCGGACACACGCGGCTGCCACGCCGCCTTGCGCGCCGCCAGCACGGCCTCGTCGACGAGAAGGTCGATCGTTCCCGTCTCGGCGTCGATACGGATGATGTCGCCATCCTCGACCAGCGCGATCGGGCCGCCCTCGGCTGCCTCCGGGCCGACGTGCCCAATGCAGAAGCCGCGCGTCGCACCTGAGAAACGACCGTCGGTGATCAGCGCCACCTTCTCACCCATGCCTAGGCCGTAAAGCGCAGCAGTGGTCGACAGCATCTCGCGCATTCCCGGCCCGCCCTTGGGTCCTTCGTAGCGGATGATGACCACCTCGCCTTCCTTGATCTGGCGATGCTCCACCGCCTGGAAGGCATCCTCCTCGCAGTCGAAGCAGCGCGCTGGCCCTTCGAACTGCAGGCGGTGCATGCCGGCGACCTTCACGATCGCGCCATCGGGCGCCAGGCTACCGCGAAGTCCCACGACGCCGCCGGTCGGCGTGATCGGCGCCCTCGCATCGTAGATCACCTTCTGGTCGGGGTTCCAGGTGACCTCGTCGATATTCTCGCCCAGCGTTTTGCCGGTCACGGTCATGCAATCGCCGTGCAGCAGACCCTCCGCCAGCAGCGACTTCATCAGCATGTACGCGCCGCCTGCCTCGTACATGTCCTTCGCTACATACTGCCCGCCCGGCTTCAGATCGGCGCAATACGGCGTCGACTTGAAGATCTCTGCGACGTCGAACAGGTCAAACTCAATCCCTGCCTCATGCGCCATGGCGGGCAGATGGAGCGCCCCGTTTGTGGAGCCGCCGGTCGCCGCCACGATGCGTGCCGCGTTCTCGAACGCTTCGCGGGTGCAGATATCGCGCGGGCGAATGTTGCGCGCCAACAGCTCCATCACCTGCGCGCCGGCCGCAACCGCGATCTGCTCGCGCGTAGTGTAAGGAGCAGGCACCATGTTGCTGTTCGGCAGCGACAGGCCGATCGCTTCCGCGACGCAGGCCATGGTGTTCGCGGTATACTGACCGCCGCATGCGCCGTGGCCGGGGCACGCTACCTTTTCCAGCGCATGAACGTCTTCGATCGGGCACGTGCCCGCGGCATACTTGCCGACCACCTCGAACACATCGACGACGGTCACGTCGCGATCCTGATAGCGGCCCGGGAGGATCGACCCGCCATAAACGAAGATCGACGGGATATTCAGCCGCAGCATCGCCATCATCATGCCCGGCAGAGACTTGTCGCACCCCGCGAAGCCGACGAGCGCGTCATAGCAATGGCCGCGCACGGACAGCTCGACCGAGTCGGCGATCACTTCGCGGCTGACAAGGCTCGCCTTCATGCCTTGATGGCCCATGGCGATCCCGTCGGTGACGGTGATGGTGTTGAACCGCCGCGGCATGCCGCCGCCCTGCTCCACGCCGCGCCGCGCCGCGTCAGCCTGCGCATCGAGCGTCGTGTTGCAGGGCGCGCTGTCATTGCCGGCGGAGGCGAGCGCGACGAACGGCCGCGCGATCTCCTCTTCGCTCAGCCCCATCGCATAATAATAGCTGCGGTGCGGCGCGCGTTCGGGGCCGACCGACACATGGCGGCTCGGCAGCCGGTTCTTGTCGAAGCTGTGGGTCATGGCTGCGGTCGCTATGCCGCTCGGCCGTGGCGCGCAACCCGCCTTGCGCAACAACCCGATGATTTGATCAGGCTGCGCGCAACTTTCCGACCGCAAAGACGCGGGCGGTTAGCCTTTCACCACCTCAGAGCTGAGCGAGCGCCTGTTCGACACCGTCCATGGTGAACGGCTTCTGCAGCACGGGCCGGCCGCGGAATTCCTCGATCAGCATGTCGTCCGCCCCGCCAGTCGCAAAGACGAAGGGGATACCCTTCTCTGCGAGGGCCGCTGCGATCGGCCAGCTTTTCTCGCCGCCGCGCAGGTTCACATCGAGGATCGCGCAGTCGAAGCCTCCTGCCTCGACGAGCGCCAGCGCCGTCTCGACGGAATCGGCAGTGCCGGCACATTGCCGCTCGAGCAGATCGAGGAAGTCCTCGAGCATCATGGCGATAAGCGGCTCGTCTTCGACGAGCAGGACGCGAGTGGTCATGCGGGCTCATTAGGTGGCGCGGAACGAAACCGCAACGGCTGTGTCATTCGAGCAATATTACGTATCAGCCCTGTTGCGCCAGAGCATCACGTGCCGCCTCCGCGAGTTGCTGGACCGAAAACGGCTTCGGGATGAAGGCGACGTTCTCCAGCGATATGGAGCGGCGCAACTGTTCCTCGGCATAGCCAGACATGAACAGGATCGGCATATCCGGATACCGTGCGCGTACATGTCGCGCCATTGTCGGACCATCCATCACCGGCATTACCACGTCGGAAACCACCAGGTCTGGCCGCGGATTGCTCTCGATGATCTCCAGCGCGGCCTCGCCGTTCTCGGCGGTAAGGACGGTGTACCCCTGCCGCGTCAGCGCCCGCTCCGCCACCGCGCGTACCATGTCCTCGTCCTCCACCAGGAGGACGGTGCCGGTTCCCCATAGCTCGGCCGGGCGTGGCTTGGCAGCGGCCTTGCGCGGCGTCACCGGCTCGCCAGTGGCATGGACGGGCAGATAGATGGTGAAGGTCGCGCCCTGTCCCGGGGGCGAATCGGCGAAGATGTAACCGCCCGATTGCTTCACGATGCCGTAGACGGTGGAAAGGCCGAGGCCCGTGCCCTTGCCCACTTCCTTGGTGGTGAAGAACGGCTCGAAGATCTTGGGCAGGACGTCCGCGGGGATACCGGATCCGGTGTCCGAAATCTCCAGCGCCGTGTAGTCGCCGACAGGCATGATGTCTGGCCCGCGGCGCCGGATCTCGCCGACGGTCGCGGTACGCGTCTGGATCGTAAGCTTTCCACCGCCGTGCGGATACTTCGCGATCATCGCATCACGCGCGTTCACCGCCAGATTGACGACCACCTGTTCGAGTTGGCCTGGATCAGCGCGTACCGGGCCCAGATCGCGCCCATGGCGCACCTCGAGCGATACCGTCTCCCCCAGCAGGCGCTTCAACAGGTTAGACACTTCAGAAACGACGTCCGGCAACTGCAGGACCTGCGGGCGCAACGTCTGCTGGCGCGAGAAGGCGAGCAACTGGCGGGTCAGCGCGGCCGCACGGTTCGAGTTGTTCCGTACCTGCTGGATGTCGTCGTAATCGCTGTCTCCCGGCGAGTGGCGCATCAGCATCAAGTCGCAGTGGCCGATGATCGCGGTCAGGATGTTGTTGAAGTCATGGGCGACGCCGCCGGCCAGCTGGCCGACGGCCTGCATCTTCGTTGCCTGCGCCACCTCGCGCTTGAGCCGCGATTCCTCGCTATTGTCCTTAAGGCTCAGCACCACCGCCGCGTCACCCAGCCCCCGGGCACCCGCGATCGAGAGGATGACAGGTTCCTCCGGATGGTCGCGCAGCCGCACCGCCATATCAGCGGCATGAGCAGCTCCGCCCGCCGCGAAGCGCCGCATCGCGTCCGCAACGGCGGCCTTGTCCTCGCGCACAACCAGATCGCCGGGGTAGATCGGCGGTGCCGACGGATCGAGAGAGGCCGCGCGCATGAAAGCGTCGTTCATCTCGATGAAGCGGCCGTCGCGATCGACCAGAGCTATTCCCACCGGCATGAGCTGGACGAGCGTGCGGATATGCCCTGCCGCCCCTGTCCCGGTGGTCAGCGCATTATCCTCCTCGTCGAGCAGCGCGACGAGGATCGGCGCGTCTTCTTCCTTCGTGAAGGGCACCTGCAGCAGCCGGAGCGGATTGCCCTGAGTCCCCTCATTCGCGAAGCGGATCCGGCCGTGACCGTCGGTGATTAGAAAACGCGCGAAATCGGCACCTTCCACTGCCGCTTCGCTATGCCCCATCGCGCGGGCACGCAGCACCGGATCGGCCGACATGACGCGGCCATCCGGCGTCAACAGCGCCGCCATGATCCCCGCTTCGGCAAGTCGCCGTCCGAGGCCTCCGGAAAGAGCAGCAACCAGCGCCGCGCTGCCGTCCCGGCCCGCCAATGGTTCAGCGCGCCAAACCAGCAGATCCTGTTGCTGCCCGCTGCGCAGCACGTCGATCTTGATCGTCTTGCCGGCGACTTCGGCCCGATCAATCCTCGCTCTGCCATCTCGCCAAGCGGCGCGACCCGCGGCCGCCAGTGCGGCGATCCCGGCTTCCCCGATCGGCAAGTCCGGCGGCGCCGGGAGATCGGCAAACAGCGCTTCATACTCATCGTTGGCATAGACGAGCTGCCCGGCGCGATCGGTTATCGCTATTGCGTCCCCGCTTCTCGCAGCCAGGGTGCGAACGAGATTCCAGTCGATCCCTGCGTCAGGCGCGGCGGGTGCCGGCGCAAGTGCGCGCCAGGCGATCACGCCGCCGCCGACGACGATCGCCGCGGCCAAAAAGCCGGCGGCGACCACGAGGTTGCCAATCACCCATAGAACCAGCAACGCGGCCGCGAGACCGGCGCCAACCGCAACCGCCATTGCGCCGTCCGGCGTCAGACGCCCGATGCTCAGACGAGAAAGCGCTGCCATCAGTGGGCCATTGATGGGTGCCGCGCTGCCGTCAAGCGCCTGCGCGGCACCCGCACGATCACCAGATGCGAACCCGCTGATCGTCCGTCAGGAACAGCTTCTGGCCGGGCTTCGCCCCGAACGCTGCATACCAGGGGTCAAGGTTGCGAACGACGTTTGCACGCTGCGGGCCCGGCGAATGCGGATCGGAGAGCAGCAACTGGCGCAGCATCGGCTCGCGGTACTTCGTCCGCCACACCTGCGCCCAGCCAAGATAGAAGCGCTGATCCCCCGTCGTGCCGTCAATCACCGGCGCTTTCTTCCCGCCGAGCGAACGATGATAGGCGTCAAGCGCCACGGTGAGGCCGGCTAGATCGGCAATGTTCTCACCAAGCGTCAGCGCGCCCTGCACATGCTGCCCAGGCAGCGGCTCATAGGCGTCATATTGCGCCACAAGGCGATCGGTGAATGCCTTAAAGCGCTCCACGTCCTGCGGCGTCCACCAGTCCGTCAGCTTGCCCGACGCGTCGTACTTGCGGCCCTGATCATCAAAATGGTGGCTGATCTCGTGGCCGATGACGGCGCCGATGCCGCCATAGTTCACGGCCGGATCAGCCTTCGGGTCGAAGAACGGCGGCTGCAGGATCGCCGCCGGGAAAACGATCTCGTTCATCGTCGGATTGGCGTACGCGTTGATCGTCATCGGCGTCATGAACCATTCGCCGCGATCGATCGGCGCGCCGATCTTGTTCAGGTTGCGCTGGAACTCGAACTCATTGGCCCGCGCCACGTTGCCGACCAGATCGCCACGCTGCACGGTCAGCGCGGAGTAGTCGCGCCACTTGTCGGGATAACCGATCTTCGGCGTGAACGACGCGAGCTTCGCCAGCGCCTTCTGCTTCGTCTCGGGCGCCATCCACTCCAGCTTCTGTAGCCGATCACCCATCGCGGTGATGACGTTCTTCACCAGTTCGTCGGCGGCCGCCTTCGATTCCGGCGGGAAGTACTTGGCGACATAAGCCTGGCCCACATCCTCGCCGAGCGCGTTGCTGACGAGGTCGACGCCGCGCTTCCAGCGCGCCTGCTGCTCGGGCTGACCGGACAGGACCGTGCCGTAGAACGCAAAGCGGGCATCGTCGAAATCCTTCGACAGATACCGGGCGTAGCTCGAGAGCATGCGCAACGTCAGGTAATCGCGCAGCACCGGCAGCGGGGTGCCCGCCCACACCTTCGCCTCGCCAGCCAGCGCGGACGGCTGCGCGAACAGCACTGTGCCGGCCGGCTTCACGCCAAGCGCACCGAGATATTCGTTCCACTCGAACCCTGCGCCCTGCTTGCGCAGTTCGTCGAAGGTCAGGCTGTTATAGGTCTTGTCTGCGTCCCGGCTTTCCACGCGCGTCCAGTGGACGGTCGCAAGTTCCTTCTCGAAGTTGAAGACCGCCGCCGCGCGGGTGGCTGCATCCTTTTCGCCCGCCAGCGTCAGCATCTGCGCCAGATATGCCTGGTAGGCGGTCCGGTTCGCGGCGAGTTTGGGATCGTCCTTCAGGTAATAGTCGCGGTCCGGCAGGCCCAGGCCGCCTTGCGCCATCTGCAGAACGTATTGCTCCGGGTTCTTGTCGTCCTGGCTTACGTACATACCGAACAGCGTGCCGACGCCGCGGCGCTGCAGCTTGCCGGCCTCGCTTGCCAATGCTGCCTTGGTTGGCGCAGCCTTGATCGCGTCGATCCACGGCTTCACTGGCGTCACGCCCTTGGCGTTCACCGCCGCCTCGTCGAGGAAGCTGGCGTAGAAGTCGCCGGCCTTGCTGCCCGGGGTCTTCGCCTGCTCCTCCAGGATCGTACGCGTCTGTTCGCGCGACAGGTCCTGCAGCACGTGGAACATGCCGTAGTTGGCACGGTCAGCCGGGATCTCGGTCGTGCGATCCCAGGTGCCACTCGCGAAATTGTAGAAGTCGTCGCCCGGCGCCACGCTCGTGTCACGGCCCGCCATGTCGAAGCCGAAGGTGCCGATCTGCGGGCCGTTCGCCGATGCCGGCTTCACCGGCCCGGTGGCGGACTTCGCGACGGTTGCGGTCTGCTTCGCCTGCTGCGCCGGGGTCACTGCTTCGGTCTGGGCGATCGCGGTGGCGGCGGTGGTGGAAAGAATGGCAACGAGTAACAACGATGAACGCATGGATAAGCGACCTTTGGTAAACATGGTCGCGTGTTCTATCCTCTTAATACGCCTCGTCAATCTCGTTACGACCGTGACGATTTCGCCACTTGCGCGCGATCCACAGCCGCCATCCCAACGCCGAGAGGCCATAGCCGGAAATCGACAGAACCGCCGTCACGATCAGCAGCCCCAATGCCGTCGCTGGCGCCGCATCGGACATCAGCCACTGCATCCAGCTTGAGTTTGCCGCGTCGTGCGCGGCATTGCGGACCGGATCGCCGGGCAAAGCCTCATCCAGGTGAAGCGTCCACTTGCCGATATAATAGGCCGCCACCCACAAGGGCGGCGTCGTGAAGGGGTTGGTCACGAAGGTGGTCAGCGCAGCTGCCGGAATATTGGCGCGTGACGGCAGCGCAAGCAGCGCCGAAAAGCCGATCTGCGCCACCGGGAAGAGGATACCCGTGACCATGCCAAGCGCGACGCCACGCGGCACGGAACGGCGCGTCGGGCGCCACAGTTCCGGTGCGAGCACGCGATGCGCCACCGGGCGCAGCAACCGGCTCTGCTCCATCGATTCGCGTGTCGGCAGGTTGCGCCGGCACCAGTCGACGAAGCGCCGCCGGATCGATGCCTGGCGCGTGGCCATCAGGCCCGATCACGCATCAGGCGGCCAGCCTCGCGCTTCCACTCGCGCTCCTTGATCGCGTCGCGCTTGTCGTGTGCCTTCCGGCCCTTGGCCAATGCCAGTTCCACCTTCGCGCGGCCCTGGCTGTTGAAATAGATCATCAGCGGGACGAGCGTCATGCCCTCGCGCGCGACCGCGCCGTGCAGCTTGTTGACCTCGCGCTCATGCAACAGCAACTTCCGCGGGCGCTTGGGCTCATGGTTGTAACGGTTGCCGTGGCTAAATTCGGGAATGTTCGAATTCACCAGCCACACGCCTCCGTCGGAAATCTCGGCGTAGCTTTCCGCAATCGAGCCCTCGCCGAAGCGTAGGCTCTTCACCTCGGTACCGGTCAGGACGATTCCCGCCTCATAGGTGGTGTCGATGGCGTAATCGAAGCGAGCGCGCCGGTTCTCGGCGACGATCTTCTTCTTGTCGAAGGTGGCGGGCTTTGGGCGTGACATGGACGGCGCGATGTAGGGCGTCGCGCGTCCGCTGGAAAGCCGGCCCGTTCAGCGTTTCTCGCCGCCCAGCGGAACGCGGAGGCGAATCATCGCTCGGTTGATCGGCGCGCCTTGCGCATCGGCTCCCCGCTCCGCCTCCGCCACGATGGCCCCGAAGCCGGGAATGCTCGCCTCCGCCTTCGGAGGCGCACGCTCCGCGCTGTAGCGTTCCGGCACGGGCTTCAGCCGGAAAGAATCGTTCGGCCGGGCGCATACGACGATGTCCTCACCCGGCTGCGGCACCGGGCACGGCCGATCGGAGGGCCGGCGCGGGGGTGCTGGCGCTGGCGGCCCGGCAACCTGTAACGCGAGCAGAAACCAAGCCGCCATCGCACCTCCGGCGTTATGATCTCCCGAAGGTGCGCAGCGATTGCGGCAGGATTATGAGTGGCTTGCGCCTCAGGCGAGGCCGGCCCGCACCAGCCCTTCATCCACCGCCGCACGGCTCGTGGCACTAGGCCAGGTCATGGGTAGACGGAGCCCCCCTGGGAAGCCAGGCCGCACCTTCGTCATCGCGTACTTGACCGGCCCGGGTGAGGCGTCGGTGAACAATGACGTGTGCAGTGCGAAAAGCCGATCGTGAAGTGCCAGCGCCTCGGGCCCGGCTCCGGCCGCCTGGAACTCCGCGCACAGTTTCGGCGCAACATTTGCAGTCACCGAGATGCACCCCGCGCCGCCCATCGCGTTATAGGCGAGCGACAAATCGTCATTGCCCGACAGCTGGCAGAATCCGCTGCCGAGCGCGGCGCGATGCTGCGACACACGCTGCAGAACGCCGGACGCATCCTTTACCGCTACAAACACCTTCGGGAACGCTTCGACGATGCGGATCAGCGTTTCGGGCTGGATGTCGGTCACGGTACGCGCCGGCACGTTGTACAGCACGATCGGCAGCGCCGCCGTCGGTGCCAGCGCGGCAAAATGCTGGAAGATTCCCTCCTGTGAAGGCCGGTTGTAGTAGGGCGGCACCATCAGCGCCGCATCCGCACCCGCTTCCTTCGCCGCCGCGATGTTGGCCGCCGCGACGCGCGTGTCGTTCGATCCCGCACCCGCAATCACCGGCACCCGCCCGCGTGCCTGATCAACGCACACTTTCACGATCGCGAACTGCTCATCCTTGGTCAGCGTCGCTGCCTCGCCGGTCGTTCCGCACGGCACCAACGCCGACGAACCTTCCGCGATCTGCCACTCGATCAGGTCGCGATAGGCGGCCTCAACGAACCGGCCGTCAGCGTCAAAAGGCGTGACGAGCGCCGGAATCGAACCGGAAAACATGCAATTGCTCCTGAAATCGGATGAGATGCGTTGATCTGTTCAGGACAGATACGGGTAGCTTCGCTAGTCTGTCCACATGGTGACAGGATTGAAAGCAGGCGCGCTCATTGGAATGGCATTGGGTCTTGGCGGGGCCCTCGTCGTATCGCAGGATCAGGATGAGGCCGCACGCACCCGCGCCGCGAACCTCATCGGGCAGCAATCGCGCCCCGCGACGACGCAAGTCTACAGCAACGATGGCGCGATCGCCGCTGCCCTGGCGCAGTGGCGCGCGCTGCAGCAGACGGACGCTCTGCCGTTCGACAGCTACGCTGGTTTCCTCCTCGCCCACCCCGGCTGGCCCGGCGAAACGGCCAACCGGCGCGCGGCGGAGCGACAGGCGAGCACCGCCTCTCCAACCAGCGTCGTCGCCTTCTTCCGCCGCTTTCCACCGCAAAGCGCAGCGGGCGCAGTCGCCTACGCCCGCGCGCTGCAGGCGACCGGAGCTACCGGTGAAGCGAACGAGGCTGCGCGTAACGCCTGGCGCCGCGGCACGCTGACGCCATCGGACGAGGCGGTACTGGTCACCTCGTTCCCCGGCGCGATCCGGCCGGACGATCATGATGCGCGGATGAATGCTCTGCTGTGGCAGGGATCGACGACCGCAGCGGCGCGACAGCTTGGCTACACTTCGCCGGCGCGGCGCGGATTGTTCGAGGCACGGCTCGCCTTCCGCACCGGCGCGCAGAATGCTTCCGAGCTCGCTGCCGCAAACGATGCGATCGGCGCGCGCGACGCCGGCTATATCGCTGACAAGGCGACGTGGCTGCGCAACAGCGGTGCCTCGCCCAGTGCGCGCTCCTGGCTTGCGCGGACCCGCCCCGCGGGCATGACGCTGCCTGGCAACGTCGAGAAATTCTACGAGGTGCTGCTCACCAACGCGCGCGCGGCGGCCGCGGATGGTCAGTATCAGACCGCCTATGATATCGCGCGCCAGATCGACGACGCCTATCCGGCCGGCACCGACGTCTCGAAAAAGCCCTATGGCGAACGGGACGATTACACGAGCCTCGCCTGGCTCGCCGGCCAAACCGCGCTGCGGCAGCTCAACCGGCCGGCCGACGCGATGACGATGTTCGATCGCTACGGCCGCGGCAGCCAGTCGCCGCAGACGCGCGCCAAGGGCTTTTACTGGGCCGCGCGCGCCGCGGAAGCAGCCGGTCGCCGTGCCGAAGCGACCACCTTCTTCAACACCGCCGCGGGATATCGCGATCAATATTACGGTCAGCTCGCGCTCGAGCATCTTCGCCGTCCGCTCACCGCGCCGCCCGCGGTCGCGCAGCGCACCGTCGATCCGGCGGCGCGCCAGGCGTTCTACGCGCGAGAGATCGTTCGCGCGGCTCAGTTCCTCGGCTCGATCGGCCAGTATCAGGATCAGACCGCCTTCGTGAAGGTGATTGCGTCCTCGCTCGACAGCGATGATGATCATTTTCTGGCGGACGAACTGTCGCGCAGCATCAGTCGCCCGGACCTTGGCGTGCTCGTCGGCCGCGTGGCAATGCAGAACGGGCTGACGGATTATAGCGCGATTGCTTTTCCCACCGTCTCCGTCCCCGCTGGCTACGAAAGCCAGTGGACGATGATCCACGCCATCGCGCGGCAGGAAAGCCAGTTCGACCGTGCCGCAATCTCCTCGGCCGGCGCGCGCGGGCTGATGCAACTGATGCCGGGCACCGCCCGCGAACAGGCAGGCAAGATGGGCCTTCCCTACGACGCCGGCCGCCTGCTCACCGACACCAGCTACAATGCGCAGCTCGGCTCCAGCTATTTCCAGCGCGTCTTCGGCAGCTTCGGCAGCTATCCGTTGGCGATCGCCGCCTACAATGCCGGGCCGGGCAACGTGAACAAGTGGCTGCGGGCCAATGGCGACCCGCGCACCGGCGGAATCGATATGGTCGACTGGATCGAGGCGATCCCATTCTCCGAAACGCGCAACTATGTGCAGCGCGTGCTGGAAAATGCCGTCGTGTACGACCTGATGAACCCGGCGCGGGCCAAGAGCCGCGGCCCGGCCAATCTCAGCTGGTATCTCGGCCGCAACCGCGCCGGCTGACGCATCGCGACCTTCCCGTCCGTCGCGACGGGAAGGTCGCAGATCCGCGGCGGCTTGGCTAAGGCACACGCATGGATCGCCCGAACTACATCACCCCCGCCGGCTATGCGACGCTCCGCGCCGAATATGACCAGCTCTTTGCCAGTGAGCGGCCCGCACTGGTCGAGACGATCGCCTGGGCCGCCGGTAACGGCGACCGATCGGAAAACGGTGATTACATCTACGGTCGCAAGCGACTGCGCGAGATCGATCGCCGGTTGGGCTTCCTGTCGCGTCGGATGAAGGCGGCGAGGGTGGTCGATCCGGCGCGAGCGCCCGATCGAAGCCGCGTTTATTTCGGCGCCAGCGTCACCATCGCCGATGAGGATGACAACCACCGCAGCGTGACCATCGTCGGCGATGACGAGGCGGATGCCGGAAAGGGGCTGATCGGCTGGAATGCCCCGCTCGCCCGCGCCTTGCGCGGCGCGGCGGTCGGCGATCTGCGCCGCGTCACCCTGCCGGCCGGCGAGAAGGAATATGAGGTGACCGCCATCACCTATCCCGCCGTCTGAGGAAACCCGCACCCCTGCCCGCTCGTTCTTCCGCGCAGTGAAGGAGAGTGAAAATGGCAGAGAATCCCCGCACCACCAGTGCCCGCGATCATGACGACAAGGACCTGATCGAGGGCATGATTCCCGCGGGTGACGCACAGGCCGGCACCAGCGGCGGCGCGCTCGCTCGTGATCTGGGCTCGCGCGCCGACCTGAAGCAGGTGGATGATCCCGACGGCTCGACCCCGCTGACCAAGCAGGCCGACATCGACGCCAACCAGGCGTTCCGCAGCTCACGACCAGTGGGTGGCTGACCATCACGCCTGCCAACATCGGGCGGCGATTGACGCGGGCGGATCGAGCGCCGATGGCTTGATCCATGGCGACCGATGACACCCCGACCCGCAACATCGCCCTCCTGATCGACGCGGACAATGCCAGCTGGCACGCGATCGATCCGGTGCTGACCGTCCTTGCCGAACTCGGGACGGTCAACATCCGCCGCGTCTATGGCAATTGGTCCAAACCGGCGCTGAGCGGCTGGCGCGACATGACGATCAAGCACGGCATCGAGCCGCAGCAGCAGTTCGACATCACCAAGGGCAAGAACGCCACCGACATGAAGATGACCATCGACGCGATGGACCTTCTGTTCCGCGGGCGTGTCGAAGGCTTCGGGATCATGTCGTCGGACAGCGACTTCATGCCGCTCGCCACCCGGCTGCGGCAGGATGGCCTGCCCGTCTATGGCTTTGGCCAGTCCAAGACGCCGGAGGGCTTCAAGCGCGCCTGCACCCGCTTCATCGATGTCGACAAGCTGATGGCGGCCGAGGAGGAGAGCCCCCCGCCGGCCCTCCCCGCCGCATCGTCCAAGGAGGCGCAGGCGGCGCCCGCTAACGGCAAGGAAGCAGCCGCCCCGCCGGCCCGCCCCGCGACCTCCGACGCAGCTCCGGCAGATAGCGCCGCACCCGAAGGCAGCGCGGCAGAGCCCGCCGCATCGCAGGGGTCAGCCCGGATCGACGACGAATTGGTGAAGTTGCTGATCGACGCCTATTCCGCGGTGAAGCGCGACGAAAAGGGCTTCGTCAGTCTGTCTGCGATGGGACAGCTCGCCGCCAACCGATCGAGCTTCGACGTGCGCAACTATGGCTACAAGCGCCTGTCGGACCTGATCGCCGCCGTGCCCAATTTCCAGACCGAGCGGCGCGAGGATGGCCGTGTATTCGTGCGAAGGTTGCGTTGATGAAGAACAAGACTGTTGCCTATCTCCTCCCGCTGATCGCCATCGCGGCCACCGAACCGCCCCAGACTGCCCCGGCAAAGACCGACCCCGCCCAGCTGTCCGAAATGACCAAGGTGCTTGCCTCCGACGCATTCGGCGGCCGGTCGCCGGGGACCAAGGGCGAGAAGAAGACGATCGAATGGTCGATCGCGCGCTTCAAGGCGCTGGGGCTTGAGCCCGGCGGGCCGGACGGCGCCTGGACGCAAAAGGTGCCGCTGATCCACACCCGGCTGGGCGATGGCCCGGTCAGCTTTGGCACGACCAGCCTGAAGCAGGGCACCGACGTCGCGCTCACCACCGTCCGCCCCGACGCGGCCGTCGCGATCGAGAACGCACCGCTCGTGTTCGTCGGCTATGGCGTCAGCGCGCCCGAGGCGAAGTGGGACGATTTCAAGGGCGTGGACCTGAAGGGCAAGGTCGCCGTCTTCCTGGTCAACGATCCCGATTTCGAAGCGGTCGCGGGCGAAGACGCCAAGGGTCGCTTCGGCGACAAGCGGATGACCTATTACGGCCGCTGGACCTACAAGTACGAGGAAGCAGCACGGCGCGGCGCGATCGGCGCGCTGATCGTCCATGACACCGCGGGCGCCGGCTATCCCTGGTCCACTGCCAACGTCTCCAACGGGGAGAATTACGACATCGTCCGCGGCCCCGAGGACCAGCGCATCGCGCTGCAGGGCTGGCTGTCGGGCGAGGCGGCGAATCGCGTCTTTGCCGCCGAGGGGCTCGATCTCGCGGCGCTGCGCAAGCAGGCCCGCTCCGCCGCCTTCCGCCCGATCACGATGAAGGCGCGCTTCACCGCCAAGCTGCCCATCAGCGTCGAACGGATCGAAAGCGCCAATGTCATCGCCAAGATCCCGGGCACGGTGAAGCCGGACGAGACCGTTCAGTTCGCCGCCCATTGGGACGCCTACGGCGAAGGCCCGCCCGACGCGCAGGGCCGCACCATCCGCCCCGGCGCGAACGACGACGCCCTGGGCGTCGCTGGCGTGATGGAGCTTGCCCGCCTGTTCAAGGCCGGCCCTGCGCCTGACCGCACGCTCGTCTTTGCGTTGTGGACCGCGGAGGAGCGCGGGCTGCTCGGCTCCGAATGGTACGCCACGCGTCCCACCGCGCCGCTGGAAAAGACCGTCGCGAACCTGACGCTCGACATCCTGCAGACCGCGGGCGAGTCGAAGGACGTGATCCTCGTCGGCGCTGGTCAGTCCTCGCTCGAGGATCTGCTGACCGAGGCAGCGCGGGCGCAGAACCGTGTCATCACGCCGGAGGAAGCCAGCGAACGCGGCCTGTTCTACCGCGCGGATCATTTCTCGGTGGTCCGGCGCGGCGTTCCCGCGCTTCAGCTGATGGCGCTGGGCGGCGCCAGCGACATGCGTGTGGGCGGGCGCGAGGCGGGGCAGAAGTGGCTGGACGGCTATATGGCCTGTTACCACAAGACCTGCGACGCATGGGCGCCGGACTGGAACTTCACCGGCGCGGCGCAGGACGTTGACCTGTTCTACACCATGGGCCAGCGGCTCGCGAAGGCGGGTGTGTGGCCCGAATGGCGCCCCGCCTCCGAGTTCCGCGCGATCCGCGCCAAAAGCGCCGGCCAGCGCCGGTAACCATCGCAGATAACGAAAAGACCCGCCACGGCATCAGCCGGGCGGGCCTTTTTCTTGCTTCACGTCATCCCGGCCAGACGGCCAGGTGACGATCCTGTCAAATCAGCGCGTCAGCTTCTTGTAGGCAAGCCGCGTCGGACGATCCGCCGCGTCGCCCATGCGGCGCCGCTTGTCCTCTTCATACGCCTCGAAATTGCCCTCGAACCATTCGACATGGCTGTTGCCTTCAAAGGCCAGGATGTGCGTGCAGAGGCGATCGAGGAAGAAGCGATCGTGGCTGATCACCACGGCGCAGCCCGCGAAGCTTTCCAGCGCCTCTTCGAGCGCGCGCAGCGTCTCGACGTCGAGGTCGTTGGTCGGTTCGTCGAGCAGCAGGACGTTGCCGCCCTCCTTCAGCATCTTGGCGATGTGCACGCGGTTGCGCTCACCACCCGACAGCTGGCCGACCTTCTTCTGCTGGTCCTGCCCCTTGAAGTTGAACGCACCGACGTAGGCGCGCGTGCCCAGTTCCTGCTTGCCGAAGCGGAACACGTCGAGCCCGTCGGAAATCTCTTCCCAGACGTTCTTGTTCGGGTCGAGCGCATCGCGGCTCTGGTCGACATAGCCCAGCTTCACCGTCTGGCCGACCTCGATCGTGCCGCCGTCTGGCTGCTCCTGGCCGGTGATCAGCTTGAACAGGGTCGACTTGCCGGCGCCGTTCGGGCCGATGACGCCAACGATGCCGCCCGGCGGCAGGTTGAAGTCGAGGTTCTCGAACAGCAGCTTGTCACCATAGGCCTTGGTCAGCCCCTTGGCCTCGATCACCTTGCCGCCGAGGCGCTCGGGGATCTGGATCAGGATCTGCGCCTTGCCGATCGCGCGGTTCTCCTGCTTCTCAACCAGCTCGTCGAACGCACGGATACGCGCCTTGCTCTTGGTCTGGCGCGCCTTGGGCGTCTGCCGCATCCACGCGAGCTCGTCGGCGATCGCCTTCTGGCGGCCGGCCTCCTCGCGCTCTTCCTGCTCCAGCCGCTTGGCCTTCTTCTCCAGATAGCCGGAGTAGTTCGATTCGTAGGTGTAGTAGCGGCCGCGATCGAGCTCGAGCACCCAGTTCACGACATTGTCGAGGAAGTAGCGGTCGTGCGTCACCAGGATGACGTTGCCGGTATATTCCTTGAGGAAGTTTTCGAGCCAGCTGACGCTTTCGGCGTCGAGGTGGTTGGTCGGTTCGTCGAGCAGCAGGATGTCCGGCTTCTCGAGCAGCAGGCGGACCAGCGCGACGCGGCGCTTCTCACCACCCGACAGGTTGGTGACCGGGCTGTCGGACGGCGGGCAGCGCATCGCCTCCATCGCCTGCTCCAGCTGAGAATCGAGGCTCCAGCCGTCGGCCGCGTCGATCTTCGCCTGAAGCTCGCCCATCTCCTCCATCAGCGCGTCGAAGTCGGTATCGTCCTTCGGATCGCCCATTTCGGCGGAAATGGCGTTGAACCGCTCGACCATCTGCACGACCGGGCCGGCGCCCATGCGGACGTTCTCGATCACCGTCTTGTCGGGGTCGAGCTGCGGCTCCTGCGGCAGGTAACCGACCTTGATCCCCTCGGCGGCCCACGCCTCACCGGTGAAATCGGTGTCGATCCCGCCCATGATCTTCATGAGCGTGGACTTGCCGGAGCCGTTCGGGCCGATGATCGCGATCTTCGCGCCCGGCAGGAACTGCAGGTGGATGTTGTTGAGCACGGGCTTGTTGGCGCCCGGGAAGGTCTTGGTCAGACCCTTCATGACGTAGGTATACTGGACGGCCATGGGTCGCCTGTCGCTCCGTAGACTGGAATGGCTGGAAAATGTTGCCGCGCATGTAATGATGCGACGAGCCGTTGGCAAACCTCACGCGCCGACCTACGCGGTAGGCATGATCAGTCGTTGCGCCCTCGCCGCCCTTCTCCTCGCCACCTCCGCCGCCGTACCGGCCGTTGCGCAGCGCGCCGCACCGGCCGCACCCGCGGGCGTCGACCCGCGCGTCGCCGCGCTGCGCGATGCCGCGCTGAAGGATGATGTCGCCTATGACATCGTCGAGGGCATGACGACCGAGGTTGGCCAGCGGCTCGCCGGCACCGAGGCGGAGGCCCGCGCCCGCACCTGGAGCGCAGCGAAGCTGAAGGCGCTGGGTTTCAAAAACGTGCGGATCGAAACCTACCAGATGCCGGTCTGGGTGCGCGGTGAGGAGCGCGGCGAAGTGGTCGCGCCCGTGCCGCAGAAGCTGCACCTAACGGCGCTGGGCAATTCGGGCGCCACCCCCGCGGCAGGGATCGAGGCCGAAGTGGTGATCTTCCCCACCTATGCCGATCTCGCCGCCGCGCCGAACGGCAGCCTCACCGGCAAGATCGCCTATGTCGGCAACACGATGATGAAGACGCAGGACGGGTCGAGCTACGGCCAGGCTGGTGTCGCGCGCTTTGCCGGCCCCGCGCTCGCCGCCAAGAAGGGCGCCGCGGCGATCGTGATCCGCTCGATCGGCACCGATACGCACCGCCTCCCCCACACCGGCACCACCTATTTCCGCGATGGTCCTGCCATCCCAGCTGCCGCGCTGTCCGTGCCCGACGCCAAGCTGATCGAGGCTCTGGCGAAGCGCGGCAAGCCGATCCGCATGAAGCTGGTCCTCACCCCGCGCCAGGTGGGCGAGCAGGAATCGGGCAACGTCATCGCGGAGGTGCCGGGTACCGATTCGAACGCGGGCATTGTCCTCATCGGCGGCCACCTCGACAGCTGGGACCTAGCCACCGGCGCGATCGACGATGCCAGCGGCGTCGCGATCACCGCGGCGGCGGCGAAGCGGATCCTCGACAGCGGCAAGCGCCCGCGCCGCACGATCCGCGTCGTCTGGTTCGGCGCGGAAGAAGTCGGCGGCTTCGGTGGCCGCGATTATGCCGCGAAGCACGGCAAGGAGCGCCACGCGCTCGCCGCCGAAAGCGATTTTGGCGCGGACAAGATCTGGCGGCTCGGCATGACGCTGCCGGAATCAGCCAAGCCGGTGGGGGATCGCCTTGCGGCCGCGCTCGCCCCGCTCGGCATCGTGCGTGGCGACGGCCCTGGCGGCAGCGGCGCCGACATCGGCCCAACGGTGGCGCTCGGCGTCGCGGGCGTTGATCTCAACCAGTCCGGCCTCGACTATTTCGACGTGCACCACACCCCCGACGACACGCTCGATCGCGTGGACCCCGAAAACCTCCGCCAGAACGTCGCGGCATGGACGGCGATGCTGGCGATCGTGGCCGATGCGCCGGAGGAAATCGGGCCGGTCGAGCGGCCCGTGCGCTGAATCCGTTCGTCGCGAACCTTGCTGTCAGATGAATTTCGGCATTGACCCACCGAAAAGGTGCGGTATTTGCCGGGGCTCGCAACGGCACAGGGTCGGCTGCGAAACGAATATATGCTTGGGAGCATTCGAATGAAGAAGATCGTTCTGATCGCTGCCGCCGCCGGCCTGATGTCCGTGGCTGCTTGCTCGAAGTCGCCGGAGGCCGCCGCGGTCGAGAACAACGCCGACATGATGGCCGACAACATGGAAATGATGGCGGACAACCTCGAAGATCTAGCTGACAACTCGTCGAACGCGGTTGCTGCTGCTGGTCTCGAGAACGCAGCTGACAACCTCGAAGACGCTGCGGACAACGTCCGTGACGCCGGCGAGGAAAAGGCCGACAACCTGCAGTAAGTGCGCCGCGGGCCATTTAGGCCCGCCGCTTGCTGACAAGGAACGGGGCGCTTCCGCATTGCGGAGGCGCCCTTTTCTTTTGCCGGTCCCGCACGCTCCTTTTGCAGCCCCAAGTACCACGACAGGCATTGCCGCCGCGCAATGCAGCTTATAGGCATGATCAACGCGGGGGGCCTGTAGCTCAATTGGTTAGAGCTGGCCGCTCATAACGGCTAGGTTGCGGGTTCAAGTCCTGCCGGGCCCACCGCGTGAATTTCTTCACCATCGGATCGCTTGCGCCGGCGGATCAATACGCCTAGGCGCACCGGGCGTCGGGGAGTGGCGCAGTCTGGTAGCGCGCCTGCTTTGGGAGCAGGATGTCGCAGGTTCGAATCCTGTCTCCCCGACCATCCCGAGCCGCGACGCCAGGCGCCTCGGGCGCCGGGACCCCTTCCCCTTCGGAAGATACGTAGGGCAGTGTCCTCTCACGACGGGTAAATCTGGACTGCTCAGTGAAGAGGAGTCCTCCATGTTGAGAAGCTTTGTGATCGCCGGCGCGCTCTGCGCTGCATGTGGCGCGACGATCGGCGCAGCACAGACGGTGAAGGAACAGGCCCATATTCCACAGCAAGATGGAATGACTGACGTCACGGTCTTCAAGGTCAACAAGCGCCTGGAGACGGTCACATGCCGGGATTTCAACCTGGTCGATGTGCAATATCGGCCGCAGGCGATCGTCTACGCCGCCAATTACGGGCCAAAGGGCAAGGCGCATCCGACGGTTACGGTGGCGGGCGTCGAAACCGTAACGCCAATGGTGGTGGATGCCTGCCGTGCGCGGCCCGGTGATCAATTCGTCGGTGCCGTTCAGAAGGCGCTCGCCCAGCAACGCGCGGGGATGAAGCGCGGCTCGAACTGATGGACGGGCGCCGGCGTCGTTCAGCGCCGGCCGCCTGCATCCGCCATGTGCGGGGCGGGATGCGCCTTGTCGCGACGGTGCGCCCTGCCCCCTTTTCCAAAGACGATCATCGAACGGGTTTGCATTTCCTCCGGCAATTCGGTTCACACCGCCTCCTGCGCCAATGGCGGAAGGAGAGACGATGACCGACCTGCTCGGCACCTGGACGCTGGTTTCCTGCATCAACGATCGCGGCGGCACTGAGGTCAGGACGTTCGGAAATCCACCCGCCGGTCAGCTCCAGTATACCGCCGACGGGCGCATGTCGGCGTTCCTCATGGATTCGGCCTGGGCAGCCGCCGGCGACCCGGCCGCGGACAGCTTTACCGAATTCTTTGCATATGCCGGCACTTGGCACCGTCAGGGTGACATGATCACGCACAAAATCCTGTTCGCGTCGCAACCGGCGAGGGTCGGCACCAGCTTCGTGCGTCGGATCGTTCCGATCGCACCTGACACGATCCAGCTCGTCACCGAGCCTGAGGTCTCCAAATCAGGTCGCACGTACGTGACCCGACTGGAGTGGCAGCGGGTCACCGCCGCGCAATAGGCCAGCCCATCACGTCGACGCACCCGTCGGCCGCAAAGCCATGGGGACTGGAACGATCAAAGTTTAGCACACGTTATCTTTGGTAGAGCGCGCCAAACGCGCCAGGAGATGTGTGTATGCGTAACAGAATGATGGGGCTCTTTGCTGCCCTTGCCATGACCTTCACCACCGTCGGCGTCAGCGTCACGCCGACCGTCGCCCAGGCCCAATCCTATCGCAATGGCCACCATGGCTATGATCGCGATCGGGGCCGTCGCTACGTGCCGCCGCGCCATGCCTATCGCGATTATCGCAAGCATCGCGGGCACCGCGCGTATCGCCATCACGATCGCCGCCATTGGGATCGGAGGCATTATCGGAGCCCGCGCTATTATCGCAACGGGCCACCACGCGCCTATTACGCGCCGCGCTATCGCAATCCGTATCGCTGGTAACCGCGGCAAGCAGCCTGATGGGCGGATCAACTGGATCCGCCCGATCTCTTCGTCGCCTGTCGATCCAACGACATGAGTTGCTGTCGGGACGATCTGGGTCTTTGCTGGCGCTGGTAAGCAGTAGCACGGCGAGCCCGCTGCCTGCGCTGCGCCAATCCCGTGGGTTTTGGTTCCACCCGACCGCGCGCTTTGCTTGTGCGCGTCCCAGCCCGTTTGCGGAACCTGCAGTTTCTTCCGGCTAAGAGAAGCGGTGTCGAAGCAAGACGATGATGCGTCAAGGTGTGCGATCCGCCGCCGCGAGCAGTTCATCTAAAGAGGCAGGCGAGAATCCGAACCGGTCCAACAAATCCAACATCACATCCCACCAGCGCATGAAGCGTGCGAGGTCGGCCGCATCGCGCACGTAGGGGGTGTGGCCCGGCACAAGGCTGGGTGAGTGGAAGGAGAAAGTCAGCAACCGGGCGCCCTCTCCTGCTGCGATCCGCACGGCTTCCGCGGCCTCCCCGATCGGCACGCCTTCCGGCGTCAGCGGCACACGCGAAACGAGTCCAGTGCGCGCCAGCAGTCCGCGTCCCCGCGGTACCGCGCCGCCGAGCGCGTGAAGCGACCGGCCGGCGCGCCGCAGCCGGCCAGTGAAGATCGTCGACAGCGGCACCTCGATCATCCCGCTCCCGCGCAAGCGAAACGCCTCCACCCCGACGCCCCTAAAATCTGGCCCGCCGTCCTGGGAATAATCGTGACGGGCGCGCATTGACGTATCGAGGCGATAGCCACGTTCCGCCAGCAGCCGCAGCGTTGCCGGGCCGATCCCGTAGCGCCCCGCACGATAGGCGAGCGGCGCCCTGCCGAATGCGGTTGTGATCACATCGGTCAACGCGTCTAGCTTTGCCGCTTCGAGATCGACCGGCAGGTTCCCGGCAAATGACAAGGCTGCGCTCGGCGCTTCGTCATGTGGCGGATTCACCCACGGATGAAGCTGCGCGCCGATCGTCGTTCGACCGTCCGCCACCAGTCCGCGCAGCACGTCCACCGCCCCGACATCAGTGACAATCGGATAATCGCACAA
The DNA here is from genome assembly GCF_045371305.1 of Sphingomonas sp. 179-A 2A2 NHS. Taxonomy (NCBI): domain Bacteria; kingdom Pseudomonadati; phylum Pseudomonadota; class Alphaproteobacteria; order Sphingomonadales; family Sphingomonadaceae; genus Sphingomonas; species Sphingomonas sp. 179-A 2A2 NHS. Next base: position 292,287 of record NZ_JBIQDE010000004.1, on the reverse strand, counting down.
ATAGCACGGCGCGATGCCTTGATGCGCCAGCCGCGCGTGCATCTCCGGCAGCGCGGCGATTGCACTTACCGAACGTGCCTCGCGCGAAAACGGCGCCGACCAGTCGAATTCTTCCTCGCAATCGACGAAGAGCATGAAGCGGTTGCCGAAATCGGCGGGCCAGCGGATCAGATCATCGGGATCCGGCGCCGGAACACGCCAGCCATGCGAGCCCCTCGGCGTCACGCTCCCGTTCAGTTCGTCGACGCCTGTCCCATGTCGCCGATCGAAGCTGCCGGCAGCGTCACTGTCAAGCGATCCGCCTCGATCGTCAGCCGCCCGCCCAGCTCGAGCGCCAAGTTCGCGATCAGCCGCAGTGCGAAACCCGTGCCGAGCAGCGGCGCTCCGGCCAGAGCCGTCTCGCGCTCGGCATCAAGGTTCAGAAGCGCCGTCTCGCTCATATCCGCCAGTGTTTGCGGCCGGGTGATGCTGATCTGCACGCGCTGGCCCGCCTGCTGCTCGGCCGCTACCCGGATCGCCTCGCCCTCACGGCTGGCTGACACCATGGTGCCGATCAATCGCGTGAACAGCCGCTCGGCCGCACGATCGTCGCAAGCGAGGCCAAGCGCCACGTCGCCCGTTTCCACCCCAATGCTGCTACCGCGACGCGCCGCCAGCGACTGCATCTCGCCAGCGACGCGCTCCAGCAGCGGCGCCAGCGGCACCACGCCCGGGCGAAGCTCCAGCGCATCGCTTTCCATGCGCGCCGCGAGGTCCAGATCCTCGATCGCCGCGACCAGGTCAGCCGCCAGCGATCGGATCGTTGATGCGCGCTCGCGATGCACCGGATCGACCGGGCCCAGCAATTGCGCCTCAATCAGTTCGGAGAAGCCAGCAATAGCGTTGGTCGGCGTGCGCAGTTCATGAACGAGTCGGCGAAGGCCCTCGGACTTGCGATGGCCGGTCGCGGCGCCCGCCCGTTTCTCGGTGGCCGGCCGCCGTGCCTCGCCGCGGTAACCGACGAACTGCCCGGTTGCCTGCTCGAACAGCGGCATGGCCGACACGCACCAAGCCCCTGCCACCGCCCCCGCGCCGTCAAGCACCACGGGCGCGTCAGCAATCGCGGCACGACGCTCGAACAGCGCCTGGAAGCCGCTCTCCTCATGACGGCTGAACAAGGATAGCCCGACCACAGCGCCCCGCGGCACGGCATCGGACCAACGGATCACGCCGTCGGCCCCTGTTTCGAAACGGAAATGGTCGAGCACCGAAGCTGGCGGCGCGGGCGCCCGCGGCGCGATCGGCATCCCGCCATCGCGCTTGAAGCTCTCGATCCGGTCGACGAGCGCCGCGATCTCGAAACCGGCCGGCGCCCGGGCCGGGGATGGTATTGCCTCCACCTTCGACGGTTCGGTCGCCTCGACCGTCTCCTCGACGATCATCTCGGCAACCGCATCCAGCGCCGCCGCAGGCTCGATCTCCTCAGGCTGATCTGCCGCTGCCGGCGCGTCATAGCCGAGCGCGAAATCTGTCGGTCCGAAACTCTCCAGCGCCCGCACGACCACCGGATCGAGATCCGTCCGCTGGCGCAGCGCCGCACGCCCGACCGGCCCGAGGCGCGGCAGGATCGCGATCCACTCCTCCGCTTGCAGCATCGCACCGCGCAGCGCCGCTTGGGCGATGGCGGGCTCATCCTCGGCAAACAGCGCGACCAGCGCCGCGCTCGGCCGGCCCAGCGCCAGTCCCCGCGCCGCAGCAGCACGCGCGCTTGCCGGAACCTGGGATCGTAGCGCCCGCAGCCGCCCCAGCGTCTCGGCATTGGGCTCCGCGCGTCCGCGCGCCAGAAGGTCCGCCAGCTGTCGGAACGTCGCCTGCGCGCCAAAGGCAGTCGAGGCGTCGGCAGCAAGAACGGTCTTGAGACTGTCGTCGAACCGCACTCGCCGCCCCATTGTTACGCCCGCGACCCGCTCGCTGCGCCGAACGGCCTTAGCGAGCCTGCCATAGAAGCGTAACTAGTCATTTTACGGTTGTCATGAGGTGGCACAATTGCGTTGACGCGCAATTATCCTATTATGAAAACACATCGTTAGTCATGAACATGCGTTTCAGGGGTATAATGACGATTGACCGAATAGACCGTCGGATTCTCGCCCTGCTGCAGGAAGACGGCCGGATGACCAATGTCGATCTGGCTGAACGGGTCGGGTTGACGGCCCCGCCGTGCCTTCGGCGCGTGCGCTCGCTTGAACAAAGCGGCGTCATCCGTGGCTATCACGCGCAATGCGATCCCGCCGCGCTGGGCTACCCCATCACCGTTTTCGCCATGGTCAGCCTGCGCAGCCAGGCGGAGCAGGATCTCGCCGCTTTCGAAAAGCACGTCGCCGGCATCCCGGAAGTGCGTGAATGCCACATGCTGAACGGGGAGATCGACTTCATCCTGAAGATCGTCGCGGCGGATCTGGAAAGCTTCCAGCGCATCCTCACCACGCATCTCACCGCTGCGCCGAATGTCGCCAGCGTCAAATCGTCGCTGACGATCCGCACCGCGAAATCCTCCCCGGGCGTCCCGATCGACATACCTGCCGAGTGATCGGCGCCTCATCACCGCGGAACCACGAAAAAGGGCGGCCTAGGCCGCCCTTCCCGTCTCGTCGGTAGCCGGCCGCTCAGGCGGTCGGCGGGTTGTCGAGATAGAGCGTCCACAGCGAAGCGATGTCCGCACGCGGCGCGGTCTTCACCTGCGCGAACGCAGCCTTCGCGCCTTCCTTGTCGCCGGAATTCGCCAGCGCGATGCCGAGGCGCGTGTTCACCGTGTCCGCGTCGACGCCGCCCTTCTGCAGCGCAACCTTATAAAGCTCGATCGCCTTGGCGTAATTGCCCGAGCCAAGATACGCGTCACCGGTGTTCGCCGCGACGCGGCCGTTCGCGCCCGACTTTGCCTTGGCTTCGCTCGGCGCCAGCGAACCTTCGTTGGCGATTGCCTGGTTCGCCACCTTCAGCAGGTCGTTGGCCGACGCGCTGCTCGCCGGGATCTTCCCTGCGGCCTTGCCTTCGGTCAGCACGGTCTTGGTCTCGTACGGCAGGCCCATGTCATAGGTCCACTGCGCGTAATTCTCGTAATCATACTGGTCGGCGAGCGACTTGGTCGCACGCATCAGGCGGTACAGGTCAACCTTCTGCGCCTTGTCCAAGGTCACCGCGCTCGACTGCGTCATGCCATAGGTGACGATCCCGTCGCGCCAGTTCTTGGCGGTCGGGTAAGCGACGACGTAGCGCTTGATCCAGCCCACGGTCTGCGGGCCCATCTTCTTCTGGTTGGTCTTGGCGATGGCGTAGCGATACAGTTCCTCGGACGGCTTCTGGCCGGCTGCGATCTGCGCGTCGATTGCCTTCTCCAGTTCCGCCGAACCGCCGGCGATGTCACCGGAATCCATGCGGATCTTCACCATCTGCAGCGTCAGGTTCGGATCGTTGTAACCAAGCTGCTGGGCGCGCTGGAAGAACTGGATCGCGCTGGCGGAATCCTTGGCGTTCGCCGCCATGATGCCGCGCTGGTAGTTATACTTGGGCAGGTCTACTGCCGGGGTCTTCGGATTGGCGATCAGCGCATCGAGCGGCGCCTTCAGGCCCTCCTCGCTCACCGGCTGATTGGCCGCGCGCGCGTCCTGGATCTTGGTCGCTTCCATCTGCAGCTGCAGCGCCGCGACGATATAGCGGTCGTCGTCGGTCTTCGCTGCGGCCTGCGCGGTCGCCAGCTGGGCGGCAGCCGTCGCGAAATCCTTGGTGCCAAGTGCAGTCTGGGCGGCGGATGCCGGGCCCTGCACTTCCTTGCTCAACTTCAGGGCCGGGCCCTTCTGCTCCTGCTTCTTTTCCTTTGCGGCAGCAGCGGGGGTGGAAACGGCAATGCCCGCCACACCTGCCGTCAGAGCGGCTGCAACCGCGACCTTGGAAATGCTCTTCATTGAAACTGCTCTCCTTGAGGCGTGACGTGTTACGTCCGGCGCTTAATCCGGTTGCAAGGCCGCATCAAGGAATCGCGCTGAATGGACATTGAACGTAATGGTCCAGCGGCTTAGCCGGCCGTTCCATGAATGCAGTAATCATCGGTGCCTCGGGCGGGATCGGGGCAGCGCTGGCGGATGCGCTGGCGGAAGAAGATGCCACCGTACGACGTTTCTCGCGGCCGGAGCTGGACCTGACGGACGAGGCGAGCATCGCCGCAGCCGCCGCCAGCGTCGGCACGCCCGATCTGGTCGTCGTTGCGACCGGCCTGCTCCATGACGGGGAGCGCGGCCCGGAAAAGGCCCTGCGCGATCTCGATCCGGCCTGGCTGGCGGAGCAATATGCGATCAACGCGATCGGCCCCGCATTGGTCGCCAAGCATTTCCTTCCCGTCATGCCCAGATCCGGCCGGTCCGTCTTCGCCGTCCTCTCGGCACGCGTCGGCAGCATCTCGGACAATCGGCTGGGCGGCTGGTACGGCTACCGCGCCTCGAAGGCGGCGCTCAACCAGTTCGTCCGCACGCTGGCAGTGGAGGACAAGCGCCGCAACGATCGCGGCATCGTCGTTGCCCTCCACCCCGGCACCGTCGACACCCGGCTGAGCCAGCCGTTCCAGCAGTCCGGGCGAGACATCTTCACGCCCGGCCGTGCCGCGGTCCAGCTCCTCGATGTCCTCGACGGCCTGAAGCCGCAGGACAGCGGCAAGTTCTTCGCCTGGGACGGGACCGAGATCGCGCCCTGAACCTTGTCCCCGCCGGATCAGTTGCGCGGCACGGGTGTCGCGAACCGATCCTTCGGCGTCGCGGTCTGCTCGCGCCGCAGCCGCGCCGCCTCCATGAACAGCCGCTGCCCTTCCGCAAGGGTCGGCGCATTGCGCCCGCGACGCTCCAGCTCGCTGATCAGCCCGGAAATCTTGTCCATCTCTGCTCTCCATCATCGAAGATATGGGGGCAGCAAAGCACCGACGGGCGCGCCGCGCACTTACCTCGGTTAGCGCCGGCGCACTCGCGGCCTTAGCTGTCCTCGCGTACGCGTACGCGCGCGTGACTTTTCGGTTGCAGGGTCCTAGATCGGCCGGGATACGAATCCCAGACCGAAGGTACCATTTTGACCGACGAGACCGTCCTCGCCGACCCATCGGACATTGCGCCGATCTCGATCGTCGAGGAAATGAAGACCAGCTACCTCGATTACGCGATGAGCGTGATCGTGGCGCGCGCGCTCCCCGACGTTCGTGACGGCCTGAAGCCGGTTCACCGCCGCATCCTCTATTCGGCGAACGAAAGCGGCTTCACCTACAACCGGCCCTACCGCAAATCGGCCCGCATCGTCGGTGACGTGATCGGTAAATACCACCCGCACGGCGATACCGCGATCTATGACGCCTTGGCGCGCATGACGCAGGACTGGTCGATGCGCGCGCCGCTGATCGACGGCCAAGGCAACTTCGGCTCGATGGATCCCGATCCGCCCGCCGCGATGCGTTACACCGAGGCGCGCCTGTCGCGCGTCGCTGATTACCTGCTGGACGATCTCGACAAAGATACCGTCGATTTCCAGCCGAATTACGACGGCTCGGAAAGCGAACCCTCGGTCCTCCCGGCCCGCTTCCCGAACCTGCTCGTCAACGGCGCGGGCGGCATCGCGGTCGGCATGGCGACCAACATCCCGCCGCATAATCTGGGCGAAGTGATCGACGCCTGCCTCGCCTACCTCGACCGTGCGGTCAGCGGCGGTGATCCGCTTACGACCGAGGAACTGATGGAAATCGTGCCGGGGCCGGACTTCCCGACCGGCGCCGTCATCCTCGGCCGTGCGGGCGCGCGCAGCGCCTATGAGACGGGCCGCGGCTCGATCATCGTCCGCTCGCGCTACGTGATCGAGGAAGGCCGCGGCGAGCGTCGGTCGATCGTCCTCACCGAAATCCCGTACCAGCAGGGCAAGAACGCGCTGGTCGAGAAGATCGCGGAGGCCGCCAAGGACAAGCGGATCGAAGGGATCGGCGACGTCCGCGACGAATCGAACCGCGACGGCGTTCGCGTCGTCATCGAGCTGAAGCGTGATGCGACGCCCGAAGTGGTGCTGAACCAACTGTGGCGTCACACGCCGGCACAGGGCAGCTTCCCGGCCAACATGCTCGCGATCCGCGGCGGCCGTCCGGAAATGCTGCCGCTGCGCGACATCATCGCCGCCTTCATCCAGTTCCGCGAGCAGGTCATCACCCGCCGCTCGAAGTTCGAACTCGCGAAGGCGCGGGACCGGGCGCACATCTTGCTCGGCCTCGTCATCGCCGTGACGAACCTCGACGAGGTCGTCCGGATGATCCGTGGCTCGTCTTCGCCCGCCGAGGCGCGCGCTGCGCTGATGGCTCGTGATTGGCCGATTGCGGAGATCGCCGGCTACATCAAGCTGGTCGAGGCGGTCGAGACCGAGATTACCGGTGACACCTATCGCCTGTCGGAAATCCAGGTCCGCGCGATCCTTGACCTGCGCCTCCACCGCCTGACCGCGCTCGGCCGTGACGAGATCGGCGACGAGCTGAAGACGCTGGCCGAATCGATCGCCGAGCTGCTCGCGATCCTCGCCGACCGCGTGAAGCTCTATGCGGTAATGCGCGAGGAACTGACCGAGGTTCGCGCACTTTTCGCCACCCCGCGCCGCACCGAGATCGCCGCTGCCGCCGACGGCATCGACGACGAGGACCTGATCGAGCGCGAGGACATGGTCGTCACCGTGACCATGCAGGGCTATATTAAGCGTACCCCGCTCGAGGCGTTCCGCGCCCAGGCACGTGGCGGCAAGGGCCGCAGCGGCATGGCAACCAAGGACGAGGATGCCGTCACCAGCCTGTTCGTCACCTCGACGCACACGCCGGTGCTGTTCTTCTCCACGCTGGGCCGCGTCTATCGCATGAAGGTGTGGCGCCTGCCGGAAGGCAGCGCGAACACCCGCGGCCGCCCGATGATCAACCTCCTGCCGCTCCAGCCTGGCGAGACGATCTCCACCGTTCTGCCGCTGCCGGAGGATGAGGCGGAATGGGGCAAGCTCCACGTCATGTTCGCGACAGCGCGGGGCAGCGTACGCCGCAACGCGATGGACGCATTCACCAACGTGCCCTCGAACGGCAAGATCGCGATGAAGTTCGAAGGCGACGATGCCGACGATCGCCTGATCGGCGTCGCGCTGCTGGAGGAGAATGACGACGTTCTCCTTGCCACCCGCCAGGGCAAGGCGATCCGCTTCCCGGGCAGCGACGTGCGCGAGTTCCAGAGCCGCAACTCCACCGGCGTGCGCGGCATGCGCCTCGCGCCCGGCGACGAGGTGATCTCGCTCTCGATCCTGCATCGTACGGGCGCCACGCAGGAGGAGCGCGAGGAATATCTCCGCTTCGCCCCCTGGAAGGCGACCGAGCGCGACGGCGAGCCGCAGATCCCGATGGACCGGTTCGAATTCCTGCGCGCGCACGAACAGTTCATCCTCACCGTCTGTGCGAACGGCTATGGCAAGCTGTCGTCGGCGTTCGAGTACCGCCGCACCGGTCGCGGCGGTCAGGGCATCACCAACATCGACAATATCGCCCGCAACGGCCCGGTCGTCGCCAGCTTCCCGGCGAGCAAGAGCGATCAGCTGATGCTCGTCACCGATCAGGCCAAGCTGATCCGCATGCCGCTTGCCAGCCTGCGCGTCATCGGCCGCAACTCGGCAGGCGTGCGCCTCTTTAACGTCAGCGACGACGAACATGTCGTGGGCTGTGCGCGGATCGATGAGGAGCCGGAGCCCGAGAACCCGGCAGAGGAAGCGGTCGCCGCCGACCTGTCGGCGCCGGAAACTGCGCCTGACACCGGCGCCATTGTCGGTGACGATGCAGCCGCGGGTCCGGAGGATGGGCAGTGAGCCGGCCCGTCACCGCCTATAAAGTCCTGACCGCCGATCAGATGGCGGTGCTGGAGCGTGACGGCAGCTTCGCCGGCGCGCCGGTGGATGTGGCGGACGGCTACATCCACCTCTCCACCGCCGCCCAGCTCACCGAGACGGTCGACAAGCATTTTGCCGGCCAGCACGATCTCCACGTCGCCGCCGTCGATCTTGAGGCGCTCGGCGATCAGATCCGCTGGGAGGAAAGCCGCGGCGGGCAACTCTTCCCGCACCTGTACGGCACGCTCACGCTCGACACGGTCGTGGCCTACAGCCCGCTCGAGCGCGAGGACGACGGCACCGTTCGCCTTCCGGTCACCGGTTGAGCGACCCGTTGCCCTCGCGCCCAGGCGCCGCGCCCTTCACCCTCCGCCTCACGCCGGCGGAGGTGACGGGGTTCCTGACCGCCGCCTTCCCGTCCAGCGATCCGTCGAAGCTGGGCCAAGTGGTCAGCCTGGTGCCCGGCCACTTGCGCATCCGGCTCGATCCCGACGCCTCGACGCTCCGGCCGGGGAATATCGTCTCCGGCCCGACGCTGATGACGCTTGCCGATCTCGCCGCTTATGCGGTGATCGCGGCGCATCATGGGCCGGAGCAGATGGCGGTCACGAACGCGCTGTCGATCAGCTTCCTTCGCGCCTGCAATCATCGCGCGATCTACGCCGACGCGCGCCTGCTGAAGCTCGGCCGCCGCCTCGCCAGCGTCGATGTTCGCATCTGGCAGGACAGCGAGGACCGGCTGATCGCCCAGTCCACCGTCGGCTACGCCCTGCCCTGACCTTATCCGCGGGTCTCGTAGCTCAGGTGTAAAGGTCGACCACCTCGGCGCCCTCGCCCTCCGCCTGCAACAGCAGCGTTCGGTGGCAATGGCAGGGGTCCCGCTCGTAACACAGCAGGGCGGAAGGCAGCTCCGCCGCCAGCGCGCGCATCTGCGCCGCCGCGGCCTGCGCTTCGGGCAGCGCCAGCTGATCGTCATACACCGCGCGCAACGTCACGACATCGCCCTTCTTCGCCGCGTCGCGCCCGCGCTTGGGTGTGCCCAGCGCCTTCAGGTGCACATAGTCGATCCCGGCCTCCCGCAGCGTCGCCGCCAGGATCGACTTGGAGAAGCCGGGCCGCCGCGACAGCGGCAGCGCACGCACGTCGATCACCCGCTTCACCCCCGCCCGCGTCAGCGCGGCGAGAAAGTCGGCCATCGTCGTGGCTTCATATCCGATGGTGTAGATTTTCATTGCGCCTCAAACTCGTGACGCCGCCGTGCGCGATCAATGCCTGGCCGGCGAAATAGAGCGGCCAGATCAGCAGCCGCGGCGCTGCGCTTTCCTGAAGGGGGCCAAGCTCGGCAAAGATCAGCAGGTCCGACGCGACGAACAGCCACGCGCCGATCGCCAACTGGCGCGGCAGCCGGCTCGCCGTCGCTGCTGCAGCCATCGCACCCAACGCGAGCGCGTAGAACCCGACGCCCAAATCACGCGCCAACGCCGCCGAAATCGCCGCCACCACTACGGCACAGCCAACGATCAGCCGCCAAGCGCCCGGCCCCGCGTGCCGCCGATACAAGTCGATCGCGATCACATGCCCGATCAGGAAAGCGATCGCGCCCACCACCAGGCCCGCCGCCTCCAGCAGCACGTCACCCGCGGCGCCACATGCCAAAACCAGCGCCAGCTGGCGCCCGTCCCGTGTGTCTGCGGCGTGCCATGCCCAGCCGGCCAGCAGCGCCACGCCAGCGCCCTTCCACGCCACCACCGCTGGGCCGCTCCACCCGGCCCAGGCGGCGATCGTGTAGGAAGCGCCTGCGATCAGCGCCGCGGCGAACAGGCCGCGACCGATCATGAACTATGGTCGGAAATGATCTGCCAGCCCGGCTTGCGCCGCTCGAACACCAGGCTGGTCAGCCCCGTTTCCGGCTTGCCGTCCGCCGGCGTCAGCGTCCACCGCGCCACCAGCAGCATGTGAACGTTGCTCAACGTCCGCCACGCCATCGGCTGGAAGGTCAGCCGCCCGCGCTTGTTGCCGCGATCGACGAAGCTCTTGGCAAAGCGCGCCGCGATCTCGGCCTTGCCGCGCGCGATCGTCGGCCCGGCAACGTAGATTGCGTCGTCGGCATAGGCCGCCATGAACCGGTCAAGCGACCCGGCGTTCCATCCCGCCGAGCTTTCCGCCATCACCGCCTCGATCTGCGCCTGAGGCGTCGCCGCGGCGCTCGCTGCGAGCGCGACCGGCGCCATGATCGTCAGGATCATCATCATGCCTCCCCCAGCAGCGCCGCCAGCACGTTTTCGCGCAATGGCCCGGCGCACAGGAAACCCTGGTACAGGGTGCAGCCCTCGGCGGCGAGCAGTGATCGTTGCTCTTCGTCCTCCACGCCCTCCGCAATCGTCGCCAGGCCCAAGCCAGCCGCGATCGCGATCACCCCACGCACCACGGTGCGCGCCCGGTCGCCGCCGGCAATGTCCTGCGTCAGGCTGCGATCGATCTTCAGGTAATCGAGCGGCAGTGCCTTCAGATAGGCAAGGCTGGAATAACCCGTACCGAAATCGTCGATCGCCACGCGCAGCCCCGCCTCGCGAAGCCGCTGCAGCCGCTCCGCCGCCAGTTCCAGGTCGGTGACGAAGCCACTCTCCGTCACCTCGGCGGTCACCCGCGCGGGATCGATCCCGCTCCGCTCCACCAGCGCCAGGAAATACTCGGTGAAATCGCCGCGCGCGAGGTCCGCTGCGGTCACGTTGATCGCCACCCGCAGTTCCGCGAGTGCTCCGGTCCATGGCGCTGCCATCGTCAGTGCGAGCCGCTGGATATGCTCGGACAGCGCCAGGCCGAGGCCCGCGCGCTCCGCCGCCGCAAACAAGGTGTCCGCGCCCAGCACGCCATGCTCGGGATGCTCCCACCGCGCCAGAGCCTCGACCCCGGTGATCCGCCCGTCGTCCAGCGCCACTTGCGGCTGGAACAAGATGTCGATCTCGTCGCGGTCGATGGCGCGGTGCAGGTCCGCCGCCAGCCGCAGGCCATGCGCGGCATGGACGGAAGGCGCCACCCGAATGCTCGCCCCGTCGCTGGCCAGCGCCTGATGCAGCGCCTCGCGCGCGCGCCGAACCAGGATCGCCGCCGCTTCGCCCGCCCCGCGATGCGCCACCCCGATCCGGACGCCCAGGTTCGCTTCCTCCGCGCCGATGGCGAACCGCCGCGTCAGCGCCGCCTCGATCGTCGCGATTCGCACTGCCGCGTCCGCTTCATCCTCCTTCATCGCCACGAGGAAGCGCGCTCCCTCGTCACGCTCGATCACCGCCGCAGACGGCAGCGCCGCCGCAATCCGCGCCCCCGTTTCACGCAGCAGCGCATCGCCTGCTTCCCGGCCGAAGGCTGCGTTCACCGTGTCGAACCGGCTCATCGCGATCACGGCCACCGTCGCCGCCTGATCGTGGCTCAGCGCCGTCACGAACCGCTCGACCGCGCCGTCGCCACATTCTCCCGCCCGCCGCGCATGCCCGGTGCCGCGCAGCCGCCGCGCGTGCCGCCCCGCAAATTGCAGCGCAAGGCCAAGCTTCGCCGCGTCGACCTCACCGTTCAGCACATGAGTCGCGCCCGCCTCATAGGCGCGTGCCGCGCCCTCGCCGTCGCGCACGATCGCCAGCAGCGCCGCTCGCTCGGCAAGTGCGGCGGCATCCTCGCCCGCCATCTGCTCCAGCGTGTCACGCGCATCCACCAGGCGCACATCCGCGCCGGTGCCCGCGCTATTATCGATCAGGCGCCACCCGGCCGCCTCCACGATCGGCGCCAGCGCCTCGGATCCTGCCGCCAGGGCAACATTGCCCGTATGGCTTGAAAGTTTTCCCACTTCTTCGGGTTAAGCTGCGCCTTCCGGCACAGCAACGGCCCGCCTGCTCTTGTCCCCTCGCCTTTCAGCCCTTAGCTGTTCCGTTATGGGAGATGCGACCGCCCCTTCGATCGGCCCTTCGACCGATCTCGTTGACGGGTTCGGCCGCACGATCCGTTACTTGCGCATTTCCGTCACTGATCGCTGCGATCTTCGCTGCCGCTATTGCATGGCCGAAAAGATGACCTTCCTGCCGCGCAGCAAGTTGCTGGCGCTGGAAGAGATCGCAATCATCGCCGAACGCTTCATCGGCTTCGGCGTGCGCAAGATTCGCTTGTCGGGCGGTGAGCCGCTGGTCCGGCGCGACGTCATCGATCTCACGCGCCGGCTCGGCGCCCATGTCGGCCACACGCTCGACGAACTGACGATGACGACCAACGCCACGCACCTCGCCGATCATGCCGAGGCGCTGGTCGACGCCGGCATGCGCCGCGTGAACGTCAGCCTCGACAGTCGCGATCCCGACCGTTTCCGCTTCATCACCCGCCATGGCGATGTCGAACAGGTGCTGGGCGGGATCGCCGCCGCGAAGAAGGCAGGGCTTTCGGTCAAGATCAACATGGTCGCCCTGAAGGGGCTCAATGACGAAGAAATCCCGGCGATGCTCGATTGGTGCATCGCGGAGGGGCATGATCTGACGCTGATCGAAACCATGCCATTGGGCGCCATTGACGAGGATCGCACCGACCGTTTCGTGCCATTGACCGCCGTTTTTGATCATCTGGACGCCAAATTTCCCTTGGCACGCGACCTTGCAGGCACGGGTGGCCCCGCCCGCTACTGGCGTGTCGAGGGCAGCAAGACCCGCCTCGGCCTCATCTCGCCGCTTACCGCGAACTTCTGCGATGGCTGCAACCGCGTACGCCTGACAACGGAGGGCAAGCTCTACAGCTGTCTCGGCCATGACGACCAGGTCGATCTCAAGGCTGCCCTGCGCGAAGGCGGCGTGGCTGCCTTGGACGACGCGATCCGACTTGGCATCGCCGGCAAGCCCGCCCGCCACGATTTCCGAATTGAGCGGGGCGCCGCCCCGGCCGTTGCCCGCCACATGAGTGTCACCGGCGGATGACTGCTTATCCCCGGCGGGCACTGGTCGCCTCGCCTACCGCCTCCGCCCAGGCGGCCCGCGCCGCGCTTGCCGATGCATGGGATTGGTGCACCCTCGACGAGGCAGATGTCGTGATCGCCTTGGGCGGTGACGGCTTCATGCTGCAGACGCTGCACACCTTGCTCGATCAGCGCCGCCTCGCGGTGCCGGTATTCGGCATGAACCTTGGCACCGTCGGGTTCCTGATGAACGAATGGCGCCAGCACGATCTGGATGAGCGACTGGCCAACGCGCGTGCGTTCAAGGTGACGCCGCTGATGATGACGGCGATCGGCGTCGACGGGCGGGTCCACACGATGCCCGCGATCAACGAGGTATCGCTGCTGCGCGAAACACGTCAGACCGCGAAGCTCGAGGTCAGCGTGAACGAACGCGTCGTCATGGAAGAACTCGCCTGCGACGGGATCCTCGTCGCAACGCCGGCCGGCTCCACCGCCTACAATCTCTCCGCCCATGGCCCGATCCTTCCGCTCGGCTCGGCAATGATCGCGCTTACTCCGATCAGCGCCTTCCGCCCGCGGCGCTGGCGCGGCGCGATCCTGCCGGACAAGGCCAGGATCAGGCTGCGGGTGCTTGATCCGGGCAAGCGCCCCGTCTCTGCGGTGGCCGACCAGCGCGAGGTACGTGAGGTCGCCGAAGTCGACATTGCCATCGATCGTGCGCGAGAGCTTACGCTCCTGTTCGATCCCGAGCATGCGCTCGACGATCGGATCACCATGGAACAGTTCGTCTCCTGATCTGAACGCCTACCACTGCAACGCCCCGCGCATTTCCGCTGACGCGCGCCTACCGTAATCAACCGCCGCTCATGCGGGGCTTCCCGCCCGAGCGTGGTGGAAGGATTGCGATGACCATCATCTGTCGAGTTCGCGCTGCTATGTACTCGCTGGTGGCAGCGCTTCTCGCCCTGGTCCTCGTCACCACGGCCGCCACCGCTCGACCGCTCCCCGGCTACCCGGATCTGCCGCCCCTCCCGCTGCAAGGCCATGTTGAACACGAAACCGCGCGCATCTGGTACGGCACGATCGGCCAGGGCCCGCCGATCATCCTGCTCCACGGCGGCACTGCCAGCAGCCGCACCTGGAGCCTTCAGGTCCCCGCCCTCGTCGCTGCCGGCTACCGCGTCATCCTGATCGACAGCCGCGGTCACGGCCGAAGTGCGCTCGGCACGCGCCCGCTTGGCTACGAACTCATGGCACGGGACGTCCTAGCCGTGATGGACCGTTTGGATTTGCGTCGGACGGCTATCGTGGGCTGGAGCGACGGCGCGATCATCGGGCTGATCCTCGCCATGCGCCACCCGCAGCGGCTGACCGCCGTCTACGCATTCGGCGCGAACATGGACCGGAAAAGTGTGCGCTCGGACGCTTTCAACGCGCCCATCCTGAAGACGGTCGGCCCGCTGCTCCTCGCCGACTATGCAGCGCTCTCTCCGACGCCCAACGGCTTCCCAACCCTACACGCCGCCGCCGAAGCTATGCTGCGCGCCGAACCTAACTACACGGCGGCTGAACTCGGCATGATCACAGGCCCCGCGATCATGGTCGCCGCCGGCGCCAACGACGAGTTCATCAAGAGCGACCACGCCGCCTATCTCGCCCGCACCATCCCACGCGCGCGGCTGCAGATCTTCCCCCGCGCTGGCCACTTCGCCCCGTGGGAGCAAACCAAGGCGTTCAACCGATCGTTATTGAGTTTTCTCGCCGAAGTCCGCGATCGCTCCACTGTTCGCGGCCCCTTGGGGAAAGCCCCAGCAAGCCGGAGTAGCGCGCATAGAGCCTCCGCGCTCACTGAGGGCGACGGAGAGTTCGTCGCGCAATAATCAGCACGCCGCCGCGACCATCATGATCGGACGCCGGCATGGCCTGCTCTTCCCGCGCGATTCATGAATCCTGCGCAACCGGAGGTACTCCTCACGCGTCACGATATGGGCAAAATACGCGCCCTCGAAATACACCAGCTCTGCATACAACACGTCTTCAGGCGAACCCCCTTGGGGGAAGAAGGCGTTTGAGGCCTGGCTGGTTCCGCGCGATCGGAGGAAAATGTTATAGAGTTCATCCCATTGCGTTTTACATCCTATGGCACCCCTGCAATAGCCGTTCTCGGAGGCACCCCTTTGGGTCACGAGTTCTACAGTTTCGAAGAGGCGCTGAACTCAGCCCTTGGTGTGCCCGACGGCGACCCTGATCGCCGCGGGGAGAACCGCTTGCAGACAGTGTACCGCGTCGCACGCGTCTTCGCCGGCGCTGATCACGGTCTGGCGCGCGTCGTCAACATTTCGGACCACGGACTGATGCTCGCCACGCATCTGGAAGTCCGGCTGAGTGCTGACGTAACGGTGGATCTCTCCGAGGCCTGCTCCCTTACTGGCGAGGTTGTGTGGGTGCGCCCCGGCCAGTGCGGCCTCAAGTTCAAGGCGCCGATCGACAGCGCAGCGCTCCTCAAGCGCTTGCGCGACGAAGTCCGCACGCCGCAGACACGGCCGCTTCGGCTGCCGATCGACAAGCAAGTGCTTTGCACCAGCCCGCTCGGCATGCAGGTCGTCCGCCTCCGTGACATATCGCAGCGCGGCGCCAAGATTGTACATGACGGCCGAATCGCCACGGGGCTGGACGTGAAGCTGCAGCTGACGGCGCTGATCGAGTGCCGCGGGCTGGTTCGCTGGTCGCGCGATGGCCTTGCCGGCCTGCAGTTCGAAAAGGAACTGAGCGTTCCTGAACTCGGCTCGATCAGCCGCCTCTGACCTCCACCTTCGTGCGGCGCTTGCCAGCACGGCGTCGCTGCGACGATCAGAAACGCCTTCGCCTTTCTCCCGCGGCAGCCTTGAGGTTCGAATCCGCTATCCCGCCGTTTTTCGCTCTGATCCGCCTCGGATGGGGCGCGCGGCGCTAGCGAGGGAGGATCAACCAAACAACGGAGAATATCACCGTCATTTCGCCGACCGCGACGCGGTGCGCGCACATCACCAGACGGCGATGGAACAACACGATCGGGTTGACTCACCCGCACACTGCGACGCGTTCGTCGCTGACGCATTTGCTTTACCGCGAAGGGTGGAAAGTGGCTCCCCGAGTAGGATTCGAACCTACGGCCGCTCGATTAACAGTCGAGAGCTCTACCGCTGAGCTATCGGGGAACGCTGCGGGAGGCGCGTCTATAGCCGGCATTTTTTTCGGCGCAAGCCCCGCAAATGCAAAAAAGGGACGGCCGAGGCCGCCCCTTCGAAAAACCGTTGCGCGTGGTCGCTCAGGCGGCGTCGAACCGGCGCCCTGCCTCGTCCCAGTTCACCACGTCCCACCACGCCTTGAGGTAGCCGGGGCGGTCGTTCTTGTAGGTGAGGTAGTAAGCGTGCTCCCACACGTCGTTGCCCAGGATCGGCGTGCCCTTCTCCTTGGCATCGTCCATCAGCGGATTGTCCTGGTTGGGCGTGGAGGTCACCTTCAGCGCGCCGGAGGCGTCCTTGATCACCCAGGCCCAGCCCGAACCGAACTGGCCCGCGCCCTTGCCGTTGAAATCTTCCTTCAGCTTGTCGAGGCCACCGTACGCATCGATCGCGTCCTTCAGCGCGCCTGACGGCTGCGTCGAGCCCTTGGGCGCCATGATCTTCCAGAAGAAGTCGTGGTTCCAATAGCCACCGCCATTGTTGCGCACCAGCGGCGGCAGCTGGGAGATCATGCCGAGGATTTCCTCGATCGACTTGCCTTCCAGCTTCGGATCGGCCGCCACGCCCTCGTTCAGCTTGGCGGTATAAGCCGCATGATGCTTGTCGTGGTGGTAGGTCATCGTCTCCTTGGAGATGACCGGCTCCAGCGCGTCATAATCGTACGGGAGCGGCGGGAGTTCGAAAGCCATGAAATCCTCCTTTGGCGTTCGCGAGTGAACGCGACGAGGATCAAATGGCTCCGGTGACCTCGTTACGCAACCGATCAGATCGCCGCGCGGCCGCTGTTCAGCCGCTCGCCCCGATCATGTCGTGCCGGCGAAGCGCATGGCGCAGCTGATCGTAGCTGAGGCCAAGCGCATCGGCCGTCGCCCGCTGGTTGAACCGGTTCTCCGCCAGCGCGCGCGACAGCAGCTCCTTTTCGAACAGCGCGACCCGACTCTTGAAGTCCGACGGCCCAACATCGCACGCCGCAACCTCATCTCCCTCATTGGGCACCTGCGGCTGCGTTGAAACGGGGGCTGAGGCCGGCGCCGGCGTCGCCGCGCTCGGCGCCCCGCCACTCCCCGGCCGATAGGGCGACTGGAACGGGTCGAACTCGATCGTCTCGATCGGCCCCTCGCGGTCCCAGCGATAGACCGCGCGCTCCACCACGTTGCGCAGCTCGCGCACGTTGCCCGGCCAGCGATAGTCGCGCAGCGCCTCCTGCGCCGCCGGTGCGAAGCCGTCCCAATGGCTCCAGCCCATCTCGGCGGCCATGCGCCGGCCGAAATGGTCCGCCAGCACCAGGATGTCGCTCTTGCGGGCGCGCAGCGGCGGCAGTGTCACGACCTCGAACGACAATCGATCGAGCAGGTCGGCGCGAAACTCGTTGCGATCGACCTTGTCGGGCAGATGCTCGTTGGTCGCGGCCACGATGCGCACGTCGACGCGGATCGGGCGCGAGGAGCCGATCCGGGTCACCTCACCATATTCCACCGCCCGCAGCAGCCGCTCCTGCGCGCCCATTGAAAGGGTGCCGAGCTCGTCGAGGAACAGCGTTCCGCCATGCGCTTCCTCGAAGCGGCCGACGCGCGCCTTGGTCGCACCGGTGAAGGCGCCCGCCTCATGGCCGAACAGTTCCGCCTCGATCAGCGTCTCGGGCAAGGCAGCGCAGTTCATGATCACCAGTGGCTGGTCCCACCGCTGGCTAAGGCGATGCAGGCGCTCAGCGACCAGTTCCTTGCCGGTCCCGCGTTCACCGATCACCAGCACCGGGCGATCGAGCGCGGCGGCGCGGCTCGCGCGCTCCAGCGCGTCGAGGAACGCCCCCGATTGCCCGATCACCTGCGACGCCCGTTCCGCCATCACCCACCTCGTTGAACCAACCCTTGGCGCATTTTCCCAATGCTTGGCAAGACGTGTTTCGCGACACCAAAGCACCTGGAGTAGCCACGGGTACCGCTCGCCGATCGTTCCACATCGGTGTTTTCACTCGGTTTTTTGAGACCCCACGGGATCAAGTGCTTGGCCTGCGCCGCCTCCACAGAAAATTGGCACGCCCCCTGCAAAGCACCTGGCAACCCGGCAATCGGGAAACAGACACCAGGTTCAGAGGAGCAGTCACATGACCCAGTTCGCACAGATCGGCCGTACCCTCGCCGCCATCGCCTGCACCGTCGTCTTCAGCGCCACCATGGTGCTCGGCGCGGTCGGCCCGGCCCAGACGGGATCGGCCCCCACCATCGTTCGCGTCATGGCGTGAACGACGCCGCCGGGGCGGGCGCTTATCCCTCGCCCCGCCCCGGCGGTAAGCCTATAACAGGGCATCACCAGGAGTTTCGTTGATGGGCATCTTTTCCCGAACCCGCGACATCGTCGCCGCCAACATGGCGGAGCTACTCGAAAAGGCCGAAGATCCGGCGAAGATGATCCGCATGATCATCCTCGAGATGGAAGAGACGCTGGTCGAGGTCCGGGCGTCGGCGGCACGCACGATCGCGGATATCAAGGAAATGCGGCGCCACATGGCAAAGCTGTCCGAGATCGAGGCGAACTGGACCGAGAAGGCAGAGCTCGCCCTGTCGAAGGATCGTGAGGATCTCGCCAAGGCGGCGCTGATGGAGCGCCAGAAGGCGACCGACATGGTCGAGCAGCTCCGCGCCGAAATCGCCGTTCTCGACGATACGCTGCGTAGCTCGGAAGAGGATATCGCGAAGCTTCAGAACAAGCTGCGCGAGGCCCGCACCCGGCAGAACAACATCGCCACGCGCCTCGAAAGCGCCACCAACCGTGGCCGCCTGCGCGAGATGTGGAACGGCCCGCGCACTCACGAGGCGTTCAGCCGCTTCGAGATGCTGGAGCGCAAGGTGGACGAAGCCGAAGGCCGCGCCGACGCCATGGGCCTGGGCGCCCTGCCCAAGAGCCTCGACGAGGAGATCGCCGAGCTGAAGGCGGCCGACCGGGTGGATGCCGAACTCGCCGCGCTCAAGGCGCGCATGAACAACCGTAGCAACGGGGAAAATTGAGATGGACGACGTGCTCGTACCGATCTTCGTCGTGGGCATGCTCTTCATCGGGCTGCCCTGGCTGATCATGCACTATGTGACGAAGTGGAAGCAGGCCCCCGGGTCGATGACCAGCGAGGACGAGGCGTTGCTCGACGAGCTTCACTCGCTCGCCAAGCGCCTGGAGGACCGGGTCAACACCGTCGAGCGCATCGTCGCGGCCGACAATCCCGATTTTCGCCCCGGCCTGTCCGATTACCGCTCGCAGCCTGACTATCGGCTGGAAGACCGCATCGAGAGGAGGAACTGATGGCCGACAACAGCCGCACGAAATTCTACCTCAACCGTCAGGATCGCAAGTGGAAGGGCGTTTGCGCCGGGATCGCCGACTATACCGGGATCGAGGTGCTCTGGGTGCGGATCGCGATGATCCTCCTCACCCTCGCCGGCGGCTTCCCCTGGACGCTGATCGCCTATCTCCTGATCGGCTGGATGGCGCAGGATCGGCCGGCGAACCTCTACGGATCGCCTGAGGATGCGAAGTTCTGGCAGGGCGTGCGCTCCAATCCGAAGCGCACCACGGCGGAGGTCCGCTCCAAGTTCCGCGAACTCGATCGCCGGCTCGCCGACATCGAAACGCACTACACCAGCGGCAACACGCAGCTCGCTGACGAGATCGAGCGCCTGCGCTGAAGATAGCGCGAGTTAGGAGACGGACGATGCACGTCGGAGGACCCTTTTTGTGCTGGCGATCGTGGCGATCGCCACCGGGGCCTGGCTGATCAACAACTGGATCCGCGCCAAGCACGGCTATTCGATCAGCGATGATTGGGGCCGCAACATCGGCAAGGACACGCCGGAAGCCACCCGCAAGGTGGAGGTCCTCACCAACGAGAACGCCCGGCTGACCGGGATGGTCAGCCGGCTCGAGGAAAGGATCGCCGTCCTTGAGCGGATCGCCACCGATCCTGCCATCCGCACGGCGCACGAGATCGAACAGCTGCGCAATCGCTGAAAGGAACGACGTCTATGACCGCTGCCGAAAAGATCCAGCTGTTCTCCGCCCTTGCACCGGTCGTCGCAACGATCGGGATCGCCGGTGTCGTTGGCTGGGTCGCCACCACCTGGATGCGGATCAGGGGCGGCTACCCACTGGATGGCCAGTGGGGGCAGGCGCTCTATCCCAAGCGGGACGATGAAACGGTCGAACGCGTGAAGCTGCTGACGCAGGAAAACAGCCAGCTTCGTGCCGAACTCGGCGCGATGAAGGATCGGCTCCAGAACGTCGAGCGGATCGTCACCGACAGCGGCCACCTGCTGGCGCAGGAAATCGAACAACTGCGCGACCGCGCGAACTGAAGGAACTGACCAATGGAAAAGGGCTACTTCGTCCTGTTGTTCTTCATGATCGTGGTCGGCCTGCCGGTGATCTTCGGCGTAGGTGGCGACATGTTCAAGCGCTGGCTGAAGCACAAGGAGAAGATGGTGGACGCGCTCAATGCGCAGGCTGCCGAGAAGGCTGCGCAATATGCCGCCCATACCGATCGGTTGGAGCAGCGGGTCCGCGTCCTTGAACGGATCGTGACGGACAAGGGGCTGCTGGTGGCCGACCAGATCGAACAGCTGCGCGATCGCCCCTCGCTGGCCGACCGCCCGAACTGAAAATAACAGCGCAAGAAGAGGATTTCAGATGCCTTGGTCCGTCGTTTTCCTGGTCCTTGGGATCGTGCTGATTACCGCGCTCGCGCGGGTCTCCCGGGAAAAGTACCGCGCCATGGGCCGTGCTGGCGAAGACCACGCCCTGCCCGCCGACGCGATCGCCAGCCGCGAAGAGATTCGCCAGCTCAAGGAACGCATCGCCGTCCTGGAGCGCGTCATCACCGACAATCATGGCAGCGCCGATCTGAGCCGTCAGATCGAAGAGCTGCGTAACCGCTAACGGAGCAGATGATCATGTCCGACATGAGCTTCTATGTCACGATGGCATCGGCGGCGCTCGCCGGGCTCGTGATCCTGGTTTCGGCAGTCCTCACGGCCTGGCGCGGCTGGCTGCAGCTCAAGCAGCAGGAATTGCGGCAGGACGCGGATTCACGCGCAGCTGCCGCACCCAGCAACGCCACCGCCCGGATCGAGATCGCGGATCTGAAGGAACGGATCCGCAAGCTCGAAGCCATCGCCGCCGGCGTCGATCTCTAGGCGTCGTTGCCCGCCCGGGCGCAAGGCGGTAGACGCAGCGCCGATGACTGACGCCGCCTCCGTTCTCGCCGACATCCACAGCGAATATGATTTTCTCGATGCGGACGATCGCTACCGCCTGCTGATCGATCTGGGCCGCGCGCTCGAGCCGATGCCGGATGCACTGAAGACCGACGCCACCTTGGTCCGCGGCTGCTCCGCATCGGTCTGGGTCTACCCAACCCGAGCCGAGGACGGCACGCTCCACTTCCTGGCCGACAGCAACGCCGCAATCACCAAGGGCATCATCGCCTTGGTGCTGAAGACGGTGCAGGATCAGACGCCAGCTGCGATCGCAGCAACCGACATCGAAGCAGCACTCGCGCCGTTCGATTTGAAAGCCCAGCTCAGCTCCAACCGCACCCAGGGCATCCCCAACATGATAGCCCTCATCCACGAAACCGCGGCGCGCTATCTCTAAGTCGCGCGCGACCTCCTCAGGCGCGGCACAACGTCGGTGTCCGAAGTCGAGATCGTCGACGGGTCGCCGACATGGATTTTGTCACCATTCAGCAGGACGCGACGCCGATACGAGATAATAGCCTGTGGCGAACGTTCTACGCGCCGGTCTTCCCCACCCGAGACTCGGCTGATGACCTTAGATGCCGCGCACGGTCCTCGCCGGAACGCTCCACGAACTTCTTGCCCGTAGAACTAACGGCACACGATATAGGCGTACACCCCCGCAGCGCCCATCGCCTTCCCGTGCAGCGGGTGACTCTCAGCCTCGGCTCGCGTCTACACCTTCAATACCAAGGATGTGGAGTGTGACTTTAGATCATCGCTAAGCATGCCGACGTCCGGAACGCCACTCACTTCCCGCTGCCGCACCTTCGGCATCTGTATCCTGATGGAGGGCAGCTAACATCGGCCGGTGCCGCTAGCAGTCGCCGACTGAGGGACGCGCAAGTTTCAGTCAAGACGAAGCGCCAGTCTAGGCATCCTGATAATAGTCGGAATATTGCTTCGAATAGTAATACAGCCCGCCGACGGAGCGGGCGGAGGGATCCACCTGCGTGCAGATGACACCGACTGGATTGATGCCGTCTGTACGCAGCAAGTTCAGCGAAGAAGTCGCCGCCGCTACCGGCGTACTGCCCCACTTGATCACCACCGCCACCACGTCTGAAAGTGCGGCCAGGAACCGGCCGTCGGCAAGGCCCATGAGCGGCGGCAGATCCAGCACGATATGGTCGTAGCGGTCACGAAGATTGCCCAGCAGTTGCTCCATGCGGCCCTCGCCGAACAGGTTTTCCGGCGAGAAGAACGGGCTCAGCACCAGCACCTGGTCCAGGTTCGGCACATCACCAGACTGGATTGCCTCATCTATGCTGGCCTCGCCACGCAGCACCTCGACGAGGCCGATCGAGGGCGCGGGGGTCCTCACCAGCCGGTGCACCGCGGCGCGGCGGACGTCGCACTCGAGAAGCAGCGTCCGCGCGTTGCATGTCGCGAGGGTGCGCGAGAGAGCAACCGCCGAGGTGGTCTTGCCCTCGGCAGGCAACGAGGACGTGATGGCAATGATCTTGGGCGTGCCCGTCCCCTTCACTCCCAGGATCGCAGCGCGCGCGATACGAAAGGACTCCGCGAACATCGAGGTCGGCCGCTCCAAGATCAGGTCCGTTGGGTTCTGGCTCTTGCGTATCTTGGGAACCGCGGCGAGCACCGGGATACCGAGTTTCTCCTGGATCTGCTCGACTGAACGGAACCCACCGCTCATCGTCTCGATCAAGCCGATCGTCCCTGCGCCCACCGCCAGTGCGACGATGGCCGACAGCGCGTACAGTAGCGGCTTGTTGGGCGAGGTAGGTCGCGGCTGCGGCTCGGCGCGGTCAATAACCTCGGCCTGCGCGATCGACAGACGCGCCGCCTGCATGCTCTCCAGCGACATTTGCGACATCTTATCGAACAGCGCGCGCTTTGCCGCTGCTTCACGCTCAAGGCTCGCGGCGGCGACAGTGTCTCGGGTCGTGCGCTCCCGCTGAACCTCAAGCCCCTTCAACGACGAACGCAGGCTCTCGGCACGTGCCTCCGCCGCTGCCGCCATGGCCTGAAGCGATCCCATGACGCGCCCGGCTTCCGCTTGCATCTGGGCATCCAGTTGCTGCAACTGTTCGCGGACGCGGATGCTTTCCAGGTGGCGCTCGCCATATCGAGCTTCCACTTCGCCCTTGCTGCGAAGCACTTCTGCCCGCTGGCGACGCAAGTCGGCGACCACCGGCGAGCCTAGCACTTCCGATACTGCATCCAGCCCGCCCCGTGCCACCTGGGCGCGAGCCGCGACCAAGTTCGACCGCGCTGCCGCTGCATCGGACTCGGCCGCAGCAAGGCTTCCTGCGACCGGCGCCACTTGCTGATCAGCGATGGTGCCGGCAGAATTATTCGTGCCACTACTCTCCACGATGCCTGCGCGAGCGCGGAAGTCCGCCGCTCGCGCCTCCGCGTCGCGCGCTTCCTTGCCGAGCTCGTCGAGGCGCTGCTGGAACCACTGACTTTGCCGAGCGGCCGTGCCGACCTTGTTGCTCATCCGCGATTCAATGTAGCCATCGGCAAACGCGTTGGCGAGCGTGGCAGCCTTGACTCGGTCGGCCGAGGTGAAGCGGACGTTCAGGACATAGGTAAGCTTCTCTCGATCTACATTCAGATGATCAAGAACCGCCGTCGCCCAAGCGTTCGCGCCCGCGTCGCTGGTGAGGATTGTCGAGGCGCGCTCGTCGGAAAGATGCTCCGTGAACTCCGGATCGCTGCCCAGCTTGTACGAACGCACGACCGAGCGCGCTAAGTCCATCGATTGAAGCGCTGTGACTTCAGTCTCGATCGCCTCTGGCGTCAGTTCGGCTCTCGTCTGGTTCGGATTGCTGGCAAGCGGATTGCGCGCGGGATCAAGCCGGATCTTCGCGACTGACGTGTACTGCGGTGTCATGGAGGACACGAGCGCCGCGCCTGCTGCAAACACGAGCGCCGTTACAGCGACGAGGACCTGCCATCGACGCCGGATAGCAACGCGCACCATGCTGATGACATCTGCCAGCCGCGTTTCATATTCGTCCGCTTCGTGTCGGGCATCCATGCTCGTCTGGCTTTCGATCGTGAACCGCGAGACGGTTCGAGTGGATCATCGAAACTAAATGTGAAAATTCAAACCGGCCTGAATCCGGGCCTCACTGGGCGCGTCTTTCCTGTCCGCTCCATTTGACTTGCGCTGAGCGTAACTGGCGGCTCCTTCGAGGCTAAGACGACGAGACACAAGAAATCGCCCAATTCCGCCGACCTGGAAGATCGAACTCCGGTGGTCTAGACCCATGAAAGCTTGCCGAGAAAAGTCCACGGCGCCTGATATGATCAGGTTGTGAAGAAGCTCATAGTCACCACGCAACGATGCGCGATTGTCCCAGAAGGGCCGCGGATCCAGATTTCCACTGGTCGAGTCTTCTATCGTCCGCTGGGCATTGGTCGTGATCGTCAGTCGCTCACTTGGAAACAGCTCGACGCGACCTTCAATTACAATCCCCTGAACACGGCCGAGCAAAGAACTGGGATAGTCACGGATGCTGTACCCGAACCCCACCGTACCCCGGGCGCGCCCCGCCAGATCGACGTTGGCACCAACAAGCGTGCACACCGCCTTCGAATTCAGCCGCGACGCGGAACCATGCCGCCGCGGGAATATGATGTCGGTATATCCCGCCTGCACGAACAGCGAGGCGCTAGGTGTGCGCGCATATTCGAACTGTGCGGTGAGACGTGAAACCTCGCGGTTGCGGTTCTGCTGATCACGCAATGTTCCGTCCAGCAGTGGCACAGGGCTGAACCGGAATTCCGCATGATCGGCCACGCCGAAGATGCGGACCCTCCCTGAGACATATTCTGCCCTCACAGCCGTGCGGTCACGCCGAAATCGGGAGAGTGCAGCTACCGGGCTGCTCACCTCGCCCGAGAACTGGTTCTCGATCTCCCGCGTGGACTGCGCCTCGGCCAGAATGGAGAAGGTCCTTCCTAACTCGACCTCACTGTTCGCCTGGAGGTTCCACGTCCGCTCATTCCGCCGGGACTGACCAATAAAACTCCGCCGGGCTACGCTCGCGTTCGCGCCGATCGCATGTCGCGACCAAGCCGATGCAATGCGAAGTGAGGATTTCATCGACGCGAAAGCCGCTTCGGCCCGGTTCCGGTCGGTCAGATAAGCGTTGCTCGTCGCGCCGGCGCCTGTTTCCACTTCAGGATAAAGCAGCAAGTCGCCGAAACTAATGCCGAGCGCGGAATAGGATGGTCTCGCCCGCGACAGCACACTCACATTTCGATCGCGATCAAACCCCTGCGGGATCGCGGGTTGTACTACGAGGCCGTCCTGCGCCGCAGCTATAGATGCCGCGAACTGGCCACCAGCAATCGCCATGACGAATAGCGCGCGCCTGAACGCCAACTTCCGATGCCCCCATAGCCCCAACCTCTCTGCAGAGATTTTTCGGCCAGCACAAGATGAACTTGTTAATAGTCATCGTCGTATCACTGATCAGAAGAAACGTTCACCGATGCGAACGGTGTCGCCAGGATAGATCATAAGCTCGGATGTAAGGCGATAATTGACTTCCCCCCTTCCGCCCTGCCGCCGAATACGTATGACGTCGCGATTGGCACGCGGGGTGAATCCCTTGGCTGTAGCAACCGCGTTGATCGCCGTCAGTCCAGACACGTACGGATACTGTCCGGGCTCCGAAACTTCCCCCAGGATATAAAACGGACGAAATACCGAAACTTCCATCGCCAACCGCGGACTACGCAGATAACCGTCACCGAAGCGCGCCGTTGCCTCGGATGAAATCTCGTTTACGGTCCGCCCGCTCGCCTTCACGTTGCCGATCAGCGGCAGCGAGAGAAAGCCATCCGGATTTACCCAAAACTCACCTGTCAGGCTCGGCTCGTTGAAGACGGTCAGGCGAACACGATCGCCAGTCTCCAGCGTGTAGTCTCTCACCATATCGGTCGGCCCGCCGTAGCGATCGCCCGAGGAAAATACAGGACCGTCGCCCTTTTCAGCGCATGACGCGAGCATCAGAAAGATACCGAAAATGAACGCCACCCGATGGAGCATGAAACCTCTGAGCATTGTAGTAAATGGTCAGCGGCTTATCTTGCATAGACTTTGCTCTAAGACAACGAACACGGAAGAGGGACGTGGGCCAAAGAATATACAAGGGACGGACACCCGTGCACTCACGATCTGCGGTTGGCAAGCCGACCGTTCACACCCGAAGGTACCTGAAGTACCAGACCTCCTTCCCGTGCCGCCGCGCCTTCTGATCGTAGCGCGTCTGCGGCCAATCGGCCGGTCGCTCGAGAAAGTCGGCGGAGCGCTTGGCCGTCCAGGTGAAATCCCGCCGCTGCCCCATCACCATCATCGACCATCGGCAATAAGTCGGATCATCGGTGCCGAGCCGGAACTCCGCGCCCGGCTTCAGCTTGGCGGCGATCACGTCGAGTGGGCCGTGGTTGATCATGCGGCGCTTCGCGTGCCGCGCCTTGGGCCAAGGATCGGGATGAAGCAGGTAGACGCCATCCAGCGACGCATCCGGCAATCGCTCCAGCACCGTCAGCGCGTCGCCCATGTGCAGGCGGACATTATCCAGCTTCTGATCGCGGATGTGGCCCAAGGCGCCGACGACGCCGTTCAGAAAGGGCTCGCACCCGATGAAGCCCGTCTCCGGCGCCGCCAACGCCTGCCCTGCGAGATGCTCCCCGGCCCCAAAGCCGATCTCCAGCCGCAACGGGCGTGCGGCCCCGAAGAGCACCTCAGCATCCAGCGGGCCGGATTGCGGCACTTCGACCTTCGGCAGCAATTCCTCGACGAGCGCGGCCTGCCCGTCGCGCAACTTATGGCCCTGGCGCCGGCCGTAAAGCCGACGGATGGTAACTGGATCGTTCATCGCCGGCGCGATAGCGACATGACGGGCGGGAGCAAAGTCACTCCGCTGCCGTTTCACCGCTCATGGGAAAAGCGACCAAGGCTGCCGACGCAGAACATGAACTGGTAGGCTCCGTCGCCGCCGCGCGTCATCGCACGCCAGTCGCGGCTCTGGGCGCCGCAAGCGAGGTCGCGGATCAGCCGCCGCTCGTCGCCATCTCACTCATCACCCTCGGCACCGGCCTGGTCCTCCGTGAACCGAAGGTCACGCGCACTGGCGCGCGGATGCTGCTTGCACATGCCATTGCCACCGGTGCGAAAACGATCTTGAAGAAGTCAATCGATCGCACGCGGCCGGGTCGGGCGCTGAAAGACGGCAGGCACCGCGCGAAAGCAGCCGAGGGTGCGAGCGACACGGACTTCAACTCTTTTCCCTCGGGCCACACGGCCGGCGCGGTTGGCGTCGCCCAGGCCATCGCTCACGAAACACCGCAATTCGCCGGTCCGGCGCGAAGTTGGGCGGCAGGCATTGCGGCAGCGCAACTGCCGCGCGGCGCCCACTATCCAAGTGATGTGTTGGTCGGAGCAGCGATCGGCTGGACGGCCGATGCCGTGGCTGGGGCAGCCCTGCATTTCGCCGAGCGCGCGATATTGTCGGCGCTCGGCAATCGCGCGGACCAACGCGCGATCGCCGAGGCGGAGGCGCATCCCAGCTAGGGATGCGCTCCGGCTGTCACGCCTGTAGCGCGGCCTTCAGATCCTCAACCAGGTCCAGCTTCTCCCACGGGAAGAAGTCGCCGTCTGCCTCGCGACCGAAGTGGCCATAGGCCGCGCTGCGCTCATAGATCGGCTTGTTGAGGCCCAGGTGCGTGCGGATGCCACGCGGCGTCATGCCGCCCAGCTTCTCGATGCCCGCGATCGCCGCCTCAATCTTGTCGTCGCCCACCGTGCCGGTGCCGTGCGTATCGACATAGAGCGACAGCGGCTTGGCGACGCCGATCGCATAGGCGAGCTGGATCGTGCAGCGCTTGGCAAGGCCGGCCGCGACGATGTTCTTCGCCAGATAGCGCGTGATGTACGCCGCCGAACGATCCACCTTGGTCGGGTCCTTGCCGCTGAACGCGCCGCCGCCGTGCGGGCTCGCGCCGCCATAGGTGTCGACGATGATCTTTCGGCCGGTCAGACCAGCATCGCCGTCCGGGCCGCCGATCTCGAAGCTGCCGGTCGGGTTGATGTGATAGACCGTGGCGTCCGACAGCAGTTCGGCCGGCAGCACATCGGCCACCACCTTCTTCACATAAGCGTGAAGCTCGGCTTCCTTGTCGCCCTTGTCATAGCCGGCGGCATGCTGCGTCGACACGACGATCGCGGTGCAGGCGACCGGCTTGCCGTCCTCGAAGCGCAGCGTGACTTGGCTCTTGGCGTCCGGCTCCAGGAACGGCGCCGCGCCCGAGTGACGATCGTCGGCCATGCGCTGCAGGATGCGGTGGCTGTAATACAGCGTCGCCGGCATGAGGTCCGGCGTCTCGTCGCAGGCGAAGCCGAACATGATGCCCTGGTCGCCCGCGCCTTCGTCCTTGTTGCCGCTCGCATCGACACCCTGCGCGATCTGTACGGACTGGCCATGCAGGTTGTTCTCGAACCGGAAGGTCTTCCAGTGGAAGCCCTCCTGCTCATAACCGATGCGCTTCACCGTATTGCGCACGGTCGCTTCAATCTCTTCTTCCGCACCCGGCGCCCAGGCGCCGTTCTCGTAGACGCCCTTGCAGCGAATCTCGCCCGCCAGGACGACCAACTGCGTGGTGGTCATCGTTTCGCAGGCGATGCGCGCCTCAGGATCCTTGGACAGGAAAAGGTCCACGATCGCGTCGGAAATCTGGTCGGCAACCTTGTCCGGGTGGCCTTCGGAGACCGATTCGCTGGTGAAGAGGTACGACTGGCGCATGTTCACTCCGCCTGAATGAGGTGAGATAACGATATAAAGATAGCTTTATATGTCCCTAGTCCGCGCGACGTCGGATGGCAATGGCCACGGCAGCAAGACCGAATGCCACGATCACCGCCAGCCAGTTGCCGAGCCTAGAAAACAAGGTCGGCGGCAGCGGCTCCGGCATCGGCACCTCGACCGCCCCCGCGGTCTCGTGCGGCACAGTGCCGATCAGGCGCCCGTCGGCTCCAATCACCGCCGAAATACCGTTTGGCGTCGCTCGGATGATCGGCAGCCCTTCCTCGATCGCCCGCATCCGCGCCTGCGCCAGATGCTGCGGCGGGCCCCATTTGCCGAACCAGGCATCGTTGGACGGGTTGAACAAGGCACGCGGCCGGTTGGCGCGATCCACCACCTGGCCGGAGAAGATGATCTCGTAGCAGATCTGGATGCCGATCGGCCCGAAGCCCGGCACGGTGAGCGCACGCGGCCCCGGCCCTTCCGCAAAATCCATCGATCCCGGCACCAGGCGATCGAGCCCGATCGGCTTCAGCAACCACGGCATCGGGAGATACTCGCCGTAGGGGACAAGGTGCGCCTTGTCGTAGCGGCCCACGATCCGCGCACGATGATCGACGGCAAACACGGAGTTTGTGGCGGTAACTGCCCTGCCCATCTGGTCGAACTGCAAGGCCGTGCCACCTGTCATCAACAGGTCGCGCGGCCCCAGCAGCCGCGCCATGCGCCAGCGCAGCCAGACCGGGTCGCTCATATAGGCGTAGTCGGGATAGCCATCCTCGAAATAGTCGCGGACCACCCCTTCCGGCCACAACACCAGGCGCGGCGCCGCGCCCGGCCTGCCGGACAGTTCGGACAGCTTGGCGAGCATCATCTCGCCATCGCTCTCGCCCCGCTCGTCCTGCGGAACGTTGGGCTGAACCGCGCGGACGCGCAGCGCGTCAGGCTTGGCCGGCGCGTCGATTCCGCGATAGCTAACCAGTTGCAGTCCGCCGAGGATCGCGCCGGCCACAACCCCGGCCACCGCGGCCCAGCGCAGCGGCAGGAGGAGCAGCAATCCTGCGCCCAGCACGGTCAGGCCGGACAGCGCATAGGTGCCGATCCATGCCGCCAGCGCTGCGACCGGCTGCACCGGCACCCAGATGACGCCGAGCGGATCCCAGGCGTAGCCGGTGAACATCACGCTGCGCAGCCACTCCGCCACGATCCACGCCGCGGCGAAGATCAGCACATAGCCGGCATCAATGCGCGGCCGGCGAAAGCGCCAGGCAACCCAGGCAGCAGCAGCCGGATAAACAGCGAGGTACAGCGCCAACGCCAGCGGTGCGGCGTACCCCAGCACCGGCGGCATCTTGTCCTGGAAATCAAAGGCGTGCTGGAACCAGTTGTTGTTGATCGTGAAGTGGCCAACGCCAAAGGTCCAGCCCTGCCACAGTGCGGCCTTGCCGCTTGGGGCGCGGTGGATCAGCCACATGAACAGCGCGAGCGACGCGACGGTCAGCGGCCACAGCTGCAACGGCGCAAAGCCGCACGCCGCGGCCACACCGAGCAGCAGCGACAGAAGAGCAGGCTTGCGAGACAATCGAGACAAGAACGACAACCGAAACCTCAGCGTCAGCGGCGCGCGCCGGAACAATGCCGCAAGGGCAGGATGCAAAACCCTTGAAGCAGCGCACCTCCCCCGGCAAGCCGCCCCTCCCTCAGGTATGATCCCGCGTGCCGATCGCAAGCTTCGTGGCGGGTGACGGCCACATCCACACGGTGTATCACCGGGCCATGACACTCAGGCCATTCCACCTCGCCTTTCCCGTTCACGATCTTGCCGAGGCCCGCACCTTCTACGGTGACGTGCTTGGGTGCCGCGAAGGCCGGTCGAGCGACCGCTGGATCGATTTCGACTTTTACGGCCACCAGATCGTCGCACACCTCGACGAGGCGGTGCGGCCGGCGGGTGCCAGCAACCCGGTGGACGGTCATGACGTGCCGGTTCCCCATTTCGGCGTCGTGCTGACGATGGATGATTGGCAGGCACTGGCCGACCGTGTCGCCGCCGCGGGAATCAGCTTCGGGATCGAGCCGCACGTGCGCTTCAAGGGGCAGCCGGGGGAGCAGGCCACGATGTTCTTCCGTGATCCCTCGGGCAACGCGCTTGAGTTCAAGGCGTTTGCAGACGACGCGCAATTGTTCGCGACCGCGTTCGCGGCAAAGGAGACGAATTGATGACTGCCCCGATCGAGGTCGATATTCCCCACCAGCTCGGCGTCGCCGCCGCCAAGGAGCGGATCGGCAGCAGCTTCGGAAAACTGGCAGACTTCATCCCCGGCGGCGCCGTTACCGAGCATCGCTGGGATCGCGATACGCTTCACTTCACCGTCGAGGGTCTCGGGCAGCGCGTTGCGGCGCGGCTCGACGTGTTCGAGGCGAAGGTGCACGCCACCTTCGAACTGCCCGCGTTCCTGGCGATGTTCTCCGATAAGATCCGCGCGAAGCTCCAGAAGGAAGCGCCGAAGCTGCTCGAATAGCAGCGGCGGCGCGTCCGCCCCGGATCAGAACAACAGCGTCAGCGCGTAGAAGCCGGCCCCCACCACGGCGGATGCCGGGATGGTGATGATCCAGGCGATCACCACGCTGCTCGCCGTGCCCCAGCGCACTGCCGAGGTGCGCCGCGCAACGCCGGCGCCGATGATGGCACCCGTGATCGTGTGCGTGGTCGACACGGGAATGCCGAGCGCCGACGCGGTGAAGAGCACGATGGATCCGCCGGTCGAGGCGCTGAACCCCTGGTGCTGCGACAGCTTGGTGATGCGCGAGCCCATCGTCTCGATGATCTTCCACCCGCCAGAAAGTGTGCCGAGCGATATCGCCACGTAGCAGGCGATGGCCACCCAGTGCGGCACTTCGAACTCGCCGCTGAGATAGCCCGTGGAATACAGCAGGACGGTGATGATCCCCATCGTCTTCTGCGCGTCGTTGAGGCCGTGGCTGAGCGAATAGGCGGCGGAAGAGATGAGATGGAGCGAACGGAAGCTGCGCTCCGCCTTGTTCGCGGTCGCACGCCGCAGCGCCCAACTGCTCGCCAGCATCACGAACATAGCCAGGATCATGCCCAGCGTCGGCGAGATGACGATGGCCGCCAGAGTCTTGGTCAGGCCGCCGAGCTGCACGCTGTTCACGCCCGCATGCGTGATGCCTGCACCAACCAGACCGCCGATCAGCGCGTGGCTCGATGAAGAAGGAATACCCTTCCGCCAGGTCACCACGTTCCAGAACATCGCGCCGCCCAGCGCGCCGAAGATCACCGCCGGCGTAACGGCGTTCTGGTCGATCAGCCCCTTGCCGATCGTTTCTGCGACCGCGTGCAGGCTGGGAAAGGCAAGCGTCAGGAAATATGCAGCGAAATTGAAAAAGGCGGCAAAGATCACCGCCTTGACAGGGGATAGCAATCGCGTCGCGACCACGGTCGCGATCGAATTGGCCGCATCGTGAAGGCCGTTGAGAAAATCGAACGCCAGCGCGACGATAATCAGGCCGATCAGAAGCGGGAGCGCGAGCTCATGCATGGTCGTCGATCGCTCAGGCGTGATCGATGACGATACCGTCGATCTCGTTCGCGACATCCTCGAAGGCATCGGAGATCTTCTCCAGATGCTTGAAGATCTCGCGATCGATCACGAAGCGCATCGGATCCCCGCCACTCGCGCGGTGATGTTCGAACAGTCGCTTCAGGCCCTGTTCGTGCAGCCCGTCGACTTCTCCTTCCAGCCGCACCAGCCGCTCCGTCAGCACATGCAGGCGGGGTCCATTGCGCGCCACATCACGCAGCAGCGGCATCGCCTCGACGGTGACTTGCGCCGCTTCCAGCATCAGCTTCGACATCGCGTGCATGTCCGGCTCGAAGCTGCGGACGTCGTAGAGGCTGACGGCGGTCAGTGCCGCGTCCATTGCATCC
This sequence comes from Sphingomonas sp. 179-A 2A2 NHS, assembly GCF_045371305.1. Taxonomy (NCBI): domain Bacteria; kingdom Pseudomonadati; phylum Pseudomonadota; class Alphaproteobacteria; order Sphingomonadales; family Sphingomonadaceae; genus Sphingomonas; species Sphingomonas sp. 179-A 2A2 NHS. The sequence goes on along the minus strand of NZ_JBIQDE010000004.1, from coordinate 259,225 downwards.
ATCGCGTCGTCCATGCGGACGATGAGGTCGGTGATGGCACTGCGATCGAACGGCGTCAGGAACGTGACGCGGACGGTCTGCAGCACGGTGCGGGTGATGTCGTCGGCCTGATGCTCGAGGTCCTTCACCTGCGCGATCAGCGCTTCCCGGTCGGCCTCGCCCGCGAACAGGCGGGTCGTGGCTTCCGCCGCCTGCAGCGTCACCGCGGCATGGGCGTCGAACAGCTCGAAGAAATTACCGCGCTTCGGCAGGAGGCGCTGGAACCAGGCGAACATCAAGTAATCCTCAGAAGAATACGTGTCGGTTGATCAGCGACCGAAGCTCGCTGGCGCCGGAGACACGACGGCCGAACTGCCGCCGCGAATCTCCTGCACCTCCAACGCGCGCTCAGCCACGCCGTCGCGGCCGAAGCGGAACGCGCCGTCGATCCCGGCATATCCCTCGCCCGAGCGCAGGCGCACCTCCGGGAAAGGTGCACCGACGCGCCAGTCGCGCGAGATACGGGCGGTCAGCAGCACCGCGTCATAGCCGAGGCTTGAAAGCCGATACGGCGCGGTGCCGAAGCGCGCCCGGTACTTGGCAGCGTACTGCCGGTAAAGACCATTCGACACGCTGGCGAACCAGGCGCCGTTCAGCGCCGGGCGCGTCGCGACGCTGCTGTCGCTGTTCCACAGCTCCGTACCCAGAATCTTTGTATCCGGGCTCGACTTGCGCAGCAGCGGCACGGCCGTCGCCGCCGTTGTGCTCGAATCGGCGATCAGAACGGCGTCGAACGGCGCATCCTTCGCCATCTTGGTGACGGCAGCGCCGATTGAGCCGTTGTTGCGATCATAGGTCTGCAGCGCAACCACCCGGCCGCCGGCCGATTCGACCGCGCGCAGGAACACCGTCGACGCGCGCGTGCCGTAAAGCGCGTTTGGCACCAGGCCGCCGAAGTTGGTGACGCCGCGGCTGCGGGCATAGGCCACCACGCGCTCGATCGACTGGCTCGGCGTGTATCCCATCAGATACACACCGTCCCCGGCCACGCTGGTGTCGTTCGAGAAGGAAATGACGGGGACGCCTGCCTTGCGTGCGATCGGCGCCACGGCGCGAACGTCATCGGACAGCAGCGGGCCGAGGATCAGCTGCGCGCCATCGGCGATCGCCCGCTGTGCCGCCACGGCAGCACCGGTCGCGGTGTCGTAATTGGTGACTCGCACCTGCTGGTTGCCGGTGTCGAGCAGCGCCAGCTGGGTCGCATTGGCCAGGCTCTTGCCGACGCCGGCGTTGGTGCCGGACAGCGGCACCAGCAGCGCGACGCGGTTGCGCGCCGTATCGCGCGGGATGCCAGCTTCCACCGCGTCCGGGCGTGGTGCAGGCGGCGGCGCCTTCTTGGCCGGGGGCGGCGGTGCGGGCCCGCGGGGCACCACCGTCGAGCATGCGGACACGAGCAGCGCGGCAGCGACTGCAAAGCCACGGACGATCCTGCTCGCCCGTTGCGGATTGGTTACGGCCTCTGCCATTACACCCCTCGTGGAACCTCTAAGCCCCGGCCTCTACATCGTCGCCACCCCGATCGGCAATCTCGGTGACTTGTCGCCGCGCGCCGCAGACATCCTCTCGCGCGCCTCGGTGATCGCTGCGGAGGACACGCGGGTCACCGCCGGCCTGCTTCGCCACATCGGCACGAAGCGGCCGATGACACCCTATCACGATCACAACGCCGATCACGTCCGCCCCCACCTGATCGCTCGCATGGCAACGGAGGCGGTCGCGCTTGTCTCGGACGCCGGCACGCCACTGATTTCGGATCCCGGCTACAAGCTGGTGCGCGACGCGCGGGCGGCGGGCCACACGGTGGTGACGATACCCGGCCCCTGCGCCGCCGTCGCCGCGCTTACCCTCGCCGGCCTTCCCACCGATCGATTCCTGTTCGCCGGCTTCCTCCCGTCCAAGGCGAAGGCGCGCACGGAAGCGATTGCTGAACTGGGCGCGATCCGCGCAACGCTCATCTTCTACGAAAGCGGTCCCCGGCTCGGCGCCACCCTGGCGGCGCTTGCGGAACAGCTCGGGGATCGAGAGGCGGCGGTGACGCGCGAGATCACCAAGCGCTTCGAAGAGGCTGTCACCGGCACGTTGTCGACCCTCGCGGCGCACTATGCCGAAGCGCCGCCCAAGGGCGAGATCGTGATCGTCGTCGGCCCGCCCGGCGAGGCACCGCCTGCCAGCATCGAGGACGCCGATGCGGCGCTGGCGGACGCGCTGACGCGGCTACCGGTCGCCAAGGCCGCTGGCGAGGTCGCCAAGAAATTCGGGCTCGACCGCAAGGAACTGTACGCCCGCGCTCTCACCCTGAAAGACGAATGAAGCACCCGCAGGGCGCAACGTTATACAAGCTGAAAAGAAGGTTGCCTTCACCTCAAGGTCAGCAAGGCAGAAGCGCGCAACGATAACTCGCGCACTCTCTGCTCGCACGAACCTTCCTTTGCGGCTACGCTCAGCATGCCCGCCCCCGCGGCCGGCGGCACGGACGGGTGAGGCGCCATGCGAACGCGCGCAAAGGAACCGCACAAGGAAACCCATCTCGTCACACGAGTCGGGTGGCTGCGCGCCGCGGTGCTGGGCGCGAACGACGGCATCGTTTCCACCTCCAGCCTGATCCTCGGCGTCGCTTCCGCGGGCTCAAGTCACGCCGCGGTGCTGACGGCCGGCGTCGCGTCGCTGGTTGCCGGTGCCATGTCGATGGCGGCTGGCGAATATGTCTCGGTCAGCTCGCAGGCGGACACCGAACGCGCCGATCTGGCGCGCGAGCGGCGCGAACTCGTCACCTCGCCCGAAGCAGAGCTGCAGGAGCTCGCCGCCATCTATGTCAGCCGCGGTGTCGAGCCCGATACCGCCCGCACCGTCGCACGGCAGATGATGGCGCATGATGCGCTGGAGGCGCACGCCCGTGACGAACTGCACATCACCGATGATACCGTGGCTCGCCCCGTGGTCGCCGCCATGGCCTCGGCCGCCAGCTTCACCGTCGGCGCCGCGCTGCCGCTCGCACTCACTGCCGCGCTGCCGCTCCCGATCATCGCGCCGGGTGTCGCGGTCGGATCGATCCTGTTCCTCGCGCTGCTTGGTGCGATCGGCGCCCGCACGGGCGGCGCATCCATGCTTCGCCCCGCGATGCGCGTCGTCTTCTGGGGCGCGCTCGCCATGGCGCTGACCGCCGGCGTCGGCAAATTGTTCGGGGCGACGGTTTGACGACACCGGGGTTGCGCTGGACGAGCGCTCAGGCACATTCCGCTGGTGCCTGCTTCCCCGCCCAGCCGTAACAGCGAGGCCCGCCGCGCCGCCGATGCGGCCGGGCGGCGCGGTGAGCGTTACGCTGCCTGGTGGCTGCGACTACGCGGCTGGAGGATCCTCGATCAGCGCGTGCGGACCCCAGCCGGCGAGGTCGATCTGGTCGCCAAGCGCGGCAACCTCGTCGCCTTCGTCGAGGTGAAGACGCGTGCCTCCGTCGCCGAACTTGATTTCGCGATCGATCACCAGCGCCTCGCCCGCGTCGCCGCGGCGGCTGAGATTCTCATGTCCCGCTATGCCCTCAATGGCGAGGACGTCCGCGTCGACGTTGTCCTTCTCGCCCCGGGCACCCGCCCGCGCCACATCGAGAATGCGTGGATCGGGTGACAAGCCGGGGCCATCCCCTTACCTGAGCCCTTTCCGTGCTGACCTGGTCGACGCACTGTTTGTTCTACCGCTCACGAGGTGAAGGCCGAATCCTCGGCCGCCTCGGGGCGAACGGAGGTTGCTCGTGGCTCTCACCGTCGCGGTCCAGATGGACCCACTCGAATCGATCAACATCGCAGGCGATTCGAGCTTTGCGCTCATGCTGGCGGGTCAGAAGCGCGGGCACCGCATGTTCCATTATGCGGCGGAGGATCTCAACTGGTCGGATGGCCGGCTCTGGACCCGTGCGCGCCCCGTCGAGGTGCGGCGCGTCGAGGGTGATCATTTCACCGCGGGCGATCCCGTCAGCCTAGATCTCGGCGGAGAGGCCGATGTGGTGCTGATGCGCCAGGATCCACCGTTCGACCTCGGCTATATCACGGCCACCCATCTGCTCGAGCGAATCAGCGATCGCACCCTGGTGGTCAATGATCCGGCAAGCGTCCGCAACGCGCCCGAGAAGGTGTTCGTGCTCGATTATGCGCGCTTCATGCCCCCGACTCTGGTCACCCGCTCGCTTGATGAAGCGCGCGCCTTCCTGAAGCAGCACGGCGCGATCGTCGTGAAGCCGCTCCACGGAAATGGCGGCAAGGCGATCTTCCGCGTCGGGCCGGAGGGTGAAAACCTGTCCGCGCTGATGGAGGTGTTTAACCAGGCGTGGCGGGAGCCGCACATGGTGCAGGCCTTCCTTCCGGACGTGGCGAAGGGCGACAAGCGGATCGTGCTGGTCGACGGGGAAGTCGCCGGCGCGATCAATCGCCTGCCGGGCGAAGGAGAGATCCGCAGCAACCTCGCGGTCGGCGGATCGGCGGAGAAGACCGAACTGACCGAGAAGGAGCGCGAAATCTGCGCCGCCCTTGGGCCCGAGCTCAAGAAGCGCGGCCTGATCTTCGTCGGAATCGATGTCATCGGCGGCCAGTGGCTGACCGAGATCAACGTCACGTCCCCCACCGGCATCGTCGCGATCGAGAAGTTCGACGGAACGGATGTCGCCAGCCTCATCTGGGATGCCATCGAACGCAGGGTGGCGGATAGATAAGGCCGCGCCGGACGTTTCATGATTAATCAGCCCGCGCTCCTGGCGGTGCGGGACGAACGCTAGCGATCCCTTCGATCGCCGGCGAAGGATCGGAACGCGCCTCGGACCAGACCGAGGCGCTCGCCATTCAACGAGAACAAGGTGCCAATGACTGACATCATCATCGACTGGATCGCACGGGGCGGATACTTCGGCATTCTGCTGCTGATGGCGCTGGAGAACATCATCCCGCCGATCCCGTCGGAAGTGATCATGGGCCTCGGCGGCATGGCAGTCGCGCGCGGCGAGATGACGCTGCCGCTGCTGATCTTCTGGGGCACCGTCGGCACCACGCTCGGCAATCTGTTCTGGTACGAGATCGGCCGCCGCATGGGCATCGTGCGCTTCCGCCCGTTCGTGGAGCGGCACCAGCGCTGGCTGACGATGGATTGGGAGGATGTCGCCCGGTTGGACCGGTTCTTCCACCGGCACGGCCACTGGGTGATCTTTGTCTTCCGCTTCCTGCCCACGTTCCGCACCGTTATTTCGCTGCCGGCAGGCATGGCGAAGATGCCGATGTTGAAGTTCCTGGCGTTCACCTTCGTCGGCAGCGCGATCTGGAATGCGGTGCTGGCCGGCGGCGGCGTCGTGCTAGGCACGTATTTCACCCAACTGGAGCGGTTTGTTGGCCCGGCGGCCGTCGCGGTCACCGTCCTTATCGTGATCGGCTATCTCTTCCGCGTCGCCACGTGGAAGCCGCGGAGCGAGCGGGCCAACTGAGGCCCGCCGCATTCATCCGCGCCATCCGCTTTGCCAGGAGCAGATGGCGCGGCCACCCAGGTCAGATAAGGCCCGCCAGCGGCGACGACGGGTCGGCGTAGCGGCGGATACCCATGCGGCCCGCGCGATAGGACAGGCGCCCCGCCTCCACCGCCGCCTTCATCGCCGCCGCCATCAGGATCGGGTCCTTCGCTTCGGCGATCGCCGTGTTCATCAGCACACCGTCGCAGCCAAGCTCCATCGCCACCGCTGCGTCGGACGCCGTACCGACGCCAGCGTCGACCAGTACCGGCACCTTGGCGCCCTCCACGATGAGGCGGATCGTCACCCGGTTCTGGATGCCAAGGCCCGATCCGATCGGCGCGCCCAGCGGCATGATCGCCACCGCGCCCGCCTCTTCCAGCTGTTTCGCGGCGATTGGATCGTCGACGCAATAGACCATCGGCTTGAAGCCCTCCTTCACCAGGACTTCGGTCGCCTTCAGCGTCTCGCGCATGTCGGGATAAAGCGTGCGCGCCTCGCCCAGCACCTCAAGCTTGACCAAATCCCAGCCGCCCGCTTCCCGCGCCAGCCGCAGCGTGCGGATCGCTTCATCGGCGGTGAAGCAGCCGGCAGTATTGGGCAGGTAGGTGAAGCGCTTTGGATCGATGAAGTCCGTCAACATCGGCGCCTTGGGATCGCTGACGTTCACGCGGCGCACCGCAACCGTGACGATCTCCGCGCCCGACGCCTCGAGCGCCGCGGCGTTCTGCGCGAAGTCCTTGTACTTGCCGGTGCCGACGATCAGCCGCGAACGGAAGGTCTTGCCCGCAACCGTCCAGGTGTCGCTGTCGACCCGCGCGGCATGATCGCCGCCGCCGACGAAATGCACGATCTCCAGATCGTCCCCGTCCTCGACCACCACGTCCTTCAGCGTAGAGCGCGGCACCACCTCGAGGTTGCGCTCCACCGCCACCTTCTCCGGCACCAGGCCGAGTTCGGTCGCCAGCTGGGCCAGCGTGATCCCGGCGACGACGCGCCGGTGTTCGCCGTTCACGGTGATGGAGATGGTTCCGTCAGAATGCGGCATGGGATCCTTTTGCGGGCGGGGAACCGCCCCCTCTTTGCGGGCTGCGCTGTCTGAACCCTGCCCCTTCCCTCGCCCGTTCGAGGAGGAAGCGGCAGCCCGGCGATCGGCAGGGCCCAGGGGATCGGAGATTTGCGTTCCAACTAGGGCTGACGCAGACAGCGTTCAAGAAAGGAAGCGCCTTGTCCCTCGTCTTCGTCCTGAACGGCCCGAACCTGAACCTGCTCGGCACGCGGGAGCCCGAAATTTATGGCCATGACACGCTGGACGATATCGCCGGCCAGCTCGAGGATCGTGCACAGGCGCTCGATCTCGAAATCGATATGCGCCAGTCCAATCATGAAGGGCATCTGGTCGATTGGCTGCACGAGGCGCAGGCCCGCAGTGCCAAGGCAGTGATCCTGAATGCGGGCGCGTTCACGCATACATCGATCGCGGTTCACGACGCGATCAAGTCGATTCGCACGCCAGTGATCGAAGTTCATTTGTCGAACCCGCACAGCCGCGAAGAATTCCGTCATGTCTCGTTCGTGGGTCGTGCCGCACGCGGAACTATCGCCGGCTTCGGTGCGATGTCATACATGCTCGCGCTTGAAGCTGCCGCGCGCATCTGACAGAGCGCGCGCCCTGTTCAGGGAAGGGGTCGAACATGGCCGATAAGGATAATGGGGTGATGAAGGTCGACGTCGATCTCGTTCGCCAGCTTGCCGAGCTGCTCGATGCGACGCAGCTCACCGAAATTGAAGTGGAAGACGGTGATCGTCGCATCCGCGTCGCGCGTGAAGTGATGCATGCCGCTGCGCCGACCGTGTATCATGCGCCGCCCGCCGCACCGGCGCCAAGCGCTGTCGCAGCGCTGCCGACGACGGAATCTGCCGCCCCCTCGCCCAGCAACGCCAATGCGGTCCGCTCGCCGATGGTTGGCACTGCCTATCTCGCCGCCGAGCCGGGCGCTGCGCCGTTCGTCACGGTCGGTCGCCAGGTCCAGGCTGGCGACACGCTGCTGATCGTCGAGGCAATGAAGGTGATGAACCCGATCACCGCGCCCAGCGCTGGCACGGTGACGGCGATCTTGGTCGACAATGGCCAGCCGGTCGAGTTCGACCAGCCGCTGGTGGTCGTCGAGTAATATGCCCGAAATCAAGAAGCTCCTCATTGCCAATCGTGGTGAGATCGCGCTGCGAATCCACCGCGCCTGCCACGAAATGGGGATCAAGACGGTCGCGGTGCATTCCACCGCTGACGCGGATGCGATGCACGTCCGCCTTGCAGACGAGGCGATCTGCATCGGCCCGCCGTCTGCGGCGGAGAGCTACCTCAACATCGCCAACATCATTTCCGCGGCCGAGATCTCGGGCGCGGATGCGATCCACCCGGGCTACGGCTTCCTCAGCGAGAACGCGAAGTTCGCCGAGATCGTCGAGGCGCACGGGCTGATCTTCGTCGGGCCCAAGCCCGAGCATATCCGCACCATGGGCGACAAGGTGGAGGCAAAGCGCACCGCCGGCGCGCTTGGCTTGCCGCTCGTCCCCGGCTCGGACGGCGCGCTGACCGATTCGGCGGAGGCCAAGCGCCTCGCGCGTGACATCGGCTATCCGGTGCTGATCAAGGCGGCATCGGGCGGCGGCGGGCGCGGCATGAAGGTCGTGCCGTCCGAGGATCAGATGGAAACGTTGATGGCGCAGGCCGGCAACGAGGCGAAGTCCGCGTTCGGCGACGCCACCGTCTACATGGAAAAGTACCTCGGCAATCCACGGCACATCGAATTCCAGGTGTTCGGTGACGGCAAGGGCAATGCGATCCATCTCGGCGAGCGTGATTGCTCGCTGCAGCGCCGCCACCAGAAGGTGCTGGAGGAGGCTCCCTCGCCCGTCATCACGGCCGAAGAGCGCGAGCGGATGGGCGGCATCGTCGCCCGCGCGATGGCCGACATGGGGTATCGCGGCGCCGGCACGATCGAGTTCCTGTGGGAGAACGGCGAGTTCTACTTCATCGAGATGAACACCCGCCTTCAGGTGGAGCATCCGGTGACGGAGGCGATCACCGGCCTCGATCTCGTCCGTGAGCAGATTCGCGTCGCGGAGGGCCACCCGCTGACGCTGCGGCAGGAGGATGTCATCTTCCGCGGCCACGCCATCGAATGCCGCATCAATGCCGAGGATCCGCGCACCTTCGCGCCGTCGCCCGGCCTCGTCTCGCTGTACCATGCGCCCGGCGGCATGAACGTGCGCGTCGATTCGGGTCTCTACGCCGGCTATCGCGTGCCGCCTTATTACGACAGCATGGTCGCCAAGCTGATCGTGTACGGCACCACGCGCCAGGGTGCGCTCCGGCGCCTGCGCCGCGCGCTGGAGGAATTCGTGATCGAGGGAATCACGACCACCATTCCCTTGCATCAGGCCCTGCTCGACGATCCCGAGTTCCAGGAAGGCGATTACACCATCAAGTGGCTGGAGGAGTGGCTCGCACGCCAGGCGTGACGGCGCTCTTCACTTGACCTAAGCCTCTCTCCTACGGGGGAGAGGCTTCATGTTCATCGGGCATTACGCACCGGCATTGATCGCCGCGGCCTGTCCCAAGGCCCCCCGTCTCGGCGCCCTGTTCGTCGCAGCACAGCTCGTCGATTTCGCGTTCTTCGGTTTCGTCGCGCTCGGCATCGAGCACGCGCGTCTCGTGCCAGGCTTCACGGTGATGAACGCGCTCGACCTTTACGACATGCGCTACACGCACAGCCTCGCCGGAACGCTTCTGTTCGCGCTCGGCTGGCTCGCGATCGCGCGGCTCGCCGGCAGCGCCTGGGTGACGGCGATGATCGGTGCCGCGGTCGTGGCATCGCACTGGTTCCTCGATCTTCTCGTCCACGCGCCGGATCTCACGATCGCCGGCTCCGGCAGCCGCTACGGCTTCGCGCTCTGGAACCACCCAATGATCGAGATGCCGCTGGAGATCGCCCTCACCGCCGCTGCGCTCGGCTTCTATCTCGTGAGAACAAGGCCGCACGGCCGCGCCGGCATTCTCGCCCCGTCAATCCTCGCCACCGCGCTGGCGTTCGTCCAGGTGATCAACTGGGCCGAGCCACAGCCTGATCGCGTCATCGATCCTGCGCCACTCGCCCAATCGCTGCTCGCGCTCGCGGTCTTCACCGCTCTTGCCCTGCTCGCCGCGTGGACGGGTCGCAGCCGCATCCCAAGGCTTGGTCCGCGGCTGCGGACGCTATAGACGATGGCGCCATGAACGCGACGATCTGGCATAACCCCCGCTGCTCCAAGTCGCGGGAGGCCTTGGCTTTGCTCCGCGATGCCGGGATCGAGCCGATCATCGTCGAATATCTCAAGGACCCGCCCAGCCGCGCCGAGCTCGCGCGCCTCTATGCCCGCGCCGGCATCGCCCCGCGCGACGCGATGCGAAAGGACGCGCCCAAGGTGGCGAACGACGAAGCCGCGCTCGACGCCATGGCCGCCGACCCCGCGCTGATCGAGCGCCCGCTGGTCGAGACCGACAAGGGCGTCGTCCTCGGCCGGCCGCCAGAACGCGTCCGCGACATCCTGTGAGCCTTCCGGAAAAGGCCCGCTGGCGTGTCGAGCGGGCGAGCCGTGCCGCGGTCATCGTCGATGCGGATCCCTATTTCCGCGTCGCGCGCGAAGCGATGATGAATGCGGAGCATCAGATCCTGCTGGTCGGCTGGGATTTCGACGCGCGAATCAAGCTCGCCTGGGACAATGAGCCGCCGGGCGTGCCCACCACCGTCGGCGATTTCATCAGTTGGCTGGTCCACCGCAAACCGGGTCTCAGCGTCCACATCCTGCGCTGGGACAAGGGCGCGCTGAAGACGCTGTTCCGAGGCAAGACGCTGTGGACGCTCACCAAGTGGCGCTTCCTGCGCAAGCGGATCCACCTGAAGCTCGATGGCCATCATCCGATCGGCGCCTCGCAGCATCAGAAGATCGTCGTGATCGACGATTGCCTCGCCTTCTGCGGCGGCATCGACATGACGGACGAGCGCTGGGACACGCGCGCTCACAGCGACAACGACGAACATCGCCGCTCGCCCAGCGGATCGCCCTTCAAGCCATGGCATGACGCCACCACCGCGCTCGAAGGCCCGGTCGCGGCCGCGCTCGGCGAACTCTGCCGGGCACGGTGGGAGATCGCCGGCGGCCGCCCGATCGAGCCCCCGCCCCCCTCGAACGCCTGCTGGCCCGAGAGCCTGGCGCCGCACTTCCGCGAGGTTGATGTCGCCATCTCGCGCTCGCAGCCCGAACATGGCCCACAAGAGGCCGTGCTCGAGATCGAGGAACTCTACCTCGCGCTCATCGCCCGCGCGAAGCGGCGCATCTATGCCGAAAGCCAGTATTTTGCCTCGCGCCGCGTGGCCGAGGCCATGGCAAAGCGCCTGGAGGAGGCGGACGGGCCCGAGATCGTCATCATCAACCCGGTGACCGCGCAGGGCTGGCTCGAGCCGATCGCCATGGACACGGCGCGCGCGCGCCTGTTCCAGGCATTGAAGCAGCGCGATCGACACGATCGCCTGCGCATGTATCACCCGCACACCGCTGGCGGCGTCCCGATCTACGTTCACGCCAAGGTGCTCGCGATCGATGACGATCTGATCCGAGTCGGCTCGTCGAACTTCAACAATCGCTCGCTCCGCCTCGATACCGAGTGCGACGTCACGATCGAGCATGAGGGCGACTGCATTTCAGCCATCCGCGACGATCTGGTCGCCGAGCATCTCGGCGTGGAGCCGGCGGAAGTGACCGCGCAGGTCGCCGCTCACGGCCTGATCGGCGCGATCGAGCGCCTGCGCGGCGAGGGAAAGACGCTCGTGCCCTACGAGGTGCCGAACCTCTCGGAGGTGGAGAAATGGCTCGCCGACAACGAGATCCTCGATCCCGAAGGGCCAGAGGGAATGTTCGAGCCGCTGACACAGCGCGAGGGGCTCGTCGCGCGGATCAAGCGGCGCCGCCTCGCACGGCGGCACTGATCGACGCGCGCAGCGCCGCCGATGTGGTGACACCGGCGGCCACCAACGCTATCGGCGCGGACATGACCGCCATCACGCCAGAAGTCGTCGCCGAACACGGCCTTAGTCCCGAGGAATATGATCGCGTCCTCCACGCGCTCGGCCGTGAGCCGAACCTGGTGGAACTCGGCATCTTCTCGGTGATGTGGTCGGAGCATTGCTCCTACAAGTCGTCGCGAATCCACCTGAAGAAGCTGCCCACGGAAGCTCCCTGGGTGATCTGCGGCCCGGGCGAGAATGCCGGCGTCATCGACATTGGTGATGGCCAGGCTGCGATCTTCAAGATGGAATCGCACAACCACCCCTCGTACATCGAGCCCTATCAGGGCGCGGCGACGGGTGTCGGCGGCATCCTGCGCGACGTCTTCACCATGGGCGCGCGCCCCATCGCGAACATGAACGCGCTTCGCTTCGGCCGCCCCGATCACCCCAAGATGCGCCACCTGATCTCGGGCGTGGTCCATGGCATCGGCGGCTATGGCAATTGCGTCGGCGTCCCCACCGTGGGCGGCGAGGTGAACTTCCACCCCGCCTATGACGGCAACATCCTCGTCAACGCGATGACCGTCGGCGTCGCCGATCAGGACAAGATCTTCTATTCGGCCGCCAGCGGCATCGGCAATCCGATCGTCTATGTCGGCTCCAAGACCGGCCGCGACGGCATCCACGGCGCCACCATGGCCTCGGCCGATTTCGGCGAGGATGCGGAGGAGAAGCGCCCGACGGTGCAGGTCGGCGATCCCTTTACCGAGAAGCTGCTGATCGAGGCCTGCCTCGAGCTCATGGCCTCCGACGCGATCGTCGCGATCCAGGACATGGGCGCCGCCGGCCTCACCTCCTCCAGCGTCGAGATGGCGTCCAAGGGCGGCGTCGGCATCGAGCTGATCATGGACGACGTGCCGCAGCGCGAAGAGGGCATGACGCCCTACGAGATGATGCTCTCCGAATCGCAGGAGCGCATGCTGATGGTGCTGAAGCCGGGCCGCGAGGCCTTTGCCGAGGCGATCTTCCGCAAGTGGGAACTCGACTTCGCCGTCATCGGCCATGTCACCGACACGGGCCGCATGGTGCTGAAGTGGAAGGGCGACACCGTCTGCGACATCCCGCTCGCCCCGCTCGCCGACGAGGCCCCGCTCTACGATCGCCCGCACGTCCCCACCCCGCCGGCCAAGGCGCTGGTCGACGTGCCGGAGTGCAAGGACATCGCAGCCGATCTCGTCACGCTGATGGGCTCGCCCGACATCGCCAGCCGCCGCTGGATCTGGGAGCAGTATGACCACATGGTCGGCGCCGACACGGTGCAGCGCCCGGGCGGCGACGCCGCGGTTGTGCGCGTCCACGGCACCGACAAGGCGCTGGCGATCACCACCGATTGCACCCCGCGCTATTGCTACGCCGATCCGGTCGAGGGCGGGAAGCAGGCCGTCGCCGAAACCTGGCGCAACCTGACCGCGGTCGGCGCCAAGCCGCTCGCGATCACCAACTGCCTCAACTTCGCCAATCCGCAGCGCCCGGAGATCATGGGCCAGATCGTCGGCTGCCTCGATGGCATGGCGCAGGCGTGCCGCGCGCTCGACTACCCGATCGTCTCCGGCAACGTCTCGCTCTACAATGAATCGAAGGCGACCGGCGGCGGCAGCGCGATCCTCCCCACCCCCGCGATCGGCGGCGTCGGCCTGATGGCGGACTGGTCGAAGAGCGCCACGATCGCCTTCAAGGGCGCGGGCGACGTCATCCTCGCGGTCGGCACCCGCCGCGGCGATCTCGGCCAGTCGCTCTGGCTGCGCGAGGTCCACGGCCGCGAGGAAGGCCCCCCGCCCCGCGTCGATCTGGCGCAGGAGAAGGCGACCGGCGATCTCATCCGCACCGCGATCGACCTCGGCCAGCTCTCCGCCGTTCACGACGTCTCCGACGGCGGCATCGCCGTCACGCTCGCCGAAATGGCGCTCGCCGGCAACATCGGCGCGATGATCGATCGCAAGCAGCCGTTCGGCTGCGCGGCAAGCTTCTTCGGCGAGGATCAGGGCGTCTACATCGTCACCGTCCACGATCACGCGCTGGCCGATTTCCTCCAGGCCGCGCTTGAGGCCGGGGTCGAGGCGGAGCCGATGGGCCGCACCGGCGGCAAGCGCCTGATCTTCGAGCGACCCGACCGCGACGATGTCGTCACGCTCGACACGCTGCGTGCGGCGCACGAGGGCTTCTTCCCGAAACTGATGGGCGGCGAGGTGTCGCTGGAGGGCTGATCCGCCCGCCGGCACCCCGCCACGCCCGATGCGCGCCGTCCCGACCGAAGCGTCCGCCCGGCTCGTCACGCTTGACGTGATCCGCGGCGTCGCGGTGATGGGCATCCTGCTGCTCAACATCGTCGATTTCGCGATGCCGAGTTACGCCTATGTCGATCCCACCTTCTATGGCGGGGCGACAGGGGCGAACTGGTGGGCTTGGGCGATCGCCTTCGTTCTTGCCGACGGCAAGATGCGCGGCCTGTTCACGATCCTGTTCGGCGCCTCCACGATGCTGATCGCGGAGCGCGCACTCGCCGCCGGCCAAAGCCCGGCGCGCGTCCATTATGCGCGCATGATCACCCTGTTCCTGATCGGTATGGTGCACGCCTATCTGATCTGGTCGGGCGACATCCTCGTTCCATATGCGATCGGCGGCGCGATCATCTTCGCCGCGCGACGCTGGCGAACCGAGGCGCTGCTCGCCCTGGCCACGATCATCATGCTCCTGCAACTCGTCGCCGGCATCGCCGATCACGCCGCCGCACGGCACTTCGAGGCGCGCGCCACCGCGGCTGATGCGCCCGTGGCGCTGCAGGACAAATGGTCGCGCTATACGGGCGGCATCGCGGAACTGCGCGCCGAAATCCCGGCGGAGATCGCCGCTTTCCGCGGCGGATGGTCGGATGTGCTGCCCGCCCGCATTGTCCGCACCTATGAGGCGCAGACCGAGGTCATGCCCTCGCTGCTTCCGGAAACGATCGCACTGATGCTGCTGGGCGTGGCGCTGTTCCGCAGCGGCTTCTTCGCTGGCGAATGGCCGCGCCGGCGCTACCGGCAGCTGATGCTGCTCGGCTACGGCATCTGCCTGCCGCTGTACCTCCCGCTCGTCTGGTGGATCTCCAGCACGAACTTCGATCCGCTCACCTTGCTGCTGGCAAATCCGCTCCACCTCGTCCTGCTGCGCCCGGGCCTCGCGCTGGCCTATGCAGCGACGATCATCCTCCTGATGCAGCGCGGGCCAGCCGGCGCCCTGACCCGGCGGATCGCCGCGGTCGGGCGGATGGCGTTCAGCAACTATCTCGCCACCAGCCTCCTCTGCACCTTGCTCTTCTACGGCTACGGCCTCGGCTGGTTCGGCCGTCTCGAGCGGTGGCAGCTCTATCCCATCGTCGCCGTGATCTGCGCCGCGATGCTGCTTTGGTCGAAGCCATGGCTCGACCGGTTCGCCTACGGGCCGTTCGAATGGCTGTGGCGCAGCATGGCCCGGCTCAAGCTGCAGCCGATCACGCACCGCTAATTTGCGAATAAGACGCAAAAGGACTTGCGACACATTCGCATTAGCCCTACCCCATGCTCAGCCGTGAGGGGAGATCAACATGGTCGTTTGCGTCTGTAATGCCATCCGCGAAAGCGACGTCCGCAACGCTGCACGCTCTGGATCGAAGACGGCATGTCAGGCCTATCGCTCGCTCGGTCGCCAGCCCAAGTGCGGCCAGTGCGTCACGTTCGCGCGAGCCATTATCGATGAAGAGCGCGCTGCTGCGTAGCGTTCGCAATCCCAGGAATCCGCAGAAATCCGCCATTTTTTAGATGGCGCTCACGCCCCACCGACGATACAAGCCGGCCCCGTAACGGAGGCACTGCAATGAAGGGCGACGCACGCGTCATCGAGTTCTTGAACGAAACGCTCAAGAACGAACTTACCGCGATCAACCAATATTGGTTGCACTATCGCCTGCTCGAGCACTGGGGCGTGCGCAAGCTCGCCGAATTCGAGCGGCACGAATCGATCGACGAGATGAAGCACGCCGATTGGCTGGCGGAGCGCATCCTGTTCCTCGATGGCCTCCCCAATTTCCAGCTGCTCGGCCGCCTGCGCATCGGCGAGACCGTCGAGGAAGTGCTGAAGGCCGATCTCGCCATGGAGATCGAGGCCGTCGCGCAGCTTAAGGCCGCGATCGCCTATTGCGAGGAAGTGAAGGATTTCGTCAGCCGCGATCTCTTCACCAAGATCCTGCTGAGCGAGGAAGAGCATGTCGACACGCTCGAACGGCAGTTCGAGATGATCGAGCGCATGGGTCTGCAGAATTATATCCAGCTCAACGCCCAGCCGGAGCAGGCGGACGGCTGATCGTCCGGTGCCGGCCGGTGACCGGCGCCTTTCACCGGGGCACGATCAGGATCGGCCGAACGTCCCGCCAGCCGGGCGTCGGCCGAACCCGGTCGCTGGCCGGCGTGCAGCCATCGGGCCGGCTTCACGCTCCAGCAGCGCCAGCGTTTCATTGAACAGCGGCCGCAGCCGAGCGACGTCCTCCACCGCGGCCTCAGGCGTCTCGCGCGCCTCGACGCAGTCGCGCGCAATCACCTCGATCGCTTCAGCCAGATCAGCGAGCGGCGTCGCCCCGAACTGGCCCGCCTCGCCCTTCAGCGTATGCGCTGGAATCACAATCGCCGCGGCATTGAGCGCGCGCATGCCCGCCTCGATCGCCGCAACGGATTTCACTCCGTCCTCGCGGAAATAGCCGAGGATCCGCACGAAGTCGGCACCAAGCTCCGCCCGCGCCTTCGCAAAGGCTGCCCAGTCGACCAACGCGCTGCCTTCGAACGACACGATCCCATTCCCCTGCGCGCTGTGGGTGACTACAGCGCAAGTAAGATCATCTATCGCCGTGAAGTAAATAGCGGGTAAGCGTCAGCTACTGTAAGGGTTCTTAGGTGCTCGCAACGTCAGACGGACCGGAACGGCACCAAATCCAAGATCTTTACGCATCGAATTGACCAGATAGCGTTCGTAGCTCGCCGGCAATTGGTCGACGCGCGTGCCGAAGATCACGAAGCTCGGCGGCCGTGTCTTGACCTGCGTCACATAGCGCATCTTGATCCGCTTGCCGCCCGGCGCGGGCGGCGGATTGGCTTCGATCGCCCGTTCGAACCAGCGGTTGAGCTCGCCCGTCGGCACGCGGCGCGACCATGCCTCCCGCGTTTCGAAGGCTGCGCCGATCAGCTGGTCGATACCCTTGCCGGTCATCGCCGATACGGTGATCAGCGGCACGCCCTTCACCTGGCTCAGGCCATCACCAAGCGCCGCCTTCACGCCGTTGAACAGTGACGAGGGGTCTTCGGCGACATCCCATTTGTTCAGCGCGATGATCAGCGCGCGCCCTTCCTCCAGCACGCGATCGGCGATGCGCAGATCCTGCGATTCAAGGCCAAGCGTCGCGTCCAGCAGCAGCACGACGACTTCGGCGAAGTCCACCGCGTGCAGCGCATCGGCGACGGAAAGCTTTTCCAGCTTGTCCTGCACCTTGGCGCGCTTGCGCATCCCCGCGGTATCGATCAGCCGCACAGGCCGCCCGCGCCATTCCCAGTCGATCGCGATCGAATCGCGCGTGATCCCCGCCTCGGGCCCGGTGATCATGCGATCCTCGCCCAGCATCCGGTTGACCAGCGTCGACTTGCCCGCGTTCGGCCGCCCGACGATCGCAAGCTTCAGCGGCGCGTCAGGGTTCTCCCCCTCGTCATCCGCCTCCTCGTCCTCCGCCTCCTTGTCGAGATACGGAAGCAGCGCGTCGAACAGGTCGGCGACGCCTTCGCCATGTTCGGCCGACAGCTGGACGGGATCACCAAAGCCCAGCGCGAGCGATTCCAGGATGCCTTGTTCGCCGGAGCGCCCCTCCGCCTTGTTAGCCACCAGCACGATCGGCGTGGTCGATCCCCGCAGCCAGCGCGCGATCTCCTCGTCCAGCGGCACGATCCCGGCACGCGCGTCGACCATGAACAGCGCGACATCCGCCGCCGCCACCGCCGCCTCGGTCTGCAGGCGCATACGGCCCGGCAGCGAGTGCGCGTCATGATCTTCGTAGCCCGCGGTATCGACGACGCGGAAATCCAGGCCCAGGAGGTGCGCATCGCCCTCGCGCCGGTCGCGGGTTACGCCGGGGCGATCATCCACGAGCGCCAGCTTCTTGCCGACGAGACGGTTGAACAACGTGGACTTGCCGACATTAGGGCGGCCGACGATCGCGACGGTGGGGAGACGTGCCATCGCGCCCCCCTACCCGCTCGCCGCCCCCGCGTCACCTGTACGCGGACATGCGTCCCTTATGATCGAGCGTGTACAGGGTCTGGTTCGCCACGATCGGCGGCAAGGTGAAGCTGTCGGACGCGTCGATCGTCACCTGCACGCTGCCGTCGGCCGGCGACACGCCGACCAGTTCGCCGCGCGAATTGGTAAGCCACAGCCGGTCACCGGCGAGAACCGGGCCGAACCAGGTGTAGGGGTTCGATTTCTTCTTCTCGTTCTTGTACGCGCGCAGCTGGCCGATCCAGCGGACCTTGCCGTTGGCGCGCGACAGGCACACCAGACGCGCATCGTCGGTCACGACGAACAGCCACTCGCCCGCGATCCATGGCGTCGTGATGCTGGCGAAATTCTGCTCCCACAGGCGCTGCCCGGTCGCGATCTCGATCGCCACCATGCGCCCGCCCTGCCCCACGGCATAGACGCGCCCGTCAGCGATCACCGGATCCGCGTCGATATCGGCCAAGCTCGAAACCGAGGTGGAGATGCTGGTGCGCGACAAGGCGTCCTGCCACAGGGTGCGGCCGTTCTCGTAGCGATAGGCATTGAGTTCGCCCGAGGAGAAGCCGGCGACGATCGTGCCCGCTGCCGCAGCCGGTGCCGCGACGCCGAACACGCCCTGCGTCTCGACGCTGGCGGACGCGGTCCACTGCACCTTCCCGTCAGCCTCGCCCAGCGCATAGAGCTGGTTGTCCTGGCTCAGCACATAGATCTGGCCGTTGGCGATGGTCGGCGCGCCGCGCAGCGGCCCGCCCGGCTTGGAACGCCACACTTCGCTGCCATCGGCGGCGTTCAGCGCCACCACGTCGCCAAGCCCGCTCGTCGCATAGACGCGGCCGCCGTCGACGCTGGCGCCGCCGCCGAACAGCGCGGACTTATTCGATTCGTCCTTGGCCAATGCCGTGGACCAGATCGAGCTTCCGGTGTCCGCGTTGAACGCATGCACCCGCGCCTCGACGTCGACGACGAAGAGCTTGCCGTCCGCAATCACTGGCGTGCCGCCGAGCTGCTGGCGGTTCGATCCGCCGTTGATCGACGCGCCCCAGATCCGCGCCGGCGATCCGCCAAGCGCCAGATGGCCCATGTCCTTCGCGGCATTGCCGCCCGGCTGGGTCCACTCCGCGTTCACCTCGGCCGCCGGCAGCAGCACCTGCACGCCCGACAGCGACGGATCCACCTCCGCCTCATTCTCCGATACCAGGATCGGCACGCGATTGCCGACCGTCGGCGTCTTCTTTTCCTGGCCCTTGAAGATGCCGCAGGCGCTCAGAGCCATCAGGCTCGCCACGGCGATCGGGGCGGCAATCGACTTTTTCATTACTGTGCCTTGCTCTGTGCCCCGCCCGCAGCCGGGCCGGTGCCGCCATCACTCTTCGTGCCCGCCTCTGCCGGCACGGCGTCGACACCAAGTACGCCCGCCATCTGAACCGCGCGTTGACGGATCGTCGCCGGCACCTTCTCGTCCTGCGCGATCTGCCCGAACAGCTTGCCGGCAAGATCGCGGCGGCCCTGCTTCAGGTAGGCCAGCGCCACCAGTTCACCGGCGCTGCCGAAATAGGGGTTCTCCGGCACCGCCAGCCCGCGCAGCCGCGTGACCACCTGGTCGGGCTTGATCGTGTCGAACTCGGCCATCGTCTGGCGCACCAGCGCCAGCTGGCGGAACGGCGCGTCCAGCGACTCGTCGGCCGCGATCTGTCCGAACTTGGCCGCCGCGCCCTTCAGGTCGTCCTTCTGCAGCAGCAGGTCGGCCTGGGTGAACAGCGCCACCGCGCGATAGCCATCGGACTTGGACTGGGCGAGCTCGGCCAGCGGCGCGGTCGTCTTCTCCAGCCGATTGGCGGCCAGATCGTCCCACACCAGCTGCAACTTCTCACCCTCGCGTCCGGCTTCCTCGCGCTTCTGATGCTGCCAGAAGAGGTATCCACCGAAGGCCGCGAGCGTCACGACGATCACGGCAGCGATGATGAGGCCCCAGCGCTTCGCCAGCGCCGCAGCCTGTTCCTTGCGCAGTTCCTCGTCGACTTCGCGCAGGAATGCCTGGTTGTTCTGCGGCGTGAGCGCCACGACCTACTCCGATACTAAAGGAAATCGGCGGCGAGCTTTACGGCCTGCCGGCGGAAAACGAAAGCGGCTCACGTTTTGGGGGCGTAAGTCTGCTCCGCCCCCGGAAATGCGCGCGTTTTCACTTCCTCGGCATAGGCCGCGGCGTGATCGCCGATGAAGCTCGCCATGTTGCCATAACGCTTCACGAACCGCGGCACGCGCTCGAACAGGCCAAGCATGTCCTCGGTCACCAGCACCTGGCCGTCGCATTCCGCCGACGCGCCGATGCCGATCGTCGGCACGCTGACCGATCGCGTGATCTCGATCGCGATCGGCTCCACCACGCCTTCGATCACCACCGAGAAGGCGCCGGCCTCCGCCACCGCCACCGCATCGCCCACGATCTTGCGCGCCTCGGCCTCCGATCGGCCGCGCGCGCCATAGCCGCCCAGCGCATTCACCGCCTGCGGTGTCAGGCCGACATGCCCCATTACGGGAATGCCGCGCTCGGAAAGGAACGCCACGGTCGACGCCATCGCCGTTCCGCCTTCCATCTTCACCGCCGCCGCGCCGGTCTGCTTCAGCAGCCAGGAAGCGCTCTCGAACGCCTTTTCCGGGCTGGCTTCGTAGCTGCCGAACGGCATGTCGACGATCACCATCGCGTGATAGCTGCCGCGTACCACCGCCGCGCCATGTGCCGCCATCATCTCCAGCGTCACCGGCACCGTCGAAGGCAGGCCGTAGATCACCTGTCCCAGGCTGTCGCCCACCAGCAGCATGTCGCAATGCGGGTCCAGCAGCTGCGCCGTACGCACGGTATAGGCGGTCAGCATCACCAGCGGCTCCTTGCCCTTGCGCTGGCGCACGGCAGGAACGGTCACCCGCTTCATCGGCGCCGAAACAGGCGTCGCGCGGCTGGTGGAGCTGTCGATCGTGAAAGTCGTGGACATGGGGGCCGCTTAGCCGGTTCGCTTCACACGATCCAGCCGCGTGCCTTGGCGGTCATCGCGAACCACAAGGTGAAGGCCCCGATCGCGAAGATCGCCGCGGGGAAATATGTCGTCCACCAGCCCTTCATCGCGATGATGTCGGTCGCCAGGAACATCCAGCCAAACATCACCACGATCGCGGCGAGCGAGACGATCGCCAGCGGCACCGCGATGGCGCGCCGAAGCACCAGCGCGATCCCCGCCGCCAGCCCGCCCCACGTCGCGACCGCATAAACCCAGTCATACCAGCGCGGCAGCGACGCGATCAGTTGCCGGTCATAATCGCTCGGCACCGCGCCCATCGCCTCGGCACCGTTCGTCACATGCTCGTAGAAGGACAGCAGCCCCATCGCCTGCCAGAGCAGCAGCAGCAACGTGACGATCCAGAACCACGGCGGTGCACGACGAGCCAATGCCATCTTCATCCTCCCCAGCCTTGTCGGAAGGATGCTGCGCCTTTCGTTGCGATCACGCAATGGTCGGCATCAAAGGCGGCGTCTCGCCGAGGCACGCCGCCCCGTGCCCCGAGTCGCGCCTTGCTCCCCCTGGAACGTCAGCCCTTGTCGAACAACGCGGCGTAGCGATCCGGCTTGAACCCGGCCTCCAAGATGCCGTCGCCCACCAGCAGCGGGCGCTTGATCGTCGATGGATGCGCTTCCATGATCGCCATCGCACGCACCGCATCCAGATCCGCCCGCTCCGCCTCGGGCAGCTTGCGGAACGTCGTGCCCTGCCGGTTCAGCACCGTCTCCCAGCCGAGCGCATCGACCGCCTGCGTCAGCACCGCCACGTCAACGCCCGCCTTCTTGTAATCGTGAAAGCGGTACGGGACGTCGTGCTCGCCTAGCCACACCCGAGCCTTCTTCACGGTGTCGCAATTGGGAATTCCGTACATGGTAAGCGTCATTGTGGCCCTCATCGTGCTCCCGGCGGCTGATGGATTGCACGAGCCGCGCAGGTATTCACCCTTATCGGAATGGCGAATACGCGTGCCCGCGCCGGAAACTGCCTCCGCCTTGGTAACGCAGCTCAATATCGAAGCGTAACGAAATGTGCTCCACGCTGATTTACATCAGAGCGCGCTCCTTCGCTGGCGCTATGGCCGGACTTATCGTCAACACGTCGCCCGCAAGCGTTGACGCCTGAGAGTTGTTACGTGCTCCCGCCTGCAGTTTCGGAGCACCGGCCATGGGTTTCTCGGCCGAGAACAGCCTACAGTCGTTCGTGGATCGTCTCACATGCCGCTCAATCCTCACCGAAGGGGAAAAGCAGGCCGCCTTGTCGCTTCCCACGCACTTGGTCAAAGTTTGGGATCGCCAGGACTTCGTTCACATCAACGAACATGTGACGTACAGTAGCTTCATCGCCTCGGGTCTTGCGGGACGTTTCGGCCAGACCGCATCGGGTGCACGGCAGTTCACCGCATTTCATATTCCCGGCGACATGGTCGATCTCCACGCAGCGGTCCGCCCGATCGGGCTGGGCGGTTTGACGGCGCTTTGCGACACGACAATTCTGCGTGTCCCCCACGCTGAAATCCGCATCCTCGCGGCAAGGTTTCCGGCTCTTGCGGAGGCGTTCTGGCGAGACTCGTTGCTGGATTCAGCGATCTTGATGCAGTGGGTGATCAACGTGGGCCGGCGCGATGCGCGAACAAGGATCGCCCACGCCATCTGCGAAATGTCGATCCGCTACGGCCGGGACCGCGAGGTACTGTCAAAGTTCGACTTTCCCGTGACGCAGGAGCAGCTGGCCGACGCCACCGCGTTGACCGCCGTGCATGTCAACCGATCGCTGAAGGCGCTTCGCGAGACTGGTATCGTCGATCTTTCGCGCGGCAGAGTGCACATCCACGATTGGCACGCGCTTGCCAAATCGGGCGATTTCGAGCCGAACTATCTGATCGCCGACACCAAGCCGGAACGGCAGAAGCGGCTCCTCTCACAATCCTGATCGGTCGGCACACGAAAGCGTCAGCGACAGAAGGCTGCCGCCGCGCTCGACATCGCCCAAGTCGACAGCATCTGGACGCTAGCCATTGCCGCGCTAACTAATGGCCTCAAAGTGACGGAGCCGATCATCAACAATCGTCACAAAAGGAAAGGCTGCGACGATCGCTATCGCGCCCGACCTGAGAGGGAATTGGGCCTTCTAGGACTCGCGGAAATGCGCGCCCGCAGCGAAGGAGTTCTCCGCGACGGCGCGCAAAAAGCGGTCCGGCAGGAAACGCCCCAATTGCGGACATCCGCCCCTGAGCGGTAGACTGGCAGAATGAGTGCAGCGGCTGCCATTTTTCTGCTGATTTTAGACGTGGCTGTCTCAGCGATGACCGGCTGGTTCTTAAGAAAAGGATTGGTCACGGGAACGCTGGAAAATCGCTATGGCGCGTTCGTGCGGTCGTCCCAGCCCGTGGCTTTCTGGGTAAGCGTGATCGTCTATGCCACAGGACTGGCTGTCTTGATTATGATGGCCATCTACCTTCTAGCATCCATATTCGGCTATTCGGGCTGACGGCGCACGTATGTCCGCTATCCACCCACTCTCCGCCATTCGAAACCGCGCCAACGCCTTCCTAAAGCTGCCCGACAGGAAGCGCCCCAATTGCGGACGTTCCTTTGACGCGTTCACAATGCCGCTATGAAGCCGAACCGCTACGAGTGGCTGCACGCCGAGCAGCAAACCATAGCCACTGAAGGTTCTGAAGTCCGTCGCGCTTGGCGCATGTATCCGCAGATGACTGGTGGCGCTTTCATCGTTACGGCAGTCTTATTTTGTATGCTCGCCCTTGTTGGGCGGTCCCCGCGTGATCCTGATGGGACGATGCAACTTCGCTATTTCGCGGCCGCTTGCGCGGTCATCGCGCTGGTATCAGCGGCGATGCTGTGGAAGTGGCGCGTCCGGCATCTTTCACTTCGATTGTCTGCATGGGTTCTATTGTGCCTTTCGGTCCTGGCCCTAACGATAGGGGCGCTTCCCTAAGCACAGCGACCGGCAGCTTTCCACAAACCCTTAACCACTCATATTCGCCGCGAGCGCACCCAAGAGCGATCTCCCCGCGATCCGCAACGGCTAACGATCAGGGCCGGAAAGCCAGGTGCAGGAGGGGATAGGGCCTCCCCTGGCCATCGATCGGCGAGCGGCCGGTCTGGTTGAAGCCCATTCTCTCGTAAAACCCGACAGCCTGGCCATTCTGCTCGTTAACGTCGGTGGTCATGGCCGGGTGGAGGCTCAAGCCGTGCCGAACGAGGGCGGCACCGATCCCGCGGCCGCGAACGGCGGGGTCGACGAACAGCGCCTCCATGTGCCCGTCCTCCACCAGCATGAAGGCCAGCGCCCGGTCGTTCTCGTCTGCGGCGATCCAGAGCGGAGCCTGTGGCAGAAAGCCTGTGATAAGGTCGTCGAGCGCAAGACGATCGGCGGGGGTGAGAAAGCCGTGCGTCGCGTCGACAGCACCTCGCCAGATCTCAACAACGCGCTCGCCCTCATCGGTGCGGGATGGCCGGATCGTTATCATCCGGCACCGATGCTGCACCTTGGCTGCTGCGCGCAAGTTGCAAAGGAGCAGGCATCTGCGCGGCGGGCGCGAATGGACAATGGAGACGCCGCCTGGTGTTTACCCACGCCCCATATCGAAGCTCGACCGCGATATCTCTCGCCCAGGGCGAGCAGCTACGCCTTCACCCCTTCATGCGATCGCGCCATCGCCCGCTGGTACGCGCCTCGCCCGGTGGTGCGCGCGAGATAGTCATGCTCCGCGTCACCCAGCATGATGCCGCACGTTCGCAGCCCCAGCGTGAGCGCGTAGGTGACGGAAATGTCCGCCGCCGTGAACGCGTCGCCGGCCAGATATGGCGATGAGGCGAGCCGGTCCGCCACCAGCCGCAGCCGCTTCCCGAACGAGTGCAGGCACCATGTCGCACCCCAATTGTCGCGCTCGGCCTCGGGTGCGAGGAAGCGGCTGACGATCACCGGCATCATCAGAGTCGCCAGCCCGGCTTCGCCAAGATGCAGGAACTGCTGATAGGCCGGGAACGCGGCGTCGTTCGGTGCCGGCGCGAGCGGCGTCGGCCCGTAGCGGCCGAGAAGATATTCCATGATCGCGATCGATTCGACCATCGTCACATCGCCATCCTGAATCGCGGGGATGTAATCCGCCGGATTGAGCGCCAGGAACTCGGGCTCGCGATTGGGCGCCAGCATGTCCACCTGCCTCACAGTGTAGGGAAGGCCCATCTCCTCCAGCAACCACACCACGCGGATCGATCGCGAAACCTGCCCGCCCCAGACGGTGATCATACGCCCTCCTCGCCATCATCCTCGACGGTCAGGCCCAGCGAAGCACAGCCTGCGCGCGTGTAAAAGGCATGTGCGACGGCGCGGCCCCGATCGCCCCCGCTATTGAACCGGGCGTCTGGCTCCGCGCTCCGGCAAACCCCGTATTTCCGCCGCCGCCGATCTGGTGTCTCAACGTCTCACGACAGGCCGTGGACGGAGAGAGAAGGTGGAGAACACCCGAAAGCTGACTGCCGAACTGATCGGCACCTTCTGGCTCACCTTCGGCGGCTGCGGCTCGGCCGTGCTGGCGGCGGCCTTCCCGGAACTCGGCATCGGCTTTGCCGGCGTCTCGCTCGCCTTCGGCCTTACCGTGCTGACGATGGCTTATGCGATCGGCCACATCTCGGGCTGCCACCTCAATCCCGCAGTCACGGTCGGGCTGGCGGTCGGCGGCCGCTTCCCGGGCAAGGACGTGGTGCCGTACATCGTCGCCCAGGTGGTCGGCGCGATCCTCGGCGCTTTCATCCTGTACCTCATCGCCAGCGGCGCGCCCGGCTTCGACGCGCCCGCCTCGGGCTTCGCCGCCAATGGCTATGGCGCGCATTCGCCGGGCGGCTATTCGCTCGCCTCCGCCTTCACCGCCGAGGTCGTGCTGACGGCAGTGTTCCTGTTCATCATCATGGGCGCGACGCACGGCCGCGCGCCGGTCCAGTTCGCGCCCATCGCGATCGGCCTGGCGCTGACGCTCATCCACCTCATCAGCATCCCGGTCACCAACACATCGGTGAACCCCGCGCGCAGCACCGGGCCCGCACTGTTCGTCGGCGGCTGGGCGCTGGCGCAGCTCTGGCTGTTCTGGCTCGCGCCGCTGATCGGCGGCGCGGCCGGCGGCATGATCTACCGCTGGATCAGCCCGATGCCGCAGCAGGACGTGGTGGGTGACGCGGCGCGCCCGCACTGAAGGCGCCGCTCCGCTGAACATCGAAAAGGCAGCGCCCGGTTACCGGACGCTGCCCTCCCACGTCATTTTCCCTGCGTTGCTTCGGCCATCGCCGGCGCGGATTCGATATCCGGCGCGCCGCCCATGTCACCGTTCTTGGTCCGCCCTGCACCCGGCCCGGCGCCAAGATCGGCGCCCGTCGTGGGGTCCGATGCCGGGTCGGACATCGTGCGCTCGGCCATCTTCGCCGCGACCTTCGTGTCCTTTGCCGGCAGCTTCACGCTTGCCGTCCCGTCGCCGCCGTCCGCCGGCATCACCTGCTGCAGGTCGTCAACGCGGTCCCATTCCTCGCCGCTGTTCCACGGCCCGGTCGTGTCACCCTCACCCTGCGAGGTGTTGACGTACATGCTGGCGTATTTCTCCACGCCCGGCAGCTTGCCCGACGGGAAGTTGTTCTCGATCGCGTACAGCGCCTTCTCGAACGATTTCTGGTGCGCCACCTCGCGCGTCATCAGGAAGCCCAGCGCATCCTTGATGCCGGGATCGTCGGTGATGTTGATCAGCCGCTCGTAGACGATCTTCGCGCGCGCCTCGGCGGCGATGTTCGATCGCAGGTCGACGGTTGGCTCGCCGCGCGAATCGACATAGGCCGCGGTCCAAGGCACGCCCGCGGAATCGCACAGCGCCGGCCCGCCGCCGAACAGGATCGATTCCTTCGCGCTGCTGCCGGTCGATCCGATCAGCTGGTACAGCTCGGCCTCCTTCATCTGTCCCTCGGCCAGCTGCGCCTTCACGCCCTTCGTGAGCATGGCGACGATCGATCCGATGATCTCGAGGTGGCTCAATTCCTCGGTGGCGATGTCGAGCAGCATGTCCTTGCGGCCGGGATCATCCTCGCCCAACCCTTGCGTGAAATAGCGCATCGCCGCCGCCAGTTCGCCATCCGCGCCGCCGAACTGCTCCATCATCATCGTGGCGAGCCGCGGGTTCGGCTCGGACACGCGCACCGTATATTGCAGTCGCTTGTTGTGCATGAACATGATCGCTTCTCCGCAGGGATGACTGCGGGGTCCAGCGCACCAGCACGGCGCCCGTTCCTAACGAATTCAGTTGTTTGACTAAAATGGGTTAAGTTAGCGGTCGGATCGGCCGGCGCGGCGGCTGGACTGCTGCGACCGGGACCTGTGGTAATCCGCAATTGCGGGCCTGCCCGGCTATTCTACTCTTCCGGGCAGGATAGCCGCCGGCATCATGCCACGGGCTGATCCGAACGGAGCACGGCGATGCTGGAATATGGTCGAAACCTGCGGAACCTTGCCGGCGGCTACGCCGCGCTCGCCGGCGCGGTCGACGCCATCGGCTTCCTGAAATCGGGCGGCCTGTTCGTGTCGTTCATGAGCGGCAATTCCACCCTCCTTGCCGTCGGCTTCGCACAAGCCGGCGCGTTCGCAGCGGCGGCGACGGGCCTCATCGCACTGTTCGTGACGGGCGTGATCCTCAACGTCATCGTCAGCGAAGGCGCGCCCAGCGGCCACCGCAAGGTCGTCGCCACGATCAGTGTCGCGCTCCTGCTGCTCGCCGCCGCGGTGTTCGACAGCTTCGGCCAGGAGGTGCCCGCGATCGGCTTCCTGTGCCTCGCGATGGGCGCCGCCAACGCGATCTTCCGCCGCGCGGGAGACGTCGGCATCGGCGTCACTTACATGACCGGCACGCTGGTGAAGTTCGCCCACCGCCTTGCGGACGCGATCCGCGGCCAGCCTGATACGCAGTGGCTGCCCTTCCTCCAGCTCTGGCTCGCGCTGGTCGCTGGCGGCATCCTGGGCGCCCGCACCTTCCTCTGGTCCCCCAACGGCAGCCTGTGGTGCGTCGCCGCCGCCGGCAGCGGCCTCTCAGCCCTCACATGGTGGATCATGAAGAGCACCCGCCGGGCAGAGCACTGAGCCGCAGGATCAAGTCGCCACACCCAGCACCATCGCCACGGCTGCCGCTAGCAAGGCGAGAACGCTCGGATAAAAGGTAAGCGCAAACCCGAACGCCCGCGCCCGCGCGCCCTTCCGGTACCCGATCCAGAACAGCAGGCGCCCGGCTGCGAACAGGCACGCCAGCATTATGATCGCCGTTCCGGCGCGCGCGAACGTCGCCGCAACGATCAGATGGGTGACGATCGCCAGCACCGCCTGCTCGAACGTGTTCTGAAGGATCGCGCCGGCCACCCGGATCTTCGCGGACGCGTCCTCCGCGCTGCTGCCGCCAATGTCCTGTTCGGAAAAGAACCGCAGCCGCGCCACATTGCCGATCGCCGCGGCCAGCCACACAATGACGATCAGGTCCGCACGAAGCGTCAGCTGCAACCGGTCGGGGAACGGCAAGGCCTCCCCCGGCCAGGCAAGTGCCGTGGCGCCAAGAACGATGACGGTCGTCGCCAGCGCCGCCGCCATCCCCGCCGCAACGCCCCGCTGCTCCTGCCTGAACGCCCGCCCGCCTGCCATGGCTTCTCACTCCAGTGCCCCGATCCCGCATGGTGGCTGGTCGGGCCGGCGTTGACCATCGCTGGATCGTCGAGCGGTTGGTGAAACCATCAGGCCCTAGTTCGGAACTGGTGACGGTTCCTCGCCTTGCCCCCGCCCTTGACGCACCGCGAATGGCGAGCCGTCACTGAGGCGGAGGGGGCGCGGCCTCCGCAACATTCGCCGGCGGGGTCTCCTCGGCATCACCGGCCGGAGGAGATGGCGAGGCTTCGGGTGCGCTCGCTACCGCATCACCGCCGTCCAGCGTCGCCACCGCGGCCGGCGGGGTCACCACAACCGGCGCCTCGATCGTCCTTACCACCTGTGGCGGAACCACCGGTGGCGGCGCCGGCTGGTAATAGTCGCGCCACGCATCATAGGCGGCGAAGAACTCCACGAACGGCCGGTCGAGCCGCAGCAGGGACTCTCGCGCGAAAGCCGGCAGGTCGTCATCCTCCACCTGGATGACTTTCACGACCTCCTCTCGCGCCACTGCGCAGAAGGCCGCCCGGATCGCCGGCTGGGCGTAGAAATTGTAGATGCGCGTCTGATTGTCGTCATAGACCCGCTGCCAGTCCCACCAACCGGGCGCTTGCCACTCCCGGATATAGGCCTTGTAGTAGCGATCGATCGCGGCGGCGCGGGTCCTGAGCCACGCATTGTAATGCTCGAGCACACCGCCACCTGCCTGGTCGCACCCCAGCGCAGCGACGTTCAAGGCGTTGCGCAGATGCCAGACGGCGGCCTGATCCGTGTTGTCGAGGTTGGGCGTGAAATACTTGCCGTCCGCCCGCTTCTTCGGGCTTTGCATGCCGATATACCCACCCGGCGGCATCTTCGGCGGCGGCGGCGTCACCGTCGCGACAACTGGCGGCGGTTGCACGGGCGCAGTTGGCGTGGCGCAGCCGGACAGGGCGGCAGCCAGTCCGCCCAGCAGGCCCCAGCCAAGATTCGCACGCGATATCATCGTATTCCCCACGTCATCCGCCGCATGCTTGGCCATTATCGTACGCACACCACAAAAATGGCTGATCTTCACTCTCCCCTCCCAACCGTCAGCCGAGATGGCCGCCATTAGGCTGGCTGGCAGCAATCGGGCCGTATGCGGTGGCGCGGCCCCCATCCAGCGCTTCGCCACCACGGATGGCCGCCGCCGGGCAGAGCAGCGCCATGATCCCGCCCGGGGCCTCATCTTGCCCATCGATGCCAGCGGAGCAGCCGCCGGTTCGGCCACGCAATAATCTATCCATCGGCTTGTTCATGAACGGTCTCCTGCGCGCCCATAACGCACGAACCGACCGAACGGCATCGGCGCAGAGTCCCCCTTCGCGCCGGTCTCCGTAATCAGCCTGACCCTGGCTTGTGCTCAAGGCTGGTGCACGGCGGGGAAAAGGCAGGGCAGCGGCGTCGGCCGTTGATGATCAATCCATGGCGCAGGCATAAACCGTCCTGGTCGCGGACCGAGGCGCTGGTTGAAGACAGCGCCGTCAGTCCGGGCAGTTCACGTTCCTGGCGCGCGGGATCGTCGCAGAAATGGGTGCATGGGCGGCAGGGCTGCTCTCTTGCCGCGGCCTTCAGAGTC
The DNA here is from genome assembly GCF_045371305.1 of Sphingomonas sp. 179-A 2A2 NHS. Classification (NCBI taxonomy): domain Bacteria; kingdom Pseudomonadati; phylum Pseudomonadota; class Alphaproteobacteria; order Sphingomonadales; family Sphingomonadaceae; genus Sphingomonas; species Sphingomonas sp. 179-A 2A2 NHS. The sequence goes on along the minus strand of NZ_JBIQDE010000004.1, from coordinate 228,994 downwards.
TCGCGCAGGATCGTAGCGATCCTCATTGGCCCAGCGCCGCCCAATAGCCGCCGAACACATAGACCGAGAGGATGAAGCCCAGGATCACGTTGACGACGACGCCGGTGGTGAACGCGCTGAACGGTGTTCGCCCGGCGGACGCCAGATCACGGAAGCGCGTCGTCAGGCCGATGCTGAAGAAGCAGAAGATGAACGCCCAGGTACGCAGATCCTTGAGCGGGTTCGTCAGTGCCGGCGAGACGATGCTGTTATATTCCTCGAGGCTGTAGTGCGCGGTCGCCAGCGTGATGATCGCCGAGGCGATGAACAGCCCGATCACGAATTTCGGGAAGCGCCGCCAGATCTCGCCCGCGTCGGGCGCGCTGCCGCCGGGGTGCGCCTCCCAGCGAGTCGTCGCGACGATCGCGAGGCCGACCGCCCACACGCCGATCCACATGTCCCGGCCTACGACCTTCATCAGCGTGAAGGCGGTCAGTGCCTGATCGGCGGTGCCGGCGATCCCCGGCACCTTGCCAGCATAGCCGCCATAGGTCTGCGCGGCGGCAAAGCCCGCCGCGTCGGCGAATTCGGACGTGCCGATCCACGCCCCCGCCACCCCCGTCGGCAACCCCAGCGCGCGGGCGACGAGCGGAAGGGCGAAGACCATGATCACCGCCCAGATCACGACGATCGTGATGACGACGGCAGTATCTTCCTTCTTCCCGCCGACCGCCCCGGCGACCGCGATCGCTGCTGAGACGCCGCACGCCGCGCCGCCAACGCCAAGCGTTGCGGCGAAGCGCCGTTCGAGACCGAACTGCACCGCCACCGTGTAGATGACCGAGAAGGTCACGATCGAGACGATCGCCGCCTGCAGCATGGCCACAGGCCCCGCCTGCACGACGAGCGAGAGCGGCAGGGTCGCGCCGAGCAGCACGATGCCCGTCTTGACGTAGAATTCCGTCTTGAGCCCCGCCTCGAACCAGGACGGCAGGCGCACCGTGTTGGCGATGAGCAGGCCGATCAGCAGCGCGAGCAGCGGCGGCTCGAGGTTATAGGACGACGCCTCCTGCCACTGGCCGATGACGGAGATCGCATAGGCGGCAAGATACAACAGGGTGAAGGCGGGCACGAAGGCGCGCACCCGCTGCCCCATCACTGCAAGGCCCAGCGAGAAGGCCGCCAGCCAGAGAAGATACAGGCCGATATAGCGAAGCCAGTTAGCCGCGAGATCCTCGATGACCTCGCGAAAATCCGTCCACCGCGGCGGCACGACCGCAAGCCAGCGCAGGCTGCCCCCACTCCAGAACAGGGCGCAAGCGACGAGGACGATCGCGAGGCCGATCCACGTCGCCCACCAATCCTCCTTCGTCCAAAGCTCGCGCCAGCCGGACTGGGGCTTGATGGTGTCCGCGGGCATCAGCGCAACGTCGGCGTCGCGCGCGAACGGCGCGCCTGATGGGCGGCGGGGCGGTATGGCGGCGTGGTAGGACTTCCGGTCATGTGCCCGGCCTCCAACTTGGTGCTGGATCGCTGCTTGTCGTGACCTGTCCAGTCTAGTCCAGTTTTTGCCGATCCCGATCAAGCTGGGGATTAACCTACTTGTAATTCCGGTATTACTCTGGCGCGATCACTGCCAAGCGGCCCCTTGGACCCGCGCGATTTTAGGGAATTCAACACCCGCATGAAGACGTTGATGGCCGGTCGGGGCGAATTTTGCCTCGCGCCCGAACCCCCGCAGCCGGGGCCGTCGCTCAACCCAGGAAGCGCCCGAACACCGTAACCGGCTGCACGTCGAAGCCGAGCGCCTCGTAGAACCCGCGCGCCGCATCGTTGCTGTCGCGCACCATCAGCTGCAGCTTCGGCGCGCCTCGCACGCGCAGCCAAGTCTCCGCCGCCGCCATCAGCGCCCGTCCCGCGCCGCCGCGGCGCCGATCCGGCGCGATGGCAAGATAATAGACCCAGCCACGATGGCCATCGTCACCCACCATCACGCTTCCGGTGATCGCGCCGCTTTGCCGCAGCACCAGCACCGCCGACGCATCGCCGCTCAGCGCGCGGCGAAAATCCGCCGCCGGCGGGTTCCACGGCCGCGTCAGCCCGCACGTCTCCCACAAGGCGATCACGGCCGCCTCGTCACTGGCGGTAGCTTCCGCGATGCCGTCCCCGGTCATTGGCGCTGCTTGGCGAGATCCGCGTCGAAGGCGGTGCGCGCGTCCGCCACCATCTTCGGCAGGACGGCGCGATCGACCAGCGCCCCACGCTTCACCCGCCCGAGCAGGTCGACCGATTCGGGGTGGAACGGCAGCACCACGTCCGCCTTCATCGCGCCCAGCGTCGCGAAGCTGCGGCGGAAATCCGCCTCGATTCCCGGATAGCGCTTGTTGCCGACCAGCTTGTTGCCCGCCACCGTCACGCTGCACGCGAACAGCACGTCGAGCGTTCGGCCCTGATGCGGCAGCTTCATCGACCAGCTGGTGCAGCCCGGCGTGTGCCCCGGCGTCGCCACCGCCGTCAGCGTCACACCACCCAGCGTCACCTGCTGCCCGTCACGGATCGCCCGGTCCACCTTGGCAGCCGGGAAACGGATGACGCCGTAGCTCGTCTCGCCCGGCGGCGTCCCGGTGTTCACCGCGGCGGCGTCCCCGGCGCCGACCACCAGCTTCGCGCCCGTCGCCTTCTTCAATGCGGCCAGCCCGCCGGCATGATCGAAATGCGCATGGCTCAGCAGGATCAGCTTCACGTCGGCAAGCTTCACCCCGCGCGCTGCGATCGACCGTTCGATCGCGGCCGCATTCTGCTCCATCGGCGCGTCGATCAGGATCGCGCCGGCCGGGGTGCGGATCAGATAGGCGGCCAGCCCCTCCGTGCCCACATAATCGATCGGCCCCAGCACGTTGAACGGCGCAATCGGCCGCGTCCACGCCGGCGGATCACCTTGCGCCACGGCCGGCGCTGCAACGAAGAGCGCAGCGGCGCCAAGCACCGCGGGCAGAAGCCGCCTGCCGGCAAAGGAACAAAGCAATGTCATCGGCGCCCCCATCAAAGCGGGGGTTTGTGCGCGCGCCACGCCGGCCGCGCAACCGCCATCCGCCCGATGCTAGCCCAGATACGCCCAGCCGCGCGTGGCCCGATCCCGCTCGGTAAAGGCGCGGATCTGCTCCGCCCGCTGCAGGGTGAGGTCGATCGCATCGAGCCCCGCGAGCAGCATCTGCCGCGCCTCGTCCTCGATCGCGAATGTCCAGCGCCGGTCGCCCCCACTTACGACTTGCGCCTCCAGGTCGACAGTGATCGCCGCCCCCGCCTCGCTCAGCTGCGCAAGCTCCGCGATCGTCGCCGCGTCCAGTTCCACCGGCACGATGCCGTTGCGGATGCAATTACCGCGAAAGATCGGGTTGAAGCTCGTCGCCACGATCACGCGAAAGCCGTATTCGGCCAGCGCCCAGGCGGCATGTTCGCGGCTCGATCCGCAGCCGAAGTTGGCGCCGCCCAGCAGGATCTGCGCACCCGCAAAGGCCGGCTGGTTCAGCACGAATGTGGGATCAGGATCGCGCCCGCCCACCGCGGTATAGCGCCAGCCCGCGAACAGCCCGTCCGCCAGCCCCTTCTTGGAGACGGACTTCATCTCGCGCGACGGGATGATCGCGTCGGTATCGACATTGTCGCGCACCAGCGGCGCGGCGATGCTGGTCAGGCGATCGAACGGCGCGGCGCTCATGCGCGAAGCTCCCGCGGATCGACGATTCGCCCGGCGATCGCCGCTGCCGCTACCGTCTCGGGCGAGGCGAGGTGCGACCGGGTCTCCGGCCCCTGCCGGCTCTCGAAATTGCGATTGGTGGAGGTGATCACCCGCTCGCGGTGGCCGAAGCTCTCGCCCCCGGCGAAGAAGCACATCGAGCAGCCCGCCTCGCGCCATTCGAAACCGGCCTCGCGGAACACCGCGTCGAGCCCCTCGGCCTCCGCGGCCGCCTTCACCTTGGTCGATCCCGGCACGCAGATCGCGCGCACGCCGTCGGCCACGCGCTTGCCTTTCAGCACCCCCGCCGCCCGGCGCAGGTCCGACAGGCGTGCATTGGTGCACGATCCGATGAACGCGCCCTGGATCGGCAGCGCGTCCAGCCGCTCGCCCGGCGCCAGCCCCATGTACTCCAGCGCCCGCTGGTGCGCTTCCGCCGTCCAGCGCCCCTGACCCTGCGCGAATTCGGGCACCGGATTGCCCAGCGGCACCGCCTGCTGCGGGCTCGTCCCCCAGGTCACCATCGGCGCCACGTCCGCCGCGTCGATCACATGCTCGGCATCGAACGCCGCATCGTCATCGGTGTAGAGCGTCTGCCAGAAGCCGACCGCCTCGTCCCACGCGGCGCCCTTGGGCGCATAGGGCCGCCCCTCGAGATACGCGATCGTCGTCTCGTCCGGCGCGATCACCGCGGAGAAAGCGGACAGCTCCGTCGCCATGTTGCACAGCGTCAGCCGCCCCTCGATGTCGAGCGCGCGCACCGCCTCGCCGGCATATTCCACCATATGGCCGACGGCCCCCGCCGCGCCCAGCTTCGCCACCACGTGCAGCGCCAGGTCCTTCGCCGTCACCCCGGTGCCGAGCGTACCGTCCACCCGCACCCGCATCGTGCGCGGCTTCTTCACCCGCAGCGTGCGCGTGGCGAGCGCATGTTCCGCTTCGGTGGATCCGATGCCCCAGGCCAGCGCGCCGAGCGCGCCTTGCGTGCAGGTGTGGCTGTCCGGGCAGACCAGCGTCGCGCCCGGCAGCACGATGCCGTTCTCGGGCGAGATGACATGGACGATCCCCTGCCGGTCGTCACCGATGTCGAACAGCGTGATCCCCGCCGCCTGCGCCGCGGCGCGGGTGGCGGTGATGAACTGCGTGCCCGTCGGCATGATCGTCTTGTCGCTGCGCCCCGGCAGCGTGTCGACGATATGGTCCATCGTCACGAACACATGCTGCGGAGAGGCGACTGCCCGGCCGGCATCGCGCAGGCTCTCCAGCGCCACGCTGCCGGTCCGCTCGTGCAGCAGGATACGGTCGATCAGCAGCAGCCAGGTGCCGTCACCCAGATCATCGATCGCGTGCAGATCCCACAGCTTGTCGAAAAGCGTCTGCGCCATCGTCAGGCGACCTCGCGCCGTTCGCGCATCGCCGCGATCGTCGCCGCGTCGAACCCGGCCTCCGCCAGCACCGAATCGGTGTCCCCGCCCGGCTGCGGAATGTCGCGGAGCAGGCCCATCCGTGCGCCATCCACCTCGACCGGCAGGCCCGGCAGGCGAGTGGTCCGCCCGTCCGCCAGCGTCACGTCGACGAGGCCGCCGGCATTCAGCTGCGCGTCCTCGAACAGATCCTCCGGCCGCGTGATCGGCGCGAACGGCAGGCCGGTCGTTTCCAGCTTCGCGATCAGTTCCTCGCGCGTCATGGTGGCGAACAGCGCGCGCACCTGCGGCAGGATGGTATCGCGCGCCAGCACGCGCTGGTTGTTCTTGGCGAAATCCGGATTGTTGCCCAGTTCGTCCAGCCCGAACGCCTTGCAGAAGGAAACCCACTGCGAATCGCTGACGACGCCGACGAACAGTTGCTGGTCCGGCTCCTTCGTCTCGAACACGTCGTAGATCGCCCAGGCGGAAATGCGCACCGGCATCGGCTTGGCCGCCTGCCCCGTCACTGCCGACTGCGCCATGTGCTGGCCGACCAGGAATGCCGTCGTCTCGAACAGCGAACAGCGGATGTCCGCCCCCTCGCCCGTCCGGTGCCGCCGCTCCAGCGCCGCGAGCACGCCGATCACGCCGAACATGCCGCCGGTAATGTCGATCACCGAGGATCCGGCGCGCAGCGGACGTCCCGGAGGGCCCGTCATGTAGGCAAGGCCGCCCATCATCTGCGTCACTTCGTCCAGCGCGGTGCGCTTCTCGTACGGCCCGGCGAGAAAGCCCTTGGCCGAACAATAGATCAGGCGCGGGTTCTCCGCCTTCAGCGTCTCATAGGACAGGCCCAGCTTGTCGAGCGTGCCCGGCCGGAAATTCTCGATCAGCACATCGGCATCCGCCAGCAGCTTCTTGGCTGCGGCAACGCCGCCCTCGCTCTTCAGATCCAGGCAAATGCTGCGCTTGTTGCGGTTGAACATCGGGAAATATCCCGCGCCCGAACCCAGCAATTCGCGCGTCTGATCGCCCCCGATCGGCTCGATCTTGATGACCTCGGCGCCCAGGTCCGCCAGGATGACGCCAACGACAGGGCCCATCACCATATGGGTGAACTCCACGACCTTGAGGCCGGCGAGTGGTAGCGCGTCAGCGTTCATATCTTTCCCGAAGCTGGTGTCCTGCCTTGAACGGCGTCTCCTATTTGATATAGGCTTAGTACAAATAAGGCAACGGCCAGCATGATAAACCGGAACGGGGGCGGCGCGTAACGTGACAGAACCAATCGATATTTTGGTGAGTGAAGTCGGCCCCCGCGATGGGCTGCAGAGCATATCACCCATTTTGCCGCTCGAGGCAAAAAAGGCCTGGATCGCCGCTGAAGCGGCCGCCGGCGTGCGCGAGATCGAGGTCGGCAGCTTCGTGCCGGCCAAGGTCCTGCCACAGCTCGCCGACACGGCAGAGGTGGTCGCCTTCGCGCGCACCATCCCGGGCCTCACGGTCGCGGTGCTGGTGCCGAACGCGCGCGGCGCCGCCGCCGCGATCGAAGCCGGCGCACACAAATTGACGCTCCCCTTGTCGGTCTCGGAAACCCATTCGCTGCGCAACCTGCGCCGCACGCACGATCAGGTGCTGGCGGAAGCACGCGAGATTGCCGCGATGGTCGCCGCCGTGCCGCAGGACAGCCGCCCGCATTTCGAAGGCAGCCTCTCCACCGCCTTCGGCTGCACGCTGGAAGGTGCTATCCCCGATGCGCAGATCGCGCGCCTTGCCGAGGGGCTGATGGCCGCCGGCTGCGACGAGGTCGGCATTTCCGATACCACCGGCTATGCTGATCCGGCGTCGGTGAAGCGCCTGATCAAGCTGGTGCGCGGCGTGGTGGGTGAGGAAGCCGTCACCGGCATCCACCTCCACAACACCCGCGGCCTCGGCCTTGCGAACGCGCTCGCCGCGCTCGACAGCGGCCTCACCACGATCGACAGCTCGCTCGCCGGGCTGGGCGGCTGCCCCTTCGCCCCTGGCGCATCGGGCAATATCGTGACGGAAGATCTTGTGTTCATGCTGGAGGCGATGGGCCTTCGCACCGGGATCGATCTCGAAAAACTCAACGCCGTGCGCGACATCCTGGCCAAAGAACTGCCAGGCGAGCCGCTCTACGGTTTCACGCCAGATGCCGGCCTGCCGCTCGGCTTCCGGCCGGCACATGAACAAAAGCTGGAGGTAGCATGACGATCGTTGGCACGCGCATGGTGTGCGAAGACAAGACGGCACGCCAGCTGTTCGACGAGGTGATGGCGAACCCGGCCCGCAAGAAGTTCGGCTTCGGCGAGCGGCTGGCGATCGTGAACGTCGATTTCCAGCAGGCCTATACCCGCATCGACATGTTCAAGACGGCCTATGAAACCGATCCCAGGCAGATCGACTACGTCAACCAGATCTCCGATCTCGCCCGTGAAAAGGGCATGCCGGTGATCTGGAGCCACGTCGCCTACAAGGACGATGCGGGCGACGCGGGCGTCTGGGGCACGCGCACCAACACCGAGGATTCGCTCCAGAACATCAAATACGGCAGCGAGCGGCACCAGTTCGATCCGCGCGTCCGGATCGATCCCAACGATCTCGTCTATACGAAGCGGATGCCCTCGGCCTTCTTCGAAACGCCGCTCAATTCCTATCTGCGCTGGCACAAGGTCGATACCGTCATCGTCACCGGCGGCAGCACCTCGGGCTGCGTCCGCGCGACCGCGGTGGATTCGCTTTCCTACGGCTTCCGCACGATCGTCCCGATCGAAACCTGCGCGGACAAGCACGAAAGCTATCACTTCGCGAACCTCACCGATCTTCAGCTGAAATACGCCGATGTCGAACCCGTGCAGACGGTGATCGACTGGCTGGAGGCACGTTGATGCGGGAAGGCGAAGGCGATCCCGGGCTTTACGATTTCCGCCCCTATCGGGATCGCGCAAAGATCGAATGGCCCGATGGCAAGACCGTCGCGGTGTGGGTGTCGCCCAACATCGAGTTCTACGAGCTCGATCCCCCGGCGAACCCCCACCGCAAGAGCTGGCCGAAGCCGCATCCGGACGTCGTCGGCTATTCGCACCGCGACTACGGCAACCGCGTCGGCCATCGCCGGCTGGCGGATGCGATGGAGCGTCACGGCTTCAAGGGCTCGGTCTCGCTCTCGGTCGCGATGTGCCAGCATCATCCCGAAATCGTGTCGGAAGTGAACGACCTTGGCTGGGAGTTCTTCAGCCATGGCGTCTACAACACCCGCTATTCCTACGGGATGGACGAGGCGCAGGAGCGCCAGCTGATCGAGGACGCGATCAACACGGTTCGCGATGCCACGGGTCAGACGATCAAGGGCTGGCTCGCACCCGCCCTCACCCACACGCCCCGCACGCTCGATCTGATCGCGGAATATGGGCTCACCTACACCTGCGATCTCTATCACGATGATCAGCCGGGGCCGGTGCATGTCGCCAAGGGCCGGCTCGTCTCCATGCCGTACAGCCTGGAGGTGAACGACCATTACGGCTTCCTCGTCTATAACATGAGCCCGCGCGAATATGCCGCGACGCTCATCCGCCAGTTCGATCGGCTGGCCGAAGAAGGCGCGCAGTCCGGCACCGTGATGTGCATTCCGCTCCACGCCTATCTCATCGGCCAGCCGCATCGCATGGCGGCGTTCGAAGAAGTGCTGCGGCATATCGCCGCGGACGGGCGGGCCTGGATCACCCGCTCGGGCGACATCGCCGATCATTTCCTCGCCAACGGCTATGACGCGGCGACCGCCGATGCCGCGCGCTACAAGGAGGCGCGCTGATGGCGCTCGATCAATCGTATCTGACCTATCCCAAGCGCCGTCACGGCATGGACCATGATCATTACGGCTGGTCCAGCATCGACACCCGCGCGCCGATCGCCTGGCCGAACGGCAAGCAGGTCGCGGTATGGACGGTGGTCGATCTCGAATGGTTCCCGATCGTCGCGGGCGACAAGCCGTTCCGCGCGCCCGGGCACATGCAGACGCCCTATCCCGACTATCGCCATTACACCGCGCGCGATTACGGCACGCGCGTCGGCTTCTACCGGATGCTGGACGCCTTCGCCGCGGTCGGCGCAAAGGTGTCGGTCGCCGCGAACAGCGCGATCGCGGAACGCTATCCCTCGATCATCGCTGATATCAACGCGGCGGGGCATGAGATCATCGCCCATTCGACCGACATGAACGGCACGATCGCCTCGGGCCTGGACGAGGCGGACGAGCGCGCGCTCATCACGCAGTCGCTCGACACCCTGGAGCGCGTCTCGGGCAAGCGACCGCGCGGCTGGCTGTCGATCGCCCGCTCGCAGTCGTTCAACACGCCGCGCCTGCTGGTCGAGGCCGGGGTCGAGTATATGTGCGACTGGGTGAACGACGAACTGCCCTATCGCTTCACCACCACCGCCGGCGCCATCGTCAACGTGCCGCTCAGCCACGAACTGTCAGATCGCCAGATCATCGTCGCGCAGCAGAATTCGGCGGAATCCTACGTCGAACAGATGATTGACGCTTTTGACCTCATGGAGCGTGAAAGCGCGGGCGGCAGCGGCCGGATGCTGGCGCTCAACGTCACGCCCTACATCCTTGGCCTGCCCTATCGCATCGGCGCCTTCGAGACGCTGCTCGGTGAACTGGCGAAGCGCCCGACCGCGTGGTTCGCCACCGGAAGCGAAATCGTCGACGCCGCCAACCCGGTGATCTGATCCCGGCTGCACGCCCGCGTTTCAGATGCGGGCGTGCAGCAGGCGACCATCACTCTCCATTCAATGCCAGGAAGCGACCAATCACCGCCGCTTTCGCGCCAGCATCGCCCGCAACCGGCACGATGGACGACCGCGAAAGCACGGCCGAAATCGCCTCCACCGCCGCCTTCAGCGCCGGCAGCTCCCCTTGCGCGCGCAGCAGCAATGTCGGCGCCATCACCTCCGGCAGCCGCTCCATCAGCGGATAGGCAAACGCCGCGCGATACGCTTTGTGGTATGAGGTCAGCGCCTTCAGCAGGTCCAGCGTCGACGCGTGAAGCGACGCTGCATCCGGCACCGCACGCGTCATGATGCGGTGTTCGGGATCACGCAGGAAGTGCGGGAAGTGCACCGCCTGATCGCGTATGTAGTTGAACGCCCAGGCGAATTGTCGGCCATAATCGTCCGGCTCCATCGCCGGCGCATAGCGCTCAAGGAACAGCGCGCGCGTCTCCGGCGGATAATCGATCAGCCCGTCGAGGATCAGCGCGCCCACTCGCTCGGGCGCCTGCGCCGCTACCTCCACCGCGATCCGCGCGCCCGTGTGGGTGCCGTACAGGTCCACTTCGTCGACCCCCAGCCGGTCGAGCAGCTCCACCAACGCAACCGCATACCACGCCACGTCCGGCGCTTCCGGCGCGAGGTCATCCGAATCGCCATTCCCCGGCGTATCCGCCGCCAGCACCCGGCGACCATCGCGCGCAAGTGCCTCAATCAACGGCAAAAGATTGCGTGACGAGCCCGGCGAGGCGTGGATCATCACCAGCGCCCGCCCCGCCCCGCGGGTCGAGCGCCGCAAATGGATCTCCCCGCCCGCGACGCGCACGAACGATCGGTCGATGGAGACGCTGTCGCCCGGCGTGCGCACCCTCGTCAGGCGCCGAGCTTGCGCAGCGGCAGCGGGCGGCGCGGGATGCTGACCGTCTTCGCATGGGTGAAGAACGCCTCGCATTCCAGCCCGCCGTCCGATCCGATGCCCGATTCCTTCCACCCGCCGAACGGCGCGCGAAGCTCGCGCATCATCGGCGTATTGCACCACACCGTGCCCGCGGCGAGCCGCTCCTGCGCGGTCATGATCCGCTGCACGCTCTCGGACCACACATAGGCGACCAGCCCGAAGCGCGTGGCATTCGCCATCTGCCACGCCTCTTCCTCGGTATCGAAGACGGATAGCGTCGCGAACGGCCCAAAGATCTCCTCCTGGCACACCCGCAGGTCCTGCCGCTCCGCGCGCACCAGCGTCGGCTCGACGTAGCAGCCCTGCTCCAGCCCCGGTGCGGCGCGCCCGCCGGTCAGCACGGAGAGCCCCGTTTCGCCAGCGGGCACGAAGCCAAGCACATGCTCCATGTGCCGCCGCGACACGAGCGGGCCGATCTCGGTCGCCGGGTCGCGCGGGTCGCCCACCCGGATCCGCCGCGCCCGCTCGACGAAGGCCTCGACGAAGCGGTCCGCTATCCCGCGCTGCACCAGGATGCGCGATCCGGCGAGGCACTGCTGGCCGTTGTTGGTGAAGATGCCCAGCAGCGCGCCGTCCACCGCACGCTCGAAATCGGCGTCGTCGAAGATGATGTTCGCGGACTTGCCGCCAAGCTCCACCGACGCGGGCTTCAGCAGTTCGCCCGCCGTGCGCATGATCACCCGCCCGGTCGGCGTTCCGCCCGTGAAGGAGACGAGATCGACATCGGGGTGGCGCACCAGCCGGTCACCCGTGGTCGCCCCGCGCCCGTTCACCAGGTTTACCACGCCGTCGGGCAGGCCCGCATCGCCGAGCAGCGCGGTCAGCTGGGTGATCCCCAGCGGCGCCTGCTCGGAAGGCTTAATGACGCAGCTGTTGCCGAAGGCGATGGCCGACGCGATCTTCATCGAGCCGAGCGCGATCGGCGAGTTCCACGGGCTGATCAGCGCCGCAACCCCCACCGGCTCGCGCCGCACCATCGTCAGGTAATCGGGATGCTGCTCGTACAGGCGGCCGGTCGCCTGGCCGATGTAATCGGCGAAGAAGCGGAAATTGTCGGCCGCGCGCGGCACCGAGCGCCCGCGGATCTGCGACAGCGGCACGCCGGTATTGGCGCATTCGATATCGGCCAGCTCGTCCGCCGCTGCATCGATCAGGTCGGCCGCACGGCGAAGCACCGCCTGGCGCTGCTCGACCGAGGCGAGCCGCCAGGCACCGTCCTCGAACGCGCGCCGCGCCGCCGCCACCGCCCGGTCGACCGTGGCGCCATCCGCCTCCGGCAGCTCCGCGATCAGCGTATCGCTCGCCGGATCGATGACCGCGATAGGCGCTTCCCCGGTGGTGATCGTCTCGCCCGCAATCAGGGCCGTGATCGTCTTCATGCAGAACCTTTCAGTGGGTAACGGCCGCGCGGCAGCGTGCTGCCCAGGGCGCGGAACCGGTCAGGGGATCGCCCTGGCCCAGCAGGTCGCAAAGCGCCGCGGCAAGGCACAGGTTGGACGACAGCATCGGCACGCCGCTCGTCTGGCTGGCGAGGAGTGGCAGCGAGGGCATGCCGGTGCCGCTGAACAGCACCACCTCTGCCCCAGCCAGGTCGAGGCCTAGAAGCGCCCGCCGGGCGTCCTCGCTGCCCAGCGCATAGATGCCTCGCGTGTCCGCACCCGGCAGCAAGTCGCCGGCTGCGGCCACCGCCGTCACCTCGAACCCGCGCCGGCGCCAATAGGTGGTCGCCGCTTCGGCGAGCGCAGCGGGATACGGGCTGATAATCGCCATCTTCTTCGCGCTCAGCCGGTCCAGTGCGCGAACGATTGCGTCCGCCGCCGTCACGATCGGGTAGCCGCGCCGGATCATGCAGCGGTCGACGATGACGTCTGCCACCTTGATGTCGACGAGATAGGACGAGGCCGTGCAGGCAAAGCCGAAAGCGTCCAGCTTCAGCGTATCGAAGCTGTCGAGGAAGGTCTCCAGCCGGCACAGATAGTCACGCAGCCGGTCCTCGGGCTTTGCGGCAAGGCTGGTCAGCCGGGTGACGGACATGCCAACCGCTGGCGGCAGCAGGATGCGCAGTTCATCCTCTACCGTCGGATTGGCCTGCGGCGTGCCGATGCCGATCCGCCCGCGCGGCGCGTAATCATAACCGCTCATGCCACCGCCGCGGCACGGCGCAGCCCGGTGATCATCGACGTGCGCAACAGATGCTCCCGCGCGAGATCGCGGTCGCCGGCGATGCGCTGCAGATCCGCCAGCAGCGCGCGGCGCCGCTCGGGATCGCGCTCCTGCATCCGCGCCCGATTGCGATCCGCCTGCGCCAGCATCTCCTGCTCCGCCACCGGCCGGCGGCGGCGCGTATAGCGATCGAGCAGCGCCTCCGGCGCGCCCCGCCATACCTCGCCCAGCGTCGCGGCAAGCTCCGCCGCGTCATGGATGCCGCCGTTCATGCCCATCCCGCCCGCGGGGGAATTCACATGCGCGGCGTCGCCGGCGAGCAGCACGCGGTCCGCGCGATAATCATCGGCGATCCGCATGTGCACACGATACGGCCGCACTTCCATCGGCGCGCGGTCCGCTGCCTCGGGCACGATCGCGCGCAGCTTCTGCGCGATGCTTTCGGGCTGCAGCGCCTCTTCAATCGTCTCACCCTGATCGGGGTAAAGGCTGCACCGCCACAAATGCCGAAGGCGCAGGAGCGAAAAGGTGCCGCCGTCCTTCCACACGTAATTGACGTTCGACAGGCCCGGCAGGTGATCCTGGAACGGGAAGTCGCTCGTCGCCAGGATCGTCGTCTCGGGATAGGTCATCCCCTCGAAGCCAATGCCCATGGCGCGGCGGACGACGCTGCGCGATCCGTCCGCCCCGATCAGGTAGCGCGCCCGGAAGGTCTGCGGATCGGCCCCAGGCGCATCCACGGGGCGGGCTGTCACCGCGACGCCCGTCTCGTCCGCGGTAACACCATCCACCGTCCAACCGAGCATCAGCGTGCCCTTGGGATCCGCCTGCAGCCGCTCCAGCACCATTGCGCACAGGCGGGATTGCTCGCACTGCAGGCGGAATGGATGGTCGGTGTCGTCGGCGATGACGGACAGGTCGAACTCGGCCCGCTCGCCGGTCGCATGCAGCCGCACCTGCCAAGTCGGGCTCACCAGCCCCTCCGCGATCAGCGGCTCCGCCAGCCCAAGCCGCCCCAGCAGATCGAGCGTTGGCGGATGGAAAGTCGATGCGCGCAGATCGCCGGCCAGAACCGGCTCGCTCGCGATCAGCCGCCACTCGATGCCCTGCTCGGAGAGCAGCAGCGCCGTCATCAGGCCGACTGGGCCGGCACCGACGATGATCACGCCCGCTTCAGACGACTGAATCCCCAACCCTGACCTCCGCAACAGATTTGTTCTAACTCTATAATGAATCGCTACGTGGCAAGGGTGTTTCCGCAACAGGATTGCGTGCAAGGCACCAGCGAGAGCGCGTTGCCACGCTTATAGTAGCATGGTACAGCTAGATTCGAAACGGCGTATCGTATTTTGATACAGATGGCGAGGAGGCGATGATGGCGGAAGCGGCACCGACGAACAGCGCGATTGCGGACATCGAACTGGTGACGCAGCCGACGCATGACGAGATCGCGCGCCAGAAGTTCTGCAGCACGCTTCGCCGCCATGCCATTCAGGATTTCGTCAACGCGCTCGAGACCGACTGGAAGACCCGCGTCGAGCCGAAGCTGGCCGGGCCGGTCAAGCATTGGCGCGAGATCGATCGCGCCATGTCGAAGGAGCCGAGCTACCGCTTCTACAGCACGCTTCGCTACAATGCGCAGGAGATGTGCTTCCAGTCCGTGCAGCCGCAGGTGGAGCGCGCCCTTCCCGATCTGATCGCGGTCGCCCGCGACGCCGCCGAGCGCAATCCCGCCGGCGGCTCGCTGCGCACCGATCCCGCCTTCGAGGTGCCGGCCTATGTCAGCACGCTCGACGTTCACCTGACGCCGGGCTGCTTCCACACCGAATGGACCGAGGATGACGTGGCGCAGGGCGCGGTCGTCAGCCTCGGCGCGCGGGTCTTCACGGCGCAGCAGAGCCATCGTTCATGGGGCGGCGTGGCGCGCGTCGTCAGCCGCTGGATCAAGGCGACGTGGCCTGATTTCCAGCCGCAGCGGATGCTCGATATTGGCACCAGCTCGGGCAAGAACCTCATTCCCTATGTCCCCGCCTTTCCGGGCGTGGAGGCGCATGGGATCGATGTCGGCGCGCCGCTCCTTCGCTACGGCCATGCCGTCGCCGAGCATGAGGGCGTGCCGGTCCACTTCAGCCAGCAGAATGCCGAAGCGACAGACTTCCCCGATGGCCATTTCGACCTGATCGTCTCCAGCTTCTTCTTCCACGAAATCCCGGTCTGGGCGACGAAGAAGGTGCTGGCGGAATGCCACCGCCTGCTGCGCCCGGGCGGCATCATGGTCCATCAGGAACTGCCCGCGCACGATCTGGTCGATCCGTGGGAAAACTATTTCTGGAATTGGGATACGCGCAACAACAACGAGCCCGCGTACACCGCCTGGCGCGATCAGGATCCGATCGCGCTGATGGAGCGCGCCGGCTTCGATCCTACGGCAAGCTTCGCGCACATCCTGCCGGATATCGGCGCCTATCCCGATCGTACCGCCGCCTTCGCCTGGGACGAGCCCGGCCGGCCGCGTCACGGCAAGGGCGGCTGGTACGTCTTCGGCAGCCGCAAGCCGGGCTGATCGGCACGCAACTCTGACGACACGAGCGCAAGGGGGGAATTGTGATACTGGATAAGAACGGGCCAGCGTACCGCTGGTACGTGGTCGCGCTGCTGCTCGTGATCTTCATCCTCTCCTATTTCGACCGGTTCATCCTGTCGTTGCTGGTGGAGCCGCTGAAGCGCGACTTGTCGCTCAGCGACTTCGAGATCGGGCTTCTGCTCGGGCCGGCCTTCTCGACCTTCCACGTGCTCGTCGCTATTCCGCTCGGCTGGTACGCGGACCGGTCGAACCGCAAGTGGCTGCTCATCGCCGGCATCGTCATCTGGTGCACGATGACGGTCGGCAGCGGCCTTGTCGCAACCTTCCTCCCCTTGTTCCTGATGCGGCTCGGCCTTGGCCTTGGCGAAGCAGTGGTCAGCCCCTGCTCCGTCTCGATCATCAGTGACTATTTCAATCGGCGGGAGCGGCCGCGCGCGATCAGCGTCTATATGGCGGGCCCTTATCTCGGCGCCGGGCTCGCCTTCCTTCTCGGCGGCCTGGTCGTTGCGTGGCTGGAGAAGCTTGGACCCACCGTCTGGCCCGTCTTCGGCCTGCTGCAGCCCTGGCAGGCGACCTTCGTCGCCGTCGGCCTCCCGGGCTTCCTCTTCGCCGGCCTGATGCTGTCGGTGCAGGAGCCCAAGCGTCAGGAGACGACGGCCGCGCCGCCGCGGGCAAGCGCCGCCTTCCGCTACATGGGCAAGCGCTGGCGCGGCTACGGCTCGCTGATCACCGGCTCGACCTGCAATTTCGCGCTCGCTGCGCTGACGCTGTGGAACGTGCCGCTCTTCTCCCGCGTGTGGGGGTGGAGCATTGCGCAAACGGGCTTTGTCACCGGCCTGTTCTATTTCACCGCCGGCCCGATCGGCACGGCGTTGGCCGTTTGGGCGCAGAAGAAGTTCGCCGGGCAAGCCGATGGCACCATGCGCGTGCTGATCCTCGGCCTCCTGATCTGCGTGCCCGCGAGCGCAGTCTATCCGATCATGCCCAACGCCTATCTCGGCATCTTCTTCATGTTCATCGCCTTCATCGGCAAGTCCGTGGCGACGGCGGGTGGCCCCTCGTCCATGGCGCAGATCACGCCCGGTGAGATCCGCACCCAGGCGCTGGCGATCTTCAACACCTGCATTTCCCTGATCGGCCCGCTGCTCGGGCCCCCGATCATCGGCCTCGCGACTGATCTGACGGGTGATCCGTCGATGATCGGTGTGGTACTGTGCGGTTATGTGCTGCTGATTGGCATCCCTTCGATCGTAATTACGTTCATTGGGTTGCGTCATTATCGCGAAGCCGTCACCGAACTGGAGACGGCACTGGCAAATGGCAGCACGTCGACCCAGAATTGAGGGTGGGGCGCAGGATAACCGGGGTAGAGGATGGATAAGACAATCGTGAAGGGCATGGCCGTGCTTGAGGCACTGGTCGCTGCCCCGGAGCCCGTCGGCGTGTCGGAACTCGCGCGCCAGGTGGGTCTCACCAAGAGCAATATTCACCGCTACCTTCAGACGTTCATGGCGCTTGGTTATGCCTCCACCACCGGCGGCCGCTATTCAGCAACGCTCAAGATCTGGCAGGAAGGCGCCAAGGTTATCGAGCGGCTGGATCTTCGCCGCACGATCCGCCCGATCATGGAACAACTGGCGCGCACGACGATGGAGACGGTTCATCTCGCCATCCCGGCCGGACGCGAGGTGATCTACGTCGACAAGGCCGAAGGCGTGCACTCGATCCGCGCCTTCTCGGAAATCGGCGAGCGGGCGCCGGCGCATTGCTCGGCGACGGGCAAGGTATTCCTCGCCTTCCATCCCGGCGCGCTGCGCGAAACGCTGGCCGTGCCGCTGCGCGGCTATACGCCGCGCACCATCACCAATGCCGACGCGCTTCAGGCCGCGGTGGAGGAAGTGCGCGAGGCCGGCATCGCGATCAATCGCGGCGAATGGGAACCGCAGGTCGGCGGGATCGCCGCGCCCGTCTGGGGCCCGAACAATCAGATCGTCGCGGCGATGGGCCTTGCCCTCCCGCTCTCCCGCTTCGGCGAGGAACAGACGCCGTCGCTCGTCGCGCATGTGCGCGGTGCCGCGGCCGATGCGTCGCGCGCGCTTGGCGCATCGGCCCTCGATCACGCGGCCCGGCTGGTTGCCTGAACCGCTGCCGGCGCTCAGCGCGCCGGCAGTTTCCTGACGAACGTACCCACCGTCTCGGCCCAGCGCGCCGGCTCCACGATCAGCCCGTGCGCCGAACCTTGCGAGAAGGTCTGGTACGAGAAGTTCGGCTTCATCTTGCCCGTGCGCTGGTCGATCGCATGAAGCGCGTCGCCGGCGTCGGACAGCACCAGCAGCGGCACCTCGATCTTGGCGAGGTCCGCGCCCATGTCATTGTTGTACACCGCGGCATGCGCCACGTCCGCCGCTCCGGCGAGGAAGATGTTCAGCGTCGACCAGGTGATCGTCGACAGGTGCCGCGGCACCTCGCCCTGCGCGCGGTAGAGCTTGCCGAAATAGTTGCTGAGATGGCTGCCGTCGGGGCGCAGCGTCAGGTCGGGATGCGGCAGCGCCAGCCGCTGCGCCCGTTCCTGCGCGTTGTAGTTGGGCGCGCCGTGCAGCACGACGCCGGCCACGCGATCGGGGAATTGCGCGGCGAAGGCGGCGGCTGTCGCGGCGCCGGTGTGATGCCCCGCCACCGTCACGCGGGAAATCCCCAGTTGATCCAGCACCGGCGCGAGGTTCGCGGCATATTGCCTGATCGTCGGCTTGCCATCGGGAACGTCCGACATGCCATAGCCTGGCGCATCAATGGCCAGCGTGCGAATGCCACGCGCCGCCAGGCAGGGCTGGATATCCGCCCATTCGATCAGCGACCAGGGCGTCTGGTGGAGCAGCAGCACGGTCGGCCCGTCGCTGGGCCCCATCAGCCGATAATGCACTTGCCCCATCGGCGTCGTGACATAGCCCTTGCCGCCGCGAACGACGCCGATCCCGTCCCAGCCACTGTCGGACTGGAGGGGCGGCTTGCACGCTGCGGCACGCGTTGCCAGCGCCGTAACCGGCGCATTCGCCGCGCTGGCCGAATCACTCGGCGAAACCACGCCCGAGCCCAATGCAGACGCAATCATCAACCAACTCAGCATCCTCATACCTTCTGTTCTGAATATTGATCCACCGTATCGCATTATGATTGTTGCGGCTTTCTTCTCTGTCAATCATCGATCCACAACCGCTCTTGACCCTCGTTCGAAACCTCGCTTAGCTCTGCAAATCGGAACACCGTTCTATATTTCGGAAAGGCAAAGGTTGTACGATCTCATCATCGTTGGCGGTGGCTCCGCCGGCCTGGCTGCCACCATCTTCGCGGCGGAAGGTGGCGCGAAGGTTCTGCTTCTCGAACATGCCGATGTGCTCGGTGGCACCCTTTGGGTGGCGACCGGCCAGATGAGCGCCGCGGGCACCCGCCTGCAGCGCGAGCGCGGCATCAACGACACGCCCGATGATCATTTCGCCGATGTCGTCCGGATCAGCCGCGGCACGATCAACCAGGGGCTCGCCCGCCTCGCCATCGATCATGCCGCCGGCACCTTCGACTGGCTGATGGAGCGCGGCTTCGCCCCCCTGCCCGAACATCCGATCAAGGGCTTCGGCCACGAACCTTATTCGCAGGATCGCTATTACTGGGGCGAAAAGGGCGGCGTCAGCGTCAAGGACGTGCTCGTGCCGATTGTCGAACAGCTCGTCGCCGACGGCCGCGTCGATCTGCGCCTCGAACATGAAGTCGTCGCGCTGACCACCGATGCGAACGGCGCAGTGACTGGCGCAACTGCCCGTGATGCTTCCGGCGCCACCCACGATTTCACCGGCGCGGCCGTCCTTCTCGCCTGTGGCGGCTATGCCTCGAACGCGGAGATGTTCGCCGAGCTGAACGGCTATCCGCTCTACAATGCCGCCCCGTGGCGCTTCTCCAAGGGCGCCGGCCTCGGGCTCGGCCAGTCGGTCGGCGGCTACCTGCGCGGCCAGGAGAATGTCTTCAACAACTTCGGCACGCTCTACAACAGCGACACCTTCCCCGCCCGCGCCTTCGCGACGGTGGAGCATTTCCCCGAGCGCCGCGAGCCGTGGGAGATCTACGTCAACGCCAACGGCCAGCGCTTCGTGCGCGAGGACGTGCGCAGCATCGACGCACGCGAGATGGCGCTCAGCATGCAGCCCGATCGCCGCTACTGGATCGTCTTCGATCAACGCATACTCGATGAGGCCCCGCCGCTTCTCGCCGGCTGGAGCCGTGACGAGGTGAAGCGCGCCATCGCCGAAGGCGGCCCCGCCTTCACCCGCGCCGACACGATCGAGGATCTCGCGGTCGCCACCGGCATCGACGCCGCGGGCCTCGCCAATGCCATCGCCGGCTACAATTACGGCGTCACCACCGGGAACGACTTCTTCGGCCGCCAGCACCTGCCGGCACCGATCGAGAAGGGCCCCTTCTATGCGATCCGCATGCAGGGCAGCGCCATCTCCAGCGCCGTCGGCCTCGCGGTCGACGACGATCTTCGCGTCATCCGCAAGGACGGAAGCGTGATCGACGGGCTCTACGCGGCCGGCGAATTGCTCGGCTCCAGCCAGACGATGGGCAAGGCCGCGTGCGGCGGCATGATGGTGACCCCGGCGCTCACGTTCGGCCGCTTGATCGGGCAGCGCGTCGCCAGCTCCGCGAAGGTGGCCGCCTGATGCTCCCGTCCGTCAACGTCCTCCCCGGTGAGCGCCGCGGCTATGTCGATGGCCCGGACGGCCTCGTCCATTACCGCGAGCTTGGCACCGGCACGCCGATCGTGCTCGTCCACCAGGCACCGTGGGGATCGATCCAGTATCGCCGCGCCATGCCCGTCCTCGCGGCAGCCGGCTACCGGGTGATCGTGCCCGATCTGCCCGGCCACGGCATGTCGGATCCCCCGCGCGAGGCGGCAAGCATCGAAGGCTATGCGGAAACAGTCGCCGCCGTCATCCGCGCGCTCGGTCTGGCTCCGGTCGCCGTCGCCGGCCACCACGGCGGCTCGCTCGTCGCTGCCCGGCTCGCTGCGGTGCATCCGGATCTCGTCGCCGCGCTCGTGACGGACAACATGCCCTATTACACCGCCGAGCAGCGCGCCGAGCGTGCCGCCGGCCTCACCGACCTGCAGGAAATCAAGCCGGACGGCAGCCACTTCACCGATCGCTGGGCCACCGTGCGCCGCATCGCCGATCCGGCCTGGACCGACGAGACGATCCACGTCGGCATCGTCGCCTATTTCGCCAACGGCCCGTGGAAGGAAGACGGCCACCGCGCCGCGCCTGCCTATGATCTGGAAGCCGATCTCGACGCCATTGCTTGCCCGACGCTGATCATCGCGAGCCGCACCGATCGGCTGTTCCCGATGGGGCGCCAGCTGGTCGAGCGCCGCCCGGGCTGGGATTATGCGGAGCTTCCCGGCGGCGCCGGCATGGTTTTCGAACGCGCGCCTGAATGGGCCGCACCGATCCTTTCGTTCCTGGCCGCCCACCATCCGGCGGCCGCTTCAGTCCAGGAGAATGTGGTACAGTGAGCGTCACCATCTACGGCCGCCCCGGTTCGCGCGCGCGTCGCCCCCTCTGGGTAGCGCGTGAACTCGGCGTCGAGGTCACCTCGATCGAGCCCGCACCGGGGGAGATCAAGCAGGAGGCCTATCTCGCGCTCAATCCGAACGGCAAGGTGCCGACCCTTGTAGAGGGCGATTTCGTCCTGTTCGAATCCTTCGCGCAAAGCCTGTACCTGGCGAAGAAGCACGGCACCGGCACGCTCTATCCCGCCGATGCACAGGGCGAGGCTCTCGCCTGGCAATGGACGTTCTGGGCCGTCAGCGAGCTTGAGCGTCCGCTCACCACCTGCCTGTTCGATCGCGTGATCAAGCCGGAGGATCAGCGCGACGCCGCGGCGGCCGACGCGGCCGAACAGTCGCTCCAGGCGCCGCTCGGCGTTCTTGAAAAGGCGCTTTCCGGCCATGACTGGCTGCTTGGCGACACCTTCACGGTGGCGGACATCAATGTCGCGGCGATCGCCGCGCTCGCGCGTCCCTCGCGTGTCACATTGGAAGCCTATCCTAATGTCGCGGCGTGGCTGGATCGGGCAACCGGCCGGCCGGCCTACAACGGGTAAAAAGGCCACATCGGCACTGAAATCGCATCCTAACAAGAAAAGCGCGTGACAGCCGCCGATGGTTATGTTCTATCCGTATAACAAATAAATCTAACGAAGTTCGCAGGAATTTGGGCGGGCGTCGAACCAGGCGCCCGCTCAAGAGGACCCGTTTTAGCTGTGGGGGGAGATGGCGCGCGAGCGGCGTGCCGGATCCGGGAATCTGAAGGGGATTGTTGATGACGAGCAAGATCAAGCGCCATCATTTCGCAGGGCTCAGCCTTCTGGCGCTGGCGATCGCAGGGCAGGCACAGGCACAGACGGTTGCACCGGCAGAACCGGCACCGGCTGCAGAAGTCGAGAACCAGGGCGAAGCGCTCGAGGATCTGGTGGTAACCGCGCAGCGCCGTGAAGAACGCCTGCAGGACGTGCCGCTCGCGATTTCGGCCTTCTCGCCGCAGGAACTGCAGTCGCGCCAGATCGCGCGCACGATCGATCTGTTCGCCTATGTGCCGAACCTGATCGCGCACAACAACACGTCGGTCGGCACCGCGAACAGCTATTCGATGCGCGGTCTCAACAACAACGAGACCATCTCGACCTTCGATCTTCCGGTCGGCACCTATGTCGACGACGTCTATATGTCGCGTCAGAGCGCCAACAACTTCTCCTTCTTCGATGTGGAGCGGATCGAGGTTCTGCGCGGTCCGCAAGGCACGCTCTTCGGCCGCAACACGACGGGCGGCGCAATCAACGTCGTCCTGAAGAAGCCGTCGCGTGATCTCGGCGGCTTCGTCGAGGCAGGCTATGGCCGCTTCGATCGCGCCACCGTCCGCGGCTCGATCGATCTTCCGCTCGTCGCCGACAAGATCCTGACGAAGTTCCAGGGCTATTACGTCGATGACAAGGGCTATGTCGAAAACCGCGTCACCGGCCAGCGCCTGAACTCCGAGAACAGCTACGGCTTCCGCGGCGCCGTCCGCGTGCTCGGCGATGGCGTGATCTGGGACATCACGGGCGACTATAACCGCCAGAGCTATGCGAACTTCCCCAACTTCTACGATCGGGAAACCAAGAAGCGCGTCAGCTACACCAAGCTGCGCGAAGGCCAGACCGTCTCCGACGTGTTCGGCGGCCGCAGCTACCTGTCGCCGGAGCTGGCTGACAACACGCTCGGCAACGTCGCGAAGAGCTGGTCGGCGGTGTCGAACCTCGAACTCGAGGCGACCGACAATCTGACGGTGAACATCATCACCGGCTATCGCCACATCTATAACGAATATCTCACCGACAGCGCGATGAGCCTGCTCAGCACCTCGACGGTGTATGAGTATCCGAACGATCTCATCACCCCTGTGCCGGGGCCGACGTCGGTCCTCGCGAACGACAGCTGGCACAAGCAGTTCAGCCAGGAAATCAAGTTCACCGGCAGCGCGCTTGACGACAAGCTGACCTATGTCGGCGGCGTCTTCTACATCCGCGAAGACAACCGCACGAGCTTCGCGAACCTGTCGATCGCGCTCAACGGCACCGGCACGTTGTTTGCTGACCGTACGATGCAGAACAACACCGATGCGATCGCGGGTTACCTGCAGGGCGATTACAAGATCACCCCGAACCTCACCTTCACCGCCGGCATCCGCTACACCGAGGAGTATAAGGACATTAAGTTCGGTCCGAATGCCTCGCCGCTGCCGCCGGTGGGCATCAACCAGCCGTTCACCACGATTGACGTGATCAACGCCGGCAACCCGGTGACGCAGGAAGCCAAGGTCTGGACGCCGCGCTTCGCCATCAACTGGAAGATGGCGCCGGACGTCTCGGCCTTCGCGTCGGCGACGAAGGGCTTCAAGTCGGGCGGCTGGGTGTCGCGCGCTTACAACGCCGCCAGCATGTTCGCCTTCGATCGTGAGACGATCTGGTCGTTCGAGGGCGGTCTGCGTTCGGAATTCTTCGATCGTCGCGTCCGCTTCAACCTGACGGGCTTCTACTTCAACGATGCCGACAACCAGCTGCCGGCTGGCCGTGAAAACCCGCTGCTGCCGGGCCAGATCATCTACAACACCGGCAACTTCGCCGATCTACGCAACTACGGCATCGAGTCCGAGCTGACCGTCATTCCGTTCCGCGGCGCGACGCTCTCCTGGACGTCGGGCTGGCAGCACGCCCGCTACAAGAACATCGACCAGAGCGTGCTGGATCAGGCGGAGCGCTGCCGCGCCGGCATCGCACCGGGCACGAACTGCAACCAGGGCATCGTCACCCAGAATGGCAGCATCGCGCTCCCGTCGCGTGTCGCGCCGTTCAACTCGACGCTCTACGCCAGCTACACGGCGGATCTCGGCGATTTCCAGCTGATCCCGTCGGGCACCTGGGTGTACAGCGACGGCAGCTACCCGTCGGCGCAGAACGACGTGCGCGGCTATCAGGAGGCGGGCAGCACGTTCAACGCCGGCATCACGCTGCGCAACGTGTCGCAGGGCTGGAGCATCGCGGCGGAGTGCAACAACTGCTTCGATCGCCGCTATGTCGCCTCGTTCCTGATCTTCCCGTATCTGAACGAGCCGGGCCGCTGGTCCATCCGCGTTCGCAAGGACTTCTGATCATCGGATCGGGGCGGGCGGCAACGTCCGCCCCGATCTCATAGGACGATTGCCATGGCTGATCCCCGCCCCCCCGAAAGCGTCACCCTGCCCCGCGTGAGCAAGGGGCCGCGTCCGCATTTCTTTGACGATCCCTCGATCGATCAGATCATGACCTTCTTCTTCGAGCTGATGACCGAAGTGGCGGTGCTGCGCGAACGCACCGACACGATCGAGCGCCTGCTCGATGCTAACGGCACGGTCAGCCGCGCCGATATCGAGGCCTATCGCGCCGATCCGGCGGTGGAGGCAGAGCGCAACGAGTGGCGCAACGCCTATTTTCAGCGCGTCATGCGGATGCACGGCGCATCCTGATCCATCGATGACGGCCTATCCCAATCTCTTCTCCCCGGTCGTCATCGGCGGCCGGACGCTCAAGAACCGTATCGTCCATGCGTCCATGTCGACGCATTTCGCGCAAGGTGGGCGGGTCACGGATCGCCTGATCGACTATTACGCCAATCGCGCGCGCGGCGGCGCGGCGATGCTCGTGAGCGAGCCGATGGGCATGCTGCAATGGCAGCAACTGCCCACCCGCCCCGCGATCCTGTCCGGCATCAACACCGATGCGCTCGCCCGTTGGGCCGATGCGGTCGGCGCACATGACAGCCTGATGCTTGGCCAGGTGCAGGACAATGGCCGCGGCTTCCGCTCCGGCTTCCGCAACCCCAACGCCTATGGCGCCTCCGCACTTCCTGACGATCTCAGCGGCACCGTGCCGCACGCGCTGTCGATCGACGGCATCGCGACGATGATCGAGGAATTCGCGATCAGCGCCCGCGCGCTCCAGCGCGCTGGGTTTGCGGGCGTCGAGATCTCGGCCGGCCACGGCCACCTCTTCCACCAGTTCCTCGCCGCCCGATCGAACCGGCGCGAGGACCGCTACGGCGGTGATCTCGCCGGCCGCGCCACCTTGCTGATCGAACTGATCGAGACGCTCCGCCAGGCGTGCGGCACCGGCTTCATCATCGGCGCCAAGCTGCCGGCCGAGGACGGCATGGAGAACGGCATCGATCTCGCCCAGGCGGCCGAGATCACCCGCCTCGTCCACGCCACCGGCGCGGTGGATTACATCACCTATTGCTGGGGCGCTCACGGCCACACGCTCTACGAGCATCTGCCCGATCTCCACGGCCCCCGCGCGCCGTATGTCGATACGATCGCGGCGCTCGGCAAGTCGGCCCCCGGCGTGCCGATCGGCGCACTTGGCCTGATCGCCGATCCGAACGAGGGCGAGCGCATCGTGCGCGATGGCCTCGGCGATCTCGTCATGATCGGCCGCCCGCTCGTCACCGATCCCGCCTGGGGCCTGAAGGCGCAGGAGGGGCGCGAGGCGCAGATCCGCTATTGCGTCGCCTGCAACACCTGCTGGCACATGATCAACGTCGGCCGCGGCCTGCATTGCGACAACAACCCGCGCGTCGGCGCGCCCGACGAGGCGGACTGGACGCCCGAGCCCGCCGCGGCCCCCTGCCGCGTCGTCGTGGTCGGTGGCGGGGTCGCCGGCATGGAGGCCGCCTGGGTCGCCGCCGCCCGCGGCCACCACGTCACCCTCTTCTCCCGCGGCGACGAGGCCGGCGGCAAGACGCGGCTCCACGCGCTCCTGCCGGGCGGCGAGAATTTGAGCAGTATCTACGATTACCAGCGCCTCGCCGCGGAGCGCGCCGGCGCGGACCTGCGCTGGGGCCAGGAAGCGACTGCCGAGGACATCCTCGCGCTCAACCCCGACAAGGTGATCCTGGCGACCGGCGCCACGCCCGCCACCCCCGATTACCTGCCGGAGGAATATCGCGAATTCTTCCCCGATCTTCGCGCAGTGATGGAGGATCTGACGCGCCGCACCGGCCGCCAGCCCGGCACCGCCGTCATCCATGACGCGGACGGCACGGCCTTCACTTATGCCGCGGCGGAACTGCTCCACGCCCGCTTCGACCGGGTGGTGGTCGTCACCGATCGCGAACGGATCGCCGGCGAGGAAGCGATGGTCACCCGCCAGGGCATCTACGCCCGCTTCCTCAAGAAGGGGATCGAGATCGTCACGCTCGTGGCTCCTGCCGCGGACTCGCGCTTCGAGGAAGGCGAGGTCGCGCTGCGCAACGTCTTCACCGGCGCGCGCACCATCATCCCGGACGTTGCGCTTTTCACCTTCGCCACGCCGCGCGTCCCCGAGGTTTCGCTCGAGGCGCCGCTCCGCGCGGCCGGCATCGTGCCCCAGCTGATCGGCGATTGCTGGGCCCCGCGCACCGTCCTGGCGGCGACATCCGAAGGCTACCGCGCCGCCCTCTCCCTTTGATCTGTCCCCCGTAAACAGGAACTCCCGCATGTACCCCGATCTCAACGGCAAGGTCGCCATCGTCACTGGCGCCGGCCGTCCCGGCGGCCTCGGCGCAGCGATCGCGCGCAAGCTCGCCGAGGACGGCGTCAAGGTGATGCTCCATGATCTGGGCACCACCAAGGGCGCGATGGCGCCGGGCCACGGCATCGGCACCAACGACGATCTCGAAGCCGTCGCGACGGAGCTTCGCGCGCTTCACCCCGATATCGCCACCTACGCCGCCGACATGCGCGTCGAGGCGGAAGTCGAGGCGATGGTCGCCGCCACGGTGGAGCGTTTCGGCCGGCTCGACATCCTCGTGAACAACGCCGGCGTCGGCTATCTCTTCGGCCCCTTCGTCGAGCAGACGCAGGAGAAGTGGGACACGGTTCTGGACGTGAACCTGCGCGGCGCCTTCTTCGCGATGAAGCACGCCATCCGCCAGATGCTGACGCAGGACGAGCAGTCCGGCTGGGGCCGCGGCCGCGTGGTCTCGATCGGCAGCCGCGGGTCGAAGTCGGGTTCCGCCCTCACCTCCTCCTACATCGCGTCGAAGCACGGCCTCGTCGGCCTCACCCGCTCGGTCGCGATCGAGATGGGGCCGCAGCAGATCAACGTGAACATGGTCTGCCCGAACCACGTCACCACCGGCCTCGGCGCCTGGCAGAACGAGTACATGGCCTCGATGCGCGGCCAGACGATCGAGGAATATCTCGAGGCGATGCGCGGCCGCATCCCGCTCGGCCGGGTCGGCACGCCGGAGGATACCGCCAACGCCTGCGCGTTCCTCTGCTCGGGCCAGGCCCGCTACATCACCGGCGAGGCGATGAACGTCTCGGGCGGCGAGGAAATGCACTGATCCTGTGCCGGGCCGCCGGGTAAACACCCGGCGGCCCAACAGTTGCTTCAGATGATCGCGTCCAGCGCCGCCTGCGCGATCGTCACGTCCTGCTCCGCATTCCCGCCGGACACGCCCACGCCTCCCAGGCAGTCTTTCTCGTGCCGCACCGGCAGGCCGCCCGGCATCGGCAGGTAATCGGTCAGCCGCAGCAATTCCGGCTCGTCTTTCAGCCGCGCGGTCAGCGCTCCGCTCGGCCCACGCATCAGCGCCGCGGTCCGCGCCTTCGCCAGCGCCACCGCCGCCGTCATTTTTCCGGCTGCCTCTGAGCGGGCCAGTCGAAGCGGGTATCCGCCATCGTCGACGATCGCCACGGATGCCGCAATTCCTAGGGTTTTGGCCTTGTCGCGGGCCGCCGCCAGCATCGCATCGAGCGCCAAATCATCGAGTGCAGCTTTGATCAGCATCTATTTTCCTCTTTTCGGCCGGCACGTTGCGCGGCAAGCGGGTGGTTGAAGGGGAGCGCGAATGACAAAGAACAACGACGAGGTCGCACACGTCGATCGCCTGCAAGCGGTGCCGCTCTATCACCAGCTCTTCCTCCAGTTGCGGGAAGAGATCATCAACGGCTCGCGCGCGTTCGGCTCGCGCTTGCCGCCGGAACAGGAACTGGCCGAAACGTTCGGCGTGTCGCGCATCACCGCGCGCCGCGCCCTCGCCGAACTGGCGGATGCCAATCTCGTCGGCCGCAAGCGACGCGTGGGCACGCACGTCACCTATCAGTCGCCGGTCCGCCCGATCGAGGGCAGCATCGAACAGGCGATGGAATCGCTCATCACATACGGGCGGAAGACGCAGGTCCGGATCCTGGACCTCGACACGGTGCCGGCGAAGATGCCGGTGACGGAGGCGCTGGGCATTGCGGCCGGCACGCCGGTGCTTCGCGTGGCCCGTGTCCGCTTGCTCGAAAACCAGCCGATCAGCCATCTGGTCAGCTATGTGCCGGCGGAGCTGGCGGGCGGGATGGACCGCTCCTCGTTGCGCTCCACGCCGATGCTCACCTTGCTCGAACAGGCCGGGGTTCAGATTGGCGCCGCGACGCAGATCATCACCGCCTCGCTCGCCGACGCATCGCTCGCCAATCTGCTGGAGGTGGAGATCGGGTCGCCGATCCTGCGGGTCAGCCGAACGGTGTCCGATACGAACCGCCGTCCGGTGCAGCACGTGGTCGCGCAATTCCGGCCCGATCTGTACCAGATCAAGCTCGATCTCCACTCCGCCGTGGCCTGAACCATCGCGATTCCGCGTCATGTGGCACACCCTGCCACATGACGCTCATTTGATATAGAATTAAGATCATTCCGTGCTAGGATCGCCGTATGGGGGTGATCGAATGAGCGACTGGACGTCACACGGGGATCCGCTGCTCACCCGGTTCCGCTTCGCGACCGTGGGCAGCGCGAATGTCGCCGCCACGGCGCAGCTCTATCGCGACGTGCTCGATTACCGCACGCGCGAGGCCGGCAACGTCTCGACCGAACTCGCCGAAAGCTGGGGCACCCCTGCCGCCGCCGGCCGCCCCTATTGCCTGCTCAGCACCGAAGGCGCCGAGCGCGATTACATCCGCATCGTCGAGACGCCGGCCGTTCCCGGCTACCGCGCGC
This sequence comes from Sphingomonas sp. 179-A 2A2 NHS, assembly GCF_045371305.1. Taxonomy (NCBI): domain Bacteria; kingdom Pseudomonadati; phylum Pseudomonadota; class Alphaproteobacteria; order Sphingomonadales; family Sphingomonadaceae; genus Sphingomonas; species Sphingomonas sp. 179-A 2A2 NHS. Next base: position 199,784 of record NZ_JBIQDE010000004.1, on the reverse strand, counting down.
TCACCACGTTCGGCTGGGCCGCGATCGAGATCATCGTCGATGACGTGCACGCGGTCCACGATCGGCTGAAAGCGAGCGAATTCCGCATCCTCGCGGCGCCCAAGCCGCTGCAGTTCATGCCCTCGATTGTCGCGATGCAGGTCGAAGGGCCGTCGGGCGAATGCCTGTATTTCACCATGGAAAGCGGCGACCGCGCGGCCTCGATCCTGCCGCAGCCGCGCTCCCTGATCGACCGCCCGTTCATCCTCGTCCTGGCCGGGCGGGATTTTGACGCGATGCGCAACTGGTATTGCGATCTCTTCGATCTGAAGCGCCGTCCGCTGCGCAACAGCCTGATCTCCCTCGTTCAGACGGCGCAGGGCCTCCCCGCCGATCACGCCATCCGCATGACGACGGCCGGCCTGCGCGAACACGGCTACCTGTTCGAATTCGACGAATACCCCAGCGGCCCCGGCTTCATCGCAACCGATCGCCCGCAGGCACCCGGCTCGCTTCCGCCCGGCTGCGCGATGGCATCGATCGAGACGCTGGCGTTCGATCGCGTGGTGCCGCTGGCGATCGCCCCGCCCCGGGTCCACTCCGGCCTTGGCTATGACGGGCGCCGCAGCTGCACCGTGCGCGGGCCGGCGGGCGAACTGGTCGAATTCATCGAGGAGAAGGCATCATGAGGGTTCGCGACGTCCAGCATCCCGTCCTGCCGCAGGCCACCGCCGACGAACTGAGCCGCCAGCGCGCGGTCGTCTCGCTGCGCAAGCTGCTCAACATGCGCGTCCGCTCGCAGAACGTGCGCCGCTTCGCCGAGGAAGGCGCGCCCGCCTTTGCCGAGCGTCATGGTCGCCAGCCGCAATCGCCCGAGGACATCGAGGAGGCACTGTTCGCCTCGACTGACTATCGCCTGTGGAGCGCCGCCAACCGCGCCTCGCAGGAGATGATCTGGGTTGCCGTGGGCGAACCGATCTTCCGCGATCGCGCCCGCATGGAGGCCGCCGCCGACGCGCTCGCCACGTCGCCGAACCGCAAGGGCAGCCTGACGCTCGCGCCCGATTACGATCCCTCGCCCGAGATCGCGGGTACGGACGTTCACTTGCAGCCGGGCGGCTATGCGCGTGACGATCATCCCGGCGACGTCGTGGCCGGCGCCTTCTACGAAACCGGTGGCAACGTCTTCTCCTTCGGCCAGGGTGCCGGCAAGGGCGACAGCAAGGCCGGCGTCGTCTTCCGCCTGCTCGATCAGGACTTCCCCGATCTCGCGCCCGGCAAGATCCTCGATCTCGGCTGCTCCGCCGGCGCCGCCTCGGCCGCCTACGCCGATCGCTTCCCCGATGCCGAGGTGCACGCGATCGACATCGGCGCCGGCATGCTGCGCTATGCCCATGCGCGGGCGGAGGCGCTGGGCGTCGCGGTCCACTTCCACCAGATGGACGCCGCCGATCTGCGCTTCGCCGACGACAGCTTCGATCTCGTCGTCTCGCACAACATGCTGCACGAGATCGGGGCCGACAAACGCCGCGCCGCGATGCGCGAGGCGCTTCGCGTCGTCCGCCCCGGCGGCGTCGTGATCTTCCAGGATGTCGACACCCGCTTCGCGCCCAGCGAGGTCCACCGCGTCGAGAAGAACTGGGATACGCGCTTCAACGGCGAACTGTTCTGGAAGATCTATAACGACGCCGATCTTCAGGCCGACATGATCGCCGCCGGCTTCGACCCCGAAGTGGTGCGCGAACATCACGTCGAGGCGGTGAACAACATCAATCGCTGGTACGTGATCAGCGGCCGCAAGCCGGCGGGAGCTGAAGCATGACCAGCGCCGTCGACGCGATTTCCGCCGTCATCGCGGGCGGCAGGGGCCCCCGCCCCGCCAGCCTCGACAATGAAGAGACCGAAAAGGTGCTGGCGATCGCGCTGGCGCTCCTCGTCGAGCTCAGCAACGCGAATGACCGGATCGACCGGCTCGAACGCGAAGTGGCCGATCTGCGCGGCGAGCCCTATGCCAGCTGGAAGGAAGCGCCCCAGCCGGCTGACGCGGAAGAAGCGCGTCGCGCCGCGATCGAGGCCATGCAGCTGCGCGTCATGCGGATCATGGTCGATCCGCGCACATAGACCTGCCACGACGCACCAACGGTGCGCATAACGCACCATCGCTCTCCGCTTGCGCGCCATCGCGCACCGCCGCGGCGCCATGTTGGAGCGGCCCAAACGACAAGGGGGCGACCCGCAGGCCGCCCCCTTTTTACCGCTAATGCTGGCTCAGCGCCCCTTGGCCGCCGCGCCCTTCGCCGCCCGGTCGATCACGTCCGCCACCGCCTTGGGCTGCGTCATGAACACCGCGTGGCTGGCATTCACCTCCACCGTGTCGGCGCCGATCCGCTTGGCCATCGCCTGCAGCATCCGCTGGTCAAACGCCTTGTCCTGCTTGCCGTACACCGCCCAGCTCGGCCGCGTCTTCCACGCCGCATTCTGCAGCTTCACACCGAATGCGGACATGTTGATCGGCACCTGCGTATCGCGCAGGAACGCCGCATCCGCGTCGCTCGCATCCGCCGCAAAACCGACCTTGAACTTCGCCGGATCGACGAAGCCATAGCCGTCCTTGGTCGTCTGGATCACAAATTCCGGCGGCGTGGTGAAGCCTTCATATTGCTGCGCCGTGGTCTCGCCGGCATCGGGCGACAGGGCAGCGACATACACCAGGCCGGAAACCTTTGGGTGGACGCCTGCCTCGGTGATCACCGTGCCGCCCCAGCTGTGCCCGACGAGGATGGCCGGCCCGTCCTGCCGGTCCAGCACCCGCCGGGTGGCCGCGACGTCATCCTCGAGCGACGTCAGCGGGTTCTGCACGACCGACACGCGATACCCGCGCTTTGTCAGATCATTGTACACGTTCCGCCAGCCGGAGCCGTCGGCGAAGGCGCCGTGCACCAGCACGACATTCTTGATGGCGGCCGGGGCGGTCGCCTGGGCCTGCGCGGCACCCGCGACGGCGATGGTGGAAAGGCTCGCGGCGGCGGCGGCTGCGGCGAGTTTCAGGATCATGTGACGCATCTTGGTCTTCCTTTCTCGACTGTCGTGGGTGGTCAGGCAGCAAGCGCGAGGCGGACGTCAGCATTGCCGCGCGCAAGGTGGGAATAGGGGCAGACGTCGTCCGCTTCCTCGACGAGCTCCGCTGCGAGCGTCGGGGCGAGTCCGGGCAGGTCGACCGCCAGCGCAACGTCTAGGCCGAAGCCCGATCCATCGTTGCGCATGCCGATACCGACGGTCGCATGAACCCGCGCATCGGGTGCCAGGGTCACCTTGCGGCGCTTGGCGACGAGGCGGATCGCACCAAGGAAACACGCGGCATAGCCGCAGGCGAACAATTGCTCGGGGTTCGCCCCCTCACCGCCAGCGCCGCCCAGTTCCGGCGGCATCGCCAGCGTCACGTCAAGTGCGCCGTCGTCGGTTGCCGTGCGGCCCGTGCGCCCGCCGATCGCCGAAGCACGCGCTTGGTACAGGATCGTCATATCGCTGCTCCTATGCGATAACCGTTATCGCGATAACAGATATGAGCGATTCGGTGGCTCTTGTAAAGGAAAAAGTTATCGCGATATCTTTACGCGAGAGGATTGCCCCGACAAGGGACCATGATGACCAACCGATCTTCGCCGCCCGTCCCGCTCCAGGATCAGCTGTGCTTCGCCGTTTACTCCGCGGGGATCGCGATCCAGCGGCTCTACAAGCCGATGCTGGATCGGCTGGGCCTCACCTACCCGCAGTATCTCGTGCTGAACGTCCTGTGGCACGCCGACAATCAGACGGTCGGTGGCATTGCCGGCGAGCTCGCCCTTGAATCGAGCACGCTCACCCCGCTGTTGAAGCGGCTGGAAGTGGCCGGTCTCGTCCGGCGCGCGCGTAATCCCGCCAACGAGCGCCAGGTGGTGATCTCCCTCACCGAACGTGGCCGTGCGATCCGAAACGAGGCCGGCTGCCTCGGCGAAAAGCTCCTCACCGCCTCGGGCGAGACGGCGGCGGAACTCGGCGAGCTCAACCGCCGCGTCGCGCAGCTTCGCGATGCCGTCTATCGCCACGTCGAAGACCGCGGCGCGGAGACGGAGACTGCTGAATAGCCGTCACGGCGCCGGCGGCGGCGCTGCCTTTCCCGGCAACGCCGCCGGTCGGCGCTTCGGCATGCTGCCGGCGCTCTTCTGAGGACCCGTCTGACGCTCCAGCCCCCGGAGCCGTATCTCGTCGGACGCGATTGCAGCGAGCGTCCGGATCATCTGCGCGCCCCGCTCGTCAAGCTTGCGCGGCTTGCGATCGATCACGCACAGCGATCCGACGACGAAGCCGTCGGGATCCAGCACCGGCGCGCCGGCATAGAAGCGAAAGCCCGGCTCCCCCGCCACCGCCGGATTATCCGCAAAGCGTGCGTCGCTCGCCAGATCCTCCACGCTGAACACGTCGCGTTGCAAGATCGTGTGGTTGCAGAATGCCCAGCTGCGCGGCGTCTCCGTCATGTCGAGCCCGACGCGCGATTTGAACCATTGGCGCGACGGGGTCAGCAGCGTCATCAGCGCGATCGGCGCATCGAGCCCTTGTGCCGCCAGCCACGTCAGCCGATCGAAAGCTTCCTCCGGCGCCGTATCGAGCAGACCGGTGCGTTCCAGCGCGATGAGCCGCTGGCCCTCGTTGCGCGCGATCGGGAATGGCGCATCGCCCGGCTGGAATGTCACCGGCTCGTCACCCGCAATCGCCTGCTCGATCACTTCCAAAGCCGCTTCCGGCGTGTCCAGCCGCGTCACCCGCGGCTGGAGCGAGGCGGGCACGCTCGCCGCTTGTCCCACCGCCAGCAGCCGGCTGCCGCCAAGCGCGCGATTGGCCGAAAGACCCCGCAGCAGCTGGGTGCGATCGGGGCCGCCGTCGGGCGCATCGACGATGATCGTGTGGGGCTTCAGCGATCCAACCGCCACCAGGGCGGCAAGCACGTCATCAAACATCTCGACCGTGCACTCGCCGACCGGAGCGAACAACGTGCGATAGAGCGGCAGCCGGTCCGTCGCGCCGATCACCACGACCATGGCGGAGGGGTTGGCCGTCGCCCCCTCTTCCTCGCGGCCGTTGATGATCGCCATCACGTCCGATCGATAGACGCGGCGGTGCCCCCCCGGCGTCTTCCACGACGGGATCGAGCCGCCCTCCACCAGCAGCTGCGCAGTGCGCACCGACACGCCGAGCAGCTTTGCCGTCTCCGCGGTGGTGAGGATATCCTTGTCCGTTTTCGCCATCATCGACCCCTAACAGCCCGCGGGCAAAGCGGCCAACGTGCCGTACCGCTTCTTCGTGCCACCCACCCTCGATGAACCCTGAGCGAATGTGATTACTTTCGCGCCCATCCACAGCACAGGCTGCGTTGCCGGCGTAACACGGATCATTGCTCCTGCAGCGCGGATGAAACAGGATGCCGTGATCACTCCGGTGATGCTTCCTGGATGGGCCCGCCGCTGATGGTCACCCGCATCCTCTGCCGCATCTTGCCGGCCCGTCGTCGCGGATGGTCCGCGCTCCGGATCGCGCTCGCCATGTCGCCGTTCGAGGGCGTCGCCATATCCGGGCAGCCCGGGCCGACACGCGCCAGCAATGCCGGCACGGCGACACTCGCCCTCCTGATGCCGCTCGCTATCGCCACCTTCGGCCTCAGCCTCGCCGCGGCGCGCCAGCCGCAATCACCCGACGGATCCTTCGTAACGCCGATCGTGGCGCCACCACTGGGCGCGCAGGAGAAGATCGCTCTCGGGCAGCTGCTGTTCAAAGACAGCCGCCTGTCCCGCTCCCGCAATTACAGCTGCGCCTCCTGCCACGATCTCGCGACCAACGGCGCGTCGGCATTCGCGCGCGACCGCGGCGACAGCGGTCACCCGATGCGCTTCAATACCCCAACCGTCTTCAACGCAGGCGAAAGCTTCCGCCTCGGCTGGGAAGGTCGCAGCCGTAACCTTCGCGCCTTCACGCAGCGAACCTTGGCCGACGTTCACCTGATGGGCGCCGGAGACCTCGCCGCGCGCCGCCTGTCACAGGATCGGGCCGTCGCGGCCCGCTTCCGTGCGATCTACGCCGGGCCACCCAGCGGTGATCATATCGCCGACGCGCTTGCCGCTTACATGGAAACGCTCGTCACGCCTGATGCGCCGTTCGATCGCTGGCGGCGCGGAGATCGCAGTGCGCTCAGCGCCCAGCAGCAACGCGGCCTCGCCCGTTTTCGGGAGCTCGGCTGCGCCAGCTGCCATCAGGGCCGCAATGTCGGTGCGAACCTCATGCAGCGGCGCGGCATCTTCCATCCGCTGGGGCGCAGCGGCCCTGCCCTCCTGCGCGTGCCCAGCCTGCGGAACGTCGCCGTCACCGCGCCTTATTTCCACGATGGCGCCGTCTCCTCGCTTCCCGAGGCGATCCGGCAGATGGGCCGCGCGCAGCTCGATCTCACCATTGCAGAGCAGGACGTCGAGGATATCGCCGCCTTCCTCGGGGTACTCACGGGCACCTATCAGGGACGGTCGCTTACCTCCGCCAAGCCTGCCCAGCCCGCCAAGCCGGTTGCGGCGCGATGAAGCCGCCCCATCTGCTCAAGATCGCGATCCCGTATCTGCTCCTTCTCAGCATCCTGCTCACCGCGGCGGCGGTGCGGGCGATGGACGCGCGCCGGCGCTGGTCAAGCGCCGCCGCAGAAGGCGTCACGCAATTCTCGATGGCACAGCGCGCGCTCCACATCGATCTGCTTAATGCACGCGCGGGCCTCATCCGCACCTATGATCCGGTGAATGCCGACCTCACCGCGACAGACGACGCTCTGTCGCGTCTGCGTGAGCTACCCTCCGACGACGAAGTCCGCCGCGCCGTCGCCGATCTCACCGCCGCGACAGCGCGACAGGAGGCGCTGGTCGAACGGTTCAAGACCAACAACGCGCTGCTGCAGAACTCCCTCGCCCGCTTTGCCGCCAATGGGGCTACTGAAACGCCGGGGCGCGATGTTTTGTCCGCCTGGGTGCTGAAGCTCACGCTCGACACCAGCCCGCCGACCGTCGCCAGTGCCCGCGCCGCGCTCGCCGCGCTGCCACGCGCGGCGAATGGATCACCGCGCGCGCAGCTATCCTCCCACGCGCGTCTGCTGGTGGATGTTCTGCCGGAGGGCGATCGCCTGCTGCGGGCGATCTGGGCGACGGACATCGAGCAGCGCCTCGCTCGGCTCGAAACCGCCCTTGAGGCGAATCTGATCAGCCGCACCTACCGGATGCGCGCGCTGCAATTCTCCGCCGCCTTCGCGCTTGCTCTGCTGGCCGCCGCCGTCGTAATGCTGCTCCTGCTCCAGCGGCTGCAGACCCGCGAACTGGCGGCACAAGCCGCCAATGCCCGGCTCAGCGCCGCGATCGCCATGCCGCTGATCGACACCGGCGGCTCGACGTTCGTGTCACGCGTGCAGGAGGCGGTCGATCACCTGGCGTGTCACATCAACGCGCGACGGCTCCAGCTGCGCATCCCCGAACTGGCCGATCAGTCGATATTCTCCTGGCCGCCCGGCGCTCTTCCGGACGACTGGCTCGCTCCCTTTGCAGAGGCCGCCGAGCAGGACGGGGCGTGGTTCGACAATCGTGTCCTCGCCTACCACCATCGGCTCACCCGTTACCCGGCCATCGCGCACGCGATGCAACAGGCAGGCGTGAGCGATCTCGTTCTCCTTCGCACCACGCACCCTGCGCCGGTGCTGATCGGGTTCGAGCCGGCCGGCCCCGCCTCGGCGCAGCGGCACGATCATCTCGCCGGCACCGCCTCCGCACTCGCCGCGATCGCTCACGGCGCCAATCGCGAATTGCTCAGCATCGAACGACGCAACCTTGATCGCACCCTTGCCTGGGCCCGCCGGATGGAGGCGATCGGCGTGCTCGCCAGCGGCCTCGCGCACAATTTCAACAACATCATCGGCGCCATCGCCGGGTACGGCGAAATGGGTCGCGGGCGAACGCGCAAGGGATCGGCCACGCGCGGCTATTTCGACGAGATCCTGATCGCTGCCCGCCGCGCCAGCGATCTGGTCGACGAAATGCTGGGCTTCGCCAAACACAGCCGCTCGGGAAAGCGTCCGATCGATCTGCGCGACATTCTGGAGGAAACACATCGCCTCCTTGCCGCCGCCAATCAGGACGAGGCGATGTTCCGCCTCGATGTGCCAGATGGGCCCTGCCCCGTCAGCGGCGCGACCGTCGACCTGCAACAGGCCTTTCTCAACATCTGCAACAACGCGGCGCAGGCCGGCCGCGGCGGTCCGGTCGCAATGGTGTGCGATCTCGTCAACCTCACGGAGCGGCGCCGGTTCAGCCACGGCAGCCTTGCAGCAGGGCGATATTTCACCGTGGCCATCGTGGATTCCGGCCCCGGCGTGCCACCGGAGGTTGCCGCGCGCCTTTTTGAACCGTTCTTCACCACCAAGGCGGCAGGTACAGGCCTGGGCCTCTCCACCGCATGGGAAATCGTGCGGGACCATGGCGGCACGATCGACGTGACGAACCTGGACCACGCGGGTGCCTGCTTCACCGTGTGGCTTCCTGCCGCCGCCGAAGCCGCCACATCGGCGGTCCTGCGCGAAGGCGACCGGATCCTGCTTCTCACCGCGTCCGACGCATTGTCGCACGACAGCCGCACGCTCGCCGGACTCGGCCTCAACACCATCGAACTGCCGCTATCGACGGGCGCCGAGGCGATGATCGATGCGGTGCGATCGTCTGACGCAGTGCTCGTCTCCGCGCGTGAAGTCCGGACGGTGGGCCGCCTGGTTCACGAAATGCTGCCGACGCTTGGCGCGCGCCCGCTCCTCCTGGCAACGCCCGCCAATCTCACCTTTCCCTGCTCCCGCGTGGTCAATCTCTCTCACCCGATCGACGGCTCGGAGGTGGCGGCGCTGATCCGCGAGCGTGCCGGCACGCTCGCCTGATCGCGCCGCTTCCCCTCACTGCACCTCCACTTCCGCCAGGAAGCGGTATCCCATGCCGCGCTCGGTGCGGATGAAGCGCGGCGACTGGGCATCGTCCTCCAGCTTGCGCCGCAACCGCAGGATCTGCACGTCGATGCTGCGATCATAGACATCCTCGTGGATCCGCGTCGCGCGCAGCAGGTGCTCGCGTGAGAGCGTCCGATTGGGTGCCTGGACGAAGGCGCTCAACAGCGCGAACTCGCTCTTCGTCAGCGTCACCTGCTCGCCCGCAGGCGACGTCAGCTCGCGCTGCCGCTGGTCGAAGCGCCAGCCAGCGAAGGTGAACAGCAGTTCCCGCTGCTTCGGCGGGCGCAGGCGATCCATCGTCCGCCGCCGCAGCGCCGCGCGCACCCGCGCCAGCAACTCGCGCAGCCCGAACGGCTTGGTCACGTAATCGTCCGCGCCAAGCTCAAGCCCGACGACCCGGTCCACCTCCTCGCGGCGGTTGCCGGTGATCAGGATGACGGGCACGACGCTTTTCGCGCGCAGTTCGCGCAGCACGTCCAGCCCGTCATCCTCGCCAAGATGAAGATCCAGGATCACCAGATCCGGCTCACGCACTGCCAGCGTGTGCATCAGGCTCTTGCGCCCCGATACGGCGGTCGCGTTCATGTTGTGATCGTTGAGGTAGCTGACGATCATTCGCTGCATCGCGGGATCATCATCCACCAGCAGGATGCGTGCAGCCTTCGCGTGCGACGATACTTCCGCCGCTTCAATCATCATCATCCAAAGCCTCCTCCTAAAACACCAGCAGCGACAGCGCGGTGCCTTACGGACGGGGCCAAAGGATAAGAACAGTCGCAGTCACGACTGTAACCGTTTACGGCGAGTTTGCGACCAAACCGCCGGATCACGCGGTCAGTGAAGCGCGCGCACCGGCGAAGTCTTGCGCACAATCATATCAGAACAACGGCTCCACTTGCGCGTCAAGGCGGTAACCATAGCCGCGCTCCGTCTTGATCAGCTCCTCGCCGCCCGGCTCGCGAGACAGCTTGCGCCGTACGCGCAGCACCTGCACATCGATGCTGCGGTCGTAGATATCCTCGTGCACGCGCGTGCTGCGCATCAGATGAAGCCGTGACAGCGGCCGCCCCGGCGCCTCGAGCAAGGCGTTCAGCAGCGCATATTCGTTCTTGGTCAGGCTCACCTCGTCACCGCACGGCGAGGTCAGCGTTCGCCCCGCGTGGCGCAGCTCCCAACCGGCAAAGCGATAGCCGCCCCGCAGGGGCTGCGGCGCCAGTCGGCCAAGCTCCTGCCGGCGCAGGATCGCCCGCGCCCGCGCCATCAGCTCCTCGAGGTTCAGCGGGCCGGATAGGAAATCGTCCGCGCCCAATTCCAGCCCCACGATCCGCTCGACCCCTGCGGGCTCGCCATCGGTGCGGAACAGGATGATCGGCACATAGGATCGGCTGCGCACTTCACGCACCAGGTCCAGCGCGTCGCGCGCCCGGAGCCGCGCGCTCATGATCACGAGGCTCAGCTGCTGGTTATGCAGATGCCGCCCGATCTCCTGCGGCGTGCACGCCACCGCCGACCATTCATGATCTTCCAGATAGGTGAGGATCGCGGACCGCGTGCCGGCATCCTCCTCGATGACGAGCACGCGGCCGATATGGCGCGGCCGCACGGCGATCGGCAGTTGCTGGGCGGCGGGCTGAAGCGAGGCAAAGTGATACATGATCGGCTCCGTGAACTTGCCCTGCCGCGGACGAGCGCGCCGTCTTCGGCTACGCTCGCCCGCGGATCGGGCCCGGGGTGGTCAGGCTGGGGGTCGGTTCAAACCCGATGCGCCTCGCGCAGCATGTCGGCTGCGCGCTCGCCGATGACGGCACAGGGCGCCTGGGTGTTGCCGGTCGAGACGCGCGGCATGATCGAACCGTCGGCGATCCGCAGGCCCTCGATGCCATAGACCTTCAGCGATGCATCCACGACGGAAAGCGCATCGCGCCCCATCTTCGCCGTGCAGGTCTGGTGCCAGTAGGTGACGGCCGCGTCGCGGATGTAATCCTCCATCGCGCCGCCGCTGAGGTTACCCGGCATCACCTCGCGCTTCACTAGCGGCCGGAAAGCCTGCGCATTGCCAAGCTCGCGGCACAGTTCGACGCACTTGATCGCTGCCTGGAGGTCGATCGGGTCGGACAGCATGTTCGCGTCGATCTCGAGCGGCGCGTGCGGATCGGCACTGCGCAAGCGCAGCCGCCCCCGGCTCGCCGGGCGCGCCAGCCCGGCGAACATCGTCCAGCCATGCTCCGGCACGCCGAACGCCGCGGTGCGCTCGCTCGGCACCGGGAACTCGACCTGGCAGAACAGCAGATCCGGTGATTCCAGCTCAGGTCGGCTCTTCCAGTACAGCGTCGCCTCGCTCCCGCTGTTTCGCGGCGCGATCGGCTCGACAAATTCCCAGGTGCAGCCGAACGAGACATGGTCCTGCAGATTGCGGCCGACGCCCGGCAGATGCTGCACCACCAGCAGGCCAACCCGCTTCAACTCCGCCTCGTCGCCGATGCCGGAATGCATCAGCACCCTGGGTGTCTGGATCGCGCCCAGCGACAGCACGGTTTCATGCCGCGCGGTGATCGTGTGCCGCCGCCCATCGCGCTCGATCTCGACGCCAGTGGCGCGCTTGCCCGCAATGATGATACGCAGCACCGTCGCGCCGGTCAGCACCGCCAAGTTCGGGCGGTCCAGCACTGGATGCACATAAGCGCGGAACAGCGAATGACGCTTCCCGTCGCGCACCAGCATGTCGGAGATCGCGGCGCCGCCGTCGCCATCCATCATGCGCCCGTTGGGGCTGTCGAAGGTGGGGATGCCGAGCTCCCCGGCCGCATCCAGCATGGCGTGCGCCAGCGGATTGGGCTCCTTTGCCGGCTGCACCCACACCGGGCCGCCCGTGCCGCGATAATCGGGATCGGGCGTCCCCTGCCAATTCTCGATCCGGCGATAGGTGTCGAGTGCGGCCTGATAGCCCCAGCGCTCGTCGCCCGCCTCCTTCGCGAAATAATCCCAGTCGCTGCGGTGGCCGCGCGCCCAGACCATCACGTTAATGCTCGATCCGCCGCCAAGCCCCTTGCCCATCGACATGGGAAGCGAGCGGCCGTTGAGATGCGGATTGGGCTCGGCGACGAAGTTCCAGTCACGCTCGCTGCCCAGGTTGGTCGGCCACAGGCCGGGCTCCAGCACGGCGGCCACCTCATCGCTGCCGCCAGCCTCGATCAACAGTACCGATGCAGCGCCATTCTCCGCCAGCCGGCGCGCCACCACCGAACCGGACGAGCCTGCCCCGCAGACGATGAAGTCATAGCTGTCGGAAAGGTCGCCCGTCAGGCGAGCCTGGTTCTCCGCGCCGCGGCGCGCGAAATCATGATCTTGCTGGGTCGTTCCGGTCGTCATTCCCTTGCTCCCGTCGATGTGCCTTGATCCGAATGACGATCCGCTAACCTGCGTCCGTCGCAGGACGGTAAGTATCAATTCTATCAGATTATACAATCCTGCCGATTTGCTGTTGGTAGCCGCTGGACACCGTCACTCCCTCGGAAAGACCCGCGCCACAAACATCATCACATTGAGTTCAGGTCGATTTCCTGAGCCTAGGGACGTTCAGGGACGCCGCGTTACAGATGAAATAAAGCCCGCTCACGCTGTGCGCGGCACAGGGCGCCCATCGCGCTCCTGCACCGCCGCCAGCGCGGCGACTCCGATCAGCCCCCCGATGATGCCGACATGCTCCATCGACACGTGCAGCGCGATCGTCCGGAAAGGCTCGTCGGTAATCGCCCAGAAGCGGTGCACGAGGACGATCGTCAGCGCGGTGAAAACCGTGAGGATCGCTGCTCCCAGCCAGGCGAAGCGGCCAAGCACGATCAGCGCGGATGCGCCCAGCTGCACGATCACCGTCGCGGCGTTGAACACGGCGGCCGGCTCCAGCCCATACGCCGCCATCTCGGCCGCACCCGCATCAAAGGCGAGCAGCTTGGAAAAGCCGCTGCTCCAGAATGGAAAGGTTACGGCAATCCGCGCGACCATGGTCGCGGACGGGCGGCACAGCAGGCGTTTGATCGAAGCGTTCATGGAAAATCTCCAACAGTGGGCCAGCCCCGCGGGCGCGCGGCGCGCTGCAACAGGGCCAGGCGAGTGACCGCGGCGCCGTTCCATGCGCCGCGCGTGAACACGCATCATGAAGCCGACGGACTCTGCGGTCGGGTGCGTTGCGCAGGCACAAAGGGCAAAACTGTCGAGCAGCGCCGACCAGAGTGAGGTCCGGCTAGTGCCGCAATGCTGGTCTTCCTGATGCGTCATGCCGCATTCACTGCGACGCGCTGGAGACGGGTCGATTACCGCCGCACCGCGCCGCGCTACTGCTGCAATCCACTGCCCGTCGTCGCGCGCAGCCGGTCGGCTGCGCGCCCCTCGGTTACAGGCCTAACGCAGCACCGCGCTTGCGCCACTGACTTGTGACCTTCGCTTCCTAGATGGCCGCCGTCCAATAAGGAGGGACACCCCATGAAGCTCGTCCACAACAGTCCGGCACTGCCGCAGAAGAAGATCGCGTCGGTTTACCCGCGCGTCCAATCCCGCATCATCAGTTCGATCGCGGCCCTGACCATGACCTTCGCCATTCTCTTCGTCGTGACACCGCCAACGGAAGCGCAGACTTCCATGTTTCCGGAGATCGCCGGCGGCTGCACGGACGACTGCCTCTTGGCGATGACGCACCGGCACTTGCTGTACAACCCGGGCAGCCACTTCAGCCGCACCTCATATTACATGGTCAGCTGAGTTGGCGCGGCCCGGACCCAACCCGGTCGCCGCGACGCGGTGGAACAGGCGCTGATCGGCCCTGTCCACCACCGCGTCCGGCGGCCAGGGCTGCGACTAACGCTGCCGGGCGCCTATTGCGCCGCATCGCGCATGAAGACCTCCACCTGTCGTTCACCCTCTTCGCCAGCGCGCCCGAATTTCGCGCGCGCCGTATATCCGGCCACCAGTCGCCGGTAATTGGCCACCTCCCGCGGAAACCGCGCCGCTTCCGCCCGATACCGCGCATAATTGCTCAGGATCAGCACGTCGGCACGGCACCTCGTCAGCGCCGCCTCATCCAGATGGCCGAGGTCCACGATCGCGCGCCGCTCCCGCAGCTTGTTGATCCGCCGATGGCTCGGCGCCCCGGCCAGCGCTGTCCGCACATCGACACAGCCGGCGCTCCCCAGCGGAAACAGCATCACGCCGGGTCGTCTGAGCAGATCGAAGGCGGCATGCTCCACCAGGATCGATTGCGTCGCCGGCACATGGCGGTTCACCCAGGCGGATGCGGCCTGGCGCGGATCATCGCTCCGCGCCCGCTGCCGCGCGTAGGTCGTGCTTGTCATTCCTGCCGACACCGTCGCCAGGATCACACCGCCAACCGCCAACTGGCCCCATCCCTTCGGCACCAGGTCCATCATCCGGCACAGTCCAGCGGCCGCCATGATCGCCGCGAGCGGCAGCAACGGCACGATCCACCGCGCCCACACCAGCGGCTGCGCCGCAAGGGCCAAGAGGATGACGGCAAAGGTCGGCAATATCACCAGCCGCCCCGCCCGCCCGCGCGCCAGCGCGGCTGCTCCGATCGCGATGAGCCCCAGCCCGGCCCCACCGAACGTCTGGTACAGCGGATGGCTGACGTACCACCACAGATTACCGATCAGGCCGTGCCCGGTCGCGCCAAGGTGCAGCGGCCGCGCCTCACCGCGCAGGTCATGGACCACCGTCTGCCAGTCGAGCAGCAGATAGGGGGAGACGATGATCAGCGTCACAACCGCAACTGCCGGCGCAAGCAGCGCCAGCCGTCGGTCACGCCCGCCGCCACGATGGCCGAACGAAGCCAGCGCTGGCGCGGCGAGGATCAGGAATGCCGGCCATTTCGTCGCACAGGCCAGCCCCGCCGCGATCCCGGCGATCACATGATCCCGCACCCGGCCACGCTCCAGGATCGCCAATGCCGCCAGCAGGCACCATCCCATCAGCAGCGTCACCAGCATGTCGGTACGGATCACCTGCGACAGTTCGACGTGGAGCGCGTTGATCGAGAGAAGCAGCGCGGCGACCAGCCCGGCCGCCGGCCCCGCGATCCGCCGCCCGATCCGCCACGTCATCGCAACGCTGGCCACGCCGAAGCCCGCGATCATCACCCGCATCGGCAGCACGATCGTCGCCGGATCCGCGAACACCGCCGCCACGAAGGCGTCGGTGCTTGCCCATCGGCCAAGCATCAGCCCCGTGCCCGCCACGCCGACGATCACCAGCGCCAGCAGGTAGAACAGCAATGTCGCCGGATGCCCGAACCAGCCGGGGTTCAGCCGCCCCTCGCGCAGCATGTCCAGCACAGTCATGATGAACACCGGCTCGTCCGGATCGTTCAGCGCCGGCAGGCCGAAATCGATGTGCCACAGCCGCATGCCTGCGGCGAACAGCAGGATCAGCGCGATCGCCGCATGCTCGGCGCGGCTCGTCGGCATGCGGGCCGGGCCCGCCGTTTCCGTCTTCCGTGCGACTATCATCTGCGGGAGGACCCATGCGTACCGTGATACTGGCCGGCGGTCTCGGCAGCCGGCTTGGCGAGGAAACCGCCGTCAGGCCAAAGCCGATGGTCGAGATCGGCGGCATGCCGATCCTTTGGCACATCATGAAGATCTACGCCGCGTCGGGCTTCGACGATTTCGTGATCTGCCTTGGCTACAAGGGCTATCTGATCAAGGAGTATTTCGCGAACTACTTCCTCCACACCGCGGACGTCACAATCGACCTGCGGCGCGGCAGCAACGGCATGGAAGTGCATCATGCCCGCAGCGAACCGTGGCGTATCACCCTCGTCGAAACCGGCGCGACGACGATGACCGGCGGGCGCCTCGCCGCGATCCGCCCCTATCTCGATCCCGACGAGCCGTTCTGCTTCACCTATGGCGATGGCGTCGCGGACATCGACGTCGCGCAGCTCGTGGCGTTCCACAAGGCGCACGGGCGCCGCGCGACGATCACTTCCGTCACCCCGCCCGGCCGCTTCGGCTCGCTGGAATTCGACGGCGACCGCGTCGCCGCGTTCCGCGAAAAGCCGGCCGGTGACGGCGGGCAGATCAACGGCGGCTTCTTCGTCGCCGATCCCAGCGTGCTCGATCTCATCGACGGCCCGGACACGATCTGGGAAGCCGGCCCGCTGGAGGCGCTCGCTGCCGCGGGCGAGCTGATGGGATACCGTCACGACGGCTTCTGGCACCCGATGGATACCCTGCGAGACAAGGTTCACCTCGACACCCTCTGGCAGACGGGAGACGCGCCGTGGAAGCGCTGGTGAACCCCTCTTGGCAGGGCCGCCGCGTGCTGGTCACCGGCCACACCGGCTTCAAGGGCAGCTGGCTGGCGCTGTGGCTTCATGCCATGGGCGCGAAGGTCACCGGCTTCGCCCTGCCCCCGCCCACCGATCCCAGTCTCTTCGAGGCTGCACGGCTCGCTGACCTCGTCGATCATGTCGAAGGCGATGTTCGCGATTTCACCGCCCTGCGCAGCACGGTGGAACGCTCCCGCCCGGACGTGATCTTCCATCTCGCCGCCCAGCCGCTCGTCCGCCTGTCGTACGAACAGCCGATCGAAACCTATGCCGCCAACGTCATGGGCACCGTCCACCTGCTGGAGGCGGCGCGGCTCACCGGCGGCGTGAAAGCGATCGTCTGCGTCACCAGCGACAAATGCTACGAGAACCGGGAATGGGACTGGCCGTACCGCGAAAGCGATCCGATGGGCGGGCATGATCCTTACAGCAGCTCGAAGGGCTGCGCCGAACTCGTCGTCGCCGCGTGGCGCCGCTCCTATTTCGGCAGCGCCGACGCCCCGCTCCTCGCCTCCGTCCGCGCCGGCAACGTCATCGGCGGCGGTGACTGGGCAGCCGACCGGCTCGTCCCCGATCTGGTTCGCGCCTTCGAGGCGGGCGTTGCGCCGCTGATCCGCGCGCCAGACGCAATTCGCCCATGGCAGCATGTGCTGGAGGCGCTGGGCGGTTACATCATGATCGCCGAACGGCTGATGGCGGGCGAGCGGCGCTTCGCCGACGCCTGGAACTTCGGTCCCGCGGACGAGGATGCTCGCCCGGTACGCTGGATCGTCGATCGCATGCGTGCCGGCTGGCGCGACGGCGCGGCCCCGCCGACGCTCGACGCCGGTCCCCGCCCGCACGAAGCCGGGCTGCTCCGCCTCGATTCCGCCCGCGCCCGCGCCGCCCTCGGCTGGCGTCCGGCGCTCGATCTCGGGCAGGCGATCGGCTGGATCGTCGAATGGCACAAGGCGGTCGGCGCCGGCGAGGATGCGCGGCGCGTCACGCTCGATCAGATCGCCCATTACGCGGCGCTTTCCGCCGGCACCCGGAACGCAGCCGCCGCCTGATCCGCGTGCGCTAGCGTCAGCATGTTGCCGAGGCGCAGCTTCACCGCGCGCTTCGGCAACGGCAGCCGACCCAGCCGCACGCCCGCTGCCTGCGCCGCCTGCCGCGCCAGGAAATCAACCGGGAAGTGGTTCGCGCTGCGCATCACCGTCACCGTCTCCAGTCCGGCGCGCGCCAGCAGGTTGCGGATCGTTCCCGGATTGTAGAGCTCGGGATGCTGCAGGCAGAACGCAGGCCAGCGCGGCCCAAGCAGCCGCCGCAGCAGCGAGCTTTCGTCATGCGTCACGATCATCAGCGTCCCTGCCGGATGCAGCGTGCGCCTGATCTCCGCCAGCAGCGCGATAGGGTCGAGCAGGTGATCCAGCACATGAACCATCACCGCAAGGCCCACACTCCCGCTCGGCACCGGGGACAGATCGTCCATCCCGAGCAGGATCGTCGCGCCTGGCGCGGCGGCGCGCAGCCGGCCGTGGACTGCCCGGTTCGGCTCGAACAGCCAGAACCGCCCGAACCGCCTCGTCTCGCGCGCCGCCTGCACGATATGGCCGACGTCCGGCCCGATCTCGAGGTAATCGCCGCCCAGCTCCACCCGTGCCACCGCTTCCGCGAAATAGCCGCGCTGCGTGGCGACGATCGCCTCGTCCGGCACCAGATCCATGTTCGGCGGCATCGCGCCATAAAGCTCGGACAGTTGCGCTTCGTCGAAGAAGATGCGGTTGTACAGCAGTCCGCACTCAAGGCAGCGATGATAGGGGAAGAAGCGCCGCTCCTTGTCGATCCCGAACCAATAGGGCCGCAGCGCGTCGAGCGTCTGCCGCTCCACCTCGCCCCCGCTCGTCACCTCAGGCGCAGCATCCCGGCTTCCGCACGACGGGCAGGCGCGCTCGCGCAGCGCCGGCAGCGTCAACGAAGGTTTCATTGCTCGCCCCGAAACGTCACGCGGCTGTGCCAGAACCAGCTGGTCGCGATCAGCACGATCGCAAAGCCAAGCTGCGCAATCACCGGCGGGATGCCGGCAAGCTCCACCAGCAGCGGCAGCGCCGCCCAGTTCGCGGCATAGTTGAACAGGTAAAAGCCCGAGAACGCGCCGAACTCGCGCGCGATATTGCCGCGCGTGCGGAACACGCCCAGCTTGTACGTGGCGAAGGCGAAGCACAGGCTCACCACCTGCGCCACGCCAAGCGCGATCATGTAATGCATCGCGAACGCCGGCACGCTCCACAGCAGCGCTGGATAGATGGCGAGGCCGAACGCCGTGTTCGCCGCCCCTGCCACCAGGAAACGCAGCGGCCGGCCGCCGGGCAAGGCCGCCACGGTCATGCCTCTTCCTCGAGCGGGATTGCCATATTCGCCGCCAGTACCTCGCGCGGCAGGAAGGGCGACAGATCCTCCAGCGGCGGCGAGGTGATACGCCCATCGGGATGCACCTTCGCGCTCAGCTTGGGCGCGAAGGCGACATGCTCGTCGACGATGATCTCGCACAGGGCCGGCTCGGGCGCGTCCAGCGTCGCCGCGATCGCGGCGGGCAGATCATTGTGCCCCTCGGCGCGCGCATAAGCGAAGCCGAAGGCATCCGCGATCCGCTTGAAGCTCGGGAAGGTGACGTTGCTCTTCGGCCCGCCGCCAACCTCCACGCCGTTGAAGAAGTTGCGGTGCGTCTGGAAGATCGAGACATAGCCCGAATTGTTGATCAGGAAGACCTTCACCGGCATGCCGTAGCCGGCGATGGTCTGCATCTCCTGCAGGTTCATCATGATGCTGCCGTCGCCCGCGATGCAGATCACGCGCTGCTTGCCGCCGGTCGCCGCCCACACGCCGATCGCCGCCGGCAAGTCATAGCCCATCGTCGCGCAGCCCGAATTGGTCCACAGCCGCTGCCCGCGCTGCATCCGCCCCGCCTGGAAGCTGACGACACACGCCGATCCATTGCCGGTGACGACCACGTCATCGGGCGCCAGCGCCTCGAACAGCGCCTCCATCGCTACATAGGGATGGTTCGCCGGGCCGTGATCGCGATATTCTGGCAGCACCGCCGGGAAAGCGCGCACCCGCTCCTTGGCCCAGTTCAGCCATTCTCGATGCGCCGCGCTCGGCCCGGCATAGTCCGCCGCGCACAGGGCGGGCAGCAGCTCCGCCAGATCTGCCACCACCGGCATGTCCGGCTTCACGGTCGGCTTGCGCAGCTCCACCGGGTCCACGTCGACCCAGATCTTGTACGCCGCCCGCGCGAAACTCTGCCAGTTGTAGCTCACCTGACGGATGTTCAGTCGGCTGCCGAGCACCAGCAGCAGGTCCGCGCTCTGCGTCACCATGTTGCCGCCGCGATCGCCGACCGTCCCCGGCCGCCCGGCGTGAAGCGGGTGATCGTCCCACAGGGCGTCGTGCGCGTTCCACGCGGTGACGACCGGCACGCCCAGCTTCTCGATCAGGCGAATGAACTCGTCATGCGCTCCGCTCAGTCGCACCCCGCTGCCGACCAGCACAACCGGCCGCTCCGCCACTGCAACCCGGTCAAGGATTGCGCGCGCGGCGGCCGTGCAATCCGTTTCCCGCCACGGCTCATCCAGTTCGCCTGCATCGAAGCCAGCCAGCGCGTCGGGATCGATCATCGCCGCCTGCACATCGAGCGGAATGTCGACCCACACCGGTCCCGGCCGGCCGGTCGTCGCCAGATGCAGCGCCTTCTCCAGATGGTAGCGGATCGTCGCCGGATCCTCGACCATCATCGCATATTTGGTGATCGGCCGCACCAGCTCCTCAATATCGAGCTCCTGGTCGCCCAGCTGGCGCAGCGGCAGCCCGGTCGAGCGCACCGTCGTCTCGCGCTTCACCTGGCCGGACAGCACCAGCATCGGGATCGAATCGACATAGGCGCCGTACACGCCAGTGATCGCATTCGTGCCGCCGGGGCCGGAGGTGACGTTCACCACCGCCGGCCGGTTGGTCAGCCGGGCATAGGCCTCGCCGGCGATCGCCAGCGCCTGCTCGTGGTGGGTGAAGGTCGTCCTCAGCCGCGGATGCGTGCCGAGCGAATGGTTGAGATGCATCGCACCGCCGCCCGTCAGCATGAAGACATGGGCGATGCCATGATCGGCCAGCCAGTCGGCAAGCCAGGCGGAAAGCTTCATTTGGAGCATGATGTCCATCCATTGGCGGCGGCAGTGCGCCGGATCGCGTCGTCGAGAGTGACGGTGGTGGTGAGGCCGAGATCGCGGCGGATCGCGGCG
Source organism: Sphingomonas sp. 179-A 2A2 NHS (assembly GCF_045371305.1). NCBI lineage: Bacteria > Pseudomonadati > Pseudomonadota > Alphaproteobacteria > Sphingomonadales > Sphingomonadaceae > Sphingomonas > Sphingomonas sp. 179-A 2A2 NHS. The sequence goes on along the minus strand of NZ_JBIQDE010000004.1, from coordinate 179,152 downwards.
GTCGAGGGAACGTAGCGGCCGGGGTTCCAACCCGGGTCAGGCCGACCGAGCACGTCGACGCCGGGCGCGCCCAGTACCGCCGCCGTCCGCCGCGCGAGCTGCGCGATCGACACCGCTTCTTCCGATCCGACATTGTATGTGCTGCCAGGCGCGGCGCTGATCACCAGCCGCCACATCCACACCGCAAGGTCCGCGGCGTAGAGGTACGATCGCACCGCTTCCCCACTGCCCTCCACCACGATCCGCCGCCCGGCGATCGCATCGCGGATGAAATTGCCCGCCGCGAAATGCGTGTCGAGCGACAGGCCGGGGCCAAGCAGCGCGAAAATCCGCGCGCTAACCGTCTCGATCCCCAGCTGACGGTGATAGATCGTCGTCAGCGTCTCAGCCGCCCGCTTCCCCTCGCCATAGGAGGATCGCGGGTCGCGCACGTCCGGTCCGCCGGTCCAGCTCTCGTCGACGTGCGTCAGCACGGGCGGCTGCACGCCATAGACCGCGCCGGAACTCATCAGCAGAAAGCGTGCGCCATCGCGCCGCGCCACCTCCGCCGCGGCGCTGGTCCCCGCCAGGATCGTGTCGAACATGCGCCGCGGATCGTTCGCGGTCAGCGCCGCGCTCGCATCGGTCGCACCATGGATCACATGGGTGAAGGGTCCCACCGGCGGCTCGAACTGTAATATGTCGCCCTTCACGCCGGGAAAGCGCGCTGCCAGGTGCGGCGCCCGCGCGGCATAACCCGCAGGATCGCGCGTCAGCACCGTGGCGAATACGGTGATCGGCGCCCGCGCCAGCGCCTCCAGCATCCACCGCCCGATGAAGCCGGTGCCGCCCGTCACGAACAGCCGCGCGCCGTCCAGCGCCGCCCAGTAAGGCGCCAGCGCGGCATCGATCGCCGCAAGATCAGTTTCCGGAATCATCATGCAAGGCCAAGCACCGGCCGCGCGCTGCGATGCGCCCGCGCGACATGAAGGAGGGAATCGAGCGACAGCGCCCAGACGATCAGCACCACCAGGCCGGGCCGCGCGAAATGGCCAAGCGTCAGCCCGAAACTGGGGTTTACCGGCCGGCCGGTCAGCCAGCTCGTCGTGTTGAGTTCCAGCACCGTTGCCAGCGGCCAGTCGCCGACGAGGCACAGCAGATATGCCGCGGCGATCGCCGGGATTGCCCCGCCCCGCCATGGCTCCAGCAGGACGAGGAACAGCAGGAAAACCTGCGTGTACCCACCCGGCGACTGGGTCACGAGATAAGCGCCCAGCATGATCGCCGCGATCCGCGCTTCGCTCAGCGCGCGCGGCTGCAGCCAGGCCGCGGCCAGCGTCACCAGCGCCAGTCCCTGCGTCGCCCGGATCACCATCGGCACGACGCCTTCGATTCCCTCCACCAGCCGCGAGGAGACGAAGGTCAGGAGCGGCAACTGGCTCTCGCGCATCAGCAGGAACGGCGCATAGCTGGTCGAGTAATTCACCTCGTTCCACACCTGCCCGGCGACGAAATTCACCCAGGTGGCGGTGTTCGACACCAGTTCGCCGGGCGTCCCTGCCCCTACCCAGGCGAGCGTCGCGCAGTACAGCAGCACCGTCGCGATGCCGGCCAGTTCCAGCGGCCGCCAGTCACGCCGCACCGCCTGCGCCAGCGCCGGCAGCAGCAGATAGGGTTTGAAGTTGATCGTCGCCGCCACCGACAGCGCACGCACCGCCCGGCTGCGCGTGATACCGCCATAAGCCAGCACGAAGGCGGCGAAGGCGACGAGGATCAGATTGCCCCGCTCCAGCGTGAACAGCAACGGCAGGCCGATCGCGAAGGCGATCGTGCGCGGCAGCGCGGTGCGCGCGTCCGCCCGGCGAAACGCGATCGCGACCAGCACGATATCGACGAGGTAGAACGCCAGGATCGTCGCCCGCGCCAGCCAGTCGCAATCGCGCGCGTGGAACGGTGAGCTCAGGTAACAGCCCGGCAGCGTGGTCAGGTCCAGGAACACGAACGACAGCGGCGGATAGATGCTTCGCCACACGTCATAGGCGCCGGGCCGGTTCGCCCAGAAAGCGGTGTTGAACCAGTCCATGAACGTGTCGTTCGTGTCGAACACGAACGGCTGCGGCAGGTAGCCGGTGCGCGCCAGCCACAGCGCAGCCGCGCCAGCGCTCGCCGCCACCGCCAGCATCAGCGCATACTCGGCCCAGGGAAAGGCGCGCCCGGCGCTCATGCCGCGTCGGGAAAGTTGAGCCGCGCCTCCTCGATCACCAGCGGCACGCCGCGCGTCCGCTCGCCGATCAGGCGCACCTGATCCCCGATCAGGCCAAGGAACAGCAGCACCGTCGCGAACATCGCCAGGATCAGCGCCAGCCACAGCAACGCGCCCGCGCCCCCCAGCACGCCGGCGATCGCGGCAAGCAACGCGGCGCCATAGCCCCATAGTGCCAGGATGATCGGCAGGCGAAGCAGCGACTTGGCCGATCCGGCGAGGCCCGACAGCGCGAAGCTGGCAAGGCTCGCGATCCCGTTCTTGGTCTCGCCAGCCGCCCGCGGTGGCCGGTCGAACGGCACCAGCGCGACCGGAAACCCGCTCTCGATCACCATCCCGCGGAAAAACGGCTCGGGCTCCCGCCACGTGCGCAGCGTATCCACCACCGCCCGGTCATAGAGGCCGAAGCCGGTCGCCCCCGGTACCACCGGATAATCGCCGACGCGCGCCAGCACCGCATAACCAAGCCGCCGCACCGCCGTCAGCGCGATCCCGGCGCGTTCACTCCGCCGCTGCGCCAGCACCACCTTTGCGCCCGCGCGCCACAGCGCGACGAACTCGCCGATCATCGCCGGGGGATCCTGGAAATCGGCGCACATGCCGATCACCGCCTGCCCTCGCGCCTGGTAGATGCCGTGGGTCGGCGAGCGCATCTGGCCGTAATTGCGGTTGTTGAAGATCGCCCGCACCCGGCTGTCGCCACGGCAGATTTCCGCGATCGCCTCGCGCGTCCCGTCGGTCGAACAATTGTCGATCAGGATGATCTCATGGCTCGCGACGTGCGACACCGCCTCGCGCGACACCGCCGCCACGATCGCGCGCACGTTCTCGATCTCGTTGAAACACGGGATGACGATCGAAAGCTCGGGCCGGGTCACCGCCGCGACTCCCCGATCAGCGGCAGGCGAATGCCCGTCGCCGGCGCATAGACTTCGGTGAACAGCGCTAGCGCGATCACCATCACCAGCAGCGCGACCGCGGGCACGTTATACTTGCGATCCGCATCCAGCCGCGGCGCCTCGATCACCTGCGCGTCGGACGCGGTCTCCGCCGCCAGCGCCTCGACCGCGATCTCCTCGGATGATCGCGCGTAGACCTCGTACAGCGCCTGCGCGAAGCGATAGTCACGATACAGGTCGAGGTACGCGCCCGACACTTCGGACAGGCCCGCCACGTTCGGTCCCGCCGCGCCAGAGGCCGGATCGGCGGTCCGCGCGATCTGCGCCCGCAGCGCCGCCACTTCCGATTGCACCGCGCGCAGCTGCGGGTTCTCGTCGCCCTGGAACTGGCGCAGCGTCTGCAGTTCCACCTGCTTCGCCTGCAATTGTGCCTGCAACCCCGCGCGCAACGACAGCTCGGCGCCAAGCTGCGCCTCGGGCTCGGCCAGCCGGTTGCGGCGACGGAACGCCTGCAGCGCCGCCTCTGCCTTCACCACCCGCTCGCCCGCCCCGCGAAAGCGCGCCCGCACCACCTGCTGCTTGCGCAATACCCGGTCACGGCTCAGCGCGTTCAGCCGATCGGTGACGGCCGCGACATAAGCGCGGGTGAGCGCCTCCGCCTCCTCCGCATCGCGGCTGCGCGTCTCGATCTCGATCACGCCGCCGGTCAGCGAATGGACGTCCACCTTCTTCGCCACCGCCAGCTGCGCCTTGCGTGCCGAGCCATAACGATCCGCCAGCTTCAGCCGCGTGATCACCGCATCCGCCACCTCGCGCCCGCGCGCGATGGTGAGGTACAGGTCGATCGGCTGCTTCGCCCCGCCGAGCAGCGCGGCAAAGCCGCCCAGCTGCCCGCCAAGCGCGTTCATCGTCGAACCCAGCCCAAGGCTCCCCGGCTCCTGCGGCACCAGCTTCGCCCGCGCCTCATACGGCTGCGGCACCAGGCACAGCACCGCCAGCACCGCGGCGAGCGCGCCATATACGCGCAGCCGCCGGCGCGGATCGCGCACCCATGCAATCACCCGCGCCATCAGTTCACCGCATTCGCGATAGTGGCCGCGCCGATCACGCTGCCGAACAGGCTGCCGGTAATATCGCGCAGCCGCGCCCAGAACTCGCCGCGATTGGCGTCGACCGGGACGAAGACGAGATCGCCCGGCAGCGCCGGCTCGCGCAGCGTGCGCTTGCCGCGTGCCAGCACCATGCCGTTGGCGCGCACGACAAAGATCTCCTTCCTGTCGCCCAGCGACTGGATTCCGCCCGAACTGCGCACCGCGTCGCCGATCGTCTGCCCCGGCCGGTAAGCGAAGGACGCCGGGCTCGCGACCGCGCCGAACACGCCGATCGTCGCCGGCCGCGTCGGCACGTGCACGCTGTCGTTATTCTCGACGATGAGGTCGGCCGGCAGCGTCGTCGCCGTCACCGGTACGTCGAACACCAGCCGCCCGGTCGGCTCGCGCTCGCGCATCTTCGCCACCACCTGGTCGATCAGCTGCAGGTTCGCCGCGGAGGCGAGCTGCGCACGATTGGCCGACACCAGCGGCTGCGTGCCGAGCAGAAGCTCCACATCGTCCACCGCCCGCGCGAAGCTCTCGCGCTGCTGCGCCTTCACGGACTCGCGCGTGATGACGCTGGCGAACGGAAACGCCTGCGGCGTCAGCCCGCCGGCCTTGGTCACGACCTCGGACAGCGGCGTGCCCGGCGGCACATAATAGCGGCCCGGCCGCGCGACCTCGCCGCTCAGCGTCACCAGCACCGGCTGTTGCGCGATCGGCCGCGCCAGCCCCGCATCGCTCAGCACGCGCACCACGTCGCCGCGCCGTACCGCCCGCGCCGCCGCTTCCGCTGCGGAAAGCTGCCGCCACCCGCCATCGGCCTTGCCGAGCGTATCGAGCACCATCAGCCGCGTGTCGTCCGCCACGGTACTGACGCCGCCGGCATAGGCCACCGCCTGCGCGATCGTCTCGCCGGGCGCGACCTCGAAGATCGCCTCGCGGTTGACGCTGCCCATCACCGCCACCTGCTCGCCGGCGGGCGCGATATGGATCACGTCGCCGTTGCGCAGCACCGCGTCGCCGGATGTGTCGCCGCGCAGCAGCAGGTCATAAAGATCGAAGTCGGAGACGAGCGTCCCGCCGCGCTTCAGGCTGATCGAGCGGAAGCTGCCGCCTTCCGAAGGCCCGCCCGCCGCCAGCACCGCGTTCACCAGCGTCGCGACGCTGTTGACGTTGTAGGCGCCCGGCGAACGCGCGAAGCCGGTGACATAGACGGTGATGCCGTGCAGCCGGCCCATGCCGACCTCGAGCGTGAAGCCGCGATACTGCCGCGACACCGCGCGCGAGATCACGCCGTGCAGGTCGCCATAGCGCGCGCCGCCCACCACCACCGCGCCCACCGCGGGCACGAAGATCCGCCCCTCGCGGTCCACGGTCAGCGACAGGTTCGATGCCTGGACCGATCCCGAAAGGTCGAGGCGCAGCTGGTCACCCGGATTGATGCGATAGTCGCTCGGCACCGCCGCCGTGCCCGGCAACGCGAAGTCGCGCGCCCCCGGCGTCACCAGTTCGCTGCCGAAGCGGCGTAGCGGCTTGCCCGCGATGCTCGAGACATAGGCCTCGAACTCGCTTGGCGCGGCAGGCAACTGGGGTGCCGCCGGCGCCGCCGGATGCGGCTCGGGCTCAGCCGGCTCGGGGCGCGCCTCGATCCGCATCGGGGAAAAGGTGGCGGGGGTCGCCGGGGGCACGGCGACACCGGGCGCGGCGCGGGGGGCAGCGCCCACGCCCATACCCGCCGGGCTCGCCCCGCCGATCGGCGAGGCAAGTTGCGCCGCCAACGGGGCAGCACACAGGACGAGCGACATGCCCGCCAGACGACCAGCAGTGATGATCATCATGCGGCAAGCGGCTCGTATCGATCGATCGCGGAAAGCGGGGCGGACAGGACATGCATCGCGCGCCGCCACGCATCCTCGCTGGCAGCCGCGATCAGGCCGGCACGTCCGGATCCGACGCGATAGGGCTCACCATCCCAATGCGTTGCGCGCCCGCCGGCCTCAGCCAGGAACAGGAAGCCAGCGGCATGGTCCCACGGCAGGATGCGCTGGAACACCGCCAGCTGGTTCCGCCCGGTGACGAGCCGCGGATAGCTTTCCGCCGCGCAGCGCGGGATTGGCTCCAGCGCGAACACCCGCGCTGCCGATCGCTCGACACGCAGCCGGTCGCTGCCGGCCATGAACTGGGTCGCCAGCGCCGCCACCGGCCGCCGCCGCTCGTCACGCGGCGCGATCCTAGCAGGCCGATCATCGATCCACGCACCAAGCCCGCGCTCGGCATGGCACATCCGGCCGGATAAAGGATCCAGCATCCAGGATGCGACCGGCTCGCCATCGGCAACCAGCGCGATCATCATGCCGAACGCGCCTTCGCCGCGCGCGAAATTCGCCGTCCCGTCCAGCGGATCGATCAGCCAGACGAGGCCGCGGCCGATGCCGTCCAGCAGGCGCGGATCATCGGCGCAGGCTTCCTCGCCGACGATGCGCGCATCGCCTTCCAGCCGCACCAGCCCCTCGCGCAGCCGAAGCTCCGCCTCGCGATCAACCGCCGTGACGATCTCGCCCGGGCTCTTCTCGGCGATGTCGGCGGCCCCCAGCAGGCGATAGCGTGACAGAACTACCTCCTGGGCGACGCCCCGCATCAGCGCGGCAACTTCTCGCGACAGGCCCATGGCTCAGGCCGCCACCAGCTGCGGCTTGGCGCCACGCGCGCGGCGCTCCACCATCATCGCGATCCGCGCGGCATCCTCTTCGGCAATCGCGCGATAATGGTCGCGCTTGTTCTCCAGCCAGGCGAGTTCGAAGGCGACAGCATGGGCGATGCCCGCCTCGAACTCGGCCGTTTCCGCCGCCGCGCCGTCGAACACCACCTTGCGCGTCTCGAACCGGTCGAGGCGGATCGCCCGCATCTCGCGCAGCGGCGCCGCCGCTTCCCCAGACACCGATCCGCCGACGACGAGGTCGATGTCGTGCTGCCGGCATGCCTCGGCCGTGCGCAGCACCGCATCGGTGATCGCCCGCTCGTTCACCGCGCCGCGCGGCAGACCCTGGGAAAGCGTGAAATCGACGCGGCCGAACACCACACCGTCCAGCCGCTCGGCGGCCAGCGGCAGCAGCGCGTCCAGCGCCTCGAGCGCAGTCACCGTCTCCAGGTTGAAGAGAAAGTCGGTATCGTGCGCGCCCGCGCCATACACCTTGTCGCGGGCATCGGCGAACTTGGCGAGCGCGTACGGGGTCTCGATCATCGGCGCGATGATGTAGTCGGTGCCATAGAGGCGCGAGGCGTGGAGGTCGGAGATCGCCTCGCAACCGCCGATCTTCAGCGCCACCTTCAGGTCGGCCCGGCGCGCCAGGTCCAGCAGCCGCAGCAGCTCGTCCGGCCGCGTTCCTTCCGCCTCGAACTCGGCCTTCACGGCCACCACGCCATAATGGTCGCGGCCCTTTTTCAGCATGTCGAGCATGGCGGCTTCGGTTCGGTTCATGTCCATCCCTCCCGGTGGCTATTGCTGGGGTTTCGAAGGGGAAGACGCGGTCGGCGGCGTCGACCCGCAACGAAATTTGCGCTGCGGGTCGGGGCCCGCGGTTCCGTCCCGCCGGCATGAAGCTGATCGCCCTGATCGCCCCGGCGCTCCTCGCCCTTGCCTTGCCCGGCGCGCTGCTCGCCAATCCGGCGCGGCTGTCGTCCGGCTTCGGCATCCGGATCGATCCGCTGCACGGCGCACGCGCGGTGCATCGCGGGATCGATCTTGCCGCCCATGCCGGGACGCCGGTGCTCGCCGCCGCCACCGGCGTCGTGCGCGTCGCCGCCCGGCGCGGCAGCTACGGGTTGCTCGTCGAGCTCGAACATCCCGATCGCAGCACGACGCGCTATGCGCATCTGTCGCGAATCCTCGTGCGCCCCGATCAGGAGGTGCGCCAGGGGCAGCCGATCGGCGAGATCGGCAGCACCGGCCGCGCCACCGGCAGCCACCTCCATTTCGAATATCGCGTCGCCGGCACGCCGATTGATCCGCTGCCGCATTTCGGCGCCGCCGCCCCGACCGCTACGACTCCCGTAACAGACGCCCCCGAACAGCGGCATCGCTCCCGCTTCGCCGAGGCGAGCGATGGCGCAACTATGCCACCAACGCGCCTCCCCGGCGGGCGCGAAGCACGGGCGATCCTGGGTCGATGAGCGCGCTCGCCCACCACTCTCGGCGGCCCGACGGGCCACCAGCGAAACCTCTGGGGGTCTTGGCAAGGGCGCCGATGGGTGCTTTCCCACGCACGATGAGTCCGGATCCCGATCTTGGCGGCCTTGCCCGCGTCCTGGTGGACGAGCGCCCCCGGCTGCTCCGGTTCCTCGCCGCGCGTGGTGCCGGTGACGAGGCGGAGGATGTGCTGCAGGATCTCTGGCAGCGGCTGGTCGGCGTGCCGCAGCAGCCGATCGCCGATCCGGTATCGTATCTCTTCCGCGCCGCCGAGAACGTGATGCGCGATCGCCGGCGCAGCGCGGTCAGCCGCGCCCGGCGGCAGCAGGATTGGCACGAAGTCAGCGTCTCGCCAGAAGAGCCGGCGGTCGGCGAACGGGCGCTGATCGCGCGCGAGCGGCTTGCCGCCGCCGATGCCGCGCTCGCCGAACAGGGCCCGCGCGTCAGCCAGGTGTTCCGCCGCTTCCGGCTCGACGGCGTCAGCCAGAACGAGATCGCGCGCGAGATGGGCGTCAGCCTCAGCTCGATCGAAAAGGATTTGCAGAAGGCCTATCGCGCGCTGGCCCGGCTGAAGGCGAAGTTCGATGCGGAATAGGCGGCACGGCTCCGTCTCGATGGGGAGATGGGCATGAACGGCAAGTCCGAAGACGCGCTGCGCGAGCAAGGTCGCCTCTGGGCGATCCGCCTGCGTGCGCCCGACTTCGCCGATTGGGACGGCTTCACCACGTGGCTGGAGGCCCACCCATCGCACAATACCGCCTACGAGGCCGCGCTGGACGAGATGGACGCCGCGGACGAGCTGTTCGACGCGCCGCCGGAGCCGGCCGCCAAGCCCAGGCCCGCCTGGTCGCCCGCACCGGCAGCGTCCCCCGCCGCACCCGCGCAGCCGCACCGCCGCTCCGGCGCGTGGCGCATGCCGGCGGTGGCAGCCGCAGCGGTGGTCGCCGCGGTCGGCGGCAGCTGGATCGCCTTCCAGCGTAGCGACACGATGGTCTATGCGACGCAGCCCGGCGAGCGGCGCGAACTCGACCTGGCCGACGGCTCGCACATCATCTTGAACGGCGGCACCCGCCTCACCATCGATCGGGACAATCCCCGGCAGGTGGAGCTTGCCAGCGGCGAGGCGCTGTTCACCGTGCACCACAGCGATACGCGCCCGTTCATCGTCATCACGCCCGACGGCACCCGGCTGACCGACATCGGCACCGTGTTCAACGTCGTCGCGGACAGCGGCGCGCTCGACGTCGCGGTGGCCGAAGGCGCAGTGGTCTATCGCGGCCCCGGCGGCGAAATGCGGCTCGATGCCGGCGAGATGCTGGTCCGCCCCTCAGCCAGCGCCGCCCCTGAGAAGCGCGCCGTGGATACCGCCTCGATCGGCGCCTGGCGCACCGGATATCTCCAATTCAACGACGCCACGCTCGGCGATGTCGCGCGCCAGCTCGGCCGCAACATCGGTGCGCCGGTCGCCGTCGCCCCCGATCTGGCGGACCAGCGCTTCACCGGCACGATCATGCTCGATGGCGGCCCGGCTGCCGTGATGGCGCGGGTCGGTCCGCTGGCGGAAGTGACGGTCACCCGCGACGGCCAGGGGTGGCGGATGGCGCCGCGCGATGGTGCGCGCCGCTAGCATCGCCCTTGCGATCGCCGGCACCGCTGCGGCCCTTCCCGCCGCGGCGCAGGAACGTGCGACCGAGATCGATACCCCGGCGGCGCCCGCGCAGGAGGCGACCCGCCTGCTCGCGCGCCAGGGCCGGATCAGCATCGGCATCCGCGAACCCGCCCTCGCGCGGCTGCCCGTCAAGGCGGTGCGCGGGCGCTACACCCCGGCGCAGGCGCTCGAGCGGATGTTCGCCGGCACCGGCGCCATCGCCCGCCGCGTCGCCACCGCCAGCTTCATCGTCGAACGCGCCCCGCCCCCGCCTCCGCCGCGCCCCACCCCCCGGCCCCAGCCTTCTCTCCCGCCCGCCGCCGAGCCAGCCCCCGCGGACATCATCGTCACCGCCACCAAGCGCGACGTGCCGCTCGCCGATTATCCCGGCGGTGCGCAGGTGATCGCTGGTGAAACTCTGTCGCTGGCGCAGGCCGCGCGCGGCACCGATCTCATCGAAAGCCGCGCCGCCAGTGTCACCTCGACTCACCTCGGCCCCGGCCGCAACAAGCTGTTCATCCGCGGCATCGCGGATTCGAGCTTCGTCGGCCCGACGCAGGCCACCGTCGGCCAGTATTGGGGCAACAGCCGCATCACCTACAGCGCGCCGGACCCGAGCCTTCGCCTCTACGACGTGAAGAGCATCGAGGTGCTGGAAGGCCCGCAAGGCACGCTCTACGGGGCCGGCTCGCTCGGCGGGGTAGTCCGCGTCGTGCCCAATGCGCCCGACGCCGGCGATCGCAGCGCGCAACTATGGGGCAGCGTCCTCGCCACACAGCACGGCAAGCCCGGCGCGGACGGCGGCGCGATCGTCAACCTTCCCCTCGTCGCCGACACGCTCGCCCTGCGCGTGCTCGGCTTCGGCAACATTGAGGGCGGCTATATCGATGATCGCGCGCGTGGCCTGCGCGACGTGAATCGCGTCGGCACGCTCGGGGGCCGCGCCACCTTGCGCTACACGCCGACCAACGACTGGACGATCGATCTCACCGCGCTCGGCCAGCGGATCATCGGCGACGACAGCCAATATGCCGATCGCGTCACCGACGGTCTCAGCCGCGCCAGCACCGTCGCCCAGCCGTTCCGCAACGAATATTGGCTCACCGATCTCGTCGTGCGCAAATCATTGGGCGCGGTCGAATGGACCAATTCGATCGGCTACACCGGCCAGCACGTCTTCGAACAATATGAAGGCCCCACGCTCCCCGATCCGCTGCGCCCGATGCAGGGTCCGCTCGAAGGCGCGGAGCCGACCACCTACACGCAGACCAATCGCATCGGCCTGCTCACCGCCGAGACTCGCCTCGCTCGCCGCGGCGCGAACGGCGCGGGATGGCTGATCGGCGCCAGCCTGCTCCACAATCGCGCCCGCGTCTCGCGCCGCATGGGCGGCCCCTGGTTAGGCTCGGCACTGACGGGCGTGCGCAACAACGTCGATGAGGCGACGCTCTACGGCGACTATGCCGTCTCGCCGCTGGCGCAAGTGACGGTGACGGTGGGCGGCCGGCTCACCCATTCGCGACTCGGCGGCCAGTCGCGCGACGTACTCGAGGCGATTGCGCTGCGGGTCGATCCCGGCGCGGGTGACAGTCGCTCCGAAACCCGCCTCCTTCCCTCCGCGGCGATCGTCTGGCGCCCCGATCCGCGCGCCAGCCTCTTCGCCCGTTACCAGGAGGGGTTCCGGCCCGGCGGCATCGCCGTGCGGCAGGATTTCATCCAGCGCTTCGCCGGCGATCGTGTCTCGACCACCGAGGTCGGCGGCCGCTGGGACGGCCGCGCGCTAGACGCCAGCGTCACCGTCTCGCACACCAGTTGGCGCAACATCCAGGCCGATATCGTCGACGGATTCGGCTTCCCGACGACGGCAAACATCGGCGATGGCCGCATCTGGTCGGTCGGCCTGTCCGCGCGATGGCGCCCGCTCGCCGGGCTGGAGCTCGACGGCGCGATCTACCTCAATGACAGCCGGATCACCGAACCCGCCTTCTCGATCCTGCCGGTCAGCATCGGCGCGATCGACGAAAGCCGCCTGCCGAATGTAGCGCACCGCAGCGGCCGCCTCGGCTTCACCTATACCAGCACGCTCGCCGGCGGCAGCCGCCTCGATCTCAGTGGCTATGCCCGGTACATCGGCCAGTCGACGCTCGGCATTGGTACGATCCTCGGCCGGCTACAGGGCGATTACTTCGACACCGGGCTGGAGGCGCGGATCGGCAACGATCGCCGCGGGCTGACGCTCACCGCCACGAACCTGCTAGATTCGCGCGGCAACCGCTTCGCGCTCGGCTCGCCGTTCCTGATCCGCGACCAGGATCACATCACCCCGCTGCGCCCGCGCAGCATCCGCATCGGCGTCGATCTCGCCTTCTGATCGCTCCGCGCGCCTCCAGACAGAGGCCGCACCTCACTTGCCGAAGCCGAACACATCCTGGTGGAAGCGCCCGGCGGCGATCATCTCCTCCAGCCACGCCGAGCCTTGCGCATGTTCACCGCCCGCCTGCTGCATCTGGATGCGGATCAGCGTGTCGCGCACCGCCGGCGCCATGAACTTGCCGTCACCGCACAGATAGATGGAGGCACCCGCCTGCAGCGCCGCCCACACTCGCTCCTGTTCGGCCCACAGCGCGTCCTGCACGAACTGCCACGGATGCGTCGGCACCGCGGAGAAGGCGGTGAACAGCTCGGCCACGCCCGCCGCATCCCAGCGCTCCATGTCCTCGCGGCAGAACCAGTCATGCTCGGGATGGCGGCAGCCGAAGAACAACAGGCTCGTCGCCACCTCCGCGCCCGCCGCCTGCTTTGCCTCGCGCTCCTGCAGGAAGCCGCGCAGCGGCGCGAAGCCAGTGCCCGGCCCGATCAGGATCATCGGCACCATCGGGTCGGCCGGGGGCGCGAACGGCGGGTTGGGCCGGCGGACATAACCGAACACATGATCGCCCGGCGCCACCGATCCCATGTAGCTGGAGGCAAAGCCGCGATGCTCGCCCAGCCCTGACCACGCAGGCGCCGCCATCGTTCCGACGATCAGGTCCGCCACCTGCGGATCGACCAGCGGCGAGGACGCGATCGAATAGAAGCGCGGCGCGATCGGCGCGGAAAGCTCGACCAGGCTCTCGAACGACAGCTCCGCCGCGGGATGCGCTTCGAGGAGGTCGATCAGCGTCAGCCGCTTCTCCGCCACCGCCGCATCATAGTCCGCCTCGATCGCCGCCAGCTTGCGCTTGGTATCCGGGCAGCGCGTCTGCGCCGCCACCTGCGCCAGCGCGCGCCTGGGCAAGGGATCGGAAAGCTCGACGAAATCGGTCAGCAGCTGCGCCACCGTCACCGTCTCGCCAAGCGGCAGATGCTTGAAGCGCCCGCCGTTGCCGTCCAACCGCACCTGCCGCGCGCCGTCCAGCCCCAGCCGGTCGATCGCGCGCATCACCAGTTCGGGGCGGTTGCGGGCATAGACCGCGATATGATCGCCGGTGTGATACACCTGCCCCGCCGGCAGGCGCACCCGGATCAGCCGGGTCGACGGGCGCGGCGGCTCGTGCGAAAAATCCCACAGCCCGTCGGCCGGGCGCACCAGCTCCTCGTTGCTGACGATCGCCAGCCGCTGGGCATGTTCGGGAAGCGCCTGCGCCCGCGTGTCCGCCGCATCAACCAGCGTCAACGAGAGGGAGGCGGCGCTGTCGCTCGGCCCGCTTTGGCTGCCCAGCGCCTGCCACAGGTCACGCACGAAGCCGCTCACCGCGCCGTCGAAGTCGCCCTGCCCGTCTGCCTCCGCGCGCGGCACCAGGATCGTCGCCCCGGCTTTCTCGACCGCCTCCGCGATCCGCTTCGGGAAGAACTGGTAGTTCGGCCATTGGCTGTTGCCGATGCCAAGCACCGCGACACGCGCACCGCTCCAGTCGGCATCATCGAACAGGCCGGCGTCCAGCGCCCGCTCCACCTCCACCGCACTGTCGGGTGCGCGGCCGTTATAGGTCGCGGTGACAATCACGATCACCTTGTCCTGCGGCGCTGCCCCGCCCTTGAAGCTTTCATCCATCGATCGGACGGTCACGTCGAACCCATCCAGCCGCGCGCGCTCGGCGATCTCCTCCGCGATGTCTCGCGCGGTGCCCAGCGACGAACCGTAGAGCACCGCAAACTGCTGTCCCGTCCCCGCGACGGAACCGATCGCGTCGTCGTTCGCCGGTGACGGGGCCGCGCTCGCCAGTTGCAGCCGCTCGTGCGGCTGGCGCAGCCGGATGCGCATCCAGAAATCGTCCGGCTTGATCGACAGCGTTTCCTTGATCGCCAGCTTGTACGAATGCGGATCGCCGATCGCGAAGCGCCGCAGCAGCATCGCCATGGCGATCTTCGCTTCCACCATCGCGAATTGCCGCCCGATACATGCGCGCTCGCCATTGCCGAACGGCTTGTACGCATGCGGATGCCGCGCCGCCTCGTTCTCCGGCAGCCAGCGGTCGATGTCGAAGCTCTCAGGGTCCGGCCAGGCGCCGGGGAAACGATGCAGCCCCGGCACGAACACGTTCACCGGCCGGTCCTTGCGCATCAGCCACTTGCCGCCGATCATCTCGTCCTCGAACGGCGCGACGCTGAAGGCCGGTGCCGTCGGCCACAGCCGCAGCGCCTCCTTCAGGATCCGCTCGATCACCTCCAGCTTGGCGACATGGCTGTAATCCGGCCGCACGTCGCCCGGCATCACCCGGTCCACCTCGGCATAGGCCTGCGCGAGCACCGCCGGATTTCGCAGCAGATAGGCGAAGGCGAACGTCAGCATGCCGCTGGTCGTCTCGTGCCCGGCGATCAGGAAGGTCAGCACCTGGTATCGGATGTTGACGTCGTCCAGCCGCTCGCCCGTCTCCGGGTCGACCGCGGTCAGCATCAGGTTCAGCAGGTCGCGGCCGTCGGTGGGGTTTACCCTCCTGTCGGCGATGATGCCGTCGACCAGCGCGTTCATCTCCTCGATGTCCGCTTCATATTGCGCCTTCGCCTTCTTGGCGAAGCGGTTCTGGATCGGCAGCCGCGTGATCGTCGATAGCGCCTCGGTCAGCGCGCGGCCAAGCGCCAGCAGGAAACTGTCGAGTTCCTCCCGCTCGAACGAGTTGAAGCGGTGGCCGAAGCCGGCGATCGCGATCGAATCCAGCGTCAGCCGGGTCATGTCGTCGGCCACCAACACGTCGGTACCGGCGGCGCGCTCCCACTTGGCGACCAGCTGGTCACACACCTCGACGATCATGTCGAAATAGCCGCGCATCGCACGCTGGCTGAACGCGGGCAGCAGGATGCGGTGCGCCTTGCCCCAATTGGGCTCCTCGCTGAACGCGGTGAACAGCCCGTCGCCGGCGAACTTGCGCACCACGCGCAGGGCCGGCCCCGGCATCTTGCGGAAACGCGTCTCGTCCGAAAGCTCGGCGGCGAGGTCCGGGTTCGTCACGAACAGCGACACGCGGCTGCCGAAGCGCAGCTTGAAGATGCCCTCGGGGAAGTCACGGCCGACTTGCAGCAGGTGGCCGATCAGCCCTGCCCGCGCGATCTGGTGCAGATGCCCCACCACCGGCAGGCCGGGTGGCGCGGGGATCGGGGTCCGCGCCTCTCTGGGCTCGGTCGCGTTCGTCGCCATCGCATTGCTCCTGTGCTGCGGGGCGGCCTCCAATCATAGCTACAACGGGCACGCAAGTTGCCGTGGCGGAAGGCTGGACGCTTCATTTGTCGGCCGCTTTGGCCTAGGGTCGGGCGAAAGGATCACTCCTCTATGCGTGTCGCGCTTGCCTTCGCCTCGCTGCTCCTCGCCGCCCCGCTGGCGGCCCAGACCGACGCCCAGAGCCAGTCTCCGGCCCACACCAAGGATTCCGCCACCGACCCCGCCTGCGCCAACGTGCGTGTCGCCTTTCCGCCCGAACTCGCCGGCTGGTCGCAGCAGGTACCGGTCAGCGCCGGGGTGAAGCCCGGCGAGGGCGCGACGATCGCGGTCGGCCAGGGTGCGCTCGTGTCGCTCCACCCGGGCCGCCACCTCGCGCTCTCACCCGCGCCGAAGAACCCCGCTGGCGCCGGCGGCACGCTCGCCTTCGCAGTGGCGACCCCCGGCACCTATCGCATCGCGCTAAGCGGCAAGGCATGGATCGACGTGCTGCACGCCGGCAAGTCGCTAGCGTCCGTCGCGCACGCCCATGGTCCGAAGTGCAGCGGCGTGCGCAAGATGGTCGATTTCAAACTCGCGCCAGGCAATTACACCCTTCAGCTGTCCGGCGCTGAAGCCGACAGCATCACCCTCCTCGTGGCAAGGCTCGCATGATCCAGACGCTCACTCTCCTCGGCCTGCTTCTGACCGCTCCCATCGCTGTACAAAGCGATACCAGTGCCGCCCAAACCCCAACCAACGTCGCCCAGTCCGCACCGAAAGCGGACCAGGCAGCCACCACGAATGTACTGATTTCCACGGCTCAGGGGCCGATCGTCCTCGCGATCGAGACCGAAAAGGCGCCCATCACCGCTGCCAATTTCCTGAAATATGTCGATGGCAAACGCCTCGACGGAACGGTCTTTTACCGCACCGTGAAAGTCGCACCGGGCTATGGCTTCATCCAGTTCGGCACCCAGAACGATCCCAAGCGAACGCTCCCACCCATTGCTCATGAGCCGACCTCAAAGACCGGCCTAAGCCACGTAGATGGCGCGATTTCCATGGCGATGGCGGAACCCGGAACGGCGCGCGGCGATTTCTTCATCATCGTCGGCAACACCCCCGCGATGGACGCTGATGGCAGCAACCCGGGCTATGCCGTGTTCGGCCGCGTGGTCGAGGGCATGGATGTCGTCCGTCGCATCATGGATTTGCCGACCTCGCCCACCAAGGGAGAAGGAATTATGAAGGGCCAGATGCTCGAACCCACGGTACCGGTAAAAACCGCCCGCCGCGCCCCCGCTCTCGCTTCGGAGACCGCAAAGTGAGAGCAGTCACGCTCACCGCACCCGGCGGCCTCGACAAGCTCGTTCTCTCGGATCGCCCTGATCCCGGCCAGCCCGGCGCTGGAGAAATCCGTGTAGCCTTGCACGGCAGCTCGCTGAATTTCCACGATTATCTGGTTTGCTCCGGCATGTCGCCGACCGCCGACGGCCGCATCCCGCTGGCCGACGGGGCTGGCGTGGTGCAGGCGATCGGTGACGGCGTCACGGACTTCGCCGTCGGTGATCATGTCGTGTCCTGCTTCTTCCCGGACTGGCAAGCCGGCCCGCCGCGCGTCGGTGATTTCCGCCGCGTGCCGGGTGACGGCATCGATGGGTTCGCCCGCGAAGTCGCGATCCTTCCCGCCACTGCCTTCACCCGCGCCCCCGCCGGCTGGAGCCACGCCGAAGCCGCGGCGATCACCACTGCCGGCCTGACGGCCTGGCGCGCCCTCGTCGTCGACGGTGGGCTGAAGGCCGGCGACACCGTCCTCGTGCTCGGCACAGGCGGCGTGTCGATCTACGCGCTGCAGATCGCGCGTGCGATGGGTTGCGAAGTGATCGCCACCTCCTCCTCGGACGAGAAATTGACCCGTGCCAAGGACTTGGGCGCCACTCATTGCATCAATTATAGCGAGCAGCCGAAATGGGGCCGCGCGGTACGGGATCTCACTGGCGGCCGCGGCGTCGACATCGTCATCGAGGTCGGCGGCCCGGGCACGCTCGCGCAGTCGATCGAGGCGGTCCGGATCGGCGGCCACATCGCACTGATCGGTGTCCTCACCGGAATCGCGGGCGAAGTCCCTACCGCAGCATTGATGGCAAAGCAGGCCCGGCTCCAGGGCCTCATCGTCGGCAGCCGGCAGGAGCAGGAGGAGTTCGTCCGCGCACTGGAAGCTGCCGCGATCCGCCCCGTCATCGACCGTACCTTCGCACTGGAGGAACTCGCCGACGCCTTCCGCTATGAGGAAAGCGCCGCACATTTCGGCAAGATTGCGGTCTCCTGGTAAGCGAAGGATCGAGCATGAACGCCCCCCTCACCCGCACCGACTGGACCGCCGCGGGCGCGGCCGAGCTCGCCGACACGATCGCGCTCCGCCGCGCGATCCATGCCGAGCCGGAAATCGGAAACGACTGCCCGAAGACGACCGCCAAGCTGAAGGCCGCGCTCGCCGGGCTGCCGCTGGAGATCCACGACAGCACGTCGACGACCGGCTTCGTCGCGATCCTGCGCGGCGAGCGCACGGGTGCTGCGGGCAGCAACATGCGCACCGTGCTCCTGCGGGGCGACATGGACGCGCTGCCGATGACGGAGGAAACGGGCCTCGACTTCGCCTCAACGATCCCCGGCGCGATGCACGCCTGCGGCCACGACGCGCATTCCGCCATGCTCGCCGGCGCGGCGCGAGCGCTGTGCGCGCGCAAGGACCAGATCCCCGGCACGATCGTCTTCATGTTCCAGCCCGGCGAAGAGGGGCACCACGGCGCCCGCCACATGATCGAGGACGGCCTGCTCGACATCGCCCGGCCCGAGGCGGCGTTCGCGCTTCACATTTCACCCAACGCGCCTGCCGGCGTGTTCGTCGGCCGCGAAGGACCCCTGCTCGCCTCGACCGACACGGTTCTGGCGACGATCCGCGGCAAGGGCGGTCACGCCGCCATGCCGCACGATGCGATCGACCCCATCCCGGTAGCCTGCGAGATCGTCACTGCCCTCCAGACCTTCGTCGCCCGCCGCATCCCGGTTGCGGATCCCGCAGTTCTCACGATGACGCAGTTCCACGCCGGCAGCAGCCACAACATCATCCCGGATGAGGTGAAGCTGATGGGGACGCTGCGTACGCTGTCCGAACACACGCGCGAAAAGGCCCGCGCGGCCTTCCGTCAGATCGTCACGGACATCGCGTCCGCCCATGGCTGCACTGCCGATGTCGAGATTGACGAAGGCTATCCCGTTACCTTCTGCGATCCGCGCGCCACCGCGATGATGCGCGACGTCGCCGGTACGCTCTCGGGGGAACAGGGATGGTCGCACATGCCGGCGCCCATGATGGGCGGCGAGGATTTCTCTTACGTCCTGCGAGAAGTCCCCGGCGCGATGGCGTTCGTCGGCGTAGCAGCTGAGGGGAGCGATCCGCGCACCAACCCGCCGCTGCACAACACGCGCATGACAATCGAGGAAGCAGTGATGGCAAAGGGCATTGCCATGCACTGCACCTTGGCCGAACGCTTCCTGGAGCGTGGCTTCGACTAAGCCTGCGAGGCCTCTCCTCTCTCGAGGAGAGTGGCGGCAGGATCAGTAGGTCGGGCGGAGACCGAACCCTCCGCCCGCCATTCAACGACGTCCTTTAAATCACTCAACGGTCACGGATTTTGCCAAATTGCGCGGCTGATCGACGTCCGTTCCCTTGGCAACCGCCACGTGATAGGCGAGCAGCTGCACCGGCACCGCATAGACCAGCGGGGCGATGAGTGGATGCACATTTGGCATCTCGATCGTTGCGATCGTGTTCTCGCCGGCCTGCGCAATACCCTCGGCGTCGGAGATCAGCACGACCTGCGCACCGCGCGCCTGCGCCTCCTGCATGTTGCTGACGGTCTTGTCGAACAGCGGTCCCGAGGGCGCGATCACGATCAGCGGCACCTGATCATCAATCAGCGCGATCGGCCCGTGCTTCATCTCGCCCGACGCGTAACCTTCAGCGTGGATGTAGCTGATTTCCTTCAGCTTCAATGCGCCTTCCAGCGCCAGCGGAAACTCAGGGCCACGGCCAAGATACAGCACGTCGCGCGCCGCCGCGATCTTCGGCGCCATCGCCTCGATCTCCTCGTCGTGCGCGAGTGCGAGGCTCATGGCCTCAGGCACCTGCTGCAGATGCTCGACGACCTCAGCCTCATTGCCGAGCCGCCCCTTCGCCCGCGCGAGGTTCGTCGCCAGCGCCGCCATTACGGCGAGCTGACACGTAAAAGCCTTGGTTGAGGCAACGCCGATCTCCGGTCCGGCATGAGTCGAAAGCAGCAGGTCCACCTCACGCGCCATCGAGCTTGTCGGCACGTTGATGATGCCGGCGGTGGTCACCCCGCCCGCTTTCATGTGGCGAAGCGCTGCCAGCGTGTCCGCCGTCTCGCCCGACTGTGAGATGACGATGCCCAGCGTGTTCGGGAGCAGAACCGGATCGCGATAGCGATACTCGCTCGCCACATCGACCTCGACCGGCAGGCGAGCCATGCTTTCGACCCAATACTTACCGATCATGCCGACATAGCTGGCGGTGCCGCACGCAACGATCACCACGCGCTCAACGGTCGAAAGGTCGAATTCCATGTCAGGCAGCGCGACCTGCGCCTCGAGCGGACGGAGATACGAACGCAGCGTCTGCGCCACCACCACCGGCTGCTCGTAAATCTCCTTCTGCATGAAGTGACGGTGATTGCCCTTGTCGATCAGCTGGCCGGACGCGCCGGAATTCACGATCGGCCGCTCGACCCGCTGGTTGTCACGATCATAGATCTCGACCTCCTCGCGCGTGATCGCGACCCAATCGCCCTCTTCCAGATAGGCGATGCGTTGCGTCAGCGGAGCAAGCGCGAGGGCATCGGATCCAAGAAAACTCTCTCCGTCGCCGTAGCCAACCGTCAGCGGCGCACCGAGGCGCGCGCCCAACAGGAGATCGGGATGGGTGCGCACCATCACGCCCAGCGCAAAGGCGCCATGCAGGCGCGGCAGCACCGCCGCCAGCGCCGCGCGCGGCTCCGCCCCTCGCTCGATCTCGCGCGCGACCAGATGCGCCACGACTTCGGTATCGGTCTGGCTTTTGAACTCACGCCCTTCGGCGATCAGCTCATCACGCAACGGCTTGAAGTTCTCGATGATCCCATTGTGGACGATCACCACGTCGCCCACGATGTGCGGGTGCGCATTGTCAACAGTCGGCGCGCCATGTGTGGCCCAGCGCGTATGCGCGATTCCGCTGTCGCCCGGCAGCGGCGCTTCCGCCAGTCGCTGCACGAGGTTCTTCAGTTTGCCCGGCGCGCGGCGACGATCGAAGTCGCCATCGTGGACAGTGCAGATACCGGCAGAATCATAGCCGCGATATTCAAGCCGCTTCAGTCCATCTAGCAGCCGGTCAGCAACCGGCTCCTTGCCCAAAATCCCCACAATTCCGCACATTAACGTGCATCCTTTCGTGCGCGCATGATGTCCCTGAAGTTCTTCGCCCAACCTGGTTTCGCCGTTTGCGGCGGACGGACGAGCGCCAACGCATCGGCCTCCACGTTGGACGTCACCGTCGACCCTGCCGCCACGATCGCCCCATCGCCGATCGACACGGGCGCCACCAGCGCGGAGTTCGACCCGATGAAGGCGCCAGCGCCGATCCTCGTCTGATATTTGAAGAAGCCATCATAGTTGCACGTGATCGTGCCAGCCCCGATGTTCGCGCCCGCCCCGATCTCCGCGTCCCCAAGATAGGTGAGATGGTTCGCCTTCGCACCCGGGCCGAGCACCGCCTTTTTCATCTCGACGAAATTGCCTACCCGAGAACCGGCTCCCATCACAGCGCCGGGGCGCAGCCTAGCGTACGGACCGACGGATGCTCCCTCGCCAACCTCTGCTCCTTCGAGGTGACTGAAGGCGTGGATCGTGACCTTGTCAGCGACGGTTACACCGGAACCGAACACGACATTGGGCTCGATCGTGACGTCGCGGCCGAGGGTAGTATCATGGCTGAACCATACGGTGTCCGGCGCGACGAGGGTAACCCCGTCCGCCATCGCCTGGCGGCGGCGGCGTTCCTGCCAGGCCAGTTCCACCTCGGCGAGTTCGCCCCGGCTGTTGATGCCGGCAACTTCATCCGCCCCCGTTTCGATCACCGCGGAAGCACGTCCGTCAGCCGCTGCCAGCATGACGATATCCGGCAAATAATATTCCCCCGCTGCATTGTCGTTGCCGACCCGTTCGAGCAGCGCGAATAGCTCCTCGCCTCGCACGGCCATCAGCCCCGAGTTGCAGAGCGTCACCAAGCGCTCTTCTGCGGATGCGTCCTTGAACTCGACCATACGATCGATCCGCCCTGAGGCATCGGCAATCACGCGGCCATAGGCACCTGGATCAGAGGGCCGAAAGCCGAGCACCACGGCTGCCGGAGAATCCGCCGCATGCAGCCGCTCGATCATGCGCCGCATCGTCGCCGCCGTTACCAGCGGTACGTCACCATAGAGGATCAGCACGTCGCCACCGAACCCAGCCAGCGCATGCTTCGCCTGCAGCACGGCATGCCCGGTGCCGAGTTGCTCTGCCTGATGCGCCACTACCACGCCAAGAGGCTTGACCGCAGCTTCCACCTGGTCCCGGCCGGCACCGACCACCACCACATTGTGCGTCGGCTTGAGCGACGCGACGCTGTCGAGCAAATGCAACAGCATGGGACGCCCGGCGAGCGGGTGGAGCACCTTGTGCAAATCGGATTTCATCCGCGTGCCCTTGCCGGCAGCAAGGACGATGGCGGCTAATGGTCGACCCGTCATCACGCGCCTCTGCCACCGGACGCTTGCCAATTCCATAGCAACTCGTCACCGCTCGCCGCGATGCAGCAGTTTCCTTTCGACGTCGTCGGCTTTGACCTCGACGGAACCCTTCTCGACACCAGCGGGGACCTCGCCGCGGCCGTCAATTACGCTCTGGCACAAAACGGCCGTCCCCCGCTCGAGGTGGCAGCAATCAAGCCGATGATCGGTGGCGGTGCCCGAATGATGCTGTCGCACGGACTCGCGGCGACCGGCGGCAGCGATGAGGTGCTACTCGAGCGCCTTCACCGTGTTCTGCTCGACTATTATGCCGAACATCTATCCATCCACACCGTTCCGTTTCCGGGCGCAATAGCGGCCCTTGATTCGATCGAAGCACGCGGCGCGAAGGTTGCCGTGGTTACCAACAAGATTGAAGCGTTCGCCATCGAAGTCCTGCGCGGCGCCGGCCTGCTGGATCGGCTTGCGTGCGTGATTGGCGGCGACACAATGGGACCGGGCAACTCCAAGCCCTCTCCGGTGCCGATCCAGGCGATGATCGAGCGATCGGGCGGTGGCCGCGCAGCATTTGTCGGCGACTCGATCTTCGACATCGCCGCCGCTCACGCCGCTGGCGTTCCGGCGATCGCCTGCCGCTTCGGCTTCCTTATGCAGCCGGTGGAGGAACTGGGCGCCGAAGCGATCATCGACCACTTCGATGAACTGGTGCCCACGCTGGAGCGGCTCGGAAGCGTATCGAGGGGGCCGAGCCAGTGACGGGCAAAAGGCGCTTGCCATGGCGCATCCTCTTGATCGTGGCTCTCCTCGGAGCGGTGACCATGGCGGTCCTGCCAAACCCACCGTCCGTTCCGATCGACAGCGACAAGTTCCGCCACATGCTGGCGTTCGGCGTGCTCACGATCCTCTCGGTCATGGCCTATCCGGAGGCCGAGCTGCTGCGCATTGGCGAGCGGCTCTCCTTCCTTGGCGCCATGATCGAAGTGGTTCAGTCGATCCCGGCGCTTCACCGTGATTGTGACATCATGGACTGGGTGGCTGACACCGTCGTGATTGTCGGGATGCTGCTCGTCGTCAGGCTGGTCCGGGGCCGCCGCGCCGCCATTTGATCCAAAGGTGACGGGCGAGCAGCGCAGGGGGCATCCGCATCCAGTGCGACCGGACGTAGAAGGCCAGACGCGTCGCTCGACGCGTACTGCGCCCCCAGCCATCCCGCGCCAGCAGCCGGCGAACGAAGATCCGGTCCAGGGCGGTTTGCCTGCGCCACGGGTCCGGCACTGGCGTCGCGAATAGGGCATGGCTCAACCGCGCGGCGCGCGCCACGGGTTGATCCGCTCCATGTTCGGCAGCACGCGCGGCAAGTTTCAGCCAGAAGCTATCCTCAGCTTCGCCAAACTCGCGCAGCAGCCGGTCGATGTCCCACAGGTTGCGCAAGCCCCCGCTCAGGTCGCCGTCGGCCAGCAGGTGAAGCGCAGCGTGCACCACCATATCCTCTGGCGAGAGCATGGCGAAACCGCCGCCGAGCGGCACTGCGTCCTCGATCAGCTTGCCAGCATCGGGTGAGATTCGAGCGGTCAGCGGCAGGATCGTGTGATGCACGTCGATCATCCGGTCCCGTTCCGGATGGATGAGTGGCGGCAGCTCGTGCATCCAGCGCCGGTAATATTCGTCGTCATAGGGGTCCGGCTTCACCCACATCCAGCCATGCGCCAGAAGCGCATCCTCAACCCGGTTTAGCGCCTGCCGCGGCACCAGGATGTCCAGGTCACCGATCGAGCGGCCCTGCCCCGCGTCCAGCCCCGCGGCGACGAAAGCAGTGCCTTTGAGGAGGATAAGTGGCTCAGCGATGCCCACCAGCGCGCGGCGCGCGACTTCCGCTTCCCACAGCGCCTGGCGGCGTCCCTCCAGCGCGGTCGCGCGCGCCTCTGCCAGGATGCTTGCTACCCGGCCCGGCAGTGAAAGGCCCGACAGACGACAGGCTAGCGAGCCCATCAACTGCTCCGCCCGCGCGACTGCAAGAACACCGGTCCATTCGCGATCGCTGAGTTGCTCCGCTTCGGCCGGCGCAACCAGTAACCTAACGAGTTCGCGGGCCGGGCTCACCACATGGCCTCGATCAATGCAGCCGCAGTGTCCGCCTCGGGATAGTCGATCGCCATGCGCGTAACGCCGTTCACCAGCCGCGTGAGTGCCGTAAACCCCGCCTCCCCCAGCCCGACATAGTTGGTCGATGCTTGCGTCAACCGCACGAATGCTTCGCCCGCGCCGACCGGTCGCTGCTCCGCCGGCAGGCCGAAGCGGGGGAAGAGGAGCAGCGCAGGCTCGGCGGCCTCATCCATCGCGGCCAGAGCTGCGTGGTTGGGTACGAGGTGTCGGATGTCCCCCTTTGGCGTGCCGTAAAGCAGCGGGCCGAACCGGGCACCCGGCAGCGCAGCTGCCGCTACCGCGATCGCTGCGTTCTTCATGCTGATGGGACGGGGAAAAGGAACGACCAGGCCAGTCGATGGGTCGACCAGCACGAACTCGTCCGCCATCAGCCGCCAGCCGCGCCGCTGCAGCAAGGCGACGAGCGTCGACTTCCCCGCCCCCGACTCTCCCGTCATGATGATCGCGCGGCCGTCGCGCTCTGCCGCGGCCGCGTGCAGCAGCAGAAATCTTCGTTGCCCCAGCGCCATCTGCAGGTTCATCGCCATCTCCGCTGCGAGCAGCCCCTGCGCCAGTGGCAGCGGAGCGGCATCCGGAATCGCATAGTCCCCCGCGATGCTGACGGCAGGCCGCACCCAGCGTCGCCACGGCCGGACAGGCTCCAGCCGCACGGTAAAATCCGAAACCCCCTCCAAAGGAGGGTAGTCGCTATACAACGCGTTCAGCTGTTCGATTGGTGTGCGCCACTCGGATCCGACACGAAAGCCGATCGGCCCGACCCGGACGGTAAAAACATGCCTCATCGCCATTCAAGCAGCCCGGCGACCGCCAACTCATCCAACGCTGCGATCAGACTGCCCCGATCGCCGCCCACGAGCTCGAACTCGGTTTCGAGATCATCAAGCGTGAGCCAGCGATCCGCCAGCGCATCCAGCAATTCCGGCGCGGGAGATGTGACGAGATGAGTGATGCCCGACGCGCGATGGAAGACCGCTACCAGATCATCGAGCGGCACGATCGCAAGGCCGTCGGCCGGCGGCGCGCGATAGCGCGTCGCGTCCACCCACTTACCTCCGCGGCATCTGCAGCGACGCGAAGCAGGTGAAGCCGGTCGATCCGCTGCGCAGGTTCTGAACGTATTTGAGGTAGGCCCGGCTGCGCTCGTAGTCGACGCCGGGCAAATTGCCCCCGGTCGCCAATGCGCGTCGCACGTCCTCGCCCTTCAGCGGGCGTGCAGGCGGCGCGTAGGCGCCGGCAGTTCCAGCGGGCACAACCTTGCCGTCGCGATTGATGAAGCCGCCGGTCTGGCGCGGGTCGGGCACGGGAATCTCACACGTCAGCACCGAGCCGTAGGCCTGGGCCATCGCCGGCCGGATCGACACCACTGCCACCGCGCCCGCGGCACCAAGGCGCAAGGCGCGGCGCCGCTGCGGCTGGGCCGGCTGATCCGGGTCGATCGGTTCGCTCATCGGACGCTTTTCCACCAAGACGCCCTTCCATAATCCTAACGGTGGAACAAGCGCCGCTCGGAGCGTCGTTTCATCGCGGGACGATGATCTTGCGTGAGGCATAGGGGCAAGTCCCAACTGCCGCTCCTGATGCAACCATGTATCAGCCGACTAGGAATGCGCTACACTCTTGGGCCGCGTACCGGCGGCAGGGAGGTAACTGACAGGCGACCATGGCTGAGATCGTTTCTCCTCGCGGTTGGCTCGCGCTCGGCATCGTGATCCTCACGGCCGGGATCATCGCCGCTACCGGAGCTGGCTTTGATGCTGCCGGACTGACGCTGGTAGGTGGCACCGCAGCTGTACTCGCCACCACGGCGCGCGAAGCCACGGAAGAAAAAGCAGCCTTCGCGCCCGTTGATACGGCATCTGCCGGCGAGCCCGATCTGGTCCTGGACGCACTCGCGGAGCCGGTGCTCGTGCTCGGAGGCCCCCGCATCCTCGCCGCCAACCGCGCCGCGCGCGAACTTCTCGGCGACCATATCATCGGCGAGGATGCGCGTACGGCCATCCGTCATCCCGCAGCCGCCGCAGTACTCGGCGGGGCGAGCGATACCGATCCCGTTGCGCTCGCGGGGCTCGGGTCGCCCGATCAGCGGTGGGACATGCGCGTCGCCGCGATCGGCGACGGGCGCCGGCTCGTCCATCTTGCCGATCGCAGCGGCAGTCATGCCGCGGAGCGCATGCGGGTCGACTTCGTGGCCAATGCCAGCCATGAACTGCGCACCCCGCTCGCCTCGATCCTCGGCTATGTGGAAACCCTGTCGGACGAGGCCGGGGAGGATCCTGCCCTGCGCGCCCGTTTCCTCAAAATCGTTCTCGACGAAGCCCGCCGCATGGATCGGCTGGTCGATGACCTCATGAGCCTTTCTCGTATCGAGGCGGAGAAGTTCCGAACGCCCGCAGAGGTGATCAATCTCGCGGACCTCGTCGACAAGACCCAAGCGGAACTGGCGGATGCGCACAACGGCCGCGGTCGCGACATCATCCTCGAATATGAGCCGGGCGCCTACGTGCCGGTGCTCGGTGATGCGTCACAATTATCGCAATTGCTCCACAACCTCATCGGTAACGCGATGAAATATGGCCGCCCAGGCACACCGATCCGTGTCTCGCTCACTCGCGAAAAAGGTACCGTGCGCCTCGTCGTGGCCGACCAAGGGGAAGGGATCCCTCCGGAGCACCTGCCGCGGCTCACGGAGCGCTTCTACCGCGTCGATCCGGGCCGCAGCCGCTCCATCGGCGGAACCGGGCTCGGTCTCGCCATCGTCAAGCACATCGCGGAGCGGCATCGCGGCCGGCTGGAGATATCCAGCCGTCTTGGCGAAGGCACGCGCGTCGCAGTTACCCTACGCGCCCCGGCTGCAGCAGAGACGTTGTCATGAAGCCGTAACGCACGTGTCACACAGGCCGCCCGGTCGCGGCTGGAGCGACGGATTTCGGGATGCCAATGATTCGCGCCGTCATGCCGATCGTGATGCTCGCACTGGTCGCCGCCTGTCATGACCAGGCGAGCGGCGGGGCGGGCGCACGCGATCAGATCCGGGCGGTTGGCTCCTCCACGGTCTATCCCTTCACCACGATCGTTGCCGAGCAGTTCCTTGCCAATAACCCCGACGCTCGTCCCCCTGTGATCGAATCGACCGGTACAGGCGCCGGGATGAAGCTGTTCTGCGGAGGGATCGGTGCGGCTTATCCGGACATAGAAAATGCCTCGCGCCGGATGAAGCGCAGTGAATTCGATACCTGCGCGCGCAACGGTGCGGGAGACATTCTGGAAATCCAGGTCGGTATCGACGGCGTCGCCTTTGCGGAGGCCAAGAACGGCCCAAAGATGCCGCTCACACCCGCTGATCTCTACCGGGCGCTTGCTGCCAATCCCAACGGCCGCCCCAACACCGCGCGCACTTGGCGCGACGTGAACCCGG
Organism: Sphingomonas sp. 179-A 2A2 NHS; assembly: GCF_045371305.1. Taxonomy (NCBI): domain Bacteria; kingdom Pseudomonadati; phylum Pseudomonadota; class Alphaproteobacteria; order Sphingomonadales; family Sphingomonadaceae; genus Sphingomonas; species Sphingomonas sp. 179-A 2A2 NHS. Next base: position 151,043 of record NZ_JBIQDE010000004.1, on the reverse strand, counting down.
CGCTGCCGGCAACGCCGATCCAGGTCTACGGACCGCCTTCAACCAGCGGAACGCGCGATGCCCTGGCGGAACTGATCCTCGCAAAGGGCTGCGAGGAAGTGGATCCCGCAGCAAAGGCGATGAAGGCGCACGACGAGGACGCGTTCAAGAAGCGCTGCCAGCGCGTGCGCGAGGACGGCGCCTATATCGACGCCGGGGAGAACGATAATCTCATCGTTCAGAAGCTGACGGCCAACCCCAACGCGATCGGCATCTTCGGCTATTCGTATCTCGAGGAAAATGCGGGCTCGGTGGACGGCGTGCCGATCTCGGGCGTCACGCCGAGTGATGCGACCATTGCTGACGGCAGCTACCCCGGCGCCCGCCCGCTCTACCTTTATGTGAAGAAGGCGCATCTCGATGCGGTCCCCGGCTTGCGTCAGTACCTGAAGCAATATGCGAAGCTCTGGGGCGAAGGCGGCCCCCTCGCCCGGCGCGGTCTGATCGCCGCGCCGACGGCCGTGCAGGCTCATGCGGCCGAGGTCGTTCACAAGGAAATGCCGCTCGACGGACGTGAACTGTCATGAGCGTCGGCGCCCTGTTCTTCGTGGTCGCTGCGTTCGGGTTGATTGCCTGGTTCATGGCGCGTGCCCGCGCGGCCGCCTTCCGAGGCTCGACATCGGGACGCTTCACGGCCCTGCCCGGCCATTATGGCTGGTACGTCGCGTTGTGGACGATCATCCCCCCGGTGGCGTTCCTCTCCATCTGGTCATTCACGTCGCCGGCGCTGGTGACCGATGCCGTCATCGCAACGCCTGCGGCGGCGGCGCTGCCGGCCCAAGGCTTCGAACGCGCCGCCATCCTGTCGGAAGCGCGGAACCTCGCGCGTGGCCAGGCTTTCGGAGCCTTCCACGATCTCTCTGAAGTGCTGGCCCCCGCCTATGCCGCCGCGCAGGCGCGCTTCAACTGGATCGCGACTGCGCTGGCCGCGACGCTTGCGTTCGCCGGCTTCGCCTTCGCCTATCTTCGCGTACGCCCGCAATTCGCCGCCCGCACCCACGTCGAACGGATCGTGATGATCGCGCTGCTGGCGGCGTCGCTGATCGCGATCCTCACGACTGTCGGTATCGTCGCCAGCCTGGTCTTTGAAAGTGCGCGCTTCTTCTCGATCGTGCCGATTACCGATTTCCTGTTCGGCACCCATTGGTCGCCGCAGGTCATCGACGCGCGCGATCCGGGTGCGAGCCTCGGCGCGCTGCCCCTCTTCTGGGGCACCTTCTTCATCGGCGCGATCATCGCGATGATCGTGGCGATCCCGTTCGGGCTGATGAGCGCCATCTACCTGACGCAATATGCCAAGCCGCGCACCCGCCGCTGGATGAAGCCGCTGCTGGAAATCCTCGCCGGCGTTCCTACGGTGGTCTACGGCTATTTCGCAGCGCTGACGGTGGCGCCGGCAGTTCGCGACTTCGCCGTGGCGATCGGCATCACGTGGGCCAGCAGCGAAAGCGCACTTGCAGCCGGGCTCGTCATGGGCGTGATGATCATTCCCTTCGTCTCCTCCATGGCAGACGATTCGCTCGCCGCCGTGCCCAATGCGATGCGGGATGGCAGTCTGGCGATGGGTGCCACGCCCTCGGAAACGATCCGCAAGGTTCTCGTTCCTGCCGCCCTCCCAGGGATCGTCGGCGGCGTGCTTCTCGCCGTCAGTCGCGCGATCGGCGAGACGATGATCGTCGTGATGGCGGCATCCGGCGTCGCTGCGCTGACGCTCAATCCCTTCGCCAGCACCACGACGGTGACCAAGCAGATCGTCGATCTCCTCACCGGCGAAGCAGAATTCGACAGCGCGAAGACGCTCGCGGCCTTTGCGCTCGGCCTCACGCTGTTCGTCGTCACGCTCCTCCTCAACATCGTCGCGCTGATGGTCGTGAAAAGATATCGGGAAGCTTATGACTGAGCGCGCGCCCACCGATTGGCGCACGGAAGCGATGCGGCGTCGCATCGCGCGCCGATACGCTGCCGAACGACGCTTTCGCCTCCTGGGTCTTGGCGCAATCTTGCTGTCGGCCGGGTTCCTCGCCTTCCTGATCATCACCATGGTGGCGCAGGGCGCGGCAGGCTTCACCGAAACCCGTCTCGCGCTACCGATCGATTTCGCGAGGGCGAACCTCGCCGTCACGCCCGAGCAGTTGCGTGGCGATCGCGCCGATCTGGCTCTGGCCGGTGCGGGCCTTGAATCAGTGGTCGATAGCGCCGCCGGCGCCGCTTACGGGCCGGAAGGCGGTGCGGCGCTCCTGTCTGAGGGTGCATGGCTGAGGGTGCGCGACGCCGTAAAGGCCGATCCCTCGCTGCTCCGCCGCTCCGCCCTGATCGAGGTGCCGGTTTCGACTGAAATCGACATGGCATACAAGGGTGATGGCCCGCCCGCTGCCGAGCGGATTGTCGCCGCGCTGGGCAACCGTCTGTCGCTCGGCCTCAACCGCGGCTTCTTCACCGGCGCGGATTCGACGGATCCGACCCGCGTCGGCATCTGGGGCGCGCTGAAGGGCTCGCTGCTGACGATGTTCGTCACGCTGGCGCTCGCCTTCCCGATCGGCGTCCTATCCGCCCTCTATCTTGAGGAATATGCACCAAAGAACCGGTGGACGGACCTCATCGAGGTCTCGATCAACAATCTTGCAGCAGTGCCCTCGATCATCTTCGGCCTGCTTGGCTTGGCGGTATTTCTTGGCACGCTCGGACTGCCACGCTCGGCGCCGATCGTCGGTGGCCTGACGCTGGCGTTGATGACCATGCCAGTCATCGTCATCGCCGGGCGCAACGCGATCAAGGCAGTGCCGCCGTCGATCCGTGACGCAGCGCTGGGCATTGGCGCGAGCCCAGTCCAGGTCGTCTTCCACCACGTCCTGCCGCTCGCCCTTCCCGGGATCCTCACCGGCACGATCATCGGCATGGCGCGCGCACTCGGCGAGACGGCACCATTGCTGATGATCGGCATGCGCGCGTTCATCGCCGCGCCGCCGAGCGGCCTCACCGATCCAGCCACCGTTCTTCCGGTCCAGATTTTCCTCTGGTCGGACGAAGTCGCCCGCGGCTTCGTAGAAAAGACCTCTGCCGCCATCATCGTGCTGCTCGTCGTGCTGCTCGCGATGAACGGCCTTGCCATCTACCTCCGCAACCGCTTCGAGACCCGCTGGTGACGCAAAAGATCACGGCCCATCACGTCAGCGTCTTCTATGGCGAGAAACAAGCCATCAGGGACGTGTCGATCGATATCGATCAGGAGGACGTAACCGCCTTCATTGGCCCGTCCGGCTGCGGCAAGTCGACCTTCCTGCGCACCCTCAATCGCATGAACGACACCGTCGCCAATGCACGCGTGGAGGGCGAGATCCGACTCGATGGCGAGGACATCTACTCAAAGGACATGGACGTCGTTCAGCTGCGCGCGCGCGTGGGCATGGTGTTCCAGAAGCCGAACCCGTTTCCCAAGTCGATCTATGAGAATGTCGCCTACGGGCCGCGCATTCATGGCCTCGCCCGCAACAAGGCGGATCTCGATCAGATCGTGGAGCAGTCGCTCACCCGCGCCGGCCTCTGGGCCGAAGTGAAGGACCGCCTGTCCGACAGTGGCACCGCTTTGTCGGGCGGCCAGCAACAACGGCTCTGCATTGCACGGGCCATCGCGGTTGATCCCGAGGTGATCCTGATGGACGAGCCGTGCAGCGCGCTCGATCCGATCGCCACTGCCCGGATCGAGGAGCTGATCCACGATCTGCGCGGCCGCTATGCCATCGTAATTGTCACGCACAACATGCAGCAGGCCGCGCGCGTCAGCCAGAAGACGGCCTTCTTCCACCTGGGCGAGCTGGTGGAGTACGGTGACACCAACGACATCTTCACCAACCCGCGCGAGCAGCGCACCACCGACTATATCACGGGCCGTTACGGCTGAGGGGAGAGGATATGCCGACGGGACAGGAACATACCGTCAAGGCGTTCGACGATGACATCCGCCGCCTGCGCGGGATGATCAGCCAGATGGGCGGCCTCGCGGAGGAAGCGATCGAAAGCGCGATGCTCGCGCTCGCGCGCAGCGACCTCGACCTCGCCAAGAAGGTGCGCAAGGCGGATGCCCAGATCGATGCAATCGAGGCGGAGGTGGAGCGGCTTGCGGTTCGCGTCATCGCCTTGCGCGCACCGATGGCGAATGATCTTCGCGAAGTCGTCGCAGCCTTCAAGATCGCGGCCGTGCTCGAGCGTATCGGCGATTATGCCAAGAACATCGCCAAGCGCGTGCCGATGATTGAAAGCGAGCATCGCATCGAGCCGATCTCCGTGATCCAGGCAATGGCCCGGATGGCGGCGGAAATGGTCCACGACGTTCTCAACGCCTTCGCCGCGCGCGATGCACAGGCAGCGGTGGAGATCTGCGAGCGCGACCGGGCGCTTGATGATTTCTACGACGCGATCTTCCGCACGCTCGTCACCCACATGGTTGAGAATCCCAAGACCATCAGCGAAGTCGCCCATCTGCTGTTCGTGGCCAAGAACCTCGAACGCATCGGCGATCACGCCACGAACGTTGCTGAAATGGTCTATTTCGCCGCGACGGGGACGCAACTCGGCGATCGCGAAAAGGGGGAATGATGGCACGCGCCCGCATGCTTCTGGTCGAGGACGATGCGTCCCTCGCGGAACTGCTCGTCTGGCATTTCAAGCGCGAGGATTTTGACGTCGCGCACACCATCGACGGCGAGGAGGCACTGCTGCTCGCCAAGGAGAAGGTGCCGGACATCGTCCTGCTCGACTGGATGGTGGAAGGGCTCTCGGGCATTGAGGTCTGCCGCCGCCTGCGGCGCTCGCCTGAAACGGCGAATGTGCCGATCATCATGCTCACCGCGCGCGGCGAGGAAGAGGATCGCATCCGCGGGCTGGAAACCGGCGCGGACGATTACGTTACCAAGCCGTTCAGCCCGCGCGAACTCGTCGCTCGCGTATCCGCGGTGCTGCGCCGCGTTCGCCCTGGCCTTGCTGGTGAAGCACTGAGCTACGCCGACCTCGAGATGGACACTGTCGGCCACAAGGTCCGCCGCGGTGGCGAAGTGATACCGCTCGGCCCGACCGAGTTCCGCCTGCTCAAGCATTTCCTGGAGCATCCCGGCCACGTCTTCTCCCGCGAGCGCCTGCTCGACAGCGTCTGGGGGCACGACAGCGATATCGAAAGTCGCACCGTCGATGTGCACATTCGGCGCCTTCGCAAGGCGATCAATGATGGTGGACGACCAGACATCATTCGAACCGTGCGGTCTGCGGGATATGCGCTGGATGCCGGCCACTAGTCATACTCAAGGATAGGCCGACTACGTAGATGTCGAATCGCACTCGAAACGAAGGATACTTCAGCCTGTAAGTGCGTTCCTTGTGCTGCGTTTGCACGCAAGTCAGCTTTTTCAGGAGATTTCCTCATGAAGTCGTTCCTTCTCGCCGCGGCGGCGCTCATTGCCGCTCCCGCACTCGCGCAAACCCAACCGGCCCCGGCGTCTGAACAGGCCACGATCGCATCCGAGGAAACGCCGCGTCCCACCGCCCCCGGCTTCGAGGAAGAAGGCGGCCCGGCGATGGGCGGCTATGAGCCCGCCGAGCCGGCTCTGAAGGGTACCCCGCAGCCCGGGGCGCGCGTCGTATTCCAGCCCGCACCGCCGCCCTCGGTTGCATTCCCGCCACCCCCGCCCATGAAGAGCTACCCGATCTGCAAGAAGGGCCAGTACAACAACTGCATGCAGCGCGGCGGCAAGTAACACCGCCACTGCGGTGGACCTGACACACCGGGCGGTTGCACCCGTTTGAATGTCGAGTATGGGAAGGCGCTTCTAATCACGCGAGGGAGCGCCTTTTCCATGTCCATCCGTTTCGATGACAAGGTTGCGATCGTCACTGGTGCCGGCGGCGGGCTCGGCCGGGAATATGCACTGGAACTAGCACGCCGCGGCGCGAAGGTGGTCGTCAACGACCTCGGCGGCGATCGCACCGGCACCGGCGCATCTGATGCCGCCCACAAGGTAGTCGAGGAGATCAAGGCTGCTGGCGGCGAGGCAATGGCCAATGGCGCCAGCGTCACCGAATACGAGCAGATGGTCGAGATGGTTGCCAAGGCCAAGGAAGCCTGGGGCGGCGTCCATGTCCTGATCAACAACGCTGGCGTGCTCCGCGACAAGTCGTTCGCGAAGATGGATCCGGCGGACTTCGCTTTCGTCGTGCAGGTTCACCTGCTCGGCTCGGCCTATGCCACCAAGGCGGTGTGGGACACGATGCGCGAGCAGAACTACGGCCGCATCCTGATGACCGCGTCGTCGACCGGTCTATACGGCAACTTCGGCCAGACAAACTATGGCGCGGCTAAGCTCGGCCTCGCCGGCTTCACCAAATCGCTGTACCTCGAGGGCGCGAAGAACAACATCAAGGTCAACACGCTCGCGCCGGTCGCCGGCACGCGCATGACCGAAGATCTGTTTCCTGAGCAGCTGTTCCAGGCATTCTCGCCCGAGAAGGTGGTGCCGGCCGCACTCTATCTCGTCAGCGAGGATGCGCCGACCAACCAGATCGTCGGTGCTGGCGCCGGCGTGTTCCAGGCAGCCTATGTCACGCTGACGCCGGGCGTCGCGCTCAGCGGCGAAGAACTGTCGCCGGAGGGCATCGCGAAGCATTGGTCCGAGATCACCGACCGGACCGGCGAGATCGTGCCGGATTCGGGCGCCGGCCAGTCGATGATGATCGGCAAGAAGCTTCAGGGCGGCTGATCGGCCACGGGGGCTGCGCCAGCGGCCCCCGCAACGCTGCCCAACGCAGCATCGCGCCCAGACGAACCGGACTTACCCCAGGCGGGTGATCGCCCGCGCCAGGTTATCCCGCGCCCGGGCTTCCCATCGCGCCCGCGCCCAATCAGTGACGTACAGTCGCTCGCGATTCAGAAAGCGTCGCAGGACCCCTGCCCTTCCCGCGCGATAGGCCGCGGGCTCGACATGGGCGTACTCCGCCGCGATCTGCGCATCATACCGGTCGAAATCGTCAGCTTCGGCCCCAAGGATCGCCAGATCGACATCCAGCAGCAACGCGCCGTCCGGACACTTCCCAGCGTCAGGCACCTTGTGGTCTGCGGTCGCGAGGATTGCGGCCACCGCTCGCTCGACGCTAATTGCCGGCGCGGATAGGTCATTGCGGCACAAAGCCGCGCTCAACTCCTCGTTCCTTCCGGCGGCCGCTTGAGGATCGTAGATCGCATCGTGCCACAGAACGAAGGCGGCAGCAGCCGTGGAGTCGTGAATTTGGATGCCGTCTCGCTCCGCCGCGACGAGATGGACGATCATCGCTAGAGGGTGACTCCAGTCATGATAATGACGCCACGGTTCGTGGTATCGCCATCGAACTGCCGTGCCGGTCGACGTCTCCACTAGGGCAGTGAAGGCGTCGGTGACTGACATCATTCCTCGACGAGCTTCATCAGGCGCCGCTCGACCGGGGCGAGCACCGGCCCAAGCTCGTGGCCGCGCTTCACCACCTGCCCGCCTTCGCCCACCAGCGCCCACATCCCCTGCTTGTTGCGCAGCGCCGGCCGCTTCTCGATACGGAACTCGGGCCGCTCGGCTGACCGGCGAAAGGCAGCGAAAATCGCAGCGTCTCGGCCGAGATCGATGGCGTAATCCTTCCAATGACCCGCTGCCACCATGCGGCCGTACAGATCGAGGATCCGGTTCAGCTCCAGCCGCTCGAACCCGATCTGGCTGGGGCGCCACGGAAGCGGAAATGGCGTGACGACGCCCATCAGGCGCGGTCACGCTCCCGCGGCTGCTCGCCATGTTCCTCCAGCAGGGCGTCGAGCCGCTTCTTCATCGCTTCCAGTTCGCAGCGCAGCAGTTCCACCTTCTGCGTCGCCGGATCGAAGCCGTCGCAGCAAGGCGTGCCATAGGCCATGAACTTGCGTTCCGGCGCCTTTCCACCTTCAACCACCGTTGGACGCGCCGGGATGCCGACCATCACCGCGCCCTCGGGTACGTCGCGCGTCACCACGGCGTTCGCGCCCACGCGCGCGCGCCGGCCGACCGTGATCGGCCCGAGCACCTGCGCGCCCGATCCGATGATCGCGCCGTCAGAGATCGTTGGGTGGCGCTTACCCGCCACGCCGTTGTCCGGGCTCGTGCCCCCCAACGTTACGCATTGGTAGATGGTGACGTCGTCGCCGATCTCGGCCGTTTCCCCGATCACGACGAAGCCGTGATCGATGAAGAAATTGCGCCCGATCTTCGCCCCGGGATGGATGTCGATCGCCGTCATGAAGCGCGAAAAATGATTCACCAGACGGGCAAGGAAGAACAGTCGCGCGCGGTACAGGCGGTTCGCCACGCGGTGCCATCCGAGGGCCCACACGCCCGGATAGGTCAGGATTTCGAGCCGGGAATGCGGCGCGGGATCGCGCGCGCGGATCGAATCGAGATAATCGGCCAATCGCGCCATCACGCTTTCCCCTAGTCGTGACGCGCATCTAGGCCTTCCGAACGCCGTTTTCCAGCACCGCGAAAGCTGAACGCTATTGCTGCAAAGCATAGCGATCTTGTAGGATTTGGCTCGGTGCGCCATCCGGCGGCGACCAATGAACATGCCCCAGGGGACCGGTGTGGATTTTTCGCTGACGACGATCGAGGCCTTGTTGCCGTTCATCCTGGTCGGCTTCGGCGCTCAGATTGTCGACGGTGCGCTCGGCATGGCGTTCGGTGTGATCTGCAATACACTGCTGGTCGCGGTCATCGGCCTGGCCCCCGCGCGGGCGTCGGCGAACGTCCATATCGTCGAAACATTCACCACTGCCGTGTCGGGCATCAGCCATGTGCTCCACGGCAACGTCGATCGCCGCCTGTTTCTGCGGCTATTGATCCCCGGGATGATCGGCGGGATCACCGGCGCGTACCTGCTCACCAATCTGGACGGCGAGACGGTGAAGCCGTACGTTCTTGGCTATCTCGTCGCAGTCGGGATCTACCTTCTCGTGCGCGGCCTGCTGTTCCCGCCCAAGTCAAAGAAGCCCAAGGTCGTCGAGCCGCTCGGTCTCGTCGGCGGCTTTCTCGACGCGGCTGGCGGTGGCGGCTGGGGACCGATCGTTACCTCGAACCTGCTTGTTCAGGGCGTCGAGCCGCGCAAGGTGGTGGGCACCGTGAACTCCGTGGAGTTCTTCCTCACCCTCACCGTCTCGGCCACCTTCATATTCCATCTGGGGCTGAAGGATTTCGCGACGGCTACGCTCGGCCTGCTCATCGGCGGCGTCATCGCGGCGCCGTTCGGGGCGATCATGGCAAAGAAAATCCCGACCAAGACGATGCTCATCCTGGTCGGGACCGTGCTGGTCATCACCAGCACCTACGGGTTCATCCGCGCCGTTCTGTAAGAGCGACGCGGGTTGAAACAATCAGGAGGTGGCGGCGTGGACCGTGCCGACCGCCTGCATCACCGCAGCGATACGAACAGCGCCCTGAATCACCTCGGCGGTGACGCCCGCCTTCTTCAGCACCGCCTCGTGCGAATCGATGCACATGCCGCAGCCGTTCATCGCGCTGACGGCCAGGCTGAACAGCTCGAAATCGACCTTGTCGATGCCGGGCGCGCCGATCACGTTCATGCGCAGCTTCGCCGGCATGTTCCGGTATTCCTGATTCCCCGCGAGGTGCGTGAAGCGGTAATAGACGTTGTTCATCGCCATCACTACTGCCGCTGCACGCGCCGCGTTGGCAGCTTCGGGCGAAAGCTTGTCGGCGCACTCAGCCTCGGCTGCCTCGACCAGCGGCTTGTGCCCGCTGCCATGCGCACAGGCGAGGAAAGTGCCGTACTTGCGCTGGTCGTTGAGGATCGTCTCGTTCAGCAGCGAGCCGACGTTGAGGCGAATATCCTTGGCGTAATCCGGCAGCGTGCCGGCGAATTCCTTGAGCGACATGGTATCTCTTTCATCACGCCTCCGCTCCTGCGGAGGATTGGGGAAGCACCCGCGCCGATCGGCGCCAGGCAAAAAGAGAGGGCGCGCCAGCCGACACGCCCTCCTTTTTTCCCCTCCCTCACGCGGGAGGGGACGTGTGGCTTCAGGCCGCGATCTGGAGGACGTCGTCGCCCTTGTTCCAGTTGCACGGGCACAGCTCGTCCGTCTGCAGCGCGTCGAGCACGCGCAGCGTCTCCTGCGGGTTGCGGCCGACGTTAAGGCCGTTGACCTGCACCGCCTGGATCACGTTGTCCGGATCGATGGTGAAGGTCGCGCGGAACGCGACATGCTCGTTAGCATCGAGGATGCCCAGCGCCTCGGCGAGCTTCGCACCGTTATCGGCAAGCCACGGGAAGTCCGCTGCGGCCAGATCCGGGTCCGACTTTCGCCAGGCGAGGTGGACGTGGGCGGTGTCGGTCGATGCACCGATCAGCACGGCGTCACGATCCTCAAAGTCGCCCTTCAGCTGGCTGTAGCCGACGATCTCGGTCGGGCAGACGAAGGTGAAGTCCTTCGGCCAGTAGAACAGCACCTTCCACTTACCCGGGAAGGCGGTCGTCAGGTCGAGCGTCTCGCCCGCGGGAAGCGCATTGGTGCCCTGCTGAACAGGAACGGTGATGGCGGGGAACTTGTCGCCGACGGTGAGCATGAATGGGCCTCCAGGAATAAATTAAGGCCTCGGGCAACCTCTCTTGCCGGGCGGCGATCCGCCTCTCTGGAAGGCGATATAAGGGGTTCTTATAATCGATCAAGCACGCTATTCCGCGTGAGTTGATCGATTGAGGCGATTAGTGGCCACTTACCTACCGACTCTGAAACAGCTGCAATATCTGATCGCGTTGAAAGATCAGGGGCATTTCGGCCGCGCCGCAGACAGCTGCTTCGTTACGCAGTCCACCTTGTCGGCGGGTATTCGCGAACTGGAGACGCTGATCGGCGTGACGTTGGTCGAGCGAACGCGGCGGGTCGTCCGATTCACCCCGCTTGGCGAGCGGATCGCGGCCAAGGCACGCCGTGTGCTGCGCGAGGCGGAAGAGCTTGGCGACATGGCGCGCGCAGCCGGCAGGCCACTATCCGGTGAGATGCGCATGAGCGTCATCCCCACGATCGCGCCCTTCCTGCTTCCCCGCGTCTTGCCGCGGCTCCGTGCGGACTATCCGGATCTGCGCCTGTTCCTGCGCGAGGAGCCGAGCGGCGCCGCCTGCGAGTCGCTCCACAACGGCCGCGCTGACTGCGTGCTGCTCGCCCTGCCCTACGCCTGCGGCGAAGTGACCACGCAACCGCTGTTCGACGATCGCCTCTTCCTCGCCTTTCCGGAAGGCGAGCTGGCTGATGGCGTTACGCCTGTCTCGCCGGCCGACATCGATGAAACACGGCTGCTTCTGCTGGAGGACGGTCACTGCCTGAAGGATCATGCACTTGCCGCATGCAATCGGCCGGAGCTGCGTGCCGAGGCGACGATGATGGGAACGTCGCTCCACACCATCGTCCAGATGGTCGACAATGGCCTGGGCGTGACGATGCTGCCGGAGATCGCGCTGAAGGCCGGCATCCTCGATCACACGCACATCTGCGCTCGTCCGCTCGCAGGCGACAATCCGCGGCGGACGATCGCCCTTGCCTGGCGTCGTGCCAGCCCGCGCGAGCGGGATTTCCGGCTGCTTGCCGATATATTGTCCGGAACGATGACACCCCCCGGCCCTGCCAGCTCGAGCTCCGCGCCGAATTAAGGGCTCGCTCGCCGCGACGCTTTCTTGCTACGCGTTCCAAAAATCGATGCGAGGAGAGCGGGCATGAACGATCAACGGCCGGTTGCTGCATGAGCGGGGCGTCTGGCGCACGACTTACCGAGGTCGCAGAGCGGCACCGCTTCGACGAGGCGAAGCTCGCCGCCTGGCTGGATCGCAATGTCGACGGGTTCGGCAATGGAATGCAGGTCCGCCAGTTCGTCGGCGGCGCCTCCAACCCCACGTTCATGCTTTCCACCGACGCCGGCGATTACGTCCTGCGCAAGAAGCCTCCAGGCCAGTTGCTGGCGAGTGCCCACCAGGTGGACCGCGAGTACCGCGTGATGGAGGCGCTGCGCGACACCGATGTTCCCGTGCCGAACATGCGCGCGCTGTGCGAAGATCCCGAGATCATTGGCACCGCCTTCTACGTCATGGATTATCTGGAAGGCCGCATCTTCCGCGATGCTTCCCTCCCCGATCTGTCGCCGGCCGAGCGGGCGGAGGTATATGACCAGCTCAACAAAACGCTGGCCGCGCTTCACTCCGTCGATCACCGCGCCGTCGGCCTGGAAGACTACGGCCGCCCGACCGGCTATTTCGAGCGCCAGGTCGCCCGGTGGACCAAGCAATATCGTGGCGCGGAGACGCAGCCGATCCCGGCGATGGAGGCGCTGATCGCAGAGCTCCCCGGCCGTATTCCGAGGGACGAGGCGGTCGGCATCGCACATGGCGACTATCGGCTGGAGAACGTCATGTTCCATCCCACCGAGCCGCGCCTCATCGCGGTGCTCGATTGGGAGCTGTCGACCATCGGGCACCCGCTGGCCGATCTCGGTTATAATTGCTTCATGTGGCACTCGACGTCGCCCAGCTGGGGCACGTTGGAAGGGGTGGATTTCACCACCAGCGGGATCCCGACCGAGACAGAGTATGTCGCCGCTTACAGTCGGCGCACGAGACGCGGCGCGATTGAGGACTGGAACTTCTATCTCGCTTTCGCCGTGTTCCGCCTCGCCTCGATCAGCCAGGGCGTCTACGCTCGTGCCCTCGCTGGGGTGACGCCGAATGCTGGCGAGGCGATCAACGGCACCCCGATGCTCGCCGAACAGGCGCTCTCCATCTTGCGACGCGGATAAGATCATGAGCAATGCGATCACGCCCTTCACCCTTGCCGTGCCGCAGGCCGATCTCGATGACCTGCAGCAGCGGCTTTCCCGCACCCGTTGGCCGGAGCGCGAAACCGTCGATGGCTGGCAGCAAGGCGTCCCGCTTGATGCAGCGCGCGCGCTCGTCGATCATTGGCAGCATCGATATGACTGGCGTCGGTGCGAAACCGCGCTGAACGCCATCGGTCAGTTCACCACCGAAATCGATGGATTGCAGCTTCACTTCCTCCACCGGCGCTCGCCTGAGCCCAATGCCCTGCCGATCGTCATCACCCATGGCTGGCCGGGCTCGGTGATTGAATTTTTGAAGGTCATTGGTCCGCTCACGGATCCGGTCGCGCATGGTGGTCGCGCGGAGGACGCCTTCCATGTGGTCTGTCCATCGCTCCCCGGTTACAGCTTCTCGCAGCGTCCTTCCGAAGGCTGGCCCGTGCCTCGCGTCGCCAAGGCATGGATCGCGCTGATGAAGCGGCTGGGCTATGATCGCTTCGTCGCGCAAGGCGGTGACTGGGGTTCGGCCGTCACCACCGCAATCGGCGCGACGGCTGATCCATCGGTGGCTGGCATTCACCTCAACATGGTGGTGGCGAGACCGACCGCGGAGGACATGGCGACCCTGACCGATCGCGAAAAGACGGCGCTCGAAAGCCTTCAGAACTACATGAAGGACGGCAACGGCTATTCACAGCAGCAGGCCACCCGCCCGCAGACCCTCGGCTACGGGCTGGTGGACTCGCCCGTCGGCCAGGCCATGTGGATCTACGAGAAGTTCCGCGAGTGGACCGATTGCGGCGGCGTGCCCGAAAACGCCCTCACCCGTGACGAGATGCTCGATGATATCATGCTCTATTGGCTGACGGGCACCGGCGCATCTTCCGGGCGGCTCTACTGGGAAAGCTTCGGCAGCTTCTCGAGCGAGACGGTGAATGTCCCGACCGGGTGCAGCATTTTCCCAAAGGAGATCTTCCGGGCCTCGCGCCGCTGGGCGGAACGGCAATTCCCCAACATCATCCACTGGAACGAGCTCGACCGCGGCGGCCACTTCGCCGCTTTCGAGCAGCCGGAACTGTTCGTCGACGAAGTGCGCGCCGCGTTCCGGACGCTCCGCTGACCGGCCCGTCCATCCTGCCCGACTAGTACGGGCAGGATGGACGATCTCCTCAACCCAAGGCCTTCTTCAACAGCTCGTTGACCACGCCCGGGTTCGCCTTGCCGCCCATTGCCTTCATCGTCTGGCCGACGAAGAAGCCGAACAGCGCCACCTTGCCGCCGCGATACTGTTCCAGCTGGTTCGGGTTCTTCGCCAGCACCTCGGCGATCACCGCCTCGATCGCGCCCGTATCGCTGGTCTGCTTCAGCCCGCGCTCCTCGACGATCTTGCCGGGCGCGTCGCCCGTCTCCAGCATCACCTCGAACACCTGCTTCGCGAGGCTGCCGGAGAGGGTGCCATCGGCCACCAGCGCCAGCAGCTCGGCTGCCTGGCCTGGCGTCACCGGCGATTCCGTGATATCCTTCCCCATGCGGTTGAGCGCACCGAACAGTTCACCCGTCACCCAGTTCGATGCCGCCACCGGCGCAGCGCCGGCCTCCAGCAGCGCGTCGAACCAGCGCGCGGTCTCCACCTCGGCGGTCAGCACCCCGGCATTGTACGGGGTGATACCGGCAGCCTCGTAACGCTTGCGCTTGGCATCCGGCAGTTCCGGCAATGAGGCGCGGCATTCCTCCAGGAAGGCGTCGTCCAGTTCCAGCGGCAGCAGGTCGGGATCCGGGAAATAGCGATAGTCGTGCGCATCCTCCTTGGAACGCATCGATCGCGTCGTGCCCGTGTCCGGGTTGAACAGGCGCGTCTCCTGCACGATCCGCCCGCCGCTCTCCAGCACGTCGACCTGGCGGTTCGCCTCATGCTCGATCGCCGCCATCACGAAGCGCACCGAGTTGACGTTCTTCGTCTCGGTCCGTGTACCGAACTCCTCGCCCGGCCGGCGCACGCTGACATTCACGTCAGCGCGCATGGAGCCTTCCTCCATGTTGCCGTCGCAGCTGCCGACATAACGCAGGATCGCGCGAAGCTTGCGCAGATACGCGCCCGCTTCCGCCGGCGAGCGCATGTCCGGCCGGCTGACGATCTCCATCAGCGCCACGCCCGAGCGGTTCAGATCGACATAGGAGCGCGTCGGATGCTGATCGTGCATCAGCTTGCCGGCGTCCTGCTCGACATGGATTCGCTCCACGCCGATCGTCTTGACGGTATCGCCGTCCTCAATCTCGACCGCGCCTTCGCCAACCAGCGGGTGATAGAGCTGCGAGATCTGATAGCCCTGCGGCAGATCGGCGTAGAAGTAGTTCTTGCGGTCGAAGCGTGACCATTTGTTGATCTTCGCGTCGATCGCCATGCCGGTGCGCACCGCCTGGCGGATGCACTCGCGGTTCGGCACGGGCAGCATGCCGGGCATCGCCGCGTCGACCAAGCTCACCTGGGTGTTCGGCTCCGCGCCGAATGCGGTCGCGGCGCCGGAAAAAAGCTTCGCGTTCGACGTGACCTGGGCATGGACTTCGAGGCCGATCACGACCTCCCAATCGCCGGTGGCGCCCTTGATACGGAACGGTGCGGTTGCGTCAGCCATTGGCCTGATCCCCGAATTCAAACATCATTACCACCAGGCCTGCGGACGGGCGGTGAAGCCGGCGCGCTCCTCGATCGCCAGCGCCGCGTTCAGCACGCCTTGCTCGTCCAGCGCCCTGCCGATCACCTGCAGCCCCAGCGGCAGCCCGTTCTTGTCGAGGCCGCCCGGCACGCTCATCGCCGGCAGGCCGGCGAGGCTCGACGGCACGGTAAACACGTCGTTGAGGTACATTGCCAGCGGATCGGCGCTCTTCTCGCCCAGCGCGAACGCCGCCGACGGCGCCGTCGGCGTCAGCAGCACGTCGCAGCTCTCCCACGCGCGCTCGAAATCGCGTGCGATCAGCGTCCGCACCTTCGATGCCTGGGTGAAATAGGCGTCGTAGAAGCCGGCCGACAGCACATAAGTGCCGATCAGGATGCGACGCTTCACTTCCTCGCCGAAGCCAGCAGCGCGCGTCGCGGCATACATCGCCTGGAGGTTGGCACCATCCGGCAGGTCGCGCTGGCCGTACCGCACGCCATCATAGCGCGCGAGGTTCGAAGACGCCTCCGCCGGTGCGATGATGTAATAGGCCGGCAGGGCATATTTGGTGTGCGGCAGCGACACTTCCACGACTTCGGCACCGGCATCCTTCACCCACTCGATGCCCCTCTGCCACAGGGCCTCGATCTCCTCGGGCATGTTGTCGACGCGATATTCCTTGGGAATGCCGACGCGCTTGCCCTTAAGGCTCGCATCAAGCTGCTGCTCCCACTGCGGTACGGGCAGGTCCAGCGAGGTTCCGTCCTTGGGATCAAAGCCGCTCATTGCCTCCAGCATGATCGCGCAGTCACGCACGTCACGCGCCATCGGCCCCGCCTGGTCGAGGCTGGACGCAAAAGCGACGACGCCCCAACGCGAGCAGCGGCCGTAGGTCGGCTTGATCCCCGAGATACCGGTGAATGCCGCCGGCTGGCGGATCGAACCGCCCGTGTCGGTGCCGGTCGCGCCCGGGCACAGCCGCGCGGCAACCGCGGCCGAGCTGCCACCCGAGGATCCGCCCGGCGCCAGCGCGGCATTACCGCCATCATTGCGCCGCCACGGCGAGATGACGTTGCCGAACGCGCTGGTCTCATTCGACGAGCCCATCGCGAACTGGTCCATGTTGAGCTTGCCGAGCATCCCGGCGCCAGCGTCCCACAGGCGCTGCGACACGGTCGACTCATACTGCGGCGTAAAGCCTTCCAGGATGTGGCTCGCGGCCGTCGACGGGACACCCTTGGTGCAGAACAGGTCCTTCATCCCGATCGGGACGCCGGCCAGCGGCTTCAGCGTCTCGCCCGAGGCGCGCGCGGTATCGGCGGCGGCGGCTGCGGCAAGCGCATGCTCCGGCGTCTCGACGAGAAAGGCATTCAGCTCCTTCGCGGCGCTGACCGCGCTGGTGAAAGCCTCCGCCACTTCGCGCGCGGAGAAGCTCCCGTCGCGCACGCCGTCGCGGATCTGGCGAATGCCAAGGTCGGTAAGATCAGTCATGGTCGAAACTCGAACAAAGAGTGCAGGCCGTCGCAGGCGCGATAGGGGCGGACCAAGCGGTCACTCGATCACCTTGGGCACAGTGAAGAAGCCGTGCTCGGCCTGCGGCGCGTTAGCGAGCACCGCGTCGCGGATCCCGCCGCCAGTCAGCGGATCGGCGTTCACCACGTCGTCGCGCAGACGCAGCTTGTTCGGGATCACTGCCGTCATCGGCTCGACCCCGCTGGTGTCGACTTCGCCCAGTTGCTCGATCCAACCCAGGATGTTGTTGAGCTCGGGCACGAGCCGCTCGGCATGGGCATCGTCGATCGCGATGCGCGCAAGGCTGGCGACCTTCTTCACGGTGGCGGTATCTACGGACATGTCGGCGCGCTACCATTGCTGCGCTGCGCAAGGCAATGGCGCACTGTTGCGCGAGAGGCCCGGCTGGGGCAGGCGCCGGGGCCATGGCCCGCAAGTTCCTTTACGTCATTGCCTTCCTCATCGCGCTCGTCCTCGCCGGCGCCGTCGTGTATCGAATCTGGGGCAACGATCTGATCCGCTGGACCTTCGTTCCCGACCGCCCATTCGAGCCGCAGAAGAAGGTCGCGGAGAATGCCTATGATAGGCCCGGCATGTGGCTCGCCCGCCCTGGCCGTGCAGGCAACCCCGCCCTCTGGGTACCGGAAGGATACAAGCCCCGTGCTGCGCCGGGGGGCGCGGCGATCTTCTTCATCCACCCGACGTCTTATATCAGCGATGATCACTGGAACGCGCCGCTCGACAATCAGGAGGCCAATGATCGCGCGGCCCTCTTCCTGCGCGGCCAGGCTAGCGCCTTCAACCAAGCGGGCGAGATCTGGGCGCCGCGTTACCGCCAAGCGACCTTCGGCTCGTTCCTGACCGATGCGGCCGACGCGCAGCGCGCCCTGAACCTCGCTTATGGAGACATCCAGGCGGCCTTCGCGGCGTTCCTCCGTCAGATCGGCCCCGATCGGCCGATCATCCTAGCGGGCCATAGCCAGGGTGCGCTTCATCTATCGCACTTGTTGAAGGACAAGGTCTCCGGCACCCCGCTCGCCCGCCGCGTGATCGCCGCCTATGTCGTCGGGTGGCCCGTCAGCCGCAGCAACGATCTTGCCGCCATGGGCCTCCCTGAATGTACCCGCGCCGATCAGCGGGGCTGCATTCTTTCGTGGTCGACGTTCGGAGAGCCGGCCGATCCCTCACTGGTCATCGACACCTATGACAAGACAATCGGCTTCGATGGCAAGCCACGCCGCGGAAGCAAACTCGTCTGTACGAACCCGCTGACCGGCACGGCGGATGCTGCAGCCCCTGCCAGCGCCAACGTCGGCACGCTGTTCCCGGCCCAAGACCTTGGCAGCGCCCGCATCGAGGCAGGCCGCGTCCCCGCGCGCTGCGCCGATCGCGGCTTCCTCTTGATCGGCGACGGGCCGGACGTGGGGCCTTACGTGCTCCCCGGCAAGAACTATCACGTCTACGACTACAGCCTGTTCTGGGCGAATGTGCGCGCCGACGTCGCACGCCGGCTGGCGGCACGATGATCACCCCCACCGTCGCCGACTTTCGCGACGCTCTGCCGAGCGGCGGGCGCCTGATCGGGCTCGATCTCGGCACCAAGACGATCGGCACCGCGCTGTGCGATGCGGGCTGGACCTTCGCCAGCCCTGCCCCGCTCATCAAGCGGCGCAAGTTCACGCAGGACAAGGCCGCGCTTGCCGATCTGATCGCGGCGCAACAGGTCGCCGGCATCGTCCTTGGCCTTCCGCTCAATCTCGACGGCAGCGAAAGCCCACGCAGCCAATCGACTCGCGCCTTTGCCCGCAACATCGCCGATCTCGGGCCGATCCTTCTGTGGGACGAGCGCTGGTCCACCGTCGCGGTGGAGCGCGTGATGATCGAGCAGGACATGAGCCGCGCAAAGCGGGCAGAGCGGATCGACAGCCTCGCTGCCGCCCACATCCTGCAGGCAGCGATCGATGCGCTGACGCAGGCCTGAGCAGATGGCGATGATCGGGCAGCTTCGCTTGCCTCGCCAGCCTTGCGGCTTTATCGCGCCCGCTCGATGCCAACATCGGACCACCGCCCCGCGTCGCTGATCTCCGGCGGCGCCGTTTTCCCGCACCGGCACCTCACCGGTATCGAGGGTCTGGAGCCGCACGAGATCACCTTCCTGCTTGATGAAGCGGAAGGCTGGATCACCGCCAATCGCGATCGCGCCGCCCCAGACAAGCGGCTCGCCGGTCTCACGCAGATCAACGCCTTTTTCGAAAATTCGACCCGCACGTTGCTCAGCTTCGAGATCGCCGGAAAGCGACTGGGTGCTGACGTCGTGAACATGCACGCGGCGCAGTCCAGCGTGAAGAAGGGCGAAACGCTGATCGACACGGCAATGACGCTCAATGCCATGCGTGCCGACGTCCTCGTCATCCGCCACATGTCGTCGGGCGCGGTTCGGCTCATCGCCGACAAGGTGGATTGCCCCGTCCTCAACGCCGGTGACGGTCGGCATGAGCATCCGACACAGGCGCTGCTGGACGCGCTGACGATCCGCCGGCGGCGGGGAACGATCCACAACCAGCGAGTCGTCATTTGCGGCGACGTGCTGCACAGCCGCGTGGCACGGTCGAACATCCTCGCCCTTACTGCCCTTGCGGCCGAGGTGCGCGTCTGCGCCCCGACCACGCTGATGCCGGCCGCGATCGAGCGCATGGGCGTGACGCCGTTCACCGATTTCGACGCGGCGCTGGAGGGGGCGGACGTGGTGATGATGCTCCGGCTCCAGACCGAGCGCATGACCGGTGGTTACATTCCGTCGATGCGCGAGTATCGCCTGCGCTATGGTCTCACGCTGGAGCGGCTCGCCCGCGCGAAGCCCGACGCCCTGGTCATGCACCCCGGGCCAATGAACCGCGGAGTCGAGATCGATTCGAACGTCGCAGACCATGATCGCTCCGCCATTACCGAACAGGTCGAGATGGGCGTGGCGGTCCGCATGGCGTGTCTGGACGTGCTGACGCGAAGAGCGCGCGGCGTGGAGGGTTGGGCATGAGCGCGGCACTGCTTTTCAGGGACGCGCGCATCGTGTGCCCGCTGACTGGCGAACGTCGCGGGGACCTCTTCGTTGCCGACGGCCGGATCGTTGATCCCGCTGACGACGCGGCTGAAAAGGCCACCGTGATCGACTGCCGCGGCAAGCTGCTGATGCCGGCGATCGTCGATCTTGGGGTTGCAACCATCGATCGCGCCGCGTTTCGTGCGGGCGGGATCGTCCGCGTCGGGCTGATGCCGGATCAGTCGCCGGTGCTCGACGAGCCCGGCATCGTCCAGCGATCCGCGCTGATCGGCCGGCCGGATCTGTGGATCCACCCGATCGCGGCCGCCACACGCGGCCTCGCTGGCACCGACCTTGCCGAAATGGCGATCTGCGCCTCGGCGGGCGCACGCGCCGTGGGCACCGGTCGGCGCTGGATCGGGGATTCGGGCGTGATGGCACGGGTCCTCGCTTATGCGCATGATCTTGGTCTCACGGTCATCAGCCATGCCGAGGACGCCGGCATTGTCGGCGAAGCGGTCGCAACCGAAGGGGAGACCGCGACCCGCCTTGGCTTGCCGGCCGCTCCGGCGCTCGCCGAGCCGCTGGCGATCGCCCGCGATCTGATGCTCGCCGAAGCAGCCGACGCGCGCCTTCACGTGCGACAAGTGACCACCGCCGCCGGCTTCGATCTCATCCGTGCCGCCAAGCGGCGCGGCGTCCAAGTCACCTGCGGCATCACGCCGGCCCATCTGCTGCTGGCGGACAACGCGATGAGCGACTTTCGCACCTTCGCGCACCTGTCGCCGCCGCTGCGCTCCCAGGAGGATCGCGAAGCAGCGCTTGCGGCGCTCGCCGACGGCACGATCGACGTCCTCTGTTCCGGCCACGATCCGCGCGGGCCGGAGGAAAAGCGCCTGCCGTTCGCGGATGCCAGCGTCGGCGCGGCAGGTGCAGCCACGCTGCTGCCGCTCGCACTTGGGTTGGTGCGTGACGAACGCGTGACCATCGATCGCCTCGTCGCGCTTCTGTCGCGTAACCCGGCGAGCGTCCTTGGCCTCGACGTGGGCGCACTGACACCCGGTGCCGAGGCGGACCTCATGCTGGTCGATCCGGACGCGCCGTGGCAGATCGATTCTGACACGCTGCCCGGCCAAGCGGGCAACACGCCGTTCGATGGCCTTCCCGTGCAGGGCCGTGTTCTCCGGCTCTTCAAAGGCGGCCGGGAACTTCAATAGCCATCTGGCACGAAAAGGGCGTCACCCGCTTGGACGGAGTGACGCCCTTCTCGTTCAGCCGATGCAGCCCACAGGCTGCGCTTAGCGCGAAGCCACCTGCACCCCTGCCGGCTTCACCCACTGCGCAACCTGATCACCCGCACCGGTGCGAACGAAACACGCGCCGCCCTTGGCGCGATAACCGCGGCAAAGCGCGTCGGCGTCGGCCTTGGCAAAGCCGCCAACCGACAGGCGGTAGAACGACTTGAACGCCATGCCGGTTGGCGTCTGCTGCTCGAACGCCGGATAGCGGCGCTGTGCGCGGCCCCAGGCGTCCTTCGCCACGGCCGCATTGTCATACGCACCGAGCTGGACGAACCACTTGCCCTTGTTCGGCTGCGCAACCGGCTTCGGCTCAGCGGACGCCGTCGCCAGCTGCGTCTTGACCGTGCGGGGCGCCGCAAACGTCGCTGGCGTACGTGTCGGCAGCGCCTGCACCACCTCCCGCCGCTCGGCGAAGACGATCCTAGCCGCGCCTGACGATGGTGGGGCTTCCACGGCGGCCACTGCTTCCGGTGCTGCCACCGGCTCGCTTGTCGCCACCGGCGCCTCGACCGGCTCTGCTGCCGCCATCGCCGCTACCGGCACGGCTGCGTTCAGCGCCAGCGCCACGGGGCGGCCGGGATCCTTCACCGGCATGACTCCAAGCAGGGCGGCCACCTGGTCAGCCGCGCCAACCGGCTTGGCGAACGCCGCCCATTGCACCATCCGGGCATCCGCGTCCGTCGGCGCCAGATCGATGCCCACGACTTCGCGCGCTTCGACCCAGCGTCCCGCCAGCGCCAGTGCCAGCGCCAGGTTCTGCCGCGTCTTCGCATCGGCGTCGGGCGATCGCGCGGCAGCGGTGAGCAGTTCGACGCCGGTCGCCGGATCACCCGCCAGCGCCACCGCCAAGCCGCGGTCACCTGCAGGAACGACGCTCGCGTGCGCCTCCAGCGTCTGGCGCGCTTCGTCCCACTGCCCCTCCGCGATCATCGCCAAGGCCAGGTTAAGCGCCGCCTTGCCGTTACCGGGTGTCAGCTGAAGCAGATCGGCGTAGGCGGCGTGGGCCGAGGTGAAGCGGCCCGCCTTGAGATAAGCGCCCGCCAGCAGCGAACGATAGTCGGTATTCTGCGGCATCAGCGCCACTGCGGCTTCCGCGAACCCGATTGCCTTTTTCGCATCGCCCTTTGCGAGCGCCTTGTTCGCCTTCTCGGCGTTCTTCGCCGCGGTCTTTGCTGCCGCCGAGGCATCACGGCTGCTCGCCGTCGCGATGCCGCCCTGCGAGCAAGCGACCATCGTTCCACCAAGCATCAGGGCCGAAAGGCTGAGACCGGCAATCGCGCGCATGTTCATGATCAATCCTCGAACGAACGAAGTGTCTGGCGGGACGCCGTCGGCACGATCGCCGCTGCGCCCCGCGAGGTGGTCGGAAGATCCGGGAAGGAACGCGGCAGCATCCGCCCGACAGCCACGTTCGCCGGATCGGAGTTGCCCGATCCGCCTTGCCGCGCTGTTCGTAGCGAACCGCCCATCAACCTCGCCGAACTCCCGCCCTGTTCATGATCAGGCATGGCACGGGGTTAGATAAGGAATGGTAAAGCGGGCAATTTGAGACGGTCGAAGCAGTTAACGGCCTGATTACCGTACTGGCTCAAACCGCGCTTCTCGGGCATGAAGCCGATGCGGCTTCGTCAGGGATAACCTGCGGTTGATTGGGGTGGTGGGATGAACAAGGCGTATTGGGGATTGTTCGGCGGCATCGTTGCGATCGCGGCGCCCGCCGCGGCTGACGTGAAGCAGGGCGTGGATGCCTGGTCGCGCGGTGATTACAAGGCGGCGGTCGACATCTGGCGCCCGCTCGCTGTCGCGGGCGATGCCGATGCGCAGTTCAACCTGGGACAGGCGTACAAGCTTGGACGAGGCGTCCCCATCGACATGCCAATTGCGACCGAATGGTACCGGAAAGCCGCCATTCAGAACCACGCGCAGGCCATCGATAACTATGGTTTGATCCTTTTTCAGGAAGGGAAGAAGGCCGAAGCGCTCCCCTGGCTCGAAAAATCCGTCGCGCGCGGCGAGAAGCGCACGCAGCTCGTTCTCGGCACGATGCTGTTCAACGGGGATGGGGTCCCCAAGGATTGGGTCCGTGCCTACGCCTTGGTGACGCGTTCCTCGCAGCAGAGTCTGCCCCAAGCCTCGCAGACGCTGGCGCAGATGGATCAATATATCCCCGCCCCGCAGCGACAGCAGGGCCTCGCCCTTGCCCGCAAGTACGAGGCGGATGCCCGCTCGCTCGCCATGGCCGCGCCGCCCGCACCCCTCCCCGGCCGGACGGCACCGGTACCTGCAACCGCCCCGGCCACGACGCCCGCCCGCCCGGGCGCGGTTGCGGCCGCACCTTCTGCGAAGCCGACCCCGGCGCCCGCCATCGCACAGCGCCCCGCCGCAGCGACAAGGCCGGCAGCCACGTCTGCGCCCGGCACCTCAGGCGGCGCATGGCGCATCCAGCTCGGCGCCTTCCGGGACGAGAGCAATGCGCGCGGCCTATGGGCGAAGGTCGGCAGCCGCACCGGCGGCAGCCCCAGCTATGTGAAGGCAGGCGCCGTCACCCGCCTCCAGGCGACCGGCTTTTCCTCCAAGGCAGCGGCGCAGGCAGCGTGCACCAAGGCGGGCGTTGCCTGCGTCGTCGTGGCGCCGTGACCGGCGCCCGCTGATCAGAAAATGCCGCCGCCCAGCATCAGCCGCAGGGCAAAGATCACGATCAGCACGATGTTGAGATTGCGACCGCCGTCAGTGCTCGAAAGCGCGCCCACGGCAGCGCCTACGATCCCGATCGGGATCACCAGCCAGTTGAGCCAGCCCAGTAGCGGCATGAACGCGACAAGGCCCAGGGCCAGGGTAACAAGACCGATCAAAATCGAAACAAGGTTCAGCATTCTCTCCACATGACGCCACCCGACGTGTATTGCAAGAATGATACACCATTAGTGCCCGTACCGTTCTTTAACGCCTGCCGTGCCAAGCTGCCCTTCCGATAGGATCACGCGGGGATGACGATGAAACGCCTGATTGGCCATGGGGCGGCGCTGGCGCTGGCGCTGATTGCAGCCGGGTGCGGCAAAACGCCGACTGAAGAGGCCGCACTTGCCGACCTCGACAACACGCTGGCACAGGCGAACGCCGCCTCAAGTGCCGCCGATCCCGCGCTACAGAGCACGCTCAAGGACCAGATCATGGTCGATCCGGCGCTCGTCCAGCAGGCGAACGCCGATACGGTGCGTCCACCGGCGCAGCCGGTATCGGGTGCAGTCCCGCCAGATGGCATCGCTGACGCCGCAAGAAAGGAAGAGACCGACACCGTCCGCCCTGCCCCGCCCGCTTCGGGTGACTGCAAGCAGTGCGCCGCTGCCCGCCGCGCGCTGACCCTGGGGGCGCTCGCGTCAAGCCAGGGCGCCTCGCCACGCTGCGCCAACAACGTTGCCTACTCGAACGACTGGGCCAACCGCCTGCCCGCCGGCGTGCCGCTCTATCCAGACGCGCGTGTTACCGAGGCTGCCGGGGCAGACGGCGAGGGCTGCGCGCTGCGCGTCGTGAGCTTCACGTCGGCGGCACCGATGCAGCGGCTGCTCGACTGGTATTTCACCCGCACCACGGACGCAGGATATCGCGCCGGCCATCAGGCCGAGGGCAAGGAACATGTCCTTGCCGGCACGAAGCGCGGCGCAGCTTTCATGGTGATCATGAATCCCGGCAAGAATGGCGGTACGCAAGTGGACTTGATGGCCGACGGCAGCTGATCGTCCCTTCCGCCCCGCGGCCGTTCCCTCTAGGGAGACGCGGATGAATTCCTTGTTTCTCGTGATGGCCGGCGGCGCGGTCGGCGCCGGACTGCGCCATCTGGTCGGGCGCGCAGCGCTTGTTGCGCTTGGTCCGGCATGGCCCTGGGGCACGCTGATGGTGAATATCGTCGGCGGGCTCGTCATGGGTGTCCTCGCCGGCTCGCTGTCACGCGTTAGCGATGGCGAGGCTTGGCGCCTGCTGCTCGGCGTTGGCGTACTCGGCGGCTTCACGACCTTCTCCGCCTTCTCGCTCGACGCGGTGCTGATGATCCAGCGCGGCGAGATCGCCGCCATGCTGGCCTACGTCATCCTCTCCGTATTTGGTGCGATTGGCGCATTGGCGCTTGGCCTGGGTCTGACGAGGGGCTTTGCATGAGCGACACCGTCCGCCAGTTCACCGTCGCGCCGGATGACGATGGCATCCGCGTTGATCGCTGGTGCAAGCGCCATCTGCCCGACACGAGCTTCACCACCGTCGCCAAATGGGCGCGCACGGGGCAGCTGCGGCTCGACGGCGCACGCGTCGGTCCAGGCGACCGGGTCGTCGCGGGTCAGACGTTGCGATTGCCGCCAGAGGAAGCGCCACGCGCCGATGCGCGGCCAAAGCGCGTGCGTCCCCCGCTCAGCGAGGATGAGGTGGCGTTCGCGCGCGAACTGGTCATCCACCAGGATCCCGCTGCCTTCGTGCTGAACAAGCCGCCCGGGCTCGCGACGCAGGGCGGCACCAAGACGACCCAGCATGTCGACGGGCTGCTCGACGCGCTCCAGTTCGAGTCCGAAGGGCGGCCGAAGCTCGTTCACCGGCTCGACAAGGATACGTCAGGCGCGCTGCTGGTCGCCCGCACCAGCCGTGCCGCCGCCTTCTTTGCCAAGGCATTCTCCGGGCGATCCGCAAAGAAGGTCTATTGGGCGCTGGTCGTCGGCGTGCCCTCGATCGACGACGGCGTGGTCGATCTGCCGATCGCCAAGCAGCCGGGCACTGGCGGCGAGAAGATGCACGTCGACGAGGAGAATGGCGCTCCGTCGCGCAGCCGCTACCGCGTGATCGAACGCGCCGGCAACCGCGCGGCCTGGGTGGAGCTACAGCCCTTCACCGGGCGCACCCATCAGCTGCGCGTCCATATGGCGGCCATCGGACACCCGATTGTGGGTGACGGAAAATATGGCGGCCCCGCTGCATTCCTGACGGGCGGGATCAGCCGCAAGCTGCATCTCCACGCCCGGCGCATCCGGGTCGATCATCCGGACGGCGGCGCAATTGACGTGACGGCATCGCTGCCGACGCATTTCCGCGATAGTCTCTCTGGTCTGGGCTTCCAAGAGTCGCTCGGGGATCATTTACCGGACGGCAGCCGCCCGGCGCCGACGCGAGAGGACCGCAAAGCGAAAGCCCGCGCCCACGCAAAGCAGGTCCGCAAGGCCCGGCGCGGCGAACGCCGCGGTCGCGGCGCCAAGGAATGAGCCATCACCCGCGGCGCTAGCTGCGGGTGATCGACATTCGACAGCTATGAATGCCCGCTGGCCACGCCAGCCAGGCATCAGATCGTCAACGGCAGCAGTGGCATGCCGATCGAATCGCCGATTGCGTGGCACATCAGCACCACCGATGCGCCGGCGGTGATCCCGCAGAGCACATAGCCGACATATTGCATCACCGGCGGGTTGGGACGACGGAGCTTTGCGTTGCGCGAGGCGCCCGAAAAAACAAAGCTCATCAGCAAACCGTAAACAAACACCGCCGCGCCGACCATCGCCGTCCCGTTCCTCATCACCGCTGGTTCGAGGCTGCCCCCCCGGGCCCGCTCTCGCTACATGTGGAATTAAACCATAATGTCCGTTTGTAACCAAGAGGTTGCCAGGCGACTGGTCGGATTTTCGCGCCCGCTTGTCGCGGCTGGAAAGCCGCAGGCGGATCGGCCATAGCAGCGCAGATGACAACCGACCCTGCCCGATCACGCTGGCTCGTGCTGGTGCTCGTCCGCCTGGTAACGGCGATGGCTGCCGTCCTCGGCGTGCTGCTGCTCGCGCGTGGCGAGGAGCTGGGACGCAAGTTGCTTGGCGGCGGGATCGTGATCGCGGCATTGTGGACGATGGCGATCGTGCCGCGCGCGCTCGCCCGCCGCTGGCGGAGCCCCCGGCCGTGAAGCGGTTCTGGAAGTCGGTAAGCGTCGATTCTGACAACGTGGTTCGGCTCGATGAACGGCCCGTCCGCACGCCGGGACGGAGCCCACTCGCCCTGCCAACCGGTGCGCTCGCCCAGGCCATCGCCTCGGAGTGGGACGCAGTCGAAGAGACGATCGATCCGCGCGCGATGCCGCTCACCGGCCTCGCAAACGCGGCCATCGATCGTGTGGCACCTGATCCCGCCGCCTTTGCTGCCGGCCTTGCCGCTTATGCGAAAAGTGACTTGCTCTACTACCGCGCTGACTCGCCTGCGGAACTGATCGCGCGGGAAGCAGCAGCATGGAATCCGCTGCTCGATTGGGCGCGCGATCGCTACGATGTTCATTTCGAGTTGGTGAGCGGCGTCATGCATCGTCCGCAGCCCGCCGCGACCATCGCGCGCCTTTCGGAAGCTGTGGCGAGCCGCCCGCCCTTCCGGCTGGTCGCGCTTCAGCCCCTCGTCACGATCAGCGGCACCTTGGTGGGCACGCTTGCGCTCGCTGAGGGCGCAATCGATGTCGAGGCACTCTGGAACGCCGCCCTGGTGGACGAGATGTGGCAGGTCGACCAATGGGGCGAAGATGTGCTCGCCGCGGAAGCGCGCGATGCACGGCATCGTGACTTTGCCGCCGCGGCGCGATTTCTCGCATTGGTATCCTGATTCCGCGCCGCGCTCGAGCGGGCGCGAGGATCAGCCGCTCTTCAGCAGGCTGCGAATAAATCCAATGATCCCCGTCTGCCGCGATCGCTTGAGCCGTTCCGCGGCCAGGATCGTGCGGACATGCTCGAAACATTGTTCGAGATCGTCGTTCACCAGCACATAGTCATAGCCGTCCCAGTGGCTGACCTCGTTGGCGGCGCGCGCCATCCGCGCATCGATCACGTCCTGGCTATCCGTCGCGCGCTTCTCCAGTCGATCGCGCAGGATCGCCATGGACGGCGGCAGGATGAACACGCGCACCACGTCTCCGCCGGCCAGTTGATGAAGCTGCTGCGCGCCCTGCCAGTCGATGTCGAACAGGATGTCCTGCCCCTCGCTTAGCGTATGGAACACATCCGCCTTCGGCGTGCCGTAGCGATTGTCGAACACGTGCGCCCACTCCAGGAACTCGTGGTCCGACACCATCTCTCGAAACTTCTCGAGCGAGACGAAGTGATAATCCTTGCCGTCCACCTCCCCGGGCCGCGGCGCGCGGGTCGTATAGGATACCGACATCGACAGTTCTGGCTCCGCCGCCAGCAGCTTGCGGGCGATGGTGGATTTTCCAGCGCCCGACGGGGAGGAAAGCACGAAGAGTACCCCACGGCGACGCATGCCATGGGGATCGGACTGGTTGGAGGCGGCCATGCGCGCTAGTGCCGCGGCGATGGGGCTAGCGTCAAGGCAGGTCGCGGCAGCTGATCATCGGGTTGGCAACCCTGACCCTCTATGTGATGGGGCGATCGCCGATTTGCCCGTGCGGCACGATCAGGCTGTGGCACGGCCTGGTTCAATCGGACGAGAACAGCCAGCAGATCGCCGACTGGTATTCACTCAGCCACATCGTCCACGGCCTGATCTTCTACTCGCTCGGCTGGCTGCTGCTCCGTCGCCAGCCCATCGGCACGCGCTTCCTGCTGGCCCTGATCATCGAAGCTGGCTGGGAAGTGCTGGAAAACTCGCCCCTCATCATCGACCGGTACCGCGCGGTGACGATGACCTTCGGCTACTCCGGCGATAGTATCCTGAATTCGGTCAGCGACATGGCGATGATGGCGCTCGGCTTCTGGCTGGCGGCGTGGCTACCCCGCTGGGGCGGGGTCGCGCTGGCCATCCTGCTCGAACTCATTGCGCTGGCTGCGATCCGGGACAATCTGACGCTCAACTTGCTGATGCTGATCGCCCCGAGCGACGCCGTCAGGGCTTGGCAGCAGACCGGCCAGCCGTGACCCGGGAAGCCTTGCGGCGATCGTACATCTTCTTGGCGACATAACCGCCGCCCAGCAGCAGCCCGAAGGGGCCGGTGCGAGTGACGGCACGCGCAGCCAGCGCTCCCATTGCCGCGCCCTTCAGCCCGCCACGGCCGTCCCGCCGATCGAGTTCACTGCCCACAAGCGCGCCGATGATGGTGCGGATCATATAGCTCCCTTCCCTGCTTCCGACGTTCAACAATGATGCCGGTGCTCAGGTTCCAAGCATCGCTTCGGGGCGCACCACCCGGTCGAAGGTCTCCTCGTCGACAAGCTCCAGCGCCAACCCCGCTTCGCGCAGCGTCAGCCCCTCGGCATGAGCATGCTTGGCGATCCTGGCCGCCTGATCATAACCGATCTCCGGCGCCAGCGCGGTCACCAGCATCAGCGACCGATCCAGCAATTCGGCGATCCGCCGCTCGTCCGCCTCGAGACCCTCTATGCAACGCTCCGCAAAGCTCTCCATCCCGACGGCCAGCAGATCGATCGATCGAAGCACTGCGGCACCAATCATCGGCTTGAACACGTTGAGCTCGAGATGCCCCTGCATACCGCCTACGGTGATGGCAGCGTGATTGCCGATCACCTGCGCCGCTACCATCGTCAGCATCTCGACCTGCGTCGGGTTCACCTTGCCCGGCATGATCGAACTGCCCGGTTCGTTCGCGGGCAGGACAAGCTCGCCGATGCCGCAACGCGGCCCTGATCCCAGAAGCCTGATATCGTTCGCTATCTTCGTCAGTGCCACGGCCAGCGTGTTGAGCCGTCCCGAGAAGTCCACCAGCGTATCGTTGCTTGCGAGTGCCTCGAATTTGTTCGGCGCTGTCTCGAACGCAAATCCGGTGAGTTCAGACAGTTCCACCGCAACGTCCCTGTCGAAGCCCGGTGGCGCATTCAGTCCGGTTCCTACAGCCGTGCCGCCTTGCGCCAACTGTGAAAGGCCCTGTTCGATCGCCGGAATCAGGCGCGTGCGGGCCAGCCGCAACTGCCTGTGGTAGCCGGAGAATTCATCCCCCAGCGTCAGCGGCGTCGCGTCCTGCAGGTGGGTGCGGCCGATCTTCACGATCCGCTGCCACGCCTCCGCCTTCTCGAGAAGCGCACGTTCCAGCCGCTCCAGCGCCGGGAGCAACCGCTGAGTCGCGCCCAATGCCGCGGCAACGTGGAGCGCGGTAGGAAACGAATCGTTGGAGGATTGCCCCCGATTGACGTCGTCGTTGGGGTGGACCGGGCTTTTGCCGCCACGCGTGCCGGTCAGGATCTCGTTGGCACGGCCAGCGATCACCTCATTGACGTTCATGTTGCTCTGCGTGCCGCTGCCCGTCTGCCAGATGACGAGCGGGAACTGGTCGTCGAGGTTGCCCGCGACGATTTCCGCGGCTGCCTCCTCGATCGCCTTTTCCTTCTCAGGCTCCAGGCCATGGCGGCGGTTCACTCGGGCGGCGGCCTGCTTCACCAGCGCCAGCGCATGGACGATGGCGATCGGCATCCGCTCGGTCGAGGGAAACGGGAAATTCTCGATCGAGCGCTGCGTCTGCGCGCCCCAATAGGCATCGGCCGGCACCTCGATGGGGCCAAGCGAATCGGTTTCGGTGCGTGTGTTCATGATCTCGTCGTTCCCGCGGAAGCCTGATCCTCAAGCTCCCGGCGGGCACTTCGGTTGCACGATGGCACCCGCATCCGACGAGCCAGGTTATTTCTTGCGCTTGAAGTCCACCGCGACGACGTTCGAGCCGTCCTCGGCCGGCACCGGAGGGCCATCGTTCTCGGCCGGATCATGCGGGCCTGGGCCGTCGCCAGGGCCTTCCTGGGCCTGGAAGCGCAGCTCGAAATTGACCGACGGATCGTGGAAGCCCGTGATCGCGGAATAGGGGATGACGAGCTTCGAGGGCACCTGATTGAAGCTCAGGCCGACGGAGAAGCGTGTATCGTCCACCGTCAGATCCCAGTACCGGTTCTGCAGGACGATCGTCATCTCGTCCGGGAAGCGCTCGATCAGCCGCTTCGGGATGTCCACGCCAGCGGCCTGAGTCTTGAAGGTGATGTAGAAATGATGGTCGCCGGGCAGCCCGCCGCCCTCGGCGACCGAGCCGAGCACGCGACCGACGACGGCGCGAAGCGCCTCCTGCACGATCTCGTCGTACGGAATCAGGCTATCGGGAGAATGATCGTCCATTGCCGCCATGGGTAACGGACCACCGCGTACGGTCAAGATTGCATGACGTGGCTGCTCCGCTATGTGCGCGCCCATGCGCACCGCCACGATCCGTCGCGACACCAACGAGACCCGAATCGCGGTCACCGTCAACCTTGACGGTACCGGCATCTACCGGATTTCGACCGGAGTCGGCTTCTTCGATCACATGTTGGAGCAGCTTTCGCGACACTCGCTGATCGATCTCGACGTCGAAACGAAGGGCGATCTGCACATTGATCAGCACCACACGGTGGAAGATACCGGCATCGCGATCGGCGAAGCGCTGGCCAAGGCGCTCGGCGACAAGCGCGGTATCCGCCGCTACGGCGACGCGCTGTCACCGATGGACGAGACGCTGACCCGCGTCGCGCTCGATATCTCCGGTCGTCCGTGGCTCGTCTGGAAGACGGAGTTCAGCCAGAAGAAGCTCGGCGAGATGGACACCGAACTCTTCAAACACTGGTTTCACAGCTTCGCGCAAGCTGCTGGAATCACACTACATGTCGAGACGCTGCACGGCGAGAACAATCATCACATCGCAGAAAGCGCGTTCAAGGGCCTGGCCCGCGCTCTGCGCAAGGCGATCGAGATCGATCCGCGAAAAGCGGACGCCATCCCCTCCACCAAGGGCGTGTTGTGACGCTGGCGCTGGTCGACATCCAGTCGGGCAACCTCCACTCGGTCGAGAATGCACTGCGGGCTGCGGGAGCGGATAACGTCACGATCACCGCCGATCCCGAGGAGATCCTGCGTGCCGACCGCATCGTTCTGCCCGGTGTCGGCGCGTTCGGCGCGTGCGCAGCGAACCTTCGTGCGATCGACGGCCTGGAAGCGGCGCTGCGGGAGCGGGTGCTTGAGACGGGCACCCCATTCCTCGGCGTTTGCGTCGGCATGCAACTCCTCGCAGATCGTGGTGAAGAGCTCGGCCAACATACTGGACTTGGGTGGATTTCAGGTGCGGTGCGCCGGCTCGATCCGGCCGGTACTGACGCCAAGGTTCCACACATGGGCTGGAACGACGTCGTGCCGGTCAGCGACCATCCACTGATCGCGCCGGGCGAGGCCTATTTCCTGCACAGCTATGCCTTCGAGGGCGATGACGTGATCGCCCGCACGGATCACGCGGGGCCGGTCATCGCGGCGATCGGGCGCGACAATATCGTCGGCGTGCAGTTCCATCCCGAGAAGAGCCAGCGCTACGGCCTGGCACTGCTCGCCCGTTTTCTGGAGTGGCGGCCGTGAGCCTTATCGTCTTCCCTGCGATCGACCTCAAGGCAGGACAGGTCGTGCGGCTCGCCGAGGGGGATATGGACCGCGCGACCGTCTATGGCGACGATCCGGCGGCGCAGGCGCTGCTGTTCGCCGAGGCAGGTGCCGGGCATCTCCACGTCGTCGATCTGGACGGGGCGTTTGCTGGCGAGAGCCGCAATGGCGACGCCGTACGCTCGATCGTGGCGTGCTTTCCCGGTCATGTTCAGCTCGGCGGTGGTATCCGAACGGCACAAAGTGTGGAAAGATGGTTCGATCTTGGTGTCGCACGGGTGGTGATTGGTACCGCTGCGCTCGAGAATCCGCAGTTCGTTCGCGACATGGCCGCCGCTTTTCCAGGCGGGATCGTGGTTGCGGTGGACGCACGTGACGGGATGGTCGCGACCAAGGGCTGGGCTGACGTGTCGACCACCAGCGCGGTCGACCTGGCGCGGCAGTTCGAGGATGCTGGCGTCGCGGCGCTGCTGTTCACCGATGTCGGGCGCGACGGGCTGCTGAAGGGCTGCAACGTCGAGGCAACGGTGGATCTGGCGCGGTCGGTGTCGATCCCGGTGATCGCTAGCGGCGGCGTCAAGGGGATCGGCGACATCCATGTGCTTGCCCTGCATACGCGCGACGGCGTCGAAGGGGTGATCACCGGCCGGGCATTGTACGACGGGCGGCTCGACCTTGCCGCAGCGCTGAGCGTGGCGGCGGCGGCATGACGGTCCGCGCGCGCGTGATCCCCTGCCTCGACGTCGCCAATGGGCGCGTCGTGAAGGGGGTGAACTTCGTCGACCTGATCGACGCAGGTGACCCGGTGGAGCAGGCGCGCGCCTATGATGCGGCGGGCGCGGACGAATTGTGCTTCCTCGACATCACCGCGAGCCACGAAGGACGGGACACGATCCTGGACGTGGTGCGACGCACCGCGGCGGTGTGCTTCATGCCGCTGACCGTCGGCGGCGGCGTGCGCACGGCGGATGACGCGCGCGCGCTTCTGCTGGCAGGGGCGGACAAGGTGGCGGTCAATTCCGCTGCCGTATCCCGGCCGGAAGTGGTGGCCGACATCGCGGAGCGATTCGGCAGCCAGTGCTGCGTTGCCAGTGTCGATGCGCGGCGCAGCGGAGATGGCTGGGAAGTGTTCACCCATGGCGGGCGGCGCGCCACCGGCATCGACGCGGTGGAGCATGCGCTGCGCCTGGCAGAGCTGGGCGCGGGCGAGATCCTGCTGACGTCGATGGATCGCGACGGCACCCGCGACGGCTATGACCTCGACCTGATCCGCGCCGTGTCGGACCGGACGAGCGTTCCCGTCGTGGCATCAGGCGGCGTCGGCAACCTCGATCACCTCGTCGCGGGGGTGACGCAGGGCCACGCATCCGCCGTGCTCGCCGCCTCGATCTTCCATTTCGGCGAAGCGACCATCGCCGACGCGCACGCCGCGCTGGCTG
The DNA here is from genome assembly GCF_045371305.1 of Sphingomonas sp. 179-A 2A2 NHS. Taxonomy (NCBI): domain Bacteria; kingdom Pseudomonadati; phylum Pseudomonadota; class Alphaproteobacteria; order Sphingomonadales; family Sphingomonadaceae; genus Sphingomonas; species Sphingomonas sp. 179-A 2A2 NHS. The sequence continues at coordinate 116,867 of NZ_JBIQDE010000004.1, read as the reverse complement.
CTGCCGGCGTTCCCGTCCGCTCGCATTGACGGCTCGATAACCGTGGCGGCCTATGGATCACGCACCATGTGGCTGATCGCGATCCTGTTCCTTGCCGCGCCGGCGGTGGCCGACGGCGGGCGTTCTGCTGTCTCCACGCCGCGCACCGGACCGGAACTGTCCGACGTCGCCCTGTTCGCGGTCGCGGCCGTTGCAGTGTGGTTGGCGCGACGTGCGCTGCGCAAGCGCGCGCGCAAAGGTTGACCTGACCGCCGCCGCGCGGCACCGGCTGATGCATGGCCGAAGACATGCTGGACCGCCTCGAAGCCACGATCCGCGCGCGCAAGGATGCGCCCGCGGTCCGCTCCTATACCGCGAGCCTGTTCTTCCGCGGGCGGCACAAGATCGCCCAGAAGCTGGGCGAGGAAGCGGTGGAAACGGTGATCGCCGCCTGTTCGGGAGACGACAGCGCGATCGTGCCCGAGGCGGCCGACCTGATCTTCCACCTTCTCGTGCTGCTGGCGGATGCCGGACTGAGCCTCAACGACGTGCGCCAGGAACTGGCGCGGCGCGAAGGCCAGTCGGGCCATGACGAGAAGGCCGGCCGCCCCCTCTCCTTCCGACCTGAGTGAGGCCGATCATGCCCGTCGACGCAACTCGCCCCTATGACGACCAGAACATCTTCGCCCGCATCCTGCGCGGCGAGATCCCGGCGAAGAAGGTATATGAGGACGATCACGCGCTGGCGTTCCATGACATCGCGCCATGGGCGCCGACCCACCTGCTGGTGATCCCCAAGGGACCGTACGTAAGCTGGGACGATTTCTCCGCCCGGGCGAGTGATGCCGAGATCGCCGGCTTCGTTCGCGCCGTCGGACTCGTCGCGCGTGAGGCCGGGCTGGTCGAGCCGGGCTACCGCCTGCTCGCCAACGCCGGGTCGCACAGCCACCAGGAAGTGCCGCACCTCCACGTCCATATCCTGGCGGGCCGCCCGCTGGGCCCGATGCTGGCGCAGAACGACAGCGCCAAGTGAATGAATCTTCGGCCGATCCCCCCGCTCGCGCGGTGAGGGATTGCGCGAGGCTCATCTCCCGCTAATTCTGGCCCCTTCACGAAAGCGCGGCCGGCAGAGGGCCGCACCTCCTGGGGGAAGGGCCGCATGATCTTTGGCCGAGTAAAGCCACTCGACGCCATCTTGGCAACTGCCGAGAAGAAGTCGCTTCATCGTACACTGGGCTGGTTCCAGCTAACCTTATTCGGCATCGGCTGCGTCATCGGAACAGGCATATTCGTGCTGACATCCGCCGGCGCCCAGAAGGCGGGACCGGGCCTGATGCTGGCCTTCGCCATCGCCGGACTGATCTGCATCGTGGCGGCACTTTGCTACGCCGAGATTGCAGCGATGATCCCGGTCGCGGGATCAGCCTACACCTACAGCTACGCCACCATGGGGGAGGTGATCGGCTGGACGGTCGGATGGGCCCTCATCCTTGAATATGCGGTAGCGGCGAGCGCGGTATCGGTCGGCTGGTCAGGTTATTTCACCGGCACCATCCTCAACGAATTCCTCGGCATACACTTACCCCCCTGGTTATCCGGTGCACCGCTGGCACTGGGCGGTGTCGAAGGCGGCTTCATCAACCTTCCGGCCGTTTTCATCGCGCTTCTGATCACCTGGCTGCTGATGATCGGCACCACCGAAAGCGCCCGCGTCAATGCCGTTCTGGTCGCCATCAAGGTGACCGCGCTGACCGCCTTCATCGCCCTGACGCTGCCGTCGGACGCCTTTGACACCGACCGTTTCAACCCGTTCCTGCCGGCCGGCGTCTTCGGCGGCTTTGGCACCGGCGTCGGCGCGGTAGGCGCAGCAGCGACGATCTTCTTTGCTTATGTGGGCTTTGACGCGGTCTCGACCGCGGCCGAGGAGACCAAGAACCCGCAGCGCAACGTGCCGATCGGCCTCGTCGCCTCGCTGCTGTTCTGCACCGTCTTCTACATCCTGGTGGCTGCGGGCGCGATCGGCACCGTGGGCGGCCAGCCGATCATGGGGCCGAACGGCGTTCCCTTCCCGGCCGGCTCGGAAGAACTGGCGCGCCAGTGCGCGACCTATGCCGCCGATCAGCTGCCGCTGGTCTGCTCGAACGAAGCGCTGGCACACGTCCTTCGCCAGATCGGCTGGTCGGGCGTCGGCAACATGCTTGGCATTGCGGCATTCCTCGCGCTGCCTTCGGTGATCCTGATCCTGATGTTCGGCCAGACGCGCATCTTCTTCGTGATGAGCCGTGACGGCCTGCTGCCGGACAAGCTCTCCACCGTACACCCGAAGTGGAAGACGCCGTACATCGTGACTGCCATCACCGGCGGCGCGGTGGCCTTCGCGGCAGCGTTCCTGCCGGTCGGCAAGCTGGCTGATATCGCCAACGCCGGGACGCTCTACGCCTTCATGATGGTGGCGATCGCGGTGATGATCCTGCGTCGCCGGGAGCCGAACCGGAAGCGTGATTTCCGCACGCCGGCGCTGTGGCTGATCGGGCCGATGACCATCGCGGGCTGTATCTTCCTGTTCTTCAACCTGCCGCTGGATGCGATGCTGGTGCTGCCGATCTGGGGCATCATCGGCCTCGTGATCTATTATGCCTATGGCTATCGCGCGTCGCACCTCGGCCGCGGACTCGTCGAAGTTCATGAGGACGAGGCGGTGACCGAACTCGATCCGCCGGTGCCCGGCGTTCGCTGAGGCGAGGTTCAGGCGAGTTCAGGAAGGCCCGGGAGCGATGCTCCCGGGCCTTCTTGCATGTGCTTGGCGGGAACCGGCGGCTCGCCTAACGAAAGCGCATGCCAGCCCTGCCCACCACCGCCGAAGCTGCCGCCGCTGAGCTCGAGCGGCTCGCCGCCGAGATCGCGCACCACAACCGGCTTTATCATACCGACGACGCGCCCGAGATTTCGGACGCCGATTATGACGCGCTGGTCCGGCGCAACAACGAGATCGAGGCGGCGTTCCCGGATCTGGTTCGGGCGGACTCCCCGTCGCGGCAGGTGGGCGCAGCGCCGGCGGGGCATCTGGCGAAGGTCGCCCATGCCAGGCCGATGACCAGTCTCGACAATGCCTTCTCCGACGAGGAGGTGGAGGATTTCGTCGGCCGCGTGCGTCGCTTCCTGCGCCTTGCGGATGATGAAGCGGTGGCGCTGACCGCGGAGCCGAAGATCGATGGCCTGTCCTGTTCGCTGCGCTACGAGGGGCGTCGCCTGGTGCAGGCGCTGACGCGGGGCGACGGCACCACCGGCGAGGATGTGACCGCCAACGTGCGTACGATCGCGGATATTCCGGCAAGCCTTCCGGGCGGTGCGCCCGACGTGTTCGAGGTGCGCGGCGAGGTCTATATGGCGAAGGCCGACTTTGCCGCGCTGAATGCCCGGCTTGCTGCCGAGGCCGCGGAGACGGGGAAGGAAGCGCGGCAGTTCGCCAACCCGCGAAATGCCGCCGCAGGATCGCTGCGGCAGAAGGACGCGTCTGTCACTGCCAGCCGCCCGCTGCGCTTCCTGGCGCACGGCTGGGGCGAAGCGAGTGCCCTCCCCGGATCGACCCAGTCAGATGTGATCGCGGCCATCAGGGAATGGCACTTCCCCGTCGCTGACGGCTTCACCCGCGTCGATACGGCGGCGGATGCGCTGGCGGTCTATCGGTCGATCGAGGCGGAGCGGGCCGACCTGCCGTTCGACATCGATGGCGTGGTGTACAAGGTCGACCGGCTCGACTGGCAGGAGCGCCTGGGTTTCGTGGCGCGGGCGCCGCGCTGGGCGATCGCGCACAAGTTCCCGGCCGAGCGGGCGCAGACGACGCTCAACCAGATCGACATCCAGGTGGGACGCACCGGAAAGCTGACGCCGGTGGCGAAGCTGGAGCCAGTGACGGTCGGCGGCGTGGTGGTACGCAATGCGACGCTGCACAACGCCGACGAGATCGGCCGGCTCGGCGTGCGGCCCGGAGACCGCGTGGTGCTGCAGCGGGCCGGCGACGTCATTCCGCAGATCGTCGAAAATCTGACCCGCGATACGCCGCGGCCTGAATGGCAATTCCCCACGCACTGCCCCGAATGCGGATCGGAAGCGGTACGCGAGCCGGGCGAAGTCGACTGGCGCTGCTCGGGCGGGCTGGTCTGCCCGGCACAGCAGGTGGAGCGGCTGCGCCACTTCGCCTCGCGCCATGCGCTCGACATCGAGGGGCTGGGCATCACCAACATCGAGAATTTCTTTGCCGACAAGCTGATCGCACGGCCGGCAGACATTTTCCGGCTGACCGAGGCAGACCTGCTGGCGCGCGAACGCTGGGCGGAGGTTTCGGCGCGCAACCTGATCGCGGCGATCGACGCCAAGCGCTCGCCGCCACTCGATCGCTTCCTGTTCGCACTGGGCATCCGGCACATCGGTGAAGTGACCGCCCGCGATCTGGCGCGGCGCTGGACGAGCTGGGCGGCATTCCGCGCGATGGTGCAGAGCGGGATCGAGAAGCGCGACGGCATGCTCCAGGCAATCGGCGAGAGCGACGACAAGCTGCTCGCCCGCACGGCCAAAGAACTGGCGGCGATCGTCGATACCAAGCAGGTGGGCCCCGAAGTCGCCCTCGCACTGATCGATTTCTTCGCCGAAGAGCGGAACGACGAGGCGGTCAATGACCTGCTGACCGAGATCGTGCCCGCCGACGTTGTTCACGAGACGCGCGCGTCCGAAGTCTCCGGGAAGACCGTCGTTTTCACCGGGACGCTGGAGACGATGAGCCGGGACGAGGCCAAGGCACAGGCCGAGTCGCTGGGCGCGCGGGTGGCAGGGTCCGTCTCCGCCAAGACTGACCTTGTAGTGGCGGGGCCGGGCGCCGGATCGAAGGCGAAAAAAGCCGCGGACCTTGGGATACGGGTGATCGACGAGGCCGGCTGGCAGGCGATCGTGGCAGCATCGGCCTGAACCCGGACGCACCTGTCGCCTTTTTGCAACGCAGCAAAAACGAATCCGGTTCCATCACGAATCGCCTAGTCGGTGTCACGGAAGCGAAATATTGCACGGGCAGGGGCGCGACGGACGGTCAAGGTACCGTGCGGTCAGAGCACACGAGCTCTCAAGGGGAACAGATTGATGCGACATAACCTGTATCTGGGCGTGGCTGCGGTCGCGCTCATCGCGCCGGCTGCGGCGTCGGCACAGGAAACGACCTCGGTAATTCGCGGCACGGTGACGGCGGCTGGTGCCCCGGTACCGGGCGCAACGGTGACGATCGTCAACGTTCCTTCGGGCACGACCTCGACCGTGACGACCAACGCCAACGGCTCGTTCAACGCATCTGGCCTCCGCGTCGGCGGCCCCTTCTCCGTCACTGTCGCAGCCCCGGGCTATCCCCAGGTCACCGTCACCGACATCTTCACCGTCGTGGCGCAGGCCTTCGACCTGCCGATCGAGCTGCAGGCCGAAGCCACTGAAGAAGCCGGCGGCGACATCGTCATCACCGCGTCGCGCGTCGCCAATGCGCGCACCGTCAGCCAGGGCCCGGCCACCGTGCTCTCGGCGGCCGACATTGCGAACGTCGCCTCGGTCAACCGCGACGTGCGCGACCTGATGCGCCGCGATCCGTTCGCGCGCCTCGACGACACGCCCACGGGCGGCCGCGCCGTCTCGTTCGCGGGCCAGAACGCCCGCTTCAACCGCTTCTCGGTCGACGGCGTGCCGGTCACCGACAATTTCGGCCTGAACCCGGATGGCCTGCCCACCCGCCGCTCGCCGGTGCCGTTCGACGCCATCGGCCAGTTCCAGACGAAGGTCGCGCCGTATGACGTGCGCGAAGGCAACTTCCAGGGCGGCGCGATCAACGCCATTCTGAAGTCCGGCACCAACTCGTTCCACGGCACCGGCTTCTACGCTTATTCGGACGCCGGCCTGACCGGCAAGAAGACCAAGGCTGGCCCGGGCGTCCCCACCGGCCGCGTCAACATCCCGGACTTCAAGTACGAGAACTATGGCGCCCAGCTGTCGGGCCCGATCATCAAGGACAAGCTGTTCTTCATGGTCGCCGGTGAGCGCATCCGCGCCAACACCCCGATCCCCGAGGGCACCGCGGGCAACAACGCCGGCACCGTCGTTCCGAACATCACGGACGCTGCGGTCGCCGAGATCCAGCAGATCGCGCAGAGCCGCTACGGTTATGACACCGGCGGCATCCTGAACAACGCGAAGGACCGCGACGACCGCCTCGTCGCGCGCATCGACGCCAACCTGTCGGACACGCAGCGCGCCTCGGTGACGTACCTGTACACCAAGGACTCGATCCAGTTTAACCAGAACACCTTCACCAGCGGCACGCCGGGCCTTGGCCTGGAATCGAACGGCTACATCGGCTCGAACCGCCTGCACACCGGCGTGTTCCAGCTGAACAGCGACTGGACCGACGAGTTCTCGACCGAAGTCCGCGGCTTCTACAAGGACTATAAGCGCGGTCAGGACCCGATCATGGGCCGCGGCTTCGCGCAGATGCAGGTCTGCACCGCGCCGACCTCGGATCGTAGCCTTCCCAGCGCAGTTCCGGGTAACAACGACCTGTCCGGCACCTGCCAGTCCGGCTTCGGCAACGTCTCGTTCGGGCCGGACGTGTCGCGCCAGTCGAACGAGCTGACCAGCCGCACCTATGGCGGCCTGATCCAGGCCCGCCTGACGCGCAACAACCACGACCTGCGCATCTTCGGCGAATTCCAGGATACGAAGATCTTCAACCTGTTCGTGCAGCGCACCGCGGGTGACTATTACTTCGACTCGATCGCCGACTTCCGCGCCGGCAACGCACAGCGCTTCCGCTACGGCAACGCCGTGCCGAGCCTGGATCCGGTGAACGGCGCAGCGCGCTTCCGCTACCAGACGTTCACCTTCGGCATCCAGGACACCTGGACGGTCAGCGACATCCTGACCCTGTCGTACGGCGCACGTTACGACCTGTTCGGCGGCGACAGCCGTCCCGAGCTGAACGGCAGCTTCCTCAGCCGCTACGGCTTCCCGAACACTGCCTACATCTCGGGTCGCGGCGTGTTCCAGCCGCGCGTCGGCTTCGACCTGAAGCCGGTGTCGGACGTGTCGCTGCGCGGCGGCATCGGCATCTTCTCGGGCGGTTCGCCGGACGTCTACGTCTCGAACAGCTTCTCGAACACCGGCTTCCTGACCAACGCCATCGACGTTCGTCAGCTGAACGGCGGCGGGTACACCGTTCCGGGCCTGACCGGCCCGGGTGCGGCGGCGGCTGGTGCGGAGATCCTGACCAACGTCAACGGCACGGTCATCCCGGGGGCCGCCAACGCGGTGCTGACCAACGCATCGGTGAACCAGCTGTCGCCGACCAACGCGCTCGATCCGAAATTCAAGGTGCCTTCGCAGTGGCGCGGCACGCTGTCGGCGGACTGGGATCCGAACTGGGGCGGCACCTTCGGCGACGGCTGGCACTTCGGCGCCGACTTCCTGTGGTCCAAGGTCCGCAACCAGGTGTTCTTCACCGACCTGCGCGCCGTGCCGACCGCGCTTCGCACCCCGGACGGCCGCGTCCGCTACACCTCGGCCGCTGGCGTCACCAACCTGGGCGACACGAACCAGGACCTGTTCCTGACCAACACCACCCGCGGCCGCAGCCTGATCGGCGTTGCGCGCATCGGGAAGGACTTCGACTTCGGTCTGAAGGCGTTCGTGAGCTATGCCTACCAGGACGTGAAGGATCAGGCGCCGGCGACCTCGTCGACCGCTTCGTCGAACTACGGCAACGGCGCGTTCCTTGATGCCAATGGCGCCGCCTACGGCATCTCGAACGACGAAGTTCGCCACAACATCAAGTACAACGTCAGCTTCGACCGCGCCTTCTTCGGCGACTACAAGACCAACATCACGCTGTTCGGTGAGACCCGTATCGGTCGTCCGTTCAGCTACACGATGCAGGACCAGGTCAACAGCGGACGTTCGCCAGTGTTCGGGACGAACGGTGCTGCCGGTCGCTACCTGCTCTATGTGCCGACCTCGACCACGGACGCGCTGGTGTCGTACGACAGCACCGCGACCCGCGACTATCTCGAGAACCTGATCAACTCGACGAACCTGAAGAAGTATCGTGGCAAGATCGCGCCGCGCAACGCCTTCAACTCCAAGTGGTTCACGCGCTTCGATCTCCACTTCGGCCAGGAAATCCCGGCCTTCGTGGGCAACAGCCGCATCGAGCTGTTCGCGGACATCGAGAACGTGACGAACCTGCTCAACAAGAACTGGGGCCAGGTACGCGAATATCAGTTCCCGTACACGATCCCGGCGGTTCGCGTTCAGTGCCTCCAGACGCCGGTTGCGACCGGCACGGCACCGGGCGCGGCGCTGACCGGGAACACCGGCCAGGCGTGCGCACAGTATCGCTACAATGCGCCGTCCGCGACGCCGAGCGACCAGATCTACACGCGTCAGTCGCTTTACTCGATCCGTGTGGGTGCGCGCTTCACCTTCTGATCGCGCGTAACTGATCACGCTTTCGGGGCCGCCGCTCTCCACGAAGGGAGCGGCGGCCCTTTCTTTTGCGCCGGACGCGAGGCCCGCATATAGGGCGGCGTGATGGCGACCACGCTCCCTGCCCCCAGCAATACCACCACCGCTGCGCCGATCCGGCCGAGCAACCTGGCCGTACGCCCGTTCTTCGAGGACAAGGCACGCGCCTTCTGGATCCTGCAGGCGGCCGGGTGGTCCGGCTATCTGGTGCTCCGCACAGTCTCGTCGATCTCGAATGGCTTCACGCTGCAGGGCGTCGTCACCAACATCGTCGAGACGATCGTGGGCTATTGCATCACGCTACTGCTCTCGACGCTTTACGGCCTATATCGCAGCTTCCCGCGCATTCCGGCGATCATCCTGACGGTGCTGACGCTGAGCGCCGCTACCTTCATCTACGCGCTGCTCGACACCTTCTCGTTCAGCTTTATCGCGCGATCGGCGCCCGGCGTGGACGTGAAGTTGCTGATCGGCGCGCTGTTCCTCAATTTCACGGTGCTGGCCGGCTGGTCCGCGCTCTATTTCGGGATCAACTTCTACCTGATCGTCGAAGAGCAGATCGATCAGATGCAGCATCTGGAGACGCAGGCAAGCTCGGCGCAGCTGGCGATGCTGCGCTACCAATTGAACCCGCATTTCCTGTTCAACACGCTGAACTCGATCTCCACCCTCGTGCTGCTGAAGCAGACCGAGCGGGCGAATGCGATGTTGAGCCGGCTGGCGAGCTTCCTGCGCTACACGCTGGCGAACGAGCCGACTGCGGACGTCACGCTGGCGCAGGAAGTCGAGACGCTGAAGCTCTATCTCGAGATCGAGAAGATGCGTTTCGAGGATCGCCTGCGCCCGAAATTCGACATCGATCCTGCCGCGGAGAAGGCACGCCTGCCGTCGCTCCTGCTGCAGCCGCTGGTCGAGAATGCGATCAAATATGCCGTCACGCCCAAGGAGGAAGGGGCGGATATTTCCGTCACCGCGCGGCTGATCGGGGATCGCGTTCGGATCGGCGTATCCGATACCGGACCGGGCTTGCAGCCGAACCGAAACAAGCCGAGCCTTTCAACTGGCGTCGGGATCGCCAATATCAGGGAGCGACTGGCACAATCATTCGGGACGGATCACCGCTTCGAGGTCCGCGCGATGCCGACAGGGGGCTTCGGCGTGGAGATCGAGATACCGTTCCAGCGCGAGTAGGAAGCAGCGAACAGGAAGCAACAGGGGGCAGTTGAGTTCAGATGACCGGCAGGGCGGAACGTCACCACCGGCCGGCATCGCATCGGAGACTATCGACACCATGACCATCCGCACCATTCTCGTCGACGACGAGCCGCTCGCGATCCAGGGGCTTGAGCTCCGGTTGCAGCCGCACGACGACGTCGAGATCATCGCCAAGTGCCAGAACGGCCGCGAAGCGATCAGCGCGATCAAGACCCACAAGCCCGATCTCGTCTTCCTCGACATTCAGATGCCCGGCTTTGACGGCTTTTCGGTCGTGCAGGGGCTGATGGACGTGGAGCCCCCGCTGTTCGTGTTCGTCACGGCTTATTCGGATCACGCGCTGCGCGCGTTCGAGGCACAGGCCGTGGACTATCTGATGAAGCCGGTCGAGGAGGCGCGACTTGCCGATACGCTGGAACGCGTGCGGCAGCGGCTGGCCGAGAAATCCAGCGTCGGCGAGGCGGAGAAGCTGAAGGAGGCGCTGGCCGAGCACGCACCGGAAGCGGCGGCCGAGATCGTCGACGGCGGGGTGGAGCCGGCCAACGCCAACCGGTTCGAGAAGCTGATCAACGTCAAGGACCGTGGACAGATTTTCCGCGTCGATGTCGACACGATCGAGATCGTCGAGGCGGCCGGCGACTATATGTGCATCAAGACGGCGGACAACACGCTGATCCTGCGCGAGACGATGAAGGATCTGGAGAAGCGCCTCGATCCGCGGCGCTTCCAGCGCGTCCACCGTTCGACGATCGTGAACCTCGATCAGGTGCGGCAAGTGAAGCCGCACACCAATGGCGAATGCTTCCTGGTGCTCGACTCGGGCGCGCAGGTTAAGGTCAGCCGCAGCTATCGCGACGTGGTGGCGCGCTTCGTTCACTGAAGCGCGGACATCGAAGATATTGGAGGCGGGCCGTTGGCGGGCTGCCTCCATTGCGATGCATTACGCAGGCGCAGCAAATCTGCTAGGGTGCGCTCATGCTTACGATTAACGGTATCACGGTGCGCCTCGGCGGGCGTACGATCCTCGATGGCGCGTCTGCGTCACTCCCGCCGGGTAGCCGTGTCGGCCTGATCGGCCGCAATGGTGCCGGCAAGTCGACGATGGTGAAGGTCATCGCCGGCCAGCTGGAACCGGACGGCGGCTCGATCGACATGCCGCGTGGGGCGCGTATCGGCTATATCGCGCAGGAAGCGCCGGCTGGCGACGCCACCCCGTTCGAGAAGGTGCTGGAGGCGGACACCGAGCGTGCGCAACTGATGGCGCAGAGCGAGACCGAAACGGATCCCGAGAAGCTCGGCGACATTTATGAGCGGCTGATCGCGATCGATGCCTATACCGCGCCAGCGCGCGCCTCGCAGATCCTGCTTGGCCTTGGCTTCGACGAGGAGGCGCAGAACCGGCCGCTCGACAGCTTCTCGGGCGGGTGGAAGATGCGCGTGGCGCTGGCCGCGCTCTTGTTCTCGCAGCCTGACCTGCTGCTGCTCGACGAACCGTCGAACCACCTCGACCTCGAAGCGGTGATGTGGCTCGAGGACTTCCTGCGCTCGTACAAGGCGACGATCGTCGTCGTCAGCCACGAACGCGATTTCCTGAACAATGTGGTCGACCACATCCTTCACCTGTCGGGCGGCAAGACGACGCTCTACCCGGGCGGATACGACGCGTTCGAACGGCAGCGCGCGGAGCGAATGGCGCAGATCGCCGCCGCAAAGGCGAACCAGGAAGCGCAGCGTGCGAAGCTGCAGGATTATATCGCCCGCAACTCGGCCCGCGCCTCGACCGCCAAGCAGGCCCAGAGCCGCGCGAAGATGCTGGCGAAGATGCAGCCGATCGCGGAGCTGGCGAACGATCCGACCCTGTCGTTCGGCTTCCCCGATCCCGAGCCGCTGCGGCCGCCGCTGGTGACGCTCGACCATGCCGCGGTTGGTTATGGCGACACGCCGATCCTGAAGCGGCTGAACCTGCGCATGGATCCGGATGACCGGATCGCGCTGCTCGGCCGCAACGGCAACGGCAAGACCACCTTTGCCCGGCTGATAGCGGCGCAGCTTGCCCCGATGGAGGGCACGATGGCGGCGACGAACCGCATGCGGGTGGGCTATTTCACCCAGTATCAGGTCGAGGAGCTGGAGGCGGACGACACGCCGCTCGCGCATATGACGCGGGTGATGAAGGGCGCGACGCCGGCCGCCGTGCGCGCGCAGCTGGGGCGCTTCGGCTTCTCGGGCGACCGCGCGACGGCGACCGTCGGCAAGATGTCCGGCGGCGAGAAGGCGCGCCTGGCGCTGGCGCTGATCACGCGCGAGGCCCCTCACCTCCTGATCCTCGACGAGCCGACCAACCACCTCGACGTCGATGCGCGCGAGGCGCTGGTCCAGGCACTGAACGACTATAAGGGCGCGGTGCTGATCGTCAGCCACGATCGTCACATGGTGGAGCTGACGGCGGATCGCCTGGTGCTGGTGGATGACGGCACCGCCTGCGAGTTCGACGGCAGCCTCGACGATTATGTCGCCATGGTGCTGACCAAGGAGCCGAAGAGCGAGGGGCGCGCCAAGAAGGACGCCGCCAAGGAGCGCAAGGCCGCGGCGGAGAAGCGCGAAACCGACAAGGCATGGCGCAAGGTGGCCCGCGAGATGGAGGCGGAGATCGCCTCCCTCGGCACCGAGCGATCGGCGATCGAACGCGCCATGTTCGATCCGGCGGGTGCGGATCCGAAGCTGTCGGGGCTGGCGATGGGCGAATTGATGAAGCGGCGCTCCGCCCTCACCGAGCGGATCGAGGCAGCCGAGGCGCGCTGGCTGGAAGCAAACGAGGCGCTGGAAACGGCGTAAGCGGCGCGCCGGTCAGAACGCGAGGTTCAACCGCTCCAGCATCTGGCGGGCGGGGCTCTGCGCCAGCGCGTCAGGAACTTGCGCCTCGTCGAGCCGGGCGACCCGGCGGTGGAGATCGATGCTGGCGGCGACCAGCGCCTGCGCCGGTTCGGGCAGGCGATCGATGGTCATTGTATCGGTCACCGGCCCCTCGCCCAATCGCCGCGAGGGATCGAGCGCGTCGCTTGCGGCAAGCTCCCCCGTCAGCACCGCGCGCTGCGTCAGCAGCCAGGCGATGACGTGCATCAATCGCGTGGTGACCTTGAGCGATTCGCAGCTGAAGGTGACCCGTTCGAGCGGCCCCAGCAATTCCCGCTCGATCCGCCCGCCATCGTCAAAGTAACTGCGGGCATCATCCGCCAGCAGCATCGCCTCGACGTACAATGTATCGATGAGACGCCGTTGCACCGGCGATTCGGGCGTGCCTGCTCGCATGGCCGATATGTTGCACCGATCGTGCAGGTCCGCGAGCCGCGGGCCGACCCGCCAAGGCTAGCTGCGTCCCAAACCGGCACTCAGGCGATGATGTCGGGAACCAGCTGATCTTCGAGCGCGGAGATCTCGTCGCGCAGACGCAGCTTGCGCTTCTTCAGCCGCGCCAGCTGCAACTGATCGACGGCGCCACCACCGCTGGCGAGCGCGACGATCGCATCATCGAGATCGCGATGCTCCATGCGCAGCGCGCCGAGTCGCGCGATCATCTGGTTTTCGTCCAACCCTCGACCTCCCGTCCCGGCCAGCGCTCCCCGGCCCAGCCGCCGCCACCGCGGCGGAAAAATCGTTACATCCACGTGACATCGCGCATCAGCTTCGGCCCAGCGCGCGCATCGCAAAAATGATGAGGACTTTTGCCCGCACAAGCGTTCTAATCCCGAGTCCCACCAAGCAAAGCAAGGAGGTTCCTGTTATGCAGAACGCGCATCTTTCGGCTCTCGAGGCCAAGCATGCCGTGCTCGATCAGCGCATCGCCCAGGAGACCCTACGTCCCATGCCGGACGCCATCCTGATCGCGGACCTCAAGAAGCAGAAGCTGCGCCTGAAGGAGGTCATTTCCGCGGCGCATTGAGCAACATGACGGCTCGGGACGGGGATCACTCCCCGCCCCGCGCCACTTCAGTGGCCGTTCACCGGCCGATCTGGCGCGCGATCGACTTGCGCGTCGCCGCCCCATAAGGCGGCTTCAGCCCCGCAAGCTTCGCCACATCCACCCGCGCCTGCTGATAGATGCTCTTGGCGTGACTGAACGTCTTGAAGCCATCGAAGCCGTGATAGGCCCCCATGCCCGACGGGCCGACGCCACCAAACGGCAGATCCTCCATCGAGACGTGGAAGATCACGTCATCCACCGTCACGCCGCCGGAGATCGTGCGATCGAGAACGCGGCGACGCTCGGCCGCGTCCTTCCCGAAATAATAAAGGCCGAGCGGGCGATCTCGGCGATTCACCTCGGCGATCGCCGAGTCGATCCCGTCGTAGCGGCGCACCGGAAGGATCGGGCCGAAGATCTCCTCCTGCATCACCGTCATGTCGTCCGTCGCATCACGCACGATGTGGAGCGGCATCTTGCGACTGTTGGTACTGCCGAAATCCTCGTTCGCGGGGTTCACCACCTCGACCGTAGCGCCCTTCGCGCGGGCATCATCGATCCAGTCGTTCAGGCGCTGGAAGTGCCGATCGTTGACGACGCTGGTGTAATCGGGGTTCGACAGAACCGTCGGGTACATGGCGCCGACGGCGCTCTTCAACCCTTCCACCACCGCGCCTTCCTGGTCGGACGGCACGAGCAGGTAATCGGGTGCGAGGCAGATCTGGCCCGCGTTCAGCATCTTGCCGAGCGCGACCCGCTCGGTCGCCTGCTTGAGATCCGCATCCTTGCCGATGATCACCGGCGACTTGCCGCCAAGCTCCAGCGTGACGGGCGTCAGATTGTCGGCCGCGGCATGGAGGATGTGGCGGCCGATGCCGGTGGCGCCGGTGAAGAGAAGATGATCGAACGGCAGCTCGGCAAACGCCTTGCCGATTTCCGGGCCGCCCGACACGAAGGCAAGTTCGGTCGCATCGAAATAGCGGCCGACGATCTCCTCGAACAGCGCGGCGGTGACGGGCGTGTACTCGCTGGTCTTCACCATCGCGCGGTTACCCGCGGCGAAGATGCCGGCGAGCGGCGACATGACGAGGTTCACCGGGAAGTTCCACGGCGCGATCACGCCGATCACGCCCTTGGGCTGATACTCAACGCGGGCGCGGGCGCCGAACAGGCCGAGCGGGAATTGCACCGAGCGCTTCTCGGTACGCGCCCATTTCTCGACATTCTTCAGCGCATGCGTGATCGGGCCGATCGAGCCCGCGATGTCAGTGACCATCGACTGTTCGCGGCTGCGGTGGCCGAAATCCTCGCTCAGCGCATCGCAGAAGCGATCAGCATGATCGCGGATCATCGCCGCGGCGCGCTTAAGCCGGTCCTTCCGGATGGACATGGGCTCAGGCAGCGCCGCCATGAAGCTTTCGCGCTGCGCGGCAAGTATTTTCTTCATCCTGACCCTCTCCCGTTATGTAGCGCAGCCGATCAACCCGCCGACCGGCAGGACGATCGTGTCCTTGCCGGCACGATCGATACGCAAGGTACCGCTGTCGACAACTGCCCCTTGCGTCAGATCTTTGCGCGACCGCGTCGTCATGTCGAGCGTCGCCGTGACGTCACTGGCGCGATATTCGGTGCTGGTGCCGAAACCGAAGTTGACTGCTCCGCTCGCGGTGGTGCGACCGAGATCGACCACCCGCCCATCCAGCGACAGGCGCAGCGAGGCGGGCTCTGCCGAGGCCATCGCCACCAGGGCGCGTGTCTGCCCGGCGCTGAACAGATAGGCGGCGCACCCCGTCGCGGGCAGCGACTGGCGCGGCAGGCCGCCGATCGGGAGGCCATCGATGGTGACAGGAGGAGCGGCGGGGGGATCCGCCGCGACGAGCGCAAGGAGAAGCAGCGCGATCATGGCTGGAACCTTATCATGAGGAGAAGGGCGGGATAAGCCGCCAGCGCGAGGAAGGCCCCGAACGGCAACGCATCATCCGCCGCGACGGCGCGGCCAGTCGCGGCACGCCAAGCCACCACCCCGAGCCCGATCATGGCGGCGAGCAGCAGTACCGGTGGCAACATCCGCCAGCCGAGCCATAGCCCGATCGCGCCGAACAGCTTGGGATCGGCGCCGCCCATCCCCTCCCTGCCTCGCGTTCGACGATACAGCGCCGCGATCAGCCACAACGCGACGAAGCCGACCGCACCACCGATCAGGCGGTCTTCGAGCGGCGGCGGCAGCACCAATGAGGCGGCGAGCCCCCCGATCGCGAATGCGGCAACGAGCGAATCCGGGATCCAATATTCGGTGGCGTCGAGGACAATGATCAGCACGAGCAGCCATCCGCAGGCGGCAACCGCCAGCCCGAGCGGCCCCGGGATAACGACGCCCGCCGCAACGCCCACCAGCGCAGCAGCTGCCTCGACCTGCCAGTGAAGCGGCGCGATTACGGCCCCGCAGCAGTGGGCCCGGCCGCGAAGGAGCAGAGCGCTCAGCAGGGGGAGCAGATGACGTGGCGGAACAGGCGTGCCGCAGCCGTCGCACATCGAACGCCCGGCCAGCGCCGATCCGCCCGCCGGCCAGCGCAGCGCAACCGTCGCAAGGAAGCTGCCGAGGATCGCGCCGAGCACACCAAACGCGAGCGGCCAGAAGAGATCAGACACTCTTCTTTCGTATCAGATATCTATAGACGCCGAACAGGTTGATCCCGAACAGGACGACGTTCTGCGTGCCGAGCGCCCAGTCGCCCGTCAGCGCCGCGCCGCTGATCCAGCAGATCGACGAGCCGACGAACAGCACGAACCCCCATCCCGTCACCCGGCGACCAAGATCCAGTGATACCATGAATGCAGCGATCATTCCGCTGATCGAGGCTGCCCATTTGAGCACGTCGGTTAGTGAGTCCATCGCGCGCCAACGCAGCGGCGACCCTTTGTATTCCATGCCGCTTCGCCCTAGATCGCATCCAACAGTTTTTTGCGGAGCAGCATAGATATGGCCACGGTTCCCGCCGATCCCGTCGTGATCCTTTCCTACGCCCGGACGCCGATGGGCGGCATGCAGGGCGCGCTTTCCGACGTGTCGGCAACCGATCTTGGCGCGACAGCCGTGAAGGCCGCCGTGGAACGTGCCGGCGTGGACACGAACGAGATTGAGCGGATCTACATGGGCTGCGTGCTTCCCGCAGGGCTTGGCCAGGCGCCGGCGCGCCAGGCGGCGATCAAGGCCGGTCTGCCGAAGTCGGTACAGGCGACTACCGTCAACAAGGTGTGCGGTTCGGGCATGCAGACGGTGATCATGGGTGCCGAGGCGATCGCGGCGGGATCGGCCGACCTGATCGTGGCGGGCGGCATGGAGAGCATGACCAATGCGCCCTATATCCTGAAGAAGCATCGCGGCGGATCGCGCATCGGCCACGACATGGCGTATGACCACATGTTCCTCGACGGGCTCGAGGACGCCTATGAGCACGGCCGTGCGATGGGCACGTTCGCGCAGGAAACCGCCAACGAATATCAGCTGACCCGCGAAGCGCAGGACGATTACTCGATCGAATCGCTTCGCCGCGCGCAGGAAGCGATCAAGACCGGCGCCTTTGCCGAGGAGATCGTTCCGGTGACCGTCGCGACCCGAAAGGGCGAAGTGGTGGTGGATACGGACGAGGCGCCTGGACGCGGGATGCCGGACAAGATCCCGACGCTGAAGCCGGCCTTTGCCAAGGACGGCACGATCACTGCCGCCACCAGTTCCTCGATCTCGGACGGCGCCGCCGCGCTCGTCCTGACACGGGCCAGCGTTGCCGAAGCGAAAGGGCAGAAGCCGGTCGCGCGGATCGTCGCCCATTCGGCGCATGCGCAGGAGCCGGCGGCTTTCACCACCGCCCCGGTCGGCGCGATCGAGAAGCTGCTGAAGAAGGCCGGCTGGACGATCGACGATGTGGATCTGTTCGAGATCAACGAGGCATTTGCCTGTGTCGCCATGTTCGCGATGCGCGATCTCGGCATCCCGCACGAGAAGATCAACGTGCACGGCGGGGCGACCGCACTGGGGCATCCGATCGGCGCATCGGGCGCGCGGATCATCACCACGCTGGTCGCGGCGCTGAAGCATCACGGCAAGAAGCGCGGCGTCGCCAGCCTCTGCATCGGCGGCGGCGAAGCCACTGCGATCGCCGTCGAACTGGTCTGAGATCGACCATGGCGGACCATGAGCAGGAAGATCACGACCTTCAACTTGCTCTGGTCCGCTACCAGACCTGGGCCGCTGAAAGCGGCGCGCGCGCGGTCGTCTTGTTCGAGGGACGCGACACCGCGGGCAAGGATGGTGCGATCCGCACCATCACGCGGCACCTTGGCGTCCGCCAGACGCGCGTAGTCGCGTTGCCCAAGCCATCCGAGCGCGAACGCTCGCAATGGCTCTTCCAGCGCTATGCCGCGCATCTGCCGGCGGCTGGCGAACTCGTGATCTTCAACCGCAGCTGGTACAACCGCGCTGGCGTAGAGGTGGTAAACGGCTTCTCCACGCCAGAGCAGCAGGCACGCTTCCTGACCGACGTTCCCGGCTTTGAAGCGATGCTGCTTCATGACGGCATCCGGCTGGTGAAGCTGTGGCTTGATATTTCGCGCGAGGAGCAGGCCAGGCGCCTGAAATCGCGACGAGAGGATCCGCTGAAGGCGCTCAAGGTCTCGGCGCTCGATGCCGTCGCGCAGGAGCGCTGGGACGATTACTCGGCGGCGCGCGATACGATGCTGGCGCGCACCAGCACGCCTGACGCACCGTGGATCTGCGTCCACGCGGACCACAAGAAGAAGGCGCGGCGCGCGATCATCCGGCACCTGCTGCGCGAACTCGCGCCCGCGGAGATCGCGCACCACATCACCCCGCCGGACAGCAATCTGCTCTTTCCGTTCGAACCATCAGCGATCGCGGATGGTCGCCTGGCGCGGTAGAGACGCCTGCTGGCGAACGTAACTTTTGTTCCGTAGCGGACTACAACTCTGCTCAGTCGCAAGTCATACTGCGATCCAAAGAACAAAGAGGAGAGGCAGCATGACGTTCGAGTCGCAGGCGGCACATGATCCCGCGTCCGACGGTCTGGCGTTTGACTTGAAGACGCTGAAGGCGAAGTACCTTTCTGAGCGGGACAAGCGCCTGCGTGCCGATGCGAATGAGCAATATCTCGAGATGAAGGGCCGGTTCGCACGGTTTCTCGAGGACCCTTATATCGAGGCCCCCGGCAATCGCGCACCGCTGGGCGACGAGAAGGACGTGGTGGTGATCGGCGGCGGCTTCGGCGGGCTGCTGGCCGGCGCGAAGCTGCGCGAGGCGGGTGTCGAGGATCTGCGTATCATCGAGAAGGGCGGCGAGTTCGGCGGCACCTGGTACTGGAACCGCTACCCGGGCGCGGCATGCGACATCGAGAGCTACGTCTACCTGCCGCTCCTGGAAGAGACCGGCTTCATTCCTGAGCGCAAGTACAGCCAGGGACCGGAAATCCGCGCTTATTCAAGGCGCATCGCAGAGCATTTCGACCTTCACCGCGACGTACTGTTTCAGACCGAAGTGACGGACCTTGCGTGGGACGAGCAGAGCCGCCGATGGACCGTGTCGACCAACCGCGGCGATGCGATCCGCGCCCGCTTCGTAGTGATGGCGAACGGGCCGCTGCATCGCCCCAAGCTGCCCGGCATACCCGGGATCGAGGAATTCGAGGGTCATACGTTTCATACCAGCCGATGGGATTACGAATACACCGGCGGCGACCAGAACGGCGGGCTGGACAAGCTTGGCGACAAGGTGGTGGGGATAATCGGCACCGGCGCGACGGCGGTGCAATGCGTGCCGCACCTCGGCGAGACGGCCAAGCAGCTTTACGTGTTCCAGCGCACGCCATCGTCGATCGACGTCCGCGGCGACCGCCCCACCGATCCGGAATGGGCGCAGTCGCTCACGCCGGGGTGGCACCAGCACCGGATGGAGAATTTCAACACGCTCGTTTCGGGTGGCTGGGCGGATGAGGACCTGGTGAACGACGGCTGGACCGACATCATCCGCAACCTTGGCATGATCGCGCGCATGAAGGCTGCCAAGGAGGGCGTGCAGGACCCGGACGAGCTGGTGCAACTCGCCGATTTTCAGAAAATGGAATCAATCCGTGCCCGCGTGGACAGCGTGGTCACCGACAAGCAAACTGCCGAGGCGCTGAAGCCCTGGTACAACCAGTTCTGCAAGCGCCCCTGCTTCCACGACGATTATCTCGCCACCTTCAACCGGCCGAGCGTGAAGCTGGTCGATACGCAGGGAAAGGGCGTGGAGCGGATCACGCGCGAGGGCGTCGTGGTGGCCGGCAGGGAATACAAGCTCGACTGCCTGATCTTCGCGACCGGCTTCGAAGTCGGCACCAGCTATGCCCGCCGCGCCGGCTATCATGTCCATGGCGTCGCCGGGCGGACGCTGGAGGAGAAATGGGCGACTGGCGGCCGCACGCTTCACGGCATGACGGTGAACGGCTTTCCGAACATGTTCATCTTCTCGGTGATCCAGTCCGGCTTCACCGCGAACTATCCCCACGCCCTACTGGAGCAAGCTGGCCACGCCGCGCACATCATCGGCCATGCGCTTTCCACGCAGAAATCGCGCGTCGAGGCGACAGAGGCGGCGGAAAACGAATGGACGCAGGAGATCCTTGCGTCGGTACTCGACAGGCGCAAGTTCCTGGAGGAATGCACGCCCGGTTATTATAACGGTGAGGGACAATTGAGCCCGCAGGCGGCCAGCTTCTCCAGCTACGGCAAGGGGCCGGTCGCGTTCTTCAAGACGATCAAGGCTTGGCGGGACGAGGGCTCGATGAAGGGCCTGACGCTCGCCTGACCAAACTACGCCTGCCCATTACAAGGAGCATTGCATGACCGACACCCTGCCCGACACGCATCGTCGCCTCGTCTCCACCGTCACCAAGGACGGACAGGCGCGCCTGTCGATCCAGCAAGTGCCGGTGCCGACGCCCGGCGACGACGAAGTGCTCGTCCGGGTGGAGGCGACGCCGATCAACCCCTCGGACCTCGCGGTGCTGCTGGCGCTGGCCGATCCAGCGAGCTTCAAGGCGGAGGACGGCGCTGCCGTGGCGCCGCTGCCGCCCCAGATCCAGCGGGTGCTCGGCGCGCGCGCGGGGGTCGACCTGCCGGTCGGCAACGAGGGCGCTGGCCTGGTCGTCGCTGCGGGCAGCTCGCCCGAGGCGCAGGCGCTGCTCGGCAAGACGGTCGCGCTGGCCGGCGGCGGCTTCTACGCCCAGTATCGCAAGGTGCGGGCCGCCGATTGCATGGTGGTGCCAGAGGGGACGAGCGCCGAAGAGGCAGCATCCTCGTTCGTGAACCCGCTGACCGCGCTCGGCATGGTCGGCACGTTGAAGCGCGAAGGCTATTCCGGCCTCATCCACACGGCCGCGGCATCCAACCTTGGCCAGATGCTGGTGAAGCTGTGCGCGGCGGACGGCGTGCCGCTGGTCAACATCGTGCGCAGCGAAGCGCAGGCGCAGCTGTTGCGCGATCTGGGCGCGGAGCATGTCGTCGACATGACCGCCGCGGATTTCATGCCGCGGCTGATCGATGCGATCGCTGCCACCAACGCCTATCTCGCCTTCGATGCGGTGGGTGGCGGCAAGCTCGCCGGCCAGATCCTGACGGCGATGGAACAGGCGGCGCTTCGCACGCAGCGCGCCGATGGACCCTATGGCTCGCGCCAGATGAAGCAGGTGTACGTCTATGGTGGCCTTTCGTCCGAACCGACCGAGTTCAACCGTGGCTTCGGCATGCGTTGGCGGATGGGCGGCTGGCTGCTGACCTATTTCCTGGAAGACGTGGGGGCCGAGGAAGCCAAGGCACTGCGCGATCGCGTGGCGCGTGAGCTGAAGACGACGTTCGCCAGCAAATACACCCAGCGCATCACGCTGGAGCAGGCGCTCGATCCCGCGGTTATCGCCGCATATGGCAAGCGTGCGACCGGCGAGAAGTATCTCATCACGCCGCAGCGCTGACCCGGCACCCCGCCGCTCTGCGCCTTCAGGCGCCGGGCGGCGGCGAGAGGGTGACGGTGCGTGCGCCACGATCGACACGGACGCTCGCACCGCCGGGCACGATCATCGTGAAGCCGTCCGCGTGCTGCCAGTCGCCATCGCGCAACTTGCTACCGTCGAGAGCTAGCCATTCGAGATCGTGGCGCACTACCGGGTCGGCGATTTCGGCGTGCGGGCGCCGCCACTGGGATAGCGCTGCGACAAAGGCCTCCAGTTCCTCATCCCGCCCGCTCCAGTCGAGCCAGGAGAGCTCATTGTCCTGCGCATAGGCATTGTTGTTGCCACGCTGTGAGCGGCCGAATTCGTCGCCGGCGGTGAGCATGATCGTGCCGCGCGAGGCGAAGAGACTGGCGAGCATCGCACGAACATCCCCCCGCCCGTCCCGCCCCAGTGCCTTCGCGCTCCAGCTTACCTCATGTGCATGGCCGTCGCGGTTCTCCTCCCCGTTCGCGTGGTTCCGCCGGTCAGCGAAGGAGACGCTATCGGCGAGCGTGAAGCCGTCGTGGGCGGCGACGAAGTTCACCGAACGGGTCCGCTCCTGACCGAACACGTCGGTCGACCCGGCGAGCCTGGTCGCCAGCGCTCCGGCGCTGCCGTCCCCGCGCCAGAATCGGCGCACGTCGTCGCGAAAGCGATCGTTCCACTCCAGCCAGGTCGGCGGAAAATGCCCCAGCTGGTATCCGCCCGGCCCTGTATCCCACGGCTCCGCGATCATAATCCGGTCCTTGAGCACGGGATCGTCGGCGATTGCGGCGAAGATCGGTGCCTCGCGGTCGAAGCCAGGCGCCCGGGCCAGGATCGGCGCGAGATCGAAGCGGAAGCCGTCGACACCTGTCTCCTCAACGAAGTGTCGCAAGGTCGTAAGCGCCAGATCGCGAACCGCCGGGTTCCCGTAATCCAGGGTATTGCCGGTCCCGGCGTCATTGATCAGCGCGCCGTCCGGCGCGCGCGCGTAGACGCCATCATCGAGCCCTCGGAACGACAGCGTTGGACCGTCGGCATCGCTCTCGGCGGTGTGGTTAAGCACGAGATCAAGGATCGTGCCGATGCCATGGGTGCGCAGCGTATCGACGGTCCGACGCAGCTCCGCCATGCCACCGGGGCAGAGGCGCGGATCAAGCGCCATCGGCACCACGGGATTGTAGCCCCAGGCATTGGAGAGCCCGAGCGGCGGCAGGTGACGCTCGTCCAGCCACGCGACGACCGGCATCAGCTCCACCGCATCAACGCCGATCTTGGTGAGGTGCGCCAGGACGGAAGGGTGTGCGAGCGCCGCAACCGTGCCGCGCAGTTCCAGCGGCACTTCCGGATGGCGCATGGTGAACCCGCGCACGTTGACCTCGTAGATAAGCCCACCGGCGCGGAATACCGGCGGCGAGAATGCGAGCGGCGGCAGCGGCCGTGTTACCAGCGCCTTGGGAACGAGATCGGCAGTGTCCTCGCCGGGCACCGCCAGCCGGGGATCAGAGACAAACGGGCGGTCAAGCTGGGTGGCGTTGGGATCGACAAGCAGCTTCGCGAAGTCGAACGGCGGTGGTCCGTCGGCGCGGAGGCCGTAGCGTTGCCCGACAGCCATCGCGACCGTGATGACCCAGTTGCTGCCATCGCGAACCATGGGCAGCCGTGTTTCGTGCTGGTCTTCGTCAAAGAGGCAAAGGAACACGCTGATCGCGCGAGGACTGCGCACGCAGAACTTGGTTGCTATAGGCGGTGCCACTCGCGCTTGTCCGCACACCGGCTATCGATCAGGTGACGACGTCAGGCGCGGTTCGCCCTGTCAGCTTGCGGATCTGTGCGATCTGATCGGCAGCAGCCGCGATCTCGGCGAGCATCTCGGTCGTATCCGCGTCAAGGCGGCCGCCGGCAGGCTCGTAGCGCTCGAGATACACGCGCAGCGTTGCGCCGCTGGTCCCCGTACCGGACAGGCGGAATACGACGCGGCTGCCGCCTTGGAACAGCACGCGCACGCCCTGCTGGCTGCTGATCGAACCATCGGTCGGATCTTCATAGGCAAAATCGTCGGCCGCCTCGACCGTGAGCGTGCCGAACGCTTGCCCGGGAAGCTGGGCGAGCCGATCGCGCAACCCGCCCATCAGCGCGTCGGCAGCGTTGCTCTCGACGCCTTCGTAATCGTGTCGAGCGTAATAGTTGCGCCCGAAGCGTGCCCAATGTTCGGTGGCGATCTGCTTCACCGACTTGCCCGTGGCGGCGAGGATGTTGAGCCACAGCAGGACGGCCCAGAGCCCGTCCTTCTCGCGCACGTGATCGGATCCGGTGCCGGCGCTTTCTTCCCCGCAGATGGTGACGCGGCCCGCATCGAGCAGATTGCCGAAGAACTTCCATCCCGTCGGCGTCTCATAGCACGGGATGCCGAGCGCGGCGGCGACGCGATCCGCGGCCGCGCTGGTCGGCATCGACCGCGCAATCCCCTTCAGCCCTTCGGCATAGCCGGGGGCGAGATGCGCATTGGCGGCAAGCATCGCCAGGCTATCCGACGGGGTGATGAAGATGCCGCGGCCTATAATGAGGTTGCGATCCCCGTCCCCGTCTGAGGCGGCGCCAAAGTCGGGGGCCCCGGGCGACATCATCAGATCGTAGAGCGCGCGCGCATGAACGAGATTGGGATCCGGATGGTGGCCGCCGAAATCCTCCAGCGGTGTGCCGTTGCGCACCCTCCCCGGCGCAAACCCGAGGCGCCGCTCCAGTATTTCGGTCGCGTAAGGCCCCGTCACCGCGCTCATCGCGTCGAACGCCACGGAGAGGCCGGAAGAGCGGATTGCGCCGAAGTCGAACAGCCGTTCCATCAATGCTGCATAGGAGGCGACGGGATCGACGACCTCGACGATCGTGTCCGCCAGCTGGGTTTCACCGAGCGTGTCGATATCGACGTCCGGCGCCTCGAAAATCGCGAAATGATCGATCTCCGTGGTGCGGGCATAGATTGCCGCGGTCACCTTTTCGGGCGCGGGGCCGCCGTTGCCGACATTGTACTTGATCCCGAAATCTTCGTCCGGCCCACCCGGGTTGTGACTGGCGGAAAGGACGAGGCCGCCGATCGCACCGCGTTCGCGGATCAGGTTCGACGCGGCCGGCGTGGAGAGGATCCCGCCCTGTCCCACGATCACGCGGCCGAAGCCCGCCGCCGCCGCCATGCGGATCGCCTTGCCGATCACCTCGCGGTTGAGGAACCGGCCATCGCCGCCGATCACCAGCGTCGCGCCTTCCTTTTCGGGCACAACGTCAAACACGGACTGAATGAAGTTTTCCGCGTAATGCGGCTGCTGGAAGATCTTCACTTTCTTGCGCAGCCCCGAGGTACCGGGCTTCTGGTCCGCAAATGGCCTGGTTGCGACCGCGTGGATCATAGACTGCTCAGTTCCCGATATAGCGCGGCATAGGCGGCCCCGCTGGCTTCCCAAGAAAACCGGGCCTTCATGCCCTGCCGCTGAAGCGATTGCCAAGTCTCGGGCTGGGCATAAAGATCAATCGCCCGGCGGATCGCGAAGAGAAGCGATGCTCGGTCCACGGGATCGAACTGGATGCCGGTGGCAACGCCCGCCCCAAGCGCCGCCGTGTTCGCGTCAATGATCGTATCCGCGAGCCCGCCGGTTCGTGCGACGATCGGCACGCAGCCATATGCAAGACCGTAGAGCTGGGTCAGACCGCAGGGTTCGAAGCGCGACGGGATCAGGATGGCGTCGGCGCCGCCCTGCAGCAGGTGCGATAGTGGCTCGTCGTAGCCGATGCGAACGCCGATTGCGCCGCTGTGTCGCTCCGCGGCATCGAGAAAGGCGCGTTCGAGTGCCCCATCGCCGGAGCCAAGCAGCGCCAGCCGGCCGCCCATCGCGACGAGCTCATCGAGGCATTCGGCAAGGACGTCCATCCCCTTCTGCCACGTAAGCCGGCTGACGACGGTGAAGATCGGCCCGTCGCCCGCTTGCAAACCGAACATGCGCTCCACGGCGTGCTTGTTCGTGGCGCGGCGGGCGAGATTACGGCTCGTGTAAGAGGCCGGCAGAGCGCCGTCGCGCGCGGGGGTCCAGACTGCAGGATCGATACCGTTGACGATGCCGCGGATCTTGTCCTCCCGCGCGCGCATCAGACCCTCCAGTCCCATGCCGAACTCGGGTTCCAGAATCTCGCGCGCATAGGTAGGGCTGACCGTGGTGATCACATCGGCGGCTTCGAGCCCCGCCTTCAGGAAGCCGACGCCGCCATAATATTCCACGCCGTCGATCGCCCAGGCAGCAGCGGGGAGCCCCAGCTCCGGGAAGATCGCGGCGTCGAACCGGCCTTGAAAGGCGATGTTGTGGACCGTCATCACCGTGCGCACACGCGTATCGGCGTAGCGCAGATACGTCGGCGCGAGCGCGGCTTGCCAATCATGCGCGTGAAGAATGTCGAACGACAGGCCCTTGACCCCGCCCCGCGCGATTTCCGCCGCCGCACGCGCAAAGGCGGCGAAGCGGCGCCAGTTGTCGGGCCAATCGGCGCCGCTGGCGTCCCCATACGGACCGCCCTCGCGAACGAAGAGATGCGGCGCATCAAGCACGACCAGCGGGTGCTCGCCAAGCTGGCCGCGAAGCAGCCTCGCCTCTCCGCCGAACAGATCACGCCATTTGTGGATTGCGCGGCCGCCGACGGCCTTCAGCGTCGGCGGATAACCGGGGATGAAGGTAGTCGTGTGAACGCCGTGCGGCGCCAGCGCAGCCGGCAGAGCGCCGACCACATCGGCCAGCCCGCCGGTCTTGACGAGCGGATACGCCTCGGACGCAACAGAGAGGACCTTCACGAGCTGGGCCGAAGAAGGCGAGAGATCATAACAGGCGATCAATCATCGGCTTCGTGATCAGGCACACACCATTCTCCGTGCGGCGGAAGCGCTTGCCGTCCAGCACGGGATCATCGCCGACCACGAGTCCATCGGGGATCTCGACCCCGCGATCGATCACCACCTTCCGCAACCGCGCGCCGCGGCCGATCTTTACGTAAGGCAGGACCACCGCTTCATCGAGCATCGCATAGCTGTGCGTGCGGACGCCGGTGAAGAGCAGCGACTTGAACACCGATGAGCCAGAGACGATGCAATCGCCCGACACGAGGCTCGCGACGGCAGATCCGCGCCTGCCCTCGATATCGTGGACGAACTTCGCCGGGGGTGTGAGTTCGGAATAGGTCGAGATCGGCCAGGAGCGATCGTAGAGATCGAGCGCGGGGACGACATCGGTAAGATCGATGTTGGCTTCCCAATAAGCGTCGACGGTGCCCACGTCGCGCCAATAGGACGACGCCTCGTTGGAAGAGCGCACGCAGGATGTGCTGAACTCGTGCGCGACGGCCTTGCCGTTCTTGACCAGCCACGGGATGATGTCCCTGCCGAAATCGCGGTTCGAGCCGGGGGTCTCGGCATCGCGCTGCAACTGGTCGATCAGCAGCGAGGTGTTGAAGACATAGACACCCATCGAGGCGAGTGCGACGTCGGGCTTGCCCGGCATCGCCGGCGGATCGGCCGGCTTTTCAACGAAATCGATGATCCGCCCGGTTTCATCGACATGCATGACGCCAAAACCGACCGCCTCCATCCGCGGCACTTCGAGGCATGCGACCGTAACATCAGCACCGCTGTCGCAATGCTGCTGGAGCATCAGCTCGTAATCCATCTTGTAGATATGGTCGCCCGCCAGGATGACCATGAACTCGGGGCCATAACTCTCGATGATGTCGATGTTCTGATACACCGCGTCTGCGGTGCCTTCGTACCATTGAAACTCGCTGATGCGCTGCGATGCGGGCAGCACGTCGAAGCTTTCGTTGCGTTCCGGGCGAAGAAAGTTCCATCCGCGCTGCAGGTGCCGGATCAGGGAATGCGCCTTGTACTGGGTAGCGACACCAATACGCCGGATGCCGGAATTCAGCGCATTCGACAGGGCGAAATCGATGATGCGGCTCTTGCCGCCGAAGTAGACCGCCGGCTTGGCGCGCGTATCCGTCAACTCCGCCAACCGGCTCCCGCGGCCTCCGGCAAGAACATACGCCATCGCGTCACGTGCGAGTGGCTGTCCCTTACGATGATCCATCCTCTCGCCCTTATTCTTCGATGTTATTGATCAAATTCTAGCATGATCGTCGCGAGCGGTGGCAGCGTGACCATGGCCTCGCCGCCGCTCGCCACCACCCCGCCGAGATTGCCGAGGCCCGAGCCCCAGTAATCATGCGCGTCGGAATTCAGGATCTCGCGCCAGCGACCGTCATGCGGCAGCGGGATGCGATAGGGCGCGCGCGCTACCGGCGTCATGTTGCAGATGACGGCTACCGGCGCAGCGCCCGGCGCCTTGCGCAGCCAGACGAAGACCGAGTTCTCAGCGTCATCAGCGACGAGCCACTCGAAACCTTCGGGCTCGCAATCGCGGGCGTGGAGTGCAGGTCGTGCGCGGTAAAGATTGTTGAGATCGCGCACGAGCTTGCGCACGCCCTCATGTGCGGTGGCGTGCCGCAGATGCCAGTCGAGTGCGCGTTCCTCGCTCCATTCGCGCCGCTGGGCAAACTCCTGCCCCATGAACAGCAGCTTCTTGCCCGGATAGCCCCACATCATCGCGTAATATGCGCGCAGGTTGGCGAACTGCTGCCAATCGTCACCACACATCTTGGTGAGGAGCGATCCCTTGCCGTGGACAACCTCGTCATGGCTGAGCGGCAGCACGTAATTCTCGCTGAATGCATACATCAGCCCGAAGGTGATATCCTTGTGGTGATGGCGACGATGGATCGGCTCGCGTGACATGTACTTCAGCGTGTCGTGCATGAAGCCCATGTTCCACTTGAAGCCGAAGCCGAGACCTCCGTCATAGGCGGGATGGGTAACCCCCGGCCACGCCGTCGATTCCTCAGCGACGGTGAAGATGCCCGGGTGCTCGCCGTAGACCGCCTTGTTCATCGACTGGAGGAAGGAGGCGGCTTCCCAATTCTCCCGGCCCCCTTCGGCATTGGGGATCCACTCGCCGGCCTTGCGGCTGTAATCGCGGTACAGCATCGAGGCGACCGCATCCACGCGCAGCCCGTCGATATGGTAACGCTCCGCCCAGAAGAGCGCATTGTTGACGAGGAAGGCGCTTACCTCCCGTCGCCCGAAATTGTAGATCGCGGTGTTCCAGTCCGGGTGGTAGCCGAGCCGCGGATCCTCATGCTCGTAGAGCGCGGTGCCGTCGAAGCGGGCGAGGCCATGCGCATCCGTCGGGAAGTGCGCCGGCACCCAATCGAGCAGCACGCCGATGCCGGCACGATGCGCACCGTCGACGAAGCGGGCGAAGCCCTCCACGTCGCCGAAGCGCGCGGACGGGGCGTAGAGGCCGGTCGTCTGGTAGCCCCACGACGGATCGTACGGGTGCTCGGAGATCGGCAGGAACTCGATATGGGTGAAGCCCAGTTCCACCACATAAGGGATCAGCCGTTCGGCGAGGGCATCCCAGGTCAGGAACCAGTCGTTCTCGTCCCGGTCCCAGGATCCCGCATGCACCTCATAGATGCTGATCGGCACCCGGCGCGGGTCGGTCCGTTTCCAATGCTCCTGGTGATCCTGATCGCCCCAAACGTGGGTCGGCGCGCCAGTGGTAATCGACGCGGTGCTGGGCCGCAGCTCACTGGCGAAGGCGAACGGATCGGCCTTCAGCGGCTGCAGATCGCCCTCAGGCCCGATGATCTCGTATTTGTAGCAGCGACCGGCACCAATGTCGGGAATGAAGATCTCCCACACCCCCACGTCACCGCGCCGGCGCATGATGTGGCGGCGGCCGTCCCAATCGTTGAAATCGCCGACGACCGAGACGCGGCGGGCGTTCGGCGCCCACACCGCGAAGTGTACCCCGTCGGCGCCCTCGTGCCGGATCAGGTGCGCGCCGAGTTTGTCGTGCAGGCGGAAGTGATTGCCCTGCGCCATCAGCAGATCATCGACCGGGCCGAGCACCGGGCCGAAGCTGTACGGATCGGTGATCCACCACTCCACGTCGCCACGGCTGGCGCGGTATCGCACCGGCTGCGGATCGCCGCTCACTTCGCCTTCGAACAATCCCCGTTCGTCGATGAGGGCGAGCAACCCCAAGGTGTCGCCGGCGAGGCTGTGCACCTCCAGCGCTTCCGCCCCCGGCACGAGTGCGCGAATGAACGTGCCCTCCGGCCCGGCGTGCGGGCCGAGCAGCGAGAACGGATCATCATGACGGCCCTCCAGCAGGGCAGAGATCGCGCCCTGCGGCGGCTTCACATCACGCCCCAGATGTTGCGCGCATAATCGGCGATCGTGCGGTCGGACGAGAACCAGCCCATGTTCGCGACGTTGCGGATCGCCGCGGCGCGCCAGCCGGCCTGATCGCACCACCGCGCATCCACCTGGCGCTGGGCGGCGGCATAACTGTCAAAATCAGCGGCGACCATGAACCAGTCATGATCATAGAGCCCGTCCATCAGCCCCTTGAAGCGATCCGGATCGTCGGGCGAGAAGACGCCCGACGCGATCGCGTTTACCGCCTGCTTCAGCTCCGCGCTCGCTTCGATCACCTCGCGCGGGCGATAGCCGTCGACCCGCCTGGCCGCGACTTCATCCGCGGTGAGGCCGAAGATGATGATGTTGTCGTCACCCACATGATCCTTGATCTCGACGTTGGCACCATCAAGGGTTCCGATCGTCAGTGCGCCGTTCAACGCGAGCTTCATGTTGCCGGTGCCGGACGCTTCGAGACCGGCGGTGGAGATCTGTTCCGATAGATCAGCGGCCGGAATGATCCGCTCGGCGAGACTGACATTGTAATTGGGAAGGAAAGCGACCCTCAGCAGGCCGCCGACAGAAGGATCGTTATTGATCCGCCGCGCCACATCATTGGCGAGTTTGATGATGACTTTTGCATTGTGATAGCTCGACGCGGCCTTGCCAGCGAAGATCTTCACCCGCGGCGTCCAGTCCCGTTCCGGATGACTGCGGATCTGATCGTATAGCGCCACCGTCTCGATGATGTTGAGCAGTTGGCGCTTGTATTCGTGGATCCGCTTGATCTGCACGTCGAACAACGCATCGGGATCTAACCGCAGCCCGATATTCCCCCTGATGTAGTCCGCCAGTGCCACCTTGTTCGAACGCTTGACCTCGGCGAAACGCTCCCGGAACGATGCATCTTCCGCAAAAGATTCCAGCGCCTTGAGCTCAGCCGCATCATCGCAGAAGCCGGGGCCGATCGCATCGCGGACCAGCGCCGTAAGCCCGGGATTGCACTCCATCAGCCAGCGCCGCGGGGTGATGCCGTTGGTCTTGTTGTTGATCCGATCCGGATACAGGCGGTGCAAATCGGCAAACACCGTCTGCTTCATCAGCATGGTGTGAAGCGCAGCCACGCCGTTGACGCTGTGGCTGCCCATGAAGGCGAGGTTCGCCATTCTCACGCGCCGCTCGCCCGCCTCGTCGATCAGGCTGATGGCGCTGATCGCCTCGTCGCCCAAGCCCGCGCGATGGCGCGCATCACGCAGCACCTTGGCGTTGACCGCGTAGACGATCTGCATGTGCCGCGGCAGCAGCCGCTCGAACAAGGGGAGCGGCCAGCTTTCCAGCGCCTCCGGCAGCAACGTGTGGTTGGTATAGCCAAAGGTGCGCTGCGAAAGATCCCAGGCCTCGTCGAACGAGAGGTGGTGAAAATCGATCAGCAGCCGCATCAGTTCGGCGACGGCCACCGCGGGGTGCGTGTCGTTGAGCTGGATTGCCGCCTTGTCCGGCAGGCTTTTGATGTCGCCGAAATATTGGACGTGACGGCGCACGATGTCCTGGATCGAGGCGGAGGAGAAGAAATACTCCTGCCGCAGCCGAAGCTCCTGGCCGGACGGGTTCGAGTCCGCGGGGTACAGCACCCGTACCAGGCTTTCGGCGCGTGCCTGGCCGGCGAGCGCACCGATGTGGTCACCGGCGTTGAACGCGTCGAGCCGGATCGGGTCCAGCGCACGGGCGCTCCAGAGGCGGAGGGTATTCACCCGTTTGCCGCGCCAGCCGACCACGGGGGTGTCATAGGCCACCGCCTGGACGCCTTCGGCCGGATGCCAGCGGGTGATGCCGCTGTCGGTGCCGGTCACCTCGCCGCCGAACCCGATGAAATAGGCGCTTTCCCGCCGCTCGAATTCCCAGGGATTACCGTGGGCCAGCCAGTTTTCGGGAAGCTCCACCTGCCAGCCATCGTCGATGCGCTGACGGAACATGCCGTTCACATAACGGATGCCGTAGCCGTAGGCGGGCAGGTCCAGCGTCGCGAGGCTCTCCATGAAGCAGGCGGCGAGCCGGCCAAGGCCGCCGTTGCCAAGGGCAGCGTCCGCCTCGATCTCCTCGATTTCGACCAGATCGACGCCAAGCGAGGCGAGCGCTTTTCCAACCTCGGCATTGCGGCCGAGGTTCTGCAGGGCGTCGCGCAGCAAGCGGCCAATGAGAAACTCGAGGCTGAGGTAGTAAACCCGCTTCGCGCCCGCAGCATGCGCCGCGCGGGTAGAGGCCATCCACTTGTCGATGATCTCGTCACGCAGCGTGAGGATCGTGGCTTCGAGCCAATCGTGCTTGCGCGCCGCGCTTTCGTCCTTGCCGATGCGGTGGATCAGCGTGTCGACGATCCGCGTCGCGAGAGGTGAACGTTCAGCGGCGGCGGCGGGAGCAGATCCTGTCATGGCCGGCGAGCTTAACGCGTGATCCCGGAGAGTCACGCCTCGTGCTGCACCGCAACTGACCGTTTCGTACCGTGATCAGACGGTGAAGCTCTCGCCGCAGCCGCAGGCGCCCTTGGCATTCGGATTGTTGAAGACGAAGCCGGCGGTGAAATCGTCTTCCACCCAGTCCATCGTCGATCCGATGAGGTACAGGATCGAGCCGCCATCAACGAAGAGCGTGCCGCCCTCCGTCTCGATCTTCTCGTCGAACGGCTTGGCCTCCGTCACATAGTCGACAGAGTAGGCGAGGCCCGAACAGCCGCGCCGCGGCGTCGAAAGCTTCACCCCGATGGCGCCCTCCGGCGCAGTCGCCATCAGCGCGGCGATGCGGGCCTTGGCCGTGTCGGTGAGGATCAGCGCCGCGGGGCGCTCACGAACAGTCGTCGCCATCACAACATCCCCAGTTCGAGCCGGGCCTCGTCGGACATCTTGGCCGGATCCCACGGCGGATCCCACACGAGGTTCACATCGACGATCGCGATTCCCGGCACCGATCCGACGCGAAGCTCAACCTCAGCCGGCATGGATTCGGCGACCGGGCAGTGCGGCGTCGTCAGCGTCATGGTGACCACGGCGTGACCGTCGTCCGTCACTTCGACATTATAGATGAGGCCAAGCTCGTAGATGTTCACCGGGATCTCGGGATCGTAGATCTCCTTCAGCGCATCGATCACCGCCTCGTAAAGCGCGCCGCCCGGCTCATGCGCCCGCTCACCTCCCGGCTTCTGCGCCAGAAAGCCTTCGAGGTAGTCGCGCTTGCGAGCGAAGGTCTCGGTAACGCTCTCGGCGGGCGTTTCCACCGCATCCTCCACGCGGGCGCGGGGCGGCTTGGTTTCCGCCTCGACTTCCTCAACCCGGATCGGTTCGCTGCTCATCCGAAGATCCTCGTCACTCGTTCAATACCTTTTGCCAGCGCCTCGACATCGGCCGGCCCGTTATAGACGCCGAAGCTCGCGCGAGCGGTCGCCTCGACGCCCAGCGTCTCCATCAGCGGCTGCGCGCAATGATGGCCGGCGCGGATCGCGACCTTCGCCTCGTCCAAGATGGTGCCGATGTCGTGCGGATGCACCCCCTCGATGGAGAAGGAGACGATCCCGGCGCTGTCCTCCGGCCCGAACAGGCGCACGGAGTTGATCGCGGACAGCGCCTCGCGCGCCTGGCGGACCAGCGCTGTCTCATGTGCATGGATGCGGTCGAGACCGATGCCCTCGACATAATCGATCGCTGCATGGAGGCCGAGCGCGCCGACGATATGCGGCGTTCCCGCTTCGAAGCGCGTCGGCGCCGGGGCATAGGTCGTCTTAGCGAAGGTCACGCGGTCGATCATCGATCCGCCCCCCTGATACGGCGGCATCGCATCGAGCAGCTCCGCCCTGCCCCACAGCACGCCGAGACCCGTCGGGCCGTACAGCTTGTGCGCGGAAAAGACGTAGAAGTCGCAATCGAGATCGACGACGTCGACCGGCATGCGCGGCACGGCCTGGCAGCCATCGATCAGGATTTTCGCACCGACGCCGTGCGCAAGCGCGGCCGCGCGTTTCGCGTCCAGCACCGATCCCAGCACGTTCGACACATGAGCCAGCGCGACCAGCTTGTGCGCCGGCGTCAGCATCGCGGCCATAGCGTCGAGATCGATGCGGTGATCGGCGGTCAGCGGCACGACGTCGATCGCGGCACCGACACGCTCGGCGACCATCTGCCACGGGACGATGTTCGAATGATGCTCCAGTGCCGACAAGAGGATCCGGTCGCCCGCCTTCAGCTGAGTCCCCGCCCAGCATTGCGCGATGAGGTTGATCCCCTCCGTGGCGCCGCGAACGAAGACGATCTCGCCTTCCTCCCCGCCGATGAAGTCAGCGACGCGGCGACGCGCGGCCTCATAGGCCAGCGTCATGTCCGCCGACCGCTGGTACACGCCGCGATGGACGGTAGCGTAAGTGGTGTCATAGCCACGCGTGATCGCGTCGATCACCGGGCGCGGCTTCTGCGCCGTCGCGGCGGTATCGAGATAGGCCCAACCCGCTGGAATCGCCGGAAAATCGGCAAGCACATCGAGTGGGCGGGCAGTGGCGAGAACGGTCATGCGACCTCGCGAATGTTGAGGAAGTTGAGGCGCTGGCGCGTTTTTCTCAACATTGGGGATGCGACGAACATAGGGGGACGCTGACAGATGAAGCGCGCGTAGGACAGGTCCAGGACGAGACCGGCACCCACCGCGTTCCTTCCGAGCATCGTCGTGGAACGTGCGGCCAGCGATGCGCCCGCGGCCGGTCCCTCGACCGCGCTCGGGACGAACGGGGTGAGCGATTGGTCCATCAATCCAGCGCCGCCTCGAGCCAGGCATCGGCGTCCGCCTCGAACGCCGCGCGCACCGTCTCGTCGCCGATCCGCTCCAGCGCGTCGGCGACGAACGCCCGCGTCAGGATTGCCTCGGCACGCGCCCGCGGGATGCCGCGGCTCTGCATGTAGAACATTGCGCGCTGGTCGAGCTCGCCAACCGTCGCGCCATGCGCGCACTTCACGTCATCGGCAAAGATCTCCAGCTCGGGCTTCAGGTTTACCGTCGCGGTGCGATCGAGCAGCAAGCCGCGCAGGCTCTGCTCGCCGTCGGTCTTCTGCGCATGGCGCGCCACCTCGACCGCCGCTGCCAGGCTGACCTGCGAGCGATCCGCCGCGACCGCGCGCCACACCTGCCGCGAGGAGCCATTGGGATGCGCATGGTTCACGCGCACCGCACATTCCTGCTTCTGGTCAGCCGACGTCAACAGCGCGCCGCCATATTCGGCGAAGGCGCCGTCGCCCGCCATGGTCAGCTGCGCATCGATCCGGCTCCCCTGCCCACCGGCACCCAGGAACACGGTGACGAGGCTCGCCGCCTCCCCGATCTCCGCCGCTTCGCGCAGCGACACGAACCCAGCGGGCTGGAGCAGCCGCACCGACCGCATCAGCCGCGCGCCCTTGCCCAGCCGCGTGCGGGTAAAGCGGTTCTGCCAGCCAGCACCGACGAACGTCTCCACCACCTCGGCCGCGGCATCGTCGGCAAGGATGATCTCCGCCGGCACATGGTTCTGACGCCCGGTGGCGACATGGACGATCTGCACCGGATCGGCAGCCGCCTGCGCATCGAGGTGGAGCGACCAACCGGTGCCGCCAGCGCGGCGGCCGAGCGGGTGATCGTCCGCGGCGAGCGTGCCGATCGTCACGCGATGAAGGTCGCTGCGCGCTTCATCAAACACGCCGTCGATGAACAGCAGCTTCGCACCCGGAAGGTCGAGGAAATCGGCCTCCGGCGCCGCGATCGGCGCGAGCGCCGCTGCCGCCGCCAGCCCGCCGAGATCGGCCCAGCGCCAGGCCTCCTCTCGGGCCGAGGGAAGATCAAGCACGGCGTCGCTCACGCCGCGACCTCCGCATAGCCCTCACGCTCGAGCTGATGCGCGAGCTCCGCGCCGCCCGACCGGGTGATGCGGCCATCGGCCAGGACATGAACGAAGTCCGGCTTCACGTAATCCAGCAGGCGCTGGTAGTGGGTGATCAGCAGCACGGCCTTTTCGGGCTTGCGCATGATGCGGTTGATGCCGTCGCCCACGATGCGCAGCGCGTCGATGTCGAGGCCGCTGTCGGTCTCGTCGAGGATCGCGAACTTGGGATCGATGATCCCCATCTGCACCATCTCGTTGCGCTTCTTCTCGCCGCCGGAGAAGCCGACGTTGACCGGGCGCTTCAGCATGTCCTGATCGAGGCCGAGCGCATCGGCCTGCGCCCGCGCCAGCTTCAGGAACTCACCGCCCGACAGCGGCTTCTCATTCCGGCCGGCGCGCTGGGCGTTCAGGCTTTCGCGCAGGAACTGGACGTTCGACACGCCCGGGATCTCGACCGGATACTGGAAGCCGAGGAACACGCCTGCCGCGGCGCGCTCATGCGGCTCCAGCTCAAGCAGATCGACACCATCGAAGGTGACGCTGCCTTCGGTCACTTCGTAGCCGGGGCGACCGCCGAGCACATAGCCGAGCGTCGACTTGCCCGCGCCGTTCGGCCCCATGATCGCGTGGATCTCACCCGCATTCACGGAGAGGCTGAGGCCCTTGAGGATCGGCTTGCCGTCGATCTCGGCGTGAAGGTTTTCGATTCTAAGCATGGTCATTCCGAAATGAAGGCGGTCGGAGCGGCCGACCCGCAAAGGTGAGTGACGGAAGCGCCAGTCATCCGACCGAGCCCTCGAGACTGATGCCGAGCAGCTTCTGCGCCTCGACGGCGAATTCCATCGGCAGCTGCTGAAGCACCTCGCGCGCGAAGCCGTTGACGATCAGCGCCACGGCGGCTTCCTGATCCAGGCCGCGGCTCATCGCATAGAACAGCTGGTCCTCGCTGATCTTCGACGTCGTCGCCTCATGCTCGATCTGCGCGCTAGGGTTGCGCACCTCGATATAAGGCACGGTGTGCGCGCCGCACTGGTCGCCCAGCAGCAGGCTGTCGCACTGGGTGAAGTTGCGCACGCCCTCCGCGGTCGGCGCGACGCGCACCAGCCCGCGATACGTGTTGTCCGAACGCCCCGCGCTGATCCCCTTCGACACGATGGTCGAGCGGGTGTTCTTGCCCAGGTGGATCATCTTGGTGCCGGTGTCCGCCTGCTGGCGATTGTTGGTCACCGCGACCGAGTAGAACTCACCGACGCTGCCATCGCCCAGCAGCACGCAGCTCGGGTATTTCCACGTCACCGCGCTTCCCGTTTCGACCTGCGTCCAGCTGACCTTGCTGTTCTTGCCTTGGCACAGCGCGCGCTTGGTGACGAAATTGTAGATACCGCCAAGGCCATTCTCGTCGCCCGGGTACCAGTTCTGCACCGTCGAATATTTGATCTCAGCATCGTCCAGCGCGACCAGTTCGACCACCGCGGCGTGAAGCTGGTTCTCGTCGCGCATCGGGGCCGTGCATCCCTCGAGGTACGACACGTACGCGCCCTTGTCGGCGACGATCAGCGTGCGCTCGAACTGGCCGGTATTCTCGGCATTGATGCGGAAATAGGTGCTGAGCTCCATCGGGCAGCGCACGCCCTCCGGAATGTACACGAACGTTCCGTCGGAAAAGACCGCGCTGTTCAGTGTCGCGAAGTAATTGTCATGCTGCGGCACGACCTTCCCGAGCCACTTCTTCACCAGCTCGGGATATTCGCGGATCGCTTCCGAAATCGACAGGAAGATGACGCCCGCCGCTTTCAGCTCCTCGCGAAACGTGGTCGCGACGGAGACGCTGTCGAACACCGCGTCGACCGCGACCTTGCGCGCGCCCTCGACACCGGCGAGCACTTCCTGCTCGGCGATCGGAATGCCCAGCTTCTCATAGGTGCGGCGGATTTCCGGATCGAGTTCGTCCAAAGACGCAATCGTCTTCTTCTGCTTGGGCTCCGCGTAATAATAGGCGTCCTGATAGTCGATCGGCGGGATGTTGAGCTTTGCCCAATCCGGCGATTCCATCGTCAGCCATTTGCGGAATGCCTTCAGCCGCCAGTGGAGCATCCACTCGGGCTCGCCCTTCTTGGCGGAGATATAGCGAACGGTGTCTTCGTTCAGCCCCTTGGGCGCGAAATCCTGCTCCACCTCGGTGGCGAAGCCCCATTCGTACTTCTTGGATACCGCGGCGAGCGCCTCGGCGTTCTTGGTGGCCATGTCAGGCGTCCACTTTCATGTCGGTCATTGCGCGTCCGCCGGCAGCGCCGGTGACGATCGGAGTAGTGGCGGCAAGCTGGGTCAGCGTGATGCCGGCAAGCGCGCCGCGCACCGCATTGTTGACGACCGCCCAATGCGGCTTCACGCGGCAGCTGCCGTCCAGCGCGCAATCATGCTGGGCGGTGTCGACGCAGGTGGTGAGCGCGATCGGCCCCTCCACCGCCTCGATGATGTCAGCCAGCGTGATCGTGGCCGGCGGGCGCGACAGGCGGAAGCCGCCACCGGTCCCGCGCGTGCTTTCGATCAGTCCGGCGGAGGAAAGCCGGCTCACCAGCTTCTGCGCGGTAGGAAGCGGTACGCCGGTTTCCTGCGCCAGGCTGGTCGCATTGACGCGCGCCAGCCCGCCGCAATGGCGCGCCGCAGCCGTCATCATGACGACAGCATAATCGGCAAGGCTGGACAGACGCATATTGCGAGCGGTTCTCAAATCGGACTAATTCGTTCTGATTGCCAAATGGGCGTGCGCGCGGCGGAAATCAACCGCCTTGATGCGCGCAGTTCAGGTGTCCGAGATGATCGGATGAACCTGGCCATGCAGCGCGTTGCGCTGGCTGATCGTCAGCTGGGCGAGCAGCCCCGGCTGGTCGCGCATCTGCCGCGGCGTCATGCCGGTGAAGCGCTTCACCTCGCGGATGAGATGAGGCTGATCGTAGAAGCCGTCGGCGAGGAGCTCATCGAGTGTCGCGCTGCCGCTGTTGAGCGCGGAGGCGGCACGGAGCGCGCGGTACTTGCGGGCGAGCACCTTGGGCGGCGCGCCGTAGAGCGCATTGCAGCGTCTTTCCACTTGCCGGCGCGACAGGCCGGTCGCGGCGACCAGCTCATCGAGATCGGGCGATGGGCTGCCGGCGAGCCACGCATCGACCTGACGCGCGAAGGCGAGCCAGCGCGAGCCTGCGGCGGTGATGGACTGGCGCACGAACGACGCGGCGATGGCGACGCGCGCATCGACGTCCGCCGCGGCCCGCATCTGGTCAGCGGCTTCTACGATCGCCGGCCCGAAAGCCGCGACGCCATCGAGCGCGCGGTTGAGCATCGTCGAGGCGTCAAGCCCGAGCAGCGCGGCCCATCCGGCGGGCTGAAGCCCCATGCCGACGACCAGCAGCGGCCCTTCCGCGCGCGTGCGAATCGCGCCCGTCGTGGCACCGACGACATGAAGCGCGGGCGCATCCTGCCGCGAGCCATCGGGGAAGTCGTAGGTAGCTGTCCCGGGGGACAGCCGGAAGCGAAGTTGCGCATGATCCGCGCGCTCGACATCCTCGAACATCGGCACGTCTGCGCAAAAATGATAGAAAAGCGTGACGTAAGGCTGAAGGTCTTCGGGCGGCACCCGATAGTCCAACGCAACATCCGTCATGATACGTGCCCTACGTCAACAGGACGAAGGTACCTGTATCATTACGAAAAGAAAAGCGGCTCGGTCGCCGAAGCGGCCGAGCCTTAGTGGAGAACCCCCACCACGGGGGCCCTTCGGGTCGCACATCGGTTAGAACCTGAATTGGCGGCGGCGTATTGTACGGATGCGACATGACCCTGAACGAATGCGCCAGCGACGGTGAGCGCTTGATTCGGCAGGCGCTTTGCGGGCACCGCGCGCAGCCATGAGCTTTCCACTTCGCGCCGCCCTCTTCGCCCTGGACGCCGAGCGCGCGCACCGGCTGACGATCCGCGGCCTTGCCGCCTGGGGACGCGCCGGAGCGCCGGGCGGCAGCACAGTCGACGATCCGATCCTGCGGACGAGTGTGGCGGGGATCGACTTCGCGAACCCGCTGGGCCTCGCGGCGGGTGTGGACAAGGATGGTGAAGCGGTGACCGGCCTTCACGCGCTTGGCTTCGGCGCGGTCGAGGTGGGGACGCTTACCCCCCTGCCCCAGCCGGGCAATCCGAAGCCGCGGTTGTTCCGCCTGGTGCCGGAGCATGCCGTGATCAACCGCATGGGCTTCAACAATGGCGGCCTCGCTGCGGCGATCGAGCGCCTGCCGGCCCCGGCCAAGCGGCGCGGCGTGCTTGGCCTGAACGTGGGCGCGAACAAGGACGCCAAGGATCGCGTCGCCGATTACGTCGCGGGCGTAGCGGCGGCGTCGAAGGTCGCCGATTACGTGACCATCAACGTGAGTTCCCCCAACACACCGGGGCTGCGCGACCTGCAGCATGGCGCGGCGCTGCGCGATCTGCTGAGCGCGACGCGACTGGCGGCCGGCACAAGGCCGCTGTTCCTGAAAGTGGCGCCGGACCTGGAACCGAGCGCGATCGACGACATTGCGCGCGCGGTGATCGAGCACCGGCTGGATGCGCTGATAATCGGCAACACCACCGTCTCGCGCCCGCCGCTCGGCTCGCAGCATGCCGGCGAGGCCGGAGGCCTTTCCGGCCGGCCGCTCGCCCCGCTTGCGCGCCAGCGACTGGCGGATTTCCGCAGCGCGACCGCCGGCGCGATCCCGCTGATCGCAGTCGGGGGGATCGACAGCGGCGCGGAAGCCTATGCCCGGATCCGCGCAGGGGCGAGCCTGGTGCAGCTCTACAGTGCGATGGTCTATGCCGGGCCCGGCCTGCCGGTGCGTATCCTCAAGGATCTGGCCGCGCTGCTTCGACGC
Source organism: Sphingomonas sp. 179-A 2A2 NHS (assembly GCF_045371305.1). Taxonomy (NCBI): domain Bacteria; kingdom Pseudomonadati; phylum Pseudomonadota; class Alphaproteobacteria; order Sphingomonadales; family Sphingomonadaceae; genus Sphingomonas; species Sphingomonas sp. 179-A 2A2 NHS. Next base: position 76,078 of record NZ_JBIQDE010000004.1, on the reverse strand, counting down.
GATGGCTTTGCTTCGGTGAGCGAGGCAGTGGGCTTAGGTTGACGTTCAGCAAGCCCCCGATAGGGTCCCGCCGCATGAAGAGATTGCTGGCGCTTGCTGCGCTGATCACCCCGCTTCCCGCCCTCGCGCAGGGCATGGTTACCTCTGCTGACCCGCGTGCCACTGCTGCCGGGCAGGAAATCCTGCGCGCCGGCGGATCCGCCGCGGATGCCGCCATGGCGATGATGCTGGCGCTGACCGTTGTCGAGCCGCAGTCGAGCGGCATCGGTGGCGGCGGCTTCCTGCTGCATCAAAGCGCGACCGGCCCGCTGGAGACAATCGACGGGCGCGAGACGGCGCCGATGGCGGCGACGCCGGAACTCTTCCTGGGGCCAGATGGCAAGCCAGTGCCCCACATCCAGGCGTTCCCGGGTGGAAAGTCAGTCGGCGTGCCGGGCAACATCCGCCTGATGGCGCTGGCGACCAAGAAGTGGGGCAAGCTGCCGTGGAAGACGCTGTTCGCGCCCGCCATCCGGCTTGCCGAGAACGGCTATAGCGTAACCCGCCCAATGGCGGCGGCGAGCACCAATCTTGCCCCGTTGTGGGCTGGCGGCACCACGGCGGTGGCCGGGCCCGAGGGCGGCGCATCGACGGGGACCGGCTCGGCCGGCGGGCGGTTCCCGCACGTCGCCGCACTTTACTCCCAGAACGGTGAGCCGCTGGTCGAAGGCGCGACGGTGAAGAACCCGGCGCTTGGCAAGCTGCTGCGCCGGTTGGCCAAGGAAGGACCGGACGCTTTCTATACGGGCGAGAACGCCAAGGCGATCATCAGCGCAGTGACCACCACGTCGGTGGCGCCGAGCAAGATGACCACGGCCGACCTTGCTGCCTATCAGGCCAAGGAGCGCGCACCCGTTTGCGGCACATACCGCACGTACAAGGTGTGCGGCATGGGGCCGCCGTCGTCGGGCGCAACCACTGTGCTGCAGATTCTGGGTATGCTCGAGCGGTTCGACCTTCAGAAGCTGGGCAAGGATTCGCCGGAAAGCTGGCACCTGATCGCCGAGGCGATGCAGCTCGCTTATGCCGATCGCGAAAAGTATCTGGGTGACCCCGACTTTGTCGACGTGCCGGTCGCCGGGCTGATCGACCGCGGTTACATCGCCGAGCGCTCCGGCCTTATCTCGCAAACGCGCGCACTCGGCACCTATGAGGCCGGCACGCCCCCTGGCGCTCAGCCCCGGACCGCGGCCGAGCAGCGTGAAGTGCCGAGCACCACGCACTTCATCGCGATCGATCGCGCGGGCGACATCGCGACCATGACCTCCACGGTCGAGGGACCGTTCGGCAGCCAGCTGATCGCCAACGGCTTTGTGCTCAACAACGAGCTGACGGACTTCACGCTGGCGCCGGAGAAGGACGGCGCGCCGGTGGCGAACCGGGTGGAGCCGGGCAAGCGCCCGCTGTCGTCGATGGCGCCGACGATCGTCTATGACGCGAGCGGCGCGCCGGTGTTCACCGTTGGCGCGGCCGGGGGCAAGACAATCATCATGCAGGTGGCAAAGGCGATCATCGCCCATGTCGACTGGAAGCTGCCGGCGCGCGAGGCGCTGGGCCTCGGCCTCATCTTCTTCAACCGCGACGGCGTGGTGCTGGAGCAGGGCACGAGCCTAGCCGCGATGAAGCCGGCGCTGAAGGCGATGGGCCACAAGGTGACGGTCGGGCGGCTCGGGCTGAAGGCCAATGCGGCGGAAAAGACGCCGGCTGGCTGGGTCGGCGCTGCCGATCCACGCGGCGTCGGCAATGCGGTGCGCGAATAGAATAAGAAGCTTCCCGAAACAGCTGCGCGAGCGAAACGCGCGGGCCGGCGGGAGGACCAGAGGGGATTGAGATGCGCAGGCTCGAACATTTTCCGAACCTCGTCACGATGTTCTTCACCCGCGCCGCGGAGCAGCGTGACGAGCCTTTCCTGTGGGCGAAGAAGGGCGGCGAGTGGCAGCCGACCACCTGGGGCGAAGCGGCGCGCCAGGTGGCGAGCCTTGCCACGGCGCTGAAGGCACAGGGGCTTCAGCCGGGCGATCGGGTGATGCTGGTGAGCGAGAACCGGCCGGAATGGTGCCTGAGCGACCTCGCCATCATGGCGGCTGGCTGCATCACCGTGCCGACCTACACCACCAACACCGAGCGCGATCACGCCCATATCATCGAGAATTCGGGTGCGCGTGCTGTCATCGTCTCGACACAGAAGCTGGCAGACGTGCTGCTGAAGGCGGTGCTGCGCACGACGCATATCGAAACGGTCATCGCGATCGAGCATTTGCGGCCGCGTCCGCTGGGCGTGCGCAGCTGCCACTGGCAGGGGCTGATCGACGATCATCCCGCCGAGCCCGAGCTGATCGCAGCGCAGGCGACCTTCGCCCGGTCCGACACCGCCTGCATCATCTATACCTCCGGCACCGGCGGTGCGCCGCGCGGCGTGATGCAGCACCATGGCGCGATCCTGCACAATGTCGCAGGCTGCGCGGATGTGATTTCCGAGGACCTGGGCTGGGGCGAGGAAGTGTTCCTGTCGTTCCTGCCGCTCAGCCACGCCTACGAGCACACTGGAGGGCAGTTCCTGCCGATCGGCATGGGCGGACAGATATATTACGCCGAAAGCCTGGAGAAACTGGCGGCGAACATGGAGGAGGCCCAGCCCACGATCATGTTCGTCGTGCCGCGCTTGTTCGAGGTGCTTCGGGCGCGGATCAGCAAGGGGATCGCCAAGCAGGGCGGCATGGCGCAGCGGCTGCTGGGCGCCGCGCTCGACATCGGAGAGAAGCGCGCCGAGGGATCGTTGCGGCTGATCGACCGGCCAAAGGCGCTGATGGTGGATACCGTCTTCAAGCCCAAGATCGCCAAGCGCTTCGGCGGACGGATGAAGGCGCTGGTTTCCGGGGGCGCGCCGCTGACCCCCGAGGTCGGCCTGTTCTTCCAGTCGCTCGGGATCATGTTCCTGCAGGGCTATGGCCAGACCGAGGCCGGGCCGGTGATTTCGTGCAACCGGCCGAAGGCGGGCGTGACGGTCGACAGTGTCGGCCCGCCCCTTCCCCATACCGAGGTGCAGATCGCGGAGGATGGCGAGATCCTGGTGCGCGGCGAGCTCGTCATGCACGGCTATTGGCGCAACCCGTCCGAATCCGCGCGCGTGCTGCGCGACGGCTGGCTGCATACCGGCGATATCGGGATTTTCGACGAGGCGGGCCGGCTCAAGATCACCGATCGGAAGAAGGACCTCATCATCAACGACAAGGGCGACAATATCGCCCCGCAGAAGGTGGAAGGGATGCTGACCCTTCAGCCCGAGATCATGCAGGCGATGATCGCCGGTGATCGCCGGCCGCACATGGTGGCAGTGATCGTGCCCGATCCCGAGTGGACCCAGGAATTCTGCGCCGCCACTGGCACAAAGTGCGACTTTCGGACGCTAGCCGAGGATCCGGACTATCGCGCCGCGATCAGCCACGCGGTCGAGCGGACCAACAAGGAGCTTTCGGTGATCGAGCGGGTGCGGCGCTTCATTCTCGCCGACGGGCCGTTCACGATCGAGAATGAACAGATGACGCCGAGCCTAAAGATCCGCCGCCACGTCTTGAGGGATGTGTACGGCGAACGGCTCGACGCGCTCTACAAGGGCTGAAGCGTCAGCGATCCCACCAGGGATAGCCGGCGGGCATGTCAGTCGCGATCCGGCCGGGGAACGCGGGCGCGCGCTTCTCGAGGAAGGCGGCGACGCCTTCACGCACGTCCGGCCCGGCGCCAAGCGCCATGGCAAAGCCGCCGTCGACCTTCAGCGCGCCGGCAGGCGACGGCTCGCTGGCGAAGCGCCACAGCATCTGGCGGGTGAGTGCGATCGAGACCGGCGCAGTATTCTCCGCGATCTCGCATGCGATTTCATGCGCGCGGGCAAGGAGCGCGTCGGACGGGACGACCTCGCTGACCAACCCTCCCTTCAGCGCCTCGTCGGCATTGAAGATCGCGCCTGACAGGCACCAGCGCAGCGCCTGCGGCAGGCCCACGATTTGCGGCAAAAACCAGGCGCTGCCCGCCTCGGGCACCAGGCCGCGGCGAGCGAAGACGAAGCCGAAGCGGGCGCTGTCGGCGGCGATGCGGACGTCGCACGGCAGGGTCAGCGTCGCGCCAACGCCGACCGCGGCGCCGTTGATCGCCGCTATCGTCGGCTTGGTGCTTTCGAACAGGGCACCGACGAACCCGCCACCTTCCTCGCGCGGGCGGTCAGCCGCGGCGAAGTTCGGCCCGCCACTGCCGAAGCTGTCCGCGCCGCCGGAGATGTCGGCGCCTGCGCAGAAGCCCCGGCCCTCACCGGTCAGCACGATCACGCGGACGTCATCGTCCTCACCCGCCTGACGGATCGCGGCAGCAAGCTCAATGCCCATGATGGCGGTGTAGGCGTTCAGCTTGTCGGGCCTGGCGAGGGTGATCGTCGCGACGGGACCATCGGTGGTGTAGCGGATCTGTTCAAAGGTCATCGGCTCTCCTCGTGCGGATCAAGACGTCCGCTTGTCGCGATCGGCATAACCCGCTGTTCCGCTATGCGCCATCTGGTGGCGAACCTTCGCCAAACCGGCTTCCGCCGCGCCGCGGCTGCGCCTAACTGGTCCGTATGTGGCAGCTTTACCAATTCCCCTTGTGTCCCTTCACGCGCAAGGTGCGCATCCTGCTGGGCGAAAAGGACGTCGGCTACGAGCTGATCCGTGAGATGCCCTGGGCGCGCCGCGACGAGTTCGTCGACCTGAACCCTGCCGCCCAGACGCCGGTGATGGTGGACGCCGAACGCGGCACGGTGCTGATCGATTCGATGGCGATCTGCGAATATTTCGAAGAGACGGTCGAACGCTCCGCGATGATCAACGGATCGGCCGCCAATCGCGCCGAGATCCGCCGGCTCGTCACCTGGTTCGATTCGCAATTCTATCGCGATGTCAGCGGGCCGTTGCTGGAAGAGCGGATGGTGAAGCGGCTGGTGCATCGCCAGTCGCCCAATGCCGCGCGGCTGCGCGAGGCGATGAAATCCGCCATCGGCCACTTGGATTACATCGATTTCCTGCTGGACCATCGCAAGTGGATGGCCGGCGCGACGATCAGCCTCGCCGACCTTGCAGCCGCCGCGCATATCTCGGTCGCCGATTATCTAGGCGGAATCGACTGGTCGAGCCATACCCATGCCAAGGCGTGGTACTCAGCGTTCAAGAGCCGCCGCAGCTTCCGCCCGCTGCTGGCCGAACGGATGAGCGGGATCGAACCGCCGGAATATTACGAGAACCCGGATTTCTGATGCACGCCAACCATGATGCCGCGGCGCCGGCCGCCGAGACGATCAGCTTCGACGATTTCCTGAAGGTCGACATCCGCGTCGGCACGGTCGTGGTGGCCGAGCCGTTTCCGGAAGCGCGCAAACCAGCGCTGAAGCTGATGATCGACTTCGGCCCGGTGATCGGCCGCAAGCGCTCCTCGGCCCAGATCACGGAGAACCATTCGGCCGAGGACCTGGTCGGCAAGCAAGTGGCCGCCGTGGTCAACTTCCCGCCGCGCCAGATCGGGCCGATGATGAGCGAGGTACTGACGCTCGGCTTTCCGGATGCGGACGGCAAGGTGGTGCTGACGGCGCCCAGCCTGCCGGTGCCGAACGGCGGCCGGCTGTTCTGAGCCGCACCGCCTGAGGGGCCGGGATCGACCCGCCCCGTTCCGGCTTACTTCGCTGCCGCCTTTGGCAGGACTACCAGCGTCCAGTCCTTTTCCGGCCGCAGATACTTCGCGGCGGTCGCCTGCAGCGTTGCCGGAGTGATCGACATATAGTCCTGCACCAGCGTGCGCGCGCCGGCGAGCCGCTTGTCGTCATAGGCGCCGCCGCTCGTCTGGATCAGCCAGAACTGGTTCCCGGAGGATGCCCGGGCGAGGTACTGCATCATCGGCCCGATTGCGCGGCGCAGCTCATCCTCGTCCACCGGCTTGGCCACGAGCTCGGCCGCGATTTCCCGGCTGAGCTTGTAGAACAGCTCGACGTTGTCAGGCGCAACCTGGCCGATGGCGATGAAGCGACCGCCGGACTGGAGGCCGAGCGGCCACTGGCTCACCGCGCTGGGGCTGTAGCTGGCGCCGGCGACCGAGCGCAGGCGATCGAACAGCCGGTCACCGAAGATCGCCGCCAGGATGTCGAGACGGCGGCTTTCCGCGATGCCGTCGGTGCCACCGCCCGTCGGCCAGGCGATGACCGCCGCCGCCTGCGTGTCGGCGCCCTGGTGAGTCAGCACGACTGGACGATCGACATGTGCCGGGAAGGCAGCGCCCGGTGCCACCACCGGCGCCTCGGTGCGCGGCTTGAGCGCGCCGAAGGTGCGTGCAACCGCGGCAATCGCCTCATCGGGCTTCACGTCACCGAACACGTCGACTTCGATCGGGCCAGTGGCGAGCAGCGGCTCCCAGGTGGCGCGGAAGTTCTCGGGCGTTAGCGCCTCGATTTCGGCACGCGTCGGCGGACCCCAGCGCGTGTCTCCATCGCGCAGCTTGCGCTCCAGATCACGCGACAGAACGCCGTCGGGCGAGGAATCGAAGCCGGCGTAGCCTGCGAGCGCACCAGCCTTGGCGCGCAGAACCGGCGCCGGATCCCAGCGCGGCGCGGCAAGCTTTGCGGCCATGAGCGCGAGGTTGTCGGCATAGTCGCCCGGCGTCGTCTGCGCGTTCATGGTGAAAGCGTCGTCGGTGACGTCGAAATCGAGCCCCATGCGCCGGCCGGTGGTGAGCGCGTCGAGATCACCCTGGTTCCACTTGCCGATGCCGCTCTGCACCAGCGCGGCATCCGCAGCCCAGGCGCTGCTCGGCTTGTCCGCCGGCAGCGCGGCATAGCCGCGGCCGAAGCGCACCCGCAGATACACGCGCCCCGTTTCCGAGTTGTTGGGATACATTAGCATCCGCACCCCGTTCGAGAAGACGATCTTCTCGACACCGGGATCGGCGATCGATTCGCGCGAGGTGACGGTGCCGGGCTTGCCGAGCTTCGGCAGGTCCTTGAAGTTCACCGCATTCTGCCGCGCCCGCTGGCCAGCGAGTTTCGACACATCGGCCGTCAGTGCCGCGGCAAGCTTCGCCGCGGCGCCCGGGTCGGCGACGCGGGTGTTGAGCAAGGCGTGCTGGGCATCGCCCTTGAACACGCGCTGGGTGGATTCGAGCACGGCAGCCGGCGAGAACATTCCCTTCTGCCGCGCATCGAGGAAGATGCGATAGGATTCCTGCGGGCCCGCGACCGTCTCGCGTATGTCGAGCGCCTGGACCATATCTTCGGCCTGCTTCGCACCGGCCTCGACCCGCGCCGTCTCGACGTCATTGCGCATCGCGCCGTCGAACTCGGCCACTTCGCGATCCACCTCCGCCTGGGTGGGCGGGGACACCATGGCATCCGCAATCACGGCGCGTACTTCCTTCACCGCCGCTTCCCAATCGTCACCGACCGGCAGGATGCTGGTGAACGTGCCGTTGGCAGAGCGGGCGACATCTTCCAGGCTGACGCTTGCCTGCAGGAAGCTGCCGCCGGCGCGCGCGCGCGTTTCAAGGCGCCGGTTGATCACGCGCATCGCGATCAGATCGACAAGCCGCTTCTGATTGAAGATGACCGTATCGTCGCGATAGACCCACGGGCGAAGCACCGCCGAGATGACGAGCGGCGGCAGCGAGGGTTCGACGATAGTCGCGGTCGGCGCCGACTTGGGATCGGGCTTGCCGAAATCAGGATCGGCAGGCTCCGGCCCGACGCCCTGCCAACCACCGAAGTTCTTGACGATGAGGCGGGCCGACACCGCCGGATCGATGTCTCCGGAGATGATCACCACGGCCTTAGACGGGCGATACCAGCGCTGGTGGAACGCCTTCACGCTCGCGGCGGTGGCCGCTTCCAGCGTCTTGACGTTGCCGATCGGCGAGCGATCCGCGAGCGGCTGCCCGGCGAAGAACAGGGAGTTGCGCGCGTCGGCCAGGCGGACCTGTGGGCCCGGCGCCTCGCGCTGCTCGGCCAGGACGGCCGGGCGCTCGGCAGCGAGGCCCTGGTCGTTGATGCCGGGCTCTGACATCATGCCGGCGAAGATCTTCAGGCTCTCGTCTAGGTTCGCCTCGGTCGCGGCTGGCAGATCGAGCTTGTAGACGGTCTGCGTCGGCGTCGTCTGCGCGTTCGAATCCGACCCGAAGGTGGCGCCGAAGCGCTGCCACACACGCTTCGCCTCGCCATCGGGAACGTAGCGCGAGCCGCGGAACGACAGATGCTCGATGAGGTGGGCGTAGCCGCGCTCGTCATCGGTTTCGTTCAGCGAACCGGCGTCGATCCGCACGCGAACCGCAACCTGCCCGGGCGGCACCCCATTGCGGCGAACGGCGTAGCGCAGGCCGTTCGGAAGAGTGCCGAAGTTCCACGCCGGATCGGGCGGAATGTCCGATCCCTTGAACAGCCACGGCGACGTATCGACCTTGATCGATGCGGGATCGACGATCGTGGATGGTCCTGCCGGCGCAACGGCCGTCGCCGGGGCGGCGGCCGCGGCGGGTTTGCGCGCGGCCTGCTGGCCGATCGCGGGAACGGCAGCCGAGCCGAGGAGGGAGAGGAGAGCGAGCGGCGCAGCAAACGCGCGCAAAGATACGATCATGGCATGCTTGTACCCGCGTGCGCGGTACGCCGCCACACCCCAGCGACGATCTTTCGATCACCCAGCAATCGCCATCTTTCCGTCTCGAATCGCGCCTAGCACCCATATCCCAGCAGACGGCCGCCAGGGCCGCAGGCGAAATGGGCCAAGGACGTGAGCACGACCAGCGAAAAGCGGCGGCAAATGCGGCAGGAATTCGGCCCCGGCGGGACGATGGCGATGGCGACCGGCATCCCGGCGCCGGCCAAGGCCGCGCCGGATCCGGAGCTTCGCGCAGAGCCGGGACGTCCGCTAATCATCCGCATCGGCAAACATCTTCGCGGCCTGTTCGATCGCATGATCGCCTCATCGTCGCTGGTGCCGAACGATCCGGTGCTGGACGTGCGCAACTTCGCCTGGACCCAGGTGCTGCGCGACAATTGGCAGACGATCCGTGACGAGGCGGTGGCCGTTGCGCTGCAGGGCGACGCCAGCCCCAGCCTGGCGACGATCTCCCCGGATCACCGCTCGATCGCGAAGATCAACATGTGGCGATCGTTCTTCCTGTGGGGCTACAGCTACCGCATCGACGAGAATGCGGCGCGGTGCCCGAAGACAACGGCACTGGTGGAGCAGATCCCCGGCCTCAACAGCGCCTTTTTCTCCATCCTGGCACCGGGGACGCATATCCCGGCGCACCGCGGCGTCACCAAGGGGCTGATCACCTGCCATCTTGGCCTGGTCGTGCCACGCGACGGCGACGTGCGGATGCGGGTCGACAACCGCTTCGTGCGCTGGTCCGAGGGCGAGACATTGGTGTTCGACGACACCTATGATCACGAGGTGTGGAACGAGACGAGCGGTACCCGCGTGGTGCTTCTGATCCAGTTCGCGCGCCCGCTGCGCAACCCGGGCAAGTGGATCGCAGACCTGTTCCTTGGCTTCGTGCGCCGCTCCGCCTTCGTGCAGGAGGCGCGCGACAATATCGCGTCGTGGAATGCGGCGGTGAAGCAGCTGGACGTCTGACCGGCAGCACCTTCAGGGCTGCGGCCGGCTGATCACCGAATCGAGGCCGAGCCAGCCGGCCATCAGCTCCAGCTCCGCGCCCAGCCGCTCGGACGTATCGGGCGGGGCGCCAGGCTCCAGATGACAGGATTGCACCTGCAGGCGCCGGCGCTGGCGATCGGCCTTCAGATCCACGCGCGCGACGAGTTCGCCGTCGAGCAGGAACGGCAGCACGTAGTAGCCGTAGCGACGCTTCGCCGCAGGCACGTAGATCTCGATCCGGTAGTTGAAGCCGAACAAGCGCTCCGTACGGGCGCGTTCCCAAATCAACGGATCGAACGGGGCAAGCAGCGCTTGCCCCGTGATGCGGCGTGGGCGACGTGCCTGATGATGGATGTAAGCCTTGGGCCAGCCCGGGATGGTAACAGGGCGGAGCACCCCCTCCTCCACCAGCCGGGTGATCGCGGCGGCATTGTCGGCGGGACTGAGCCGGAAATAGTCGCGCAATTCGGTGGCCGTCGCGACCCCCAGGGCGCGGGCCGCACGCGCCACCAGCGCCGCCTGCGCGGTCGCTTCGTCAGGGGTCGGCAGATCGAGGATCGCGCGCGGGATCACCCGTTCGGGCACGTCATAGACCCGCTCGAAGCCGCGCCGGCGCGTCGCAGTGGTGACGTGGCCCGCGTAGAACAGCCACTCGAGCGCGAGCTTGGCGTCGCTCCACATCCACCAGCCGGTGCGGCTCGATTCGATGTCGGATGCGGCGAGCGGGCCTTCGCTGCGGATACGATGGAGGAGGGCCATGGCCTCGCCGCGGCGCTCTCCCGCGAACGCGCGCATGCCGGCGGAGCGCATCATGCCGCGATCGGCGCGGTCCATCCGCCAGCGCAGCAGCGGGTGAAGTTCGAGCGGCAGGAGCGAGGCTTCGTGCGCCCAATATTCGAACATCCGCCGCTGGCCGCGCGTGCCCCAGGCGGCGCGATCGACCAGCGTGGTGTCGTAGGAGCCCAGACGCGAGAAAGCGGGCATGTAATGCGCGCGGGTGAGCACGTTCACACTGTCGATCTGATGCAGCGCCAGACGATCCAGCGTGCGGCGAAGATGAGCCCCCGTGACCCGCGCCGGACGCGCGGCCCCGAACCCTTGTGCCGCCAGCGCGATACGGCGCGCCAAGGCGGGAGTGATACGTTCCGTCATCGGGCGCCATGCTAGCGGCGACAGCCGGGCTGTGCGAACGGAAACCAATCCTTTCCGGTACGGCGCTTGATCCCCCTGCCCGCGCACGCCACATGGCAATCATGCTGATCGAAACCGAACCGACCCCCAATCCGGCGACGCTGAAGTTCCTGCCAGGGCGCATCGTGATGGAGGCGGGCACGCGCGACTTCGCAACGCCGGAGGAGGCGGAAGCTTCCCCGCTCGCGACGGCGCTGTTCGATCTTGGCGACGTGACGGGCGTGTTCTTTGGCCGTGACTTCATCTCGGTGACGATCGCGCCAGGCGCTGAGTGGCGCGACGTGAAGCCGGATGTGCTTGGCATCGTGATGGACCACTTCACTGCGCAGATGCCACTGTTCCGCAGCGGAGGCGCCGGCTTCTCCGTTCCGCCGGCAGAGGAAGCGTTCACGGACGATCCTGCCGACGCGGAGATCGTTGAGCAGATCAAGGACCTGATCGAGACTCGGGTGCGCCCGGCCGTGGCGAACGACGGCGGCGACATCATCTATCGCGGGTTCGACAAGGGTAAGGTTTATCTGCGGATGCAGGGCGCGTGCGCCGGCTGCCCTTCCTCCACCGCGACGCTGAAGAACGGCATCGAGCAGCTGCTGCGCTATTACGTGCCCGAAGTGACCGAGGTTCGCGCGGTCTGACCGGCCGCTGCGCTTCCCGCCACTTCGTGACGGCGGGATCGCGGATGTGATTCGTCCTTCTTTCCTGATCCCATGACGGAGTTCCCGATGTCCGCTCGCCTCGATGATGCCGCGCTCGACCAGCTGTTCCGCACGGCGCGGACCTATAATGGCTTCACCGACGAGCCGGTTACCGAGGACGAGCTGCGCGCGATCTGGGACCTCATGAAGATGGGGCCGACCAGCGCGAACCAACTTCCCGCACGCCTCGTCTGGTGCGTCACGCCGGAGGCGAAGGAGAAGCTCGCGGCCTGCGCCAGCGACAGCAATGCCGACAAGATCCGCAAGGCGCCCGTGTCGGTGGTGATCGGCATGGATGTAAACTTTCACGAGCATCTGCCCGAGCTGTTTCCGCACACCGACGCGAAGAGCTGGTTCGACGGCAATGCGGAGCTGCGTGAGGCCTCGGCGTTCCGCAACTCGACGCTTCAGGGGGGCTATTTCATCTTGGCGGCGCGAGCGCTTGGCCTCGACACCGGACCGATGAGCGGCTTCGATGCGGGCGAGGTGGACAAGGCGTTCTTCGCCGATCAGCCCGGGGTGCGGACGAACTTCATCTCCACGCTTGGTCATGGCGATCCGTCGACGATCTTCGAGCGCAGCCCGCGGCCGGCGTTCGAAAAGTTCAACCGGCTCGCCTGATCGGGATTGAGCCGCCGCGCACGGCGGGTGAAAGGGCGGGATGCCTCGAACGCTCGTTATCGATACGGCCACCGCCGCCTGCTCCGTCGCGCTGATTGAAGACGGAGCGGTCGTCGCGTCGCGGCATGAGGTGGTCGGGCGCGGCCATGCCGAGCGGCTGGTGCCGATGATCGCCGAACTGCCCGGAGGCGGACGCGCGGACGCGATCCTGGTCGACGTTGGCCCCGGCAGCTTCACCGGCATTCGCGTCGGGATCGCGGCCGCGCGTGGGCTGGGGCTTGGCTGGTCGGTGCCGGTGCATGGTTATTTGTCCACCGCGATCGTTGCCGCGGCGGCTTTCGCGCGCGGCATAGGGGAACCCCTTGCCGTGGTGCTGGAGGGCGGGCACGGTGAGGTGTTCATGCAGGGATATCGTGCCTCGCCGCTGACACCGGAAGATACGCTGGTTTCACTGCGCCCGGATGCGGCAATGGCGGCGCTCAATGGTCGCCCCGCGGTCGGCAATGGTGTGCGTTGGCTCGCAACTGTCGACGGATGTGCACAGACGCACGACGCTTTACCGAATGCCGCCGACGCGTACCTGCTGCCGGCCGAACTCACCTCGTTGCCGCCGAGCCCAATCTACGGTCGGGCGCCCGATGCGAAGGTGCCGGCATGAGCGCCACGAGCCTTCGCATGGTCGAACTGCTGACCGGCACCGCGGCTGACATCGACGCGGTGGACAGCGTGATGGCCGAGGCGTTCGAGCCGCGCTTCGGCGAGGCATGGACGCGCAGCCAGTGCCTGGGCATCCTCGGCATGCCGGGCGTGTGGCTGACGCTGGCGCGGGTGGAGGGCGAAATCGCCGGCTTCGCCCTGGCGCGCGCGATCCTCGACGAGGCCGAGTTGCTGCTTCTCGCCACTTCCCCCCGCTTTCGCCGGCGCGGCATCGGCGCCGCCCTGCTGCGCAGCGTGCTGGCAGAGGCGCGCGGGCGCGGCGTCAAGCGCGTCCACCTGGAGGTGCGCGCCGGCAATGGCGCCATCGCGCTGTATGAGGCACAGGGGTTCGGCAAGACCGGGGAGCGGCGCGATTACTATCGCGGGCGAACCGGGCAGACATTCGACGCCCACAGCTACGCGCTTTCGCTAGACTGACCATCCTGCGAGTCGCTCGCGCTTTTCGCTGCGCGCACTCCGCACTACATGAGATACCATGCCACGTAAGATCGACCTTGAAGCCCTCTGCCAGGAAAAGGGCCTACGCATCACCGAACAGCGCCGCGTGATCGCACGCGTTCTATCCGAGGCGGACGATCATCCCGACGTGGAGAAGGTGTATGAGCGTGCCTCTGCCGTCGATCCGGGAATTTCGATCGCGACTGTCTATCGCACCGTGCGGCTGTTCGAAGAGGCCGGCATCCTCGACCGACACGATTTCGGCGATGGCCGCGCGCGCTACGAGCCCTCGCCCGAGGCGCATCACGATCATCTGATCGATGTGGAGAGCGGGCGCGTGATCGAGTTCGTCGATCCGGAACTGGAGCTGCTTCAGAAGCAGATCGCCGAGCGCCTTGGCTTCCGTCTGGTCGACCACCGGATGGAGCTCTACGGCGTTCGGCTGAACCGCCAGGACTGAGCGACCGCTCCGAGAACAAGAAGGCGGGTGCCGAGGCACCCGCCTTTTTCATGTCAGGACGCCTGGAACACGCCGCAGGCGATGCGGCCGCCGCTGTTGCCCGAGGGATCGGTCTTCAGATCATCCGGGCCGGCATGGATCACGAACGCCGCGCCGTCCGCATCGAGCAGGCCGGCTAGCGTCGCGCCGGGGATGGTGGCGGCGACGGTGCCGCGACCGCCCGAATCGATGATGATGTTGGGCATGTCGCCGTAATGCGGACCCTGCGGGTTCATCGTCCCGTGCTTCATGCTGGTGGGATTCCAGTGCGGGCCCGCCGTTTCGAAGGTGGGCGCGTCACAGCGGCCGACGGTGTGCGCGTGCGCGCCGTGCGTGCCGGCCGGCAGATCCTTGACGTCGACGGTGACGCGCAGCCCGCCCGCGGCGTCCGTCGCCGTGGCACGGCCGACATCGGCCCCGTCAGCGGTGCGCAGCATCGCAACCGCGCTGGGCGCGCCCGGCAGCGGCGTGCCCGTTTCAAGCTTGTCTTCATTGCACCCGGCGAGCGCGAGCGCACAGGCGCCAAGGCCAGCAGCAACCGTCAGACGAATCATGATCTTCTCCCGTTTCGACGACGAAACGAGCGTCGCCATAACCTGTTCCCCGTCAGGCGGGCTTGGCCATCATCAGCGCAGCGCGCGTGGTACGGCAGACGATCTCGTCGCGCTGGTTTAGGCCGATATGTTCGAAGGTGACGATCCCCTGCCCCGGCCGCGACGCGGAGGGGCGAAGCGCCTTCACTTCCGTCTCGACCCGGATCGTGTCTCCGGCGAACACAGGCTTTGGAAAGACCGTCTCGCTCATGCCGAGATTGGCGATCGTCGTGCCGAAGGTGGTGTCCTGCACGCTGAGCCCGATGACGAGGCCCAGCGTGAAGAGCGAGTTGATCAGCGGCTTTCCGAACTCGGTGGTGGCGGCATAGGCGTGATCGATGTGCAGCGCCGCCGGATTATAGGTGAGCGCCGAGAACAGCATATTGTCTGATTCCAGCACGGTGCGCCGGATCTCGTGGACGAAGCGCTGGCCGACCTCGAACTCCTCGAACCACAGCCCCGCCATCAGTCATGCCCCCGCGCGATCAGAGAAACGAGTCGGCGGCACTGCGCATGCTGGCGCAGCACGCCGGCCACCAAAACGACGTTGAGGATCGTTGCCTCGACGATGAAGAACCACAAGGGACTGCCGGCGATCATGCTGACGCCGAGCATGATCGTGCGCGGGTTGGCGCCGAGCACTGCCGGGATGGCGAGGAAGCCGGGCCCCGATTCGCGCGCCAGCCGCGCGATCCGCTGCCGCTCCGCCGGGTCGACTTCGGCACTGGCGACGAGCGTGTTCACCCGGGCAGTCGCCCCGTTCAGGAGGCTGGCTGCCGCAAGATAGAGCCTGGCGAGTGCGCCGCCGGCGCCGGTCGCGGCGTTCTTGTTCTGCTGGATCCAAGGCACGCCATAGGCCCACCATTGATAGGTGCGCCGCGAGCTTTCCGCGAAGACGGACTGGACGGCGCGCGACACGCCGGCCGAGACCGCCAGCACCCAGGCGATCGCGCCAATGCTGTCGTCCAGCGCGCTCGCCAACATCAGGTAAAGCGCTGTATGGCCGAGATAATCGCACATTCCGTCAACGACTTCGCCGCGCGGGCTGGCCCGTCCGCTCATGCGCGCGAGATCCCCGTCGGCGCCGTCCACGACGTGCCAAAGCAGGTGCAGCGCGAAGCCGATCGCGATCGCCAGCGGCGTGCCGACCCAGGCGTAGAGAATGCCCGCCGTGACCACCATCGCAGCCCCGAAAACGGACACCATGTTCGGCGTAACCGGCGTCGGAACCAGCATGGTGGCCAGCCGGCGGGCTGCTGGATGATAGATCGTCCGGTTGAGAAAACCCTGCAATTCGCGAGGCTTTCCCGTCACAGTCGGTCGCAATTCGATCGTCGCCACTTTTCGCGTCCCCTTGCACCGCCCCTAGCACCGGCACGCGTCGCTTGACAGGCGTCGCGCATCTGTCACGACGCTGCAATCCTTTTGTCTTCGCCGGGGGGAACCGGCGTTTTAGGAATCAGAAAAAGATGGCGACGATTAAAGTTGCGGTAATTGGCGTCGGCAATTGCGCGTCGAGCCTGGTCCAGGGCAAGTATCACTATGCCGCCAGCAACACCGCGCACGGCCTGATCCACGAAGAGATCGGCGGCTATCGCGTGTCGGACCTCGAGTTCGTCGCCGCGTTCGACGTCGATTCGCGCAAGGTTGGCCAGGATCTGGGCAAGGCGATCTTCGCCAAGCCGAACTGCACCAAGGTGTTCCACGCCGACGTGCCGGAGACGGGCACGATCGTGAAGATGGGTGCGAAGCTCGACGGCGTCGCCACCCACATGCTGTCGGCAGCCAACGACCGCGGTTTCGAGATCGACGATACGCGCGATGCCTCCAAGGCCGAGATCGTCGCCGAACTGAAGGCATCGGGCGCGGAGATCCTGGTGAACTTCCTGCCGGTCGGCAGCCAGGAAGCGACCGAATTCTACATGGAATGCGCGCTCGAAGCGGGCGTTGGCGTCGTCAACTGCATGCCGGTTTTCATCGCCAGCCGTCCCGAGTGGGAAAAGAAGTTCGCCGACGCTGGCCTGCCGATCATCGGGGACGACGTGAAGGCCCAGGTCGGCGCGACGATCGTTCACCGCGTGCTTTCGAACCTGTTCCGTCAGCGCGGCGTGACGATCGATCACACCTACCAGCTGAACACCGGCGGCAACACCGACTTCATGAACATGCTCGACCGCAACCGCCTGTCGAGCAAGAAGGAATCGAAGACCGAAGCAGTTCAGGCCGTGCTGGCCGAGCGCCTGGCGGACGAGAACATCCACGTCGGCCCTTCGGACTACATTCCGTGGCTGCACGACAACAAGCTGTGCTTCCTGCGGCTTGAGGGCAATCTGTTCGGCGACGTGCCGATGAATCTCGAGCTTCGCCTTTCGGTGGAGGATTCGCCAAACTCGGCGGCCGTGGTGGTCGATGCCATCCGCTGCGTGAAGGTGGCGCTGGAGCGCGGGACTGCAGGTGCGCTGACCGGGCCGTCGTCGTTCTTCTGCAAGCACCCGCCGGAGCAGTTCACCGACGACGTCGCCGCGCAGATGACCGACGATTTCATCCACGCCGATGCGCGGATCGCCGCGGAGTAAGCGACCTACCGGTCGGAGCGCGCCGCCATGCAGGCACTGATCGTCGCAGCCGGCTTCGGCAGCCGGCTGCGCGCGGTTTCCCCGTCCAAGCCGCTGACGCTGGTCGCCGGCACGCCGCTGATCGCGCGTGTCATCGCGGCGGCGCGGGCCGGCGGGGCGACGGGCTTCGTCGTGGTGACGGGGCATGAGGGTGATCGGCTGCGCGCCTTCCTCAACCGGCTCGATCCGGGCATCCGGTGCGTCGAGACTGCCGACTGGAACCTGGCCAACGGGCATTCGGTGCTGACCGGCGCCAACGTGCTCGGGCCGGCGCCGCATTTGCTGATGATGGCGGATCACCTGTTCGATCCCGCCATCGTCGCGCGCACCATCGCGGCGCCGCCCGCCGCGCTGACGCTGGCGATCGACCGGCGGCTCGACAATCCGCTGGTCGACATGGACGACGTAACCCGCGTGCGCACCGACGGTGACCGGATCGTGGCGATCGGCAAGCACCTGCCAGGCTATGACGCGTTCGACTGCGGCGTGTTCGCCGTCGACGGCCGCTTCCATGCCGCGCTGCGCCGCTCGATCGCGGAGGGTGGCACCGGATCGATCTCGGCCGGCGTCGAGGCGCTGGCGGCCACCGGCGACGCACGCGTCATCGACATTGGCGACGCATGGTGGCTCGATGTGGACGATCCGCGCGCGCTGGCGCAGGCAGAGGACGCCTTCGCCGCCGCCGCCTGATCTGCGGCCAATTTACACCGCTGTAAGTCGCGCTATGCTCCCCTGAAAAGATACAGGGGAGAGTCGGATGCGCAATTTCGCCGCGACCGCCATGCTGATCGCGCTTGCCGCGACGCCGGCCGCCGCCCGCACCATCAGCGTCAGCCCCAGCGGCAATGCGCAGGAGGCGCTGCAGGAAGCGCTGCTCGACGCGAAGCCGGGCGACGTGGTGGCGATTGCCGCCGGGCGCTACGACCTGACCGACGGCCTCAGCCTGGACGTGAGCGGCGTCACCGTACGCGGCGCGGGGCCGGACAAGACGGTGCTCAGCTTCAAAGGACAGCAGGGCGCCGGTGAAGGCCTGCTCGTTACGTCCGACGACGTGGTGCTGCGCGGCTTCGCCATCGAGGACAGCAAGGGCGACGGCATCAAATCCAAGGGCGCGGACCGGATCGTGTACAAGGACATTCGCGTCGAATGGACCGGCGGGCCGAAGGAAACCAATGGTGCCTACGGCATCTATCCGGTCGAGAGCAAAAGCGTGCTGGTCGACGGCGGGATGGTGCGCGGCGCATCCGATGCCGGCATCTATGTCGGCCAGAGCGAGGACATCATCGTCCGCAACTCGATCGTCGAGCAGAATGTCGCGGGGATCGAGATAGAGAACAGCCGTCACGCGGACGTCTATGGCAATACCGCGACCCGCAACACCGGCGGCATCCTGGTGTTCGACCTGCCCAACCTGCCGCGCGGCAATGGCGGCGACGTGCGGGTCTATGGCAACACGGTGGTTGACAATGACACGCCGAACTTCGCGCCCAAGGGCAACATCGTGGCGCAGGTGCCCAAGGGCACGGGCGTGCTGGTGATGGCCAATGACGGCGTGTTCATCACCGACAATGCGCTGGCGAAGAACGCCACCGCGAACGTGATGATCGTGAGCTATCGCAACCCCTATCAGGACGCGAAGTACAACCCGCTGCCGCGCAACGTGGTGGTGGCGAAGAATACACATGGGCCAGCGGGCTTCGCACCGGGGCTGCCGGGCGGCGAGCAGCTGGCCGCGGCGATGGGCGGCGCGATCCCCGCGGTGCTGTGGGACGGGACGGGTGACGCGAACTCGCTGACGGTGAGCGACAGCAAGGTACTGAGCCTGGGGCTGAAGGCGGGCGAGGCGCCGACCAACGCGCGGCCGACACCGGTCGATCTGCAGCGCACGCCGGCGGCGCTTCGGGCGCCAGTGGTGCTACCGGCGGCGATGGAGGCGGCGGCGAAGTGAAGGGGGTCGCGGCGCTCCTCGCGGCTGCCGCGCTCTTCGTCTCCGCAGCGATCGGGGGGCAGCCCGGCGACAGCGTGAACGACGCGGCGATCATGTCGGACGGCTATCCCCCTGCCCTGTCGGCGTTCGGCTTCTTCCGCGATCTGAAGACCCGCACGCCGGCGACGCGCGTGACCGGCTATCATCTCAACACGCCGCTGTTCTCCGATTACGCCGAGAAGCAGCGGTACATCTACGTTCCCGCCGGGCAGCCGGCGCGGTACGATGCGCAAGGCGTGCTCGCGTTCCCAATCGGCGCCGCGCTGATCAAGACGTTCGGCTATGGCGCCGGCGCCGCCTTTCGCCCGATCGAGACGCGGGTGCTGCTGCATCGCGCCGGCGGCTGGGTGGCGCTGCCCTATGTCTGGAACGATGACCTGAGCGACGCGGTGCTGAAGCGCGCCGGAACGCGGATGCCGGTGATGTTCACCGATCCATCAGGCGAGGCGCGGACGATCAGCTACCAGGTGCCGAACCAGAATCAGTGCAAGGAATGCCATGCGCTGAGCGGCGCCATCACCCCGATCGGGCCGACCGCGCGCAACCTCAATGATGGGCGGCAGCTGCAGGCGCTGGTTGCCGCCGGCGTGCTCGATCGCGCGCCCGGTGACGCGCCGCGGCTGTTACGCTGGGACGATGCGAGCGCGCCGCTGGCTGACCGGGCGCGCGCCTATCTCGAGGTGAATTGCGCGCATTGCCACCGGCGAGAGGGGGCGGCGTCCAATTCCGGGCTGTTCCTGCTAACCAGCGAAAGCGATCCCGTGGCGCAGGGCCTCCTGAAGCGGCCGGTGGCGGCGGGGCGTGGATCGGGCGCACGGGATTTCGCGATCGCGCCGGGGCATCCGGAGAATTCGATCCTGCTCTATCGCATGGAATCGACCGAGCCCGGCATCGCCATGCCGGAGATCGGTCGCGCGACGGCGCACAAGGAGGCGATCGCGCTGCTGCGTGACTGGATCGCCGCGATGCCGGCTGAAAACGGATCGCAACAGCAACCCGGGGGCCATTGACCTGTTCTGCCGCATGACGCGGAGGAGACCGGACGATGACCCAGGCGCAAATCTATCGTGACTTGAAGGCCGATCACGACAAGCAGCGCGAGATGCTGAAGGAGCTGGCCGAGCTGCGCGGCGATACCAAGAAGCGCCAGAAGCTGTTCGAAGCGTTTCGGCTCGAGCTGCAGAGCCATGCCGCCGCGGAGGAGGAATCGCTCTACGCCGTGATGCTGGGCAATCCCGAGCTTCGCGACGATGCGCGGCATTCGGTGTCCGAGCACAAGGAAGTCGATGATCTGCTGGGCGAGCTTATGGATCTCGATTTCGGATCTGACGAGTGGGAGTCCAAGTTCTTCCACATGCGCCACCGCTACGAGCACCACATCGACGAGGAAGAGGAGGAGATGTTCCCGGCCGCCGACGAGGAGCTGGATGACGCGACGGAGAAGAAGATGGCGGCGACCTATGAGGAGCGGAAGCCGAAGGAACTGGAGATCGCGCGCGACAATCCGCCGGGCAGCGACGAGCGCGAGTGATCGCCGCCCGCTAGATGCGCCTCATCACCCTTCCCGCGTCGGACGATTTCGACGCCTGGCGTGACGCGGCGCGCGGGCTGCTGGCGGACGACGTGCCGGCGGAGGACGTGGTGTGGCAAGCAGGCGGGCAAGCGACCGACCTGTTCGCGACTGCGGCTGAACCAAGTGCCGCGACGGCGGCACCGGCGTTCAAGGTGCCGCGCGCGTTCCTCGATCTGGCGCGCAACGCGATCCTGAACCGCGATCCCGAGCGGTTCTCGCTGCTCTACCGGCTGCTCACCCGATTGCGGCGCGAGACGGGGCTGATCGAGGATCATGCCGACCCGCTGGTGCGGCGGCTGGAGGGGCTGGCCAAGCATGTGCGGCGCGACATCCACAAGATGCGCGCCTTCCTGCGTTTCCGCGAAGTGACGGAGGACGATGGCGCCGGCCGCTATGTCGCCTGGTTCGAGCCCGAGCATCATATCGTGCGCGCCAACGCGGCCTTCTTCGTCAATCGCTTCGCCAGCATGCGCTGGTCGATTCTGACGCCGGAGGTATCGCTTCACTGGGATGGCGCGGCGCTGAGCGAGGGCCCCGGTGCCACCAAGGCGGATGCGCCCGAGGGCGATCCCATCGAGGAGGTGTGGAAGACCTATTATGCATCGATCTTCAATCCCGCGCGGGTGAAGGTGGGCGCGATGCTGAAGGAGATGCCGCGCAAATACTGGAAAAACATGCCGGAAACCGCGTTGGTCTCGGAACTGCTGGCGACGGCGCAGGCACGGGAGAGCGGGATGATCGCAAAGGCACGGACGGCGGCGAGGACGGACCTCGGCGGCAACAGCCAGATCGCCTGGGACGCACTGCGCGAGGAGGCGATGGGCTGCACGCGCTGCCACCTGTACAAGAATGCGACCCAAACCGTGTTCGGCGAAGGGCCGGTAAGCGCCAGCATCATGTTCGTCGGCGAACAGCCGGGCGACCAGGAGGATCTGGCAGGACATCCCTTCGTGGGCCCGGCAGGGCAAGTCTTCGACCGGGCGTTGGGGGAAGCGGGGATCGACCGCGCCGCTACCTATGTCACCAATGCCGTGAAGCACTTCAAGTTCGAGCCCCGCGGCAAACGGCGGATCCACGCCAAGCCCGATGGCGGCGAGATCGAGGCCTGCCGCTGGTGGATCGAGCAGGAACAGATGCTGGTACGCCCCAAGGTGACGGTGGCGCTGGGTGCGACCGCTGCGCGATCGCTGTTCGGCAAGGTGATGACGATCAGCCGCGAACGCGGGCGGGCTCTTGCCCTTCCCGGCGATGGCGGCGAGGCGTGGATCACCGTCCACCCGAGTTATCTGCTGCGGCTTCCAGACGAGGCGGCGCGCACGAGCGAGTTTGCGCGGTTCGTGGAAGACCTGAAGCTGGCAAAGGCGGCGGCAGGCTGAACTTCAGCGCTTCCGGCTTCGGATAAGTATCTGTTGCGCTGCCGCATCGCCGATTGACCGGCCGATGCCCTTCCCGCACATCCGCCGCCATGTTCGAAAAGATCATTGCTGCGCTCGCGATCTTCACCGTGGGCGTCATTCGTGCTGGGGGTTACTGGGGCATCGTGCTGCTTATGGCGATCGAGAGCGCCTGCATCCCGCTGCCGTCCGAGATCATCATGCCCTTTGCGGGTTACCTCGTGTCGACGGGGGAGATGAACATCTATCTGGCTGCCACCGCTGGCGCGCTCGGCTGCAACCTCGGCTCGATCGTGGCCTATGAGGTGGGGCGTCGCGGCGGGCGTCCGATGGCGGAGAAATGGGGGAAATACGTCCTGATCGGGCCGGGTGAGCTCGACATGGCCGACCGCTTCTTCAACCGTTGGGGCGCGGCGGCGATCCTGATCGGCCGCATGCTGCCGATCATTCGCACCTTCATCGCCTTCCCCGCCGGGGTGGCGCGGATGAAGCTGATCCCCTTTCACGTCTATACGTTCGTCGGCTCTTGGCCGTTCTGCTACCTCCTCGCCTGGATCGGCGCGCAGCTTGGCACGGCGTGGAACAGCGATCCGCGGCTGAAGGCCTTCTTCCACCAGGCGGACCTCGCGATCGGCCTCGTGCTGGTGGCGGCCGGCGGCTTCTACCTGTGGCACAAGCTCCACGGGCTGAAGAAGAAGCACTGACCATAAAGAGAGCGCCACCCCGGCCCGAACCGGGGTGGCGCTAAAAGGCTGAACTGTAGTGAGCGGCGCCGCCGTGGCGTGGCTCAGCGCGGGAGCATGGTGCTTCGCGCGATCTTTGCCACCAGCCCCGGCATGCCGGCGTAGCTGGCCTTGTGGTACGGCGAATCCATGTCCAGCACCGCGCTGATCCGGCGGTGCGCCTCGCCCAGCGAATGATAGGGCAGGCCCGGCAGCAAGTGATGCAGCGCATGATAGCGCAGGCCAACCGGCGCCCAGAGCGCGGGCAGCGTGGCCGGCGGCGGCACGTTGACCGTATCGAGATACTGCGCCGTCACCGTCATCGCCTCGCCGTCATTCTCCCATAGATGCGCGACTAGCGTGCGCAGCTGGTTCACCACCGCGACGCCAGACGCGATGACGAGGATGATGGCAAAGGTGCGCCAGGACATGGTGCCGGTCGCGACCAGCGCGATCAGCGTCATGGCCCAGATCGCGCAGGCTGCCTCAATCCGGTTCCACTGTGCGGCGAACGCACCTTCCGGCATGCGGCGGCGGAAATCGGGATTGATGGCGAGCGCGGAGAACCGCTCAACCACCACGCGGCGCAGCGGCGGGATCACCAGCGACAGCGGCGAAAGCACGCCATAGCGGAAGATAAGCGCGATCGGCGCGAGGGCGGCGATGACGACGAAGACGGGCAGCGACCACGGCTTCATCAGCGCGAGCGGCAGATACTCCGGATCCTCCGACGTGCCGTAACGCGTGCGAGCGTGATGCAGATTGTGGACGCCTTCGTACATGAAGGACGGCACCAGCATCGGCACGCCGATCAGGGCATTGTAGCCTGCGCGGAAGCCCGGCAGCGACGCATGCTTCACGTGCGTCAGCTCGTGGATGAAGCTCATGCCGCGATACAGCGCGAGCATCGCGACCAAACCGGCGACGATCGTCAGCCACAGCGGACCCGCCATGATCGCCACGGCCAGTGCGCCATAGCCGATCACCGCCGAGGCAAGGAAATCGGCCCAATAGATCGCCGGGCGCGCCGCCGTGAGATCCCGGGTGAGATCGGCCGCAGCCTTCAGCATCGCGCGGTCGTCGGCGATCGGCACCCGGGCCGCCGGCTTTCCGGCGCCGGCTCGATCAAGAGTGATGGTGTTCATGGCGGTTGGCATTGCCAGAAGATAGTGGCGAGACGGTGGCTACAACAGGCTGCATCAGCAATGGAAAGGTCACTCGCCATGATCGTTCCGGGCGATTAGATGACGACCATGGCTTCACCCGTCACCATCCGCCCGGTTGTCAGCAAGCGCGATCGCCGGACCTTCGTCGATCTTCCCTTCCGCCTTTATCGCGACGATCCCAATTGGGTGCCGCCGCTGAAGGGGGAAGCCCTGGGCCTCATCACGCCCGAGAAGAACGGGTGGTACAGCCATGCAAAGGCCCAGCTTTTCCTTGCTGAGCGCAGCGGCCAAGTTGTCGGGCGAATCTCCGCCCATATCGACACGCTGGCGCAGGAGATGCCCGTCGAGCGCGGCTTTGGCCCGGGCAGCGGGCAATGGGGGCTGATGGAGGCAGAGGATGAGGAGGTGTTCCGCACACTCGTCGCCAGCGCCGAGGAGTGGCTGCGCAGCCAGGGCGTGACACGCGCGATCGGTCCGATCTCCCAGTCGATCTGGGAAGAGCCCGGCCTGCTTATCGAGGGCTTCGACCATCCACCAACGGTGATGATGGGCCATGCGAAGCCGGCATATCGCGGCTGGATCGAGGCGGCGGGCTATCAGCCGGTGAAGCAGCTGATGACCTATGAGCTCGACATCACGCAGGAATTTCCGCCGATCGTGCAGCGGATCATCAAATCGGGTGAGAAAAATTCGCGGATTGTCGTGCGCGAAGTGGACAAGACGCGCTTCGACGAGGAAGCGGCGATCATCCTGTCGATCCTGAACGACGCGTGGAGCGACAATTGGGGCTTCGTTCCGCTCACCCCGCCCGAGATCAAGGACGTCGGCGTCAAGCTGAAGCCGATCGTGTTCAACGACCTGATCCGGATCGCCGAACTCGATGGCCGGCCAGTGGCGTTCATGATCACCCTGCCCGACCTGAACGAGCCGCTGGCCGGTCTGAACGGTTCGCTGCTGCCGTTCGGCTGGGCGAAGATGCTGCTGTGGCTGCGGCGCCCGAAGGCGCGCACGATGCGCGTGCCGCTGATGGGGGTGGTTAAGGAGCTGCAGTCATCGCGCATTGCGAGCCAGCTCGCCTTCATGATGATCGAGTACATCCGCCGCGCGGCCGTGACGCATTATGGGGCGACGCGGGGCGAGATCGGCTGGATCCTCGACGACAATCAGGGGATGCGCTCGATCGCCGAGACGATCCAGAGCCGCGTGAACAAGGTGTATCAGGTGTACGAGAAGACCCTCTAGAAGCCCGGTGGCCGGCGCCCTCGCACGCCGGCCGGCAGACCTCAGCCAGCAATCACTGCCGGCTGGGTGATGCTCTCGTAGAAGCCGGGCCGATTGGTGGATGCCCGGCTTTTCGGCGCTGGGCCCGACGCCAGGGTGCGGTGCGGCCGGGGCCGTCCGGCGCCCATGCCATCGGCATGGACCACCGGGCCGGCAACCGCCGTCGCCACCATCGCGAACTCTAGCGCCTTCATTCTACCCTCTCCTTCAGGGCGTGCGGATCCTTGCGGGCTCCGCGCTGGTCGACTTACTGCTTGGCGAGCGGGTCAACGCCCTCGGCGATCCACTGCGCGCGGGTGCGGCAAACCTTGCTGGCAATGCGGGTGCCGGTGAACGTATCGACCACGCAGATGCGGCGGGTATCGTCGCGCGGCGCGA
Organism: Sphingomonas sp. 179-A 2A2 NHS; assembly: GCF_045371305.1. Taxonomy (NCBI): domain Bacteria; kingdom Pseudomonadati; phylum Pseudomonadota; class Alphaproteobacteria; order Sphingomonadales; family Sphingomonadaceae; genus Sphingomonas; species Sphingomonas sp. 179-A 2A2 NHS. The sequence goes on along the minus strand of NZ_JBIQDE010000004.1, from coordinate 50,516 downwards.
CGCTGATGCGCGAGCTGTCCTGAGCGGCGGTGGGAGCGACGGGCGCGGGCGGCGCAGGGGTCGGCTCGGGAGCGGCGGCGAACAGGGCGGCGGCGATGGCGAAGATGGTCATGGTGGGCTTCCTCTCAGTTCAGGCAGCGCCCCAAGCGCTACCTGCCTGACCCATTGCATCCCGCGTGCCAGTTTCTCGTCGCACGTGATTTCAATGACTTGCCAGATTAGCCCGTCCGGCCACCTCCCGATCTTCGGCGAAATTCACCAACCCGCGGCGGATCAGGCCAAGAAGCTGGTGTGCATTACCGGACAGTGCACGCAGCGGCGTCCGCACCCGAACGACATTTTTCTGCAACGGAAGGATGTGCGCGCGGGGCCTTTAGCGCAGGCGGACCCAGGTGGGGGCGTGGTCGCTGGCCTTTTCCCGGCCGCGATATTCCTTGTCGACCCCCGCTTCGACGAGCCGATCGGCGACAGCGGGAGAGAGCAGCAGATGATCGATGCGGAAGCCGGCATCCCGCTGCCACGCGCCGGCCTGGTAATCCCAGAACGTCCAGACACCGCCGTTCGGCTGGCGAACGCGAAGCGCATCAGTCCAGCCTTGCGCCAGCAGGCGGCGGTAGCCGGCGCGGCTTTCCGGCTGCATCAGCGCGTCGCTCGCCATGGCGCGCACCGAGAAGGTGTCGTCGTCGTTCGGGATGACGTTATAATCGCCGGCGAGCACCGCTGGCTCCTCTGCCCGCAACAGTTCGGCCGCACGCGCGGACAGACGCTCGATCCAGCGCAGCTTGTAATCGAACTTCGGGCCGGGCTGCGGATTGCCGTTGGGCAAATAGATCGATGCGACGGTGAGCCCGTCCACCTCGCACTCGAGGTAGCGGCTGTGATCATCCTCCGGCTCGCCCCCGAGGCCACGTTGCCGCTCGACCGGGTCGGCGCCCTTGGCGAGCACCGCGACGCCGTTGAATCCCTTCTGACCATGCCACACCGCGCCATAGCCGGCGTCGCGGATCTCCTGTTCCGGAAAGGTCTCGTCGCTGGACTTCAGCTCCTGCAGGCAGACGATATCGGGCTGCTGCTCGGCGAGATACTCCATCAGGCGCGGCAGGCGCGCCTTGATGCCGTTGACGTTGTAAGTGACGATCTTCACGGCCAGGTGATTACACCGAGAAGCTGGTCCCGCAACCGCATCCCGACGCCGCGACCGGATTGTCGACCTTGAACGCGGCACCACCGAGCGATTCTACGTAATCGACCGAGGCCCCGCGGACCAGATCGAGGCTGACGTCGTCCACCACCAGCCGTACGCCATCGGTTTCGACGACCACGTCGCCACTCTCCGGCGCGTCGGCAAAGCCAAATTTGTACTGGAAGCCCGAACAGCCGCCGCCTTCGACCGACAGGCGGAGGATCGCGGGCCGATTCTGCTTGACCGCGATGGCGGCGACCCGCGCTGCGGCGGAACTGGTCAGGGCGATGTCGTTCGCGAGCGTTGCCATGACTTGAGAGATAGGCGCCCGCGGCCCTGCCCGCAACAGGACCCGGGCGCCGATCAATGCTTCAGGATCAGAGGCCGTCCTGCGCAGCCGGGCCGGTGCTCGACACCGGGATCTGGCCGACCGAGCGATCCTGCGCGGCGAGGAGATAATCCGCCGTGGTGAGGAACGGCACCGGGTTCACCGCGCGGCCGTCGATCCGCACTTCATAATGGAGGTGCGGGCCCGTCGAACGACCGGTCGAGCCCATCAGGCCGATGATCTGACCGCGGCGCACGCGGGCATTATCGCTGACGATGATCTTCGAGAGGTGACCATAGCGGGTCGCGATGCCCTTGCCGTGGTTGATCTCGATCATGTTGCCATAGCCGCCCTGGCGCGCAGCGTGGCTGATGATGCCATCGGCCGTGGCGTAGATCGGCGTGCCGGTCGGCCCGGGAATGTCGACGCCGGCGTGCATCGCGGCCGACCCGCGGAACGGATCGCTGCGGATGCCGAAATTGCTGGTGAAGGTGAGGTGCTGGACCGGCTGAACCGACGGGATCGAGATCACGCCCTGCTCAAGCGTGTCGAGCTTCTTCCAGGTCATGAACAGCGAGCGGAACTGCGCATCGGCCGTCAGATCGGCGGTCGCCTCGGCGCTTGCCGCCGGGATCAGCGGGCCACCCATCGCGGTGGACTTCTTGTTCTTGGCGATCCGCTCAAGACGTACACCGCGTTCGCGCAGCTCACGGGTGGCAAGATCGTAGCGCTCGCGCAGCTGCTCGGTCGCGGCTTGTGCCAGCATCGCCTGGTGACGCTCGACCTTGGCGAACGGCGCGACGGCATAGGCAGCGAGGCGATCGCCCGCCGGATCGATCTTGAGCGTGGCAAGCGCCAGCTTCTTCTCGTCGCCCTCGCCCGTCAGTGCCGCGGCGAGCAGCGCCTGGCGCTGCTCAAGCCGGCTCGCATGCTGCTCAGCGGTTTCACGGATCGTCTGAACACGCGTCTGCATACTGGCGAGCTTGCGCTCCATCGTCGCAACGCGCTGTTCGTGCTGCGCCGGCTCCGAAATGCCCGCAGCGATCGCGGCATGGCTGGTCGCCGTCGCGGCACCATAGCCGGCGAAGGCGACGACAACCGCGGCAACGCTGGCCGCAACGCCCTGCGACGTGCCGCGGAGGCGGACACGGCGGACAGTCTGGCCATCATGGAAGATCACGTTGCGCGGCGAAAAGAGGAAGCGTGCACCAGCAGCGATGCGAGTGGCCGGTGCGGTTAGAATCTTGGTCATCGAACCCCGAACAAGTCGTTGAAACGAGTGACGTCGAGGCGACCCGACGCGCATTGGTTGTTCACTTGTCTGGAAGCGGCCCCCCGCACCCGGACGGATGCTACTGACCCGGTCGGGAACAATTACGCAAGCGCGGCGTAGTAATCCCGCGTCAAGCCGGCAGAGTTGCGCGCCGAGTCGTTGAACGGACCTTTAATGACGCCCCTGAAATGCGCCGCGATGAGGCCGCGCCAATGCTCCGCTGGGGCGAGGCGGGATTCGGCGCAGGCATGCTGGAACCATGTCGTGCCGTACCGCACGTGGCGAATTTCATCGTTATAGATTCGCTGCAGAATCCGAGCACTTGTATGATCGCCGGCCGCCTCGAAGCGCTCGACCGTCACCGGCGTAACGTCGAGGCCGCGGGCCTCCAGCGCCATTGGCACCACAGCGAGCCGCGCGACGGCATCCTCGGCAGTAGCGCTCGCGGCTTCCCACAGACCGGCGTGCGCGGGCAGCGCGCCATATTCGCTGCCGAGCGAACGAAGCCGGCGATCGAGCAGCGCAAAATGCATCGCCTCGTCTGCGCCGACCGAGATCCAGTCATCAACAAAGCTGCGCGGGAATTGCGCGCCGAAGCGGCCTGCCATGTCGAACGCGAGATCGATCGCGACGAACTCGATATGCGCCAGCGCGTGGAGCAGCGCGAGGCGACCGCGTTCCGAGCCGCCTTTGCCGCGCTTGGGCATCCGGTTGGGCGGCAGAAGCTCCGGCCGCGCGGGCCGCGCCGGCTCATCCGGCATCGCCACGTCGAAGCGGTGGGCAAGGCGCCCCGCCCGCCAGTCGCGCGCCGCCTGCCGTGCTGCCTTTACCTTGGCCATGGGCTCGCCTGCGAGGAGCACCGCCCGCGCCGCCTGCGCGATGCTCGCGTGAAGCTCCGTCACAATGCGCGCGCCGCCTCAAGCACGGCGGCCGCGTGACCGGGGACCTTCACCTTGCGCCATTCTTGCACGAGCGCCCCATCCTTGCCGAACAGGAAGGTCGCGCGCTCGATGCCCATGTAGGTGCGGCCGTACATCGACTTCTCGACCCAGGTGCCGAACGCCTCACACGCGCTGCCATCCTCGTCGCTAGCGAGCGCCACCGTGAGATCGTATTTGGCGATGAACTTCTCGTGCTTCTTCGGCGGATCCTTGGATACGCCGATCACGTGCACGCCGATGGCGGCGAAGTCGGCGGAGAGCGCCGAAAAGTCCTGCGCTTCACGCGTGCAGCCGGTCGTATCGTCCTTGGGATAGAAATAGACGACGAGCGGCAGGGGCAGACCGCGCAGTCGGAGCGGTGCGCCGTCAGATCCCGTCAGCGTCAGATCGGGCAGCTTGTCCATGCGTCACTCCATCCCATGCGGCGCGCACCTCCTGCCGCGCGGCATCGAAAGCCACAACCACCCCTTCCCAGTTCCCCTGCCCCAGCGCGCGGGCGACGAGCGCGCGGGTCGCGGGTGCCTCGGGCTCGGCCGCGTCGGGCGCAACGAGCCGCATGGTGACGAGGAGCCGGGTCAACAGATCGTGCGCTTCCCGCAGCGACGCCGGCAGGCCGAGCAATTCGATCGCGCGGCCAAGATCGGGGTCGAAGCCCGTGCGGCGCGTGAGTTGCGCCACGTGCACGGTGAATTCCAGATCGACGAGCCCGCCGGGCAGCAGCTTCGCATCGAGCGGCCCCTGCGGCGGTTTGTGCGCGGCCATCTCTGCGCGCATCCTGATCGCATCGGCGACGACGTCCCGCTCCGGCCTGTCCCCAGCAAGCACGCCGCCGATGATCTCATCGAGCGCGGCACGGGCGGCTGGCGAACCAAACACCGGGCGGGCCCGGGTGAGCGCCATATGCTCCCATGTCCAGGCGTCCTCGCGTTGGTAGCGCGCAAACGAATCCACGTTCACCACGAGCGGGCCCTGCGTGCCGGAGGGGCGTAGGCGCGTGTCGATCGAGTAGAGCGGGCCGGCGGCGGTCGGCACCGACAGAGCGGCCGTCACGCGCTGTGCGAGGCGGTTGTAGTAGAGTGTCGCACCGAGCGGTTTGGGACCATCGGACTCGGCCGAAAAGTCGCCTGTGAACAGGTAGATAAGATCCAGATCCGAGGCATGGGTGAGCGCGCCGCCGCCCAGCCGGCCGAGCGCCAGGATCACGAATTCGCTGTCGGGCACGCGGCCGTGAGCACGCGAGAATTCGGCGATCGTGGCGCTGGTGAGCACTTCCACCGCCGCCTCGGCGACGCGCGAGTAGCCGGACGCGACGGCCAGCGGATCGGCGGCGCCGGCGATGATCTGGGTGCCGAGCGCGAAGCGGCGGTCGCCGACGACGCGGCGGACGTGCTCGAGGCGGACTTGGTAATCCGCGCCGCGCTCGCGGGTCTGCATTTCGGCGGCTAGTTCCTCGACCGACGGGACCGGATCGAAGGCGGAGGCGTCGATCAGGCCGTCCAGCAGATCAGGGCGGCGGGCCAGTTCATCGGCCAGGGTGGGCGCGTGACTGAGCAGTTGCGCGAGCAGCGCGGTAAGCGCCGGACGCGCCTCCAGCAGGCGGAAGATGTTGATCGCGCTGGGCAATCTTTCGAGCAGCCGATCGAGCCGTAGCAGCGCCGCCTGCGGCACGGGAGCGTCCGCGAGTGCACCGACGAGGCTGGGCAGGACCGCTTCGAGCGCCGCCTGGGCCGCGGCGCTGCGCAGCGCTGGATAGCGGCCGGCGCGCCAGGCGGCGATGCGAGCGGCGGCAGTGTCCGGATCATCGAAGCGGGCGGCGGCGAGCTGGTCGTTCAACTTGACCGGATCGGCCGACAAGGAGGGCGCGGCAGGCGCGGCAAGCCGATCAAAAATGGCGGCGACATGGTCGACATGCGGTCGCAGATGATCAAGCATGGCGGCGCCTTGGGCACGTCCGTCCAGCTTTGCGACGCGATCGAGCGCTTCTGCACCGGGCAGTTCATGGGTCTGCCGATCATCGATCATCTGCACATGGTGCTCGGCGGTGCGCAGCGCAACGTAAGCGTCGCTGAGCAGCGCCGCCTCGCGCGCATCGATCCGCCCGGCCGCGGCAAGCGCGGCCAGCGCCTCGCGCGTGTCAGGCACGCGCAAGGCTGGATCGCGACCGCCGTGGATCAGCTGATGGATCTGCGCGAAGAATTCGATCTCGCGGATGCCGCCACGGCCGCGCTTCAGATCGTAGCCGGGGCCGAACGCCTGGCCTTGCGAATAATGATCGCGGATCCGCTGGGTGATGGCGACGATCTCGCCGATTGCACCGAAATCGAGGCTGCGGCGCCAGACGAACGGGCGGATCGCATCGAGAAAGCGGTTGCCGAGCGCGATGTCGCCCGCCGCGGCGCGCGAGCGGATGAAGGCCGCGCGCTCCCACGGCAACGCCTGCGATTCATAATAAGTGATCGCGGCATCGATCGGCAGCGCGATCGGTGTCGCCTCGGGCGTCGGGCGAAGGCGAAGATCGACGCGAAGGACATAGCCTTCGCCGTCGCGGGCCTGCAGCAGCTCGACGACGCGCTTGCCGATGCGCACCGCGGCTTCCACCGGCTCCTCGTTACGGCGGGTCGGCAGCGTGGCCGGATCGAACAGGAAGATCGGATCGATATCGGAGGAGTAATTGAGTTCGCGGCTGCCCTGCTTGCCGAGCGCGATCGCGGCGAAACCGCGCGGCTCGGCATCGGGATAGCGCTCCACCAATGCCGTTTGGATCGCGAGATCAAGCGCCTTGTCGGCAAAATCCGAAAGCCGGTGTGTAACTTCCGTCAGGTCGAAGATGCCGGCGAGATCACCGATCGCGACGCTGAGCGCCACCCGACGACGCGCGCGACGAAGCGCCACGGCGGGCGGCAGCGACGGATCCACGTCCACCGGTGACGCCAGCGATGCGAGCGAAAATTCCGGATCGCGCTGGAGCAGCATCGCCAGAAAGGGTGCGAAATCCCGCGCCCGGCCGACGGCATCGTCAAAGGCCGAAGCTTGCATTTTTTCGCTTGACAAGGCGCTCATTTCGCGTCTGCGCGCAACTTACCGATCATTTGGCCGTTTTAGTCGGCATGATGGGTATTGAACAGCGAGACGATCAGCGCGGCGGAGATGCCTATTTCGTGCCGCGCCCCCGTGCAACCGATGCGCTGGGAGAGTCCCTGCGCTGCGCCTTCAACGGCGGGCGCCGTCTTCCAGATGATCTGAGCAAGGCGTTGGACGCGCTCGACCGGATCACCTGGTCACACTGACGCGAGGAAATGGACGCTCAGCGATCGCGGCTGAGCTCGTCCACCTCGTCCATGATCTCGTCCAGCGTCGGCTTTTCGCGGATGAGGCCCTGCGCCGTACGGGTCGTCATGTCATTGCCCGCCATCAGCGCCTCAAGCGCGACACGGCCGCGGGCGACACGGCTCTTGATCGTGCCGACCGCGACGCCGCAGATCTCTGCCGCCTCTTCGTAAGCGAAGCCGCCTGCCCCAACGAGGATCAGCGCCTCGCGCTGGGGCTGCGGAAGGTGGAGGAGCGCACGCTGCATATCGGCCAGCTCGACGTGCTTGTCCTGGCTGGCCGGTGCGGCGAGCAACCGATCGGCAACCAGATCGTCCCACTCACCCTTGAAGCGCGCGCGGCGCATCTGCGACAGATAGAGGTTGCGCAGGATGATGAACGTCCAGGCACGCATGTTCGTGCCTGCCTGGAAGCGTTTGCGCGCGGCCCAAGCCTTCAGCAGCGTCTCCTGGACAAGATCGTCCGCGAGATCACGGTTTCCCGACAGCGAGCGCCCGAAGGCGCGAAGATGCGGGATCACCTGACCCAGCTGCTGCTTGAATTCCGGATCGGATAGAGAAACGTGCTCAACCGGGCCGTCTTCGGCCGCGACTTCGTCGCGCGGTTCAGTTTCGGCCATAGTCTGTCGATCAATCCCCGCGCCGGTAGCACCCGGCGTTCCTCCGGCAAGATAGGTGGTGCCGGCGTGCTTTGCCAGCTGTTCAGTCAGCATTGCGCCTGATTACTGCCTGGAAAGAAGGATAATCGCGAAGATCACGATCACCAACACAAGCGATATCGGCAGAATGTAGCGCGTCATATGGGGGGTCGCACCCGCACGCGCTTCGGTTCCGGTAACCTCGACCCGTTCGTTTTCATCAGCCATGGCTGTTCAACCCCCGAAGACTGTTTTGGGTCCGTATCGAATTTACGAAACCGGCGCGGTCGACTGATCGAAGAACAAAGCCTGGCTGATCGCGGCCTTCACCGTCGAACGCTGGAACGGCTTGGTGATGAGGAAAGTCGGCTCCGGCCGTTCGCCCGTCAGCAGACGTTCCGGGAACGCGGTGATGAAGATCACCGGCACCTGGAATTCGGCGAGGATGTCCTTCACCGCATCGATGCCCGAGGAATCGTCGGCGAGCTGGATGTCCGCCAGGACCAGACCAGGGCGATCCTCCATCGCCAGCGCCACCGCTTCGTCGCGCGTGACGGCCACGCCGGTCACTTCGTGGCCGAGATCGCGCACGATCGTCTCCACGTCCATCGCGATGATCGGTTCGTCCTCGATGATCAGCACGCGGGCACGCGTCTGCTTCTCGATTTCGCCCAGCGCCTCGGCGACGAGCGCTTCGACTTCCGACGGGGTGACGTCGATCAGATAGGCCGCGTCCTCGGTCGAGAAACCTTCCATCGCGGTGAGCAGCAACGCCTGGCGCGACAGCGGCGTCATCCGCGCGAGACGTGCGCGAGCGACCGCTTCCTGATCGTCGACGAGGCCCGGATCGGCTTCCTCATCGCTGTTGGTGGAATTCCAGATCGCCTGGAAGGTGCGATAGAGGCCGAGACGCGGATCCACGTCGCGCGGGAATTCCTCCGGTGCGGCAACGATCGCCTCGAGCGTTGCACGCACATATTTGTCGCCCTGCGACTGGCTGCCGGTAAGCGCGCGCCCATAACGACGAAGGAACGGCAGGTGCGGCGCGAGCTGTTGTCCAAGCGACATGAGGCGGAACGACTCCATAGAAAAAGAGCATGGCTTTGGGCGCCATGCCCGGATTGATCAACTTCGTCGTTCCCCCCCGGGGGCGACACGACGCCCGGCAACGTATTTCGTTACCGGGTGATGGAACCAACGAACGGCTCTTTGGTTTCACGAACGCCAGCACGCTATTCAGTGGCTGGCGCTGCGGCCCGTATCCGGCCATTGGCAGACATCATTTTCACGGAACGGGTGTTCTCGGGGGGTTAGTGTTGGTTTCGGACAAGGAAGCGCCAGTCAAACCGGTGAAGAAGGGGGAGGCCAAGCCCCAGTCCAAGGACCGGGACATGGGAGCCGCCCTGCGATCGATCTATCAGAAGACCGTCGACGAGGCCGTCCCCGACGAGTTCATTTCACTGCTCGGAAAGCTCGGCTAGAGCCCCAACCATGACAGACGCGGCGGATGATTCGCGCGTTGGCGCGGCGCCGCCGACCTTCATGATGCGCTGGCCGACCGGCGCGAAACTCCTGTTCATTCTCTCGATCGCGCTGCTTCCACTCGCGATCATTGCCGTCTTCGCGACGCTGCGGATCACCCAGATCGCCGATACCGAGGCCCGCGCCGGCCTGCGGGTTGCCGCGGCCGAGAGCAGCCGCGCGCTGGCGATCGAGCTCGTCGGTGACATGACCGCGCTGCGCGTTGCGGTCGACGCTATGGAAAGCGATGCGCGTGACGCGCCAAGCTGCGCCCGGGTCCAGGGTGTCTTCGCGCAACAGGCAGCGAATGGCGCCCGCTTCGTCATCTTCGACCGGCGCGGTGCGGTTCTATGCGGTGCCGGCTTCCAGGGGGCACACGAGACGGCCCGCAAGGCGCGTGACAGCGCGGTCGCAGCACAGATCTTGCCTGATCGTGGACTGTTGCTGGGGGTCGCCGGCGACAAGCGCCAGGTGACGGCAGCGGCCTTCTTCCCGACCGATTTCCTAGCGGACCTGAGCCGCCCGAGCGGCTTCACCCCCGCCTATGCGGCGACATTGGTACGCGATGGGCAGGCGCTGGTGCTTCGCCCGATGCCGCGCGAATCGGCGCTTGAGCGGCGCGAGGCGAGCCGGACCGAGCTGGGCATTGGCGAGCTGGCGCTGGAGATGGAGGTGCGCTCGGCCCCCATAACATCCCCGCTGGTCATCGCGCTGCTGCTGCCGCTGATCATGTGGGCGGCGGCGGCGGGCATCGCCTGGTTCGTGGTGGACCATCTGTTGATCCGGCCGCTGCGGCGGCTACGCCGGCATGTCGCTGCCTTCACGCCGGGAGACGAGCCGGACGAGACGATCGTTCGATCCCTGCCCGCGCAGGAGCTGCGCGAGCTTGGCGACACGTTCCGCGCGCTGACCCATACGGTGGCGGTCCACGAAGCCGGGCTGGCCGAGGGCCTGGTGCGCCAGACGAAGCTTACCCGCGAGGTTCACCACCGGGTGAAGAACAACCTTCAGGTAATCTCCAGCCTGATCAACTTCCACGCGCGCGGCGCGAAATCGCCCGAGGCGACCGAGGCCTATTCCTCTATCCAGCGCCGCGTGGATGCGCTGGCGGTGGTGCACCGCAATCACTTCGCCGAGCTGGAGGAAAATCGCGGCCTGGGGCTGCGGCCCATGCTGGGCGAGCTGGCATCGAACATTCGCGCGACCTCGCCCGAGGGAACGCAGCTGCGCATCCAACTCGACATCGATCCCTATCTCGTCACGCAGGACGTGGCGGTGGCGGTGGCCTTCATCGTCACCGAGCTGATCGAGCTTGCGGTGCTGTGCGATCCTTCCGCCCAACTGCGGGTATCGTTGAAGGAATCGTCGGAGCCCGGACGGGCGACGCTGCGCGTCTCGTCCCGCGCGTTGGTCGAGAGCCCGGCGCTGCGCGAGGGACTGGCGACCCGTTTCGGTCGGGTGATCGAGGGGCTGTCACGCCAGTTGCGCGCGCCGCTCCACCACGATCCGCTGGCCGGCGCCTACGAGATCACGATCGCGGTTCTGGGCCGCGACTGAGCGGTTTGGCGAGGCGCGAAAGTTTTTTCGCAGCACGCCGAATTCTGCGGAACCGCCCTTCGAAAGCGACGTTTTGTACTTCGGATAGCGACCTTATGCCCCCCCGCTCTCGCTATCCGCGACATAGGCCCGGAAGCGTCAACCCTCCCCCCCCCCCGGTGACGCTTCCGGGCCTTATTATTTCGGGGCTTCTCCACATCATTGATGCAGCGGAACGAAGCGCGGCGTGACGCATTTGCGCTTTCGGCAGCACGCCGCGTCCAGGAGGAATCTTATGAAGAAGATGATCGGAATGATTGTGGTGGCCGGTGCGCTGATGGTGTCGGCATGCAACACCGTCAGGGGCGCAGGCGAGGACGTGTCCTCGGCGGGCGACGCGATCGCGAACACCGCCAAGTAACCTCGAGACACAAGGAATTCGCGACGGCGGGCGCGGCCAAGGGGGCCGCGCCCGCCGTTCGCTTATTCGGCGGCGGCGGGCTTTTCCGCGGTGCGCGCCCGGCGGCGCTCGGTGAACCAGATGCCGATCAACGCCAGTTCGTAGAGGAAGCACAAGGGGATCGCGAGCAGCAGCTGCGACCCGACGTCCGGCGGCGTGAGCACCGCAGCGATCGCGAAGGCGCCGACGATGGCGTAGCGGCGCGCGGAGACCAGCTGTTGCCGCGTGACGATCCCTGCCCGCTCCAGCAGCATCAGCAGCACCGGCAGCAGGAAGGCGATGCCGAAGCCGAACAGGAACTGCATGATGAACGAGAGGTAATTGCCGATCGCCGGCAGCGCCTCCTGGTTCACGCCGCCGACATCGCCCTGGAACCCCAGGAGGAAGTGGAGCGCCATCGGCACCGCAATGTAATAGGCCATCGAGGCGCCGGCGAGGAACAGAACCGGGGTCGCCAGCAGGAACGGCAGCAGCGCGCGCTTCTCGCTCTTGTAGAGGCCGGGCGCGACGAACTGCCACAACTGGTTCGCGATGACCGGGAAGGAGACCATCATCGCCGCGAAGAAGGCGACCTTGATCTGGACGAAGAAGGCCTCGAAGATCTCGGTGTAGATCAGCTTGGTCTGGCCGGCGGAAAGCAGCGGCTGAACCAGGAAGGAGAAGATGTCTTCCGCGAAATAATAGCTGATCGCGAAAGCGACCACGATCGCGGCGATGCAATAGAGCAAGCGGCGGCGAAGCTCGATCAGGTGATCGAGCAGCGGCGCGCGGGTTTCGTCGAGCTCGTCGGACATCAGGACGCGGCCCTGCCCTCGGCTGCGGCGGGACGCTCAGCTGGCGGGGGCGTCGGCACGCCGGGCCCCGCCGGAGCGCCGTCCTGGGCCTCCGGCGCAGGCTCGATCAACGGCTTCTCGACCATTACCGGCGGCTCATCCTCGCCCGCCGTCCACTGTGAAGCGGCCTGAGGTTCGGACGGCGCCGGCGTCGCCGTGATCATCGGATGCTCGCGCATGATCCGCTCATTCTCGGCCTGCCACTTCTTCTCCATCTCGGCGAGTTCGGCTTCCCGCACCATCTCGTCGAAGCCGGCGCGGAACTGGCGCGCGACACCACGCGCCTTGCCGACCCAATAGCCCGCGACGCGCAGCGCCTTGGGCAGATCCTTGGGGCCGATGACGACCAGCGCCACGACGGCGACGACCGCCATCTCGGAGAAGTTGAAATCAAGCATGCGAGAACCCGGCGCGACGGATCGTCAGATCAGCGCGCCACCTTGTCCTCATGCACCGTCGTCTCGGCGGCCGGGCGGGCTGCCGACTGCGCCTCGATACGCTGCGCCGGCTTGGCGGACACCTCGTCCTCCTCGTCGGCCATGCCCTTCTTGAAGTTCTTCACGCCCTTGGCGACGTCACCCATCATGCTCGAGAAGCGCCCGCCGCCGAGCAGCAGGATGGCAACGATTGCAAGAACAAGAATGTGCGGGAGGCTGAAGCTACCCATGGGAATTCTCCTGAAGTCCCGCCCATCTAGTCCTGATCGTCGCTCTTTTCCACCGCGAGTTGATCGAAGGCGAGATCGATCGGGTCGAGCAGGCCAGCCGCCCGCAGATCCTCGATACCCGGGAGGTCGCGGCGTGACTGAAGGCCGAAATGGGCGAGGAATTCCGGCGTGGTGACGAAGGTGAGCGGGCGGCCGGGCACTTCGCGGCGGCCGGCGGGACGGACCCAGCCCGCCTCCATGAGCACGTCGAGCGTGCCCTTGGAGATCTGAACCCCGCGGATTGCCTCGATTTCCGCTCGGGTCACGGGTTCGTGATAGGCGATGATCGCGAGTGTCTCGATACCGGCGCGGCTGAGCTTGCGTGCCTCCTCGCGGTGCCGGCGCAAGAGGTGCGCCATGTCGCCCGCGGTCTGGAACAGCCAGCGATCGCCGCGCCGGACGAGATTGATGCCGCGGCCGGCATAGTCCTGCGCCAGCCGATCTAGAGAGGCGCGCACGTCCCCCTCGCCGACGTGGGCGCGGATCGAATCGAGCGTCAGCGGCTCGGCCGCGGCGAAGAGGACCGCCTCCACCGCGCGGGTGAGTTCATCGGGCGGGGTCATGCCGGGGTACGCAGGTACAAGGGTGCGAATGGGGATGCCTGGCGCAGTTCGACCCGGCCCTGGCGCGCAAGCTCCAGCGCGGCAAGGAAGCTCGAGGCGAGCGCGGAGCGACGGAAGCCTTCACTCGCGGCGGGCGGCAGGAACTCCTCAATCACCGTCCAGTCGATCTCGGTACCGAGCAGCTCCGACACGCGGGCGATCGCCGCCTCAAGCGTCATCACCTGGCGATCCTGCACGACGTGCATCACGGGGCGGGTACGCGCACTGATCCGGCCATAAGCGGCGATGAGATCGTAGATCTCGGCCGACCAGCGCGCCTTGCGGATCGTGCGCAGCCCCTCGGGTGCCTTGCGGCCGAAGACGTCACGTCCCAGCCGGTCCCGCGCCATCAGCCGGGCGCCCGCCTCGCGCATCGCGGCCAGCCGTTCGAGCCGCAGCTGGAGGCGAAGCGCCAATTCCTCCGGGCTGGGCTCCACCTCCGGGTCGCGCGGCAGAAGGAGTGCGGATTTGAGGTACGCGAGCCACGCCGCCATGACGAGATAGTCGGCGGCAAGCTCCAGCTTCAGCGTGCGGGCGCGCTCGACGTACAGAAGATATTGCTCGACCAGCGCGAGGATCGAGATCTGCTTGAGATCGACCTTCTGGGCACGCGCGAGGTTGAGCAGAAGGTCAAGCGGCCCTTCCCAGCCGTCGAGATCGAGCGTCAGCTGCTCCCCGATCACGCCGCCGCCACGGCAAGCAACGCGTCGCGCTTCGCGATCAGCGCCGCGAAATCTCCAGCGGCAGGGGGCACGCAGGCCATCGCCGCATCGAGCCGTTCGCGCGAGCGGGGGGCGATTTCGCCCAGGCGGCCGGCGATCTCGATCATTTCCGGCATGCGCGCCCAGCAATCGAGCACGAGATCGCAACCGGCAGCGATCGCGCCGGCGGCCTTCTCTCCCGGCGTGCCGGACAACGCCTTCATGTCGATATCATCGGTCATGAGCAGGCCGTCGAAGCCGATGCGGCGACGGATCACGTCCTCGATCACGATCGGCGAGAGGGTAGCGGGGCGCTCCTTGTCCCACGCCTCGAAGATGATGTGGCTGGTCATCCCCATTGGCGCGCCGGCGAGCGCGCGAAACGGCGCAAGGTCGTCCTCCAGCTCCGCCTCGGACGCGGTGACGGTGGGCAGGTGATAATGGGTGTCGACGATCGCGCGGCCGTGGCCGGGCATGTGCTTCACCACGCCGACGACGCCGCCGGCCGCCAGCCCTTCCAGCGTCGCGCGGCCCATCGCAGCGACGCGCTTGGGCTCGCAGCCATAGGCACGACTGGTGATTGCCTCGGTAGTCTCGGCGCGAGCAACGTCGAGCAGCGGCAGGCAATCGACGGTGATGCCGACTTCCGAGAGCATCAGGCCAAGGGCCGTCGCGTTCGCGCGCGCCGCCTCGATCGCGGAGATCGGCGCCTTTTCGTATAATGCGTCGAAGGCCGGGCCTGCGGGGAAGGCCGGCCATTCGGGCGGGCCGAGCCGGGCGACGCGGCCGCCCTCCTGATCGACGAGGATGGCGACATCGCTGCGCCCCTCCAGATCGCGCAGGCTGTCGGAGAGCGCGCGAAGCTGTGCGCGATCGACGACGTTGCGCTTGAACAGGATGTAGCCGGCGGGGCGCGCCTCGGCGAAGAAGGCGCGCTCGTCGGGGGTGAGGACCGGGCCGGACAGGCCGAAGATCACTGGCTTCATGGGCGGTGGTTAGCCGGTCCCGCGGAATCCGTCACCCCGCGGGCGCATTGGGCCGTTCGCTTCGTCGGCTCAGCTGGTGACGAAGCACTTTTCGCCGGCGACGGTGAGGCGACCGCAGATGTCAGCGGCGGCACCAGCGCTGCCGGCGTTGACCTTCAGGCGATAGACCTTGCGCCCGTTGACCTCCGCCTGCTGCACCGATTTGCCGAGCGTCGCGACATAGGCAAAGCGCTTGGCGATCGCGCTCCACGCGGCATTGGCCGAGGCTTCGCTGGGGAAGGCGCCGAGCTGGACGAGCGAGCCACCCGAGGCGGCGCCGGGGACCGGGCCCTTCGGCGCCGTCATCGGGGCGGCAGCCTTCAGCTTCTCGACCGCCTGCGGCACCGATGCGACGACCTTGGGCGCGCCATCCTTGGCAGGGGCAGGATCACTGGCGCGGCGGCCGGTGATCGGCGCTTCGGGCACTGCCTTCAGATCGATCGAGGCCTTGGAATCGGCGCCCGCGCTGGCGGCGATGGCGGAATCGCCCTCGCCTTCCACCTTCAGCCCGCCCGGATCCTCCGGCTTGATCTTGTAATCGCCTTCCTGGGCGACGATCAGCTCGCCCTGCCCATCCGGCGCGCTGCCCTGCATCCTGAAGATGCCGAAGACGATCGCGGCAAGCAGCGCCAAGCCAAGGAGAACGAGGACGACGACGCGGAAGATGCCCGAGCCTTCCGGCTCGTCAGGCTCAACGGTTTCGAGCCAGGGTAGCCGGTCCTCGTCCCTGAGATCGAATTCGTCGCTCGCCATGCCCTACATCTCCGATACTGCCTCCACCCCCATAATGGAGAGACCGTTACGAATGATTTGCCCGATCCCATCGGCCAAGAAAAGTCGTGCGGCCGTGACGGCGGGATCGTCGGCGAGGACGAAGCGGCGATCGGGGCGATCGTTGCCGACATTCCACAAGGCGTGGAACGCAGCCGCCAAGTCATAGAGATAAAAGGCAATCCGGTGCGGCTCGCGCGCCGCCGCGGCGGTTTCCACGACACGCGGGAATTGCGCAGCCAGCTTCACCAGCGCCAGTTCCTCCGTATCAAGCCGGGACAAGTCCGGCGCGGAAAGTTCGACCTTCGCCTCCGCGGCACGGCGACGGAGCGAGGCGATCCGCGCATGCGCATATTGCACGTAGAAGACGGGATTGTCCTTCGACGCCTCGACCACCTTGGCGAAGTCGAAATCCATCTGCGCGTCAGACCGCCGGGTGAGCATCGTGAAGCGCACCACGTCCTTTCCAACTTCACGCACCACATCAGCAAGCGTAACGAAGTTACCGGAACGCTTGGACATTTTAACCGGCTCACCGGCGCGGAGCAGGCGCACCATCTGCACGAGCTTGACGTCGAAGCGGACCTTCCCCTCGGTGAGCGCGGCGACGGCGGCCTGGATGCGCTTCACCGTGCCGGCGTGATCGGCGCCCCAGATGTCGATCAGTTCGTCAGCGGTCTGCGCCTTCTGGAAGTGATAGGCGAGATCGGCGCCGAAATAGGTCCACTGGCCGTTCGACTTCTTGATCGGGCGATCCTGATCGTCGCCAAATTGCGTAGAGCTGAACAGCGGAAGCTCGACCGGCTCCCAGTCCTCCGGCGTCTCGCCCTTGGGGGCTTCGAGCGTGCCGTCATACACCAGGTCGCGCGCACGCAGCCACGCTTCGGCCGCCTCCGGCTTGCCCGCCGCCTGCAGCTCCGCTTCGGACGAGAAGATCTCGTGATGGATGCCGAGCAGCGCGAGATCCGCCTTGATCAGGCGCAGCATGGCAGCGACGGCTTCCTTGCGGAACAGCGCCAGCCACTCGGCCTCGGGTGCGTCGACGTACCGATCGCCATAGGTCTGGGCGAGGTGCTCACCGACCGGGACCAGATAGTCACCCGGGTACAGGCCCTCCGGAATGGTGCCGATGTCGGCGCCCAGTGCCTCGCGATACCGCAGGTGTGCGGAGCGGGCGAGCACGTCGACCTGGCCGCCGGCGTCGTTGACGTAATATTCGCGGATCACCTTGTGCCCGGCGAATTCCAGCAACGAGGCAAGCGCATCGCCGACCACGGCGCCGCGGCAGTGGCCCATGTGCATCGGGCCGGTGGGGTTGGCCGAGACATATTCGATGTTGACCGTCGTCCCCTGCCCGCGAGTCGCTCGACCATAGTCCGCGCCGGCGGTGGCGATCGCCGCCAGCTCGGCGCGCCAGCTTTCGTCCGTCAGGCGCAGGTTGATGAAGCCTGGTCCGGCGACTTCGACGGCGGTGACATCCTCGAGCTTGCCGAGTTCCGCCGCGATCTTCTCGGCCAGCGCGCGCGGGTTCTGCTTGGCGGGCTTCGCCAGCACCATGGCTGCATTGGTAGCAAGATCGCCGTGTGCGGGATCGCGCGGCGGCTCCACCGTCACGTTGCGGCGATCGACCGACGCATCCAGCGCGCCGGCGGCAACGAGGGCGTCGAGCGCAGCGTCAACATGCGCGGCGAAGCGGGGATAAAGCGTCATGACTACCGTTCTGTCCGTGAAGCCGCGCCCGATAGACCAACCGGAGCGATGCGACAAACGGTGAGCAGCGCGTGCAGAAACTGCAACCGGATCGGCACACTTTGCCATCGCCATGTTGCAGCGCAGCACATACGCTGCATTGCAGAAGATCAAGGAGGGGTGCCGGGTTTTCCACTCAGGAGATATCCGATGCGTAAGCTGATCACCACCGCCGCTTTCCTGACCGTCCTGGCCCCCGTTGCAGCGCATGCCGACGATCAGAAGACCTTCACGCACGAGCGTGACACCTATGTCTACGAGACCGCGAACAACGCCGATGGCAGCACCGTGATCACGGGTCGCCGCATCGGTGGTGAGCGTTTCCGCCTGATCCTGAAGGGTCAGCGCGTCACGGGCAACGTCGGCAACACGCCGGTCGCGTTCCGCGCGCCGCCGGCCGGCGGCACCGCGATCGTCACCGCCGCCAACTGAGCTGAAGACGGGCGGGCTACAGCGCCCGCCCGGGTTCAGGCCACGAGGCCTGAGAGCGGCGCGCCCTTTCCGATCGCCGGGAACAGCGCCGCGCCGGTACGCGCGGGATCGAGCGCGAAATGGCCGGCGAGCGCGCCGGCGATCAGATCGTCGAGCCGCATGGTCGGCTTCAGATCGCGCCCTTCGTAGAGTGTCGCCGGGGCGAGCCCCGGCCAGTCGGCCAGCACGCGGCCGCCCTTCACACTCCCACCCAGCAGCATCGCCGCGGCGCCCGTGCCGTGATCCGTCCCGCCGGTGCCGTTCACCGCGACGGTGCGGCCGAATTCGGTGGCGACCAGCACCAAGGTGTCGTTCCACACCGGGCCGAGCCCCTGTTCGAGCGCGGCGATCATCGCGTCCAGCCCCTTGAGCTGCGCGGCGAGCCGGCCCTTCTGGCCACTGTGCGTATCCCACCCGCCGGTCTCGATCATCGCGATTCGCGCGCCATCCGTCGGCAACAGCAGGCGCGCCGCGAGTGCACCGGTCTGCGCAGCGTTCTGGCCGTTGTTCCGGGTGAGATCGCCGGCGAGCTCGCGCGTGCCGAGCGCCTCGCTCCAAAGCGCGTGAAGCTGCGCATCGCCCTGGTAGAGCATCGAGACGCGCTGGAGCAGGTCGTCCGACGCATCGGGCAGCGCTGACGGGGCGTAGCTCGCCACCTTGTTGTCGCCGCGAAGCGCGATCGGCACGGTGGAGGAAACCGCAATCGCGCGCGCGCCGTCCTGCGGCAGCAGGCCGAGTAGGCGATTCATCCATCCATCGCGCGACTGGTAGGCGGCGGCGCCCCCGGTCTCGAGCACGTTCTGGCCGTCGAAATGCGAGCGATCACGATAGGGTGAGGCAATCGCCTGGACGAACAGGGCCTGACGCTGGCGGTACAGCTGTGCCGCGTTCGTCATCGACGGGTGAAGCGCGAACATCCCGTCGAGCTTCGTCGCGGCGGCGGCATCCTCCGCAAAGGCACCGCGCAGGCCGGCGAAGGCGGGATCGCCGACCGGCATCACGGTGGCGAGGCCATCGGCGGCGCCGCGCTGGATGATGAAGACGAAGCGGCGCTCGGTGGCGGCACGGGCGAAGGCCATGCGCGGGGCGAGGCCGGCGGCGAGCGTCGTCAGCGCGCCGCCGATGAGGAAGGAACGACGATCGTACATGGCGTTACCTCCGCATCATTTCGGGCGTGACGAGCAGCAGCGCGAGCGCCTGCCCCGGGCTTTCCGCGCGGCGCAGCGCTTCCGCGCTTGCGGGAGACAGGGCATCGGGGAAGAGTCGGGCGGCGAGCGCGCGGGCGTCCACATCGCTGCTGCGCTGGGCCAGCCGCTCGGCCGCTTCGACGCGGCGCATCAGCGCGTCGGAACTCGACCAGGTTGTTGATATGTCGTCGAAACCGCTCGGCTGACCGGGCTTCCAGACGGGCTGGCCAAGCTGGTTCTGGAGGCCTGCGCCGGAGCCGGCAGCGACCGCCTCCCTGCCCGTCGCGCGCATCGCGGCGATCGACCATTCCCACGGGCTGCGGAACTTGGCGGGCTGCGGCGACCAGGCTTCGGGGGAGGCGATGATCGCGCGATAGACGGTCGGCAAATCGCCGCCGGAGCCCAGAAAAGCCCGTTCCAGCCGTGCTATCATGGGCTCGGGCGGGGTATCGCTGGTGAAATGACGGGCAAGCTTGGTCGCCAGATGGCGCGCCGTGGCGGGATGATGCGCAAGATCGGACAGCACTGAACGGGCCTGATCCTCCGCGGCTTCGGGATAAGTCTTGCCAAGGATCGTCCGCGGGCCCGGTTCATGCAGATCGGCGGCGAAGGCGAAGCCGCCGGTTACCTCGCGTGCGCCGGTGCGGCGGCCGATTCCCGGCACCGTCCAGCCGGTGAGCGCGCGGGCAAGCTCCGTGACGTCGGCCTGGGAATAGCCGGTGCGCACGCCCATGGTGTGAAGCTCGAGGATCTCGCGCGCGAGATTCTCGTTCAGCCCGCCCTTGCGCGCCATGACGCGGGGACGCTGGCCGAAGCTGCTGCCCGGGCCGATCGATTCGGCCTGGTTGAGATAGAGCAGCATCGCGGGGTGCTGCTCCACCGCCAGCAGCAGATCGGCGAAGCTGCCCATGATGTTCGGCCGGATCGCCTCCATTTCGAAGACGCCGGCGAGCGCGGTGCTTGGCGCATTGTCCGCCGATACGGCGAAATGATTGGCCCAGAAATGCACCAGCCGCTCGGCGAACGGGGTAGGCGTGGTGAGCGCTGCGGCGATCCGCGCGTCGACCGCATCATTATAGTGGAAGCGAAGCGCGCGGCGCGCATCGCGGCGCAGGATCATCGCGGCAGTGACGTCGTCGTCCCCCGCCCCTCCCTGACCGGCGCCGTCGCCCTGATCACGGCCGGCGCGCCTCACCGCGCGGGCCTGCTCCTGATAGTCTGCGATGTCCTGCACCACGGTGGCGGTGGAGGACAGCGACTTGAGCGACGCGGGGCGCGGCTGATATTGTTTCAACTGCCGTTCAAGCCAGCCGCGCGGATCATCCGGCAGCGCATCTTCGGGACGCGCACCCAGGCCAAAGCGGTTCAGCGCGATCGATCGTTCGCTCATTCTCACAAATCCTCGTGCGCCACCCCATGGAACGAATTTGTCGCACGATTATGTCAAAGAAGCGCGCTGGTACGCGCAAGCGTGGTGATCAGCCCTGCGCGCCGGCTGCGGTGGTCTCGCTGATCGGATGCTTCGGTTCGGGCGACAGCGTGCGGGCGAGCGTCTCGAACCCGCCATCGGCGATACGGATCTCGTTGAAGGCGGGCGGCGAGGTGCGCAGCCGCTTCGACAGCGTGCCGGCGCCGATCAGCCGCACCGTCCAGTCGCCGCGCTGATAGGGCACGTCGAAGGGATCGTGGACATGGCCGGTCAGCACCGCATGTGCGCCGGCATCGGCGAGCGCCGCCAGTGCCTCGGCGCCGTTGCGGGTGCGCGCCGTGCCGCGCGTCGGACCTTCGATCAACGGGTGATGCGCCGCAACGAAGATGAGATTGCCCTTCGGCGCCTGGCGGGTGAGATCGAGCGCCCGCTGCAGGGCGCCGTCGCTGACGCGACCCTTGGACCAGTTGAGACGAAGCTGCGCCCGCGCGGTCGTCTTCAGCGGGATGATGGAGACGCCGGGAAGGTCGAGCGGCTGTTCGATCAGGCGTTCGGCCGCGCCGTAGCGCTTGTAGGGGCTGAACAGGCGGCGGATCGGATCGGAATAATAAGGGATGTCGTGATTGCCGACTTCGACGGTGACCGGCACGCCCAGCGAGCGCAGCCATTTGCCGCCAGCGTCAAATTCGTGCGGCTTGGCCCGCATCGTCAGATCGCCGGTCATGATCACCGCGTCCGGCCGTTCTTCGGCGACGCAGCGTTCGAACCAGGCGAGCGCCGCAGGATCCTCCGCACCGAAGTGCACGTCGCTTACGTGAAATAGCTTCATTGGCATGGCCAACGCCCTGCCCGCCTAATGGTTCGCGGGCAATCGCGATGGTTGCAATCACATCATCAGATACGACGATGCTTCCCGCCATATTGCTTGCCGATATAGCCGCCGATGCGCGCCATCTGATCGGCCGCGGCACGGGCCGCTTCGCCGCAGCAGGGCAGCGGATCAACGTCCGCCTGGGTCGCGCGCATCGCGACGCGATCGCACAAGGTTTCGATATCAGCCCGGGTGAGGATGTTCTTTTCACGAAGCAGACACAGCAAGCTCTGCAGGATGACGACGGCTTCCTCGCCCGAGTGCGATTCATGCACCATGGGTTCTCTCCTATTTATAGTACGGGAGAGTAACCATTTGGTTCCGGGGTGCAAGCCGCTCAGTTGAGGCCGCCGCCGAGCGCCCGGTAAAGCTCCACAAGGTTCGTCGCGCGTGCCTGACGGGTCGTCACCAGCTGTTGCTGCGCCGCATAGGACGTGCGCTGCGCATCCAGTGCGACGAGGAATGAATCGACCCCGGCGCGGTAGCGCGCGTCCGAGAGGCGAGCGGCGACCTGTGCCGCCTCTGCCCGCGCGGTCTGCGCTGCAACCTGTTCCTCGATCGTGCCACGCTGCGCCAGCGCATCGGACACTTCGCGGAAGGCGTTCTGGATCGCGCGTTCGTAGGTGGCGACCGCCGCCTGCTGAGACGCGCGGGCATATTCGAGGTTGCCCGCGTTACGACCGCCATCAAATAGCGGCAGCGCAACCTGCGGGCTGCCCGAATAGGTGAAGCTGCCGCTGCCGAAGAGGCCGGACAGCGCGGTGGAGATGGTGCCGATCGCCGCCGTCAGCGATATGCGCGGGAAGAAGGCGGCGCGCGCGGCACCGATGTTGGCGTTCTGCGCGATGAGCTGGTGTTCCGCCTGGAGCACGTCCGGACGGCGCAGCAGCACTTCGGAGGAAAGGTTGCCGGGCAGCGCGTCACGCGTCGGCGTCTCGGCGCCGAGGCCGCCGGGCAGCTGATCGGCCGGAATGGTGGTGCCGGCGAGGAGGTTCAGCGCATTCTGATCCTGCGCCACGCGCGTTTCGAGCACGGCAATGTCGTTGCGGGCGGCCTGATAGTTGGTTTCCGCCTGCCGCGCGGCAAGCTCCGACGCGACGCCGATGCGGAATTGCGCGCGGGTAAGGTCCAGCGACTGCTGGAAAGCCTTCAGCGTTTCACGGCTGATTCGCAGCTGTTCCTGATCCGCCGCCAGCGTGAGCCACGCGGTGGCGATTTCCGCGATCAGGCTGATCCGGGCCGACCGCTGCGCCTCTTCCGAGGCGAAATACTGCTCGAGCGCGGCCTGGCTCAGGTTGCGGACGCGGCCGAACAGATCAAGTTCGAAGGCCGAAAAGCCGAGATTGGCGGTGTAGATGCTGAGATCGGACGAACCGCCGGTCGCCGCGCCAGCGCCCGCCCCTGCGCCGACCCCGCCGCCCACTCCGCCGCCGGCACCAGTGCCGCCGCCAGCGCCGGTGCCGCCACCCGCGCCCGCCCCGGCACCTTGGGCGCCGAAGATGTTGTTGGTGTAGGTCGCGCCGCCCGAGAGCGAGGTGGTGGGCACGAGATCGGATCGCTGGACGCGATATTGCGCGCGCGCCTGAAGCACGTTCGCCGCGGCGACACGCAGATCACGATTGTTGGCGAGGCCGGTCTCGATCACCTGCCGCAGGCGCGGATCGACGAAGAAGTCGCGCCAGCCGACCGCCGTGATGTCCGGCACGTCGGTGGCGGCGCGCGGATAGACGCCGCCTTCCGGCAGAGTCGCCGGGACGGCGCCGACCGGGCGCACGTACTTCGGCGCGAGGTTGCACCCCGACAGGGCAGTCGCGAACGCCAGGGGCGCAAGGAGGGAACGGCGCTTCATCGTAATCATGCTCCCTGCGGCGCCGGACCCTCGTCCTGCTCCCGCAACGGTGGGTAATTGTGCGGCTGCGGATCGTTGCCCTCGGCATCGTCGCCCTTACCGTGGCCGAACAGCCGCGCGATCACGACGAAGAACATCGGGACCAGGAAGATCGCCAGCACGGTGGCGCTGAACATGCCGCCGACGACCGAGCGACCGATCGCATGCTGGCCACCGGCGCCCGCGCCGCTCGACAAGGCAAGCGGGAGCACGCCGAAGATGAATGCAAGGCTGGTCATCAGGATCGGACGCAAGCGCAGCTTGGCTGCCTCCACGGCGGCGTCGAACGGCTTCATGCCTTCGGCAATCCGTTCCTCCGCAAATTCGACGATGAGGATCGCGTTCTTCGCTGACACGCCGATCGTGGTGATGAGACCGACCTGCAGATAGATGTCGTTGTTGAGCCCGGTCATCGCCGCCGCGAGCAGCGCACCGATGACGCCGAGCGGCACCACCATGATGACCGAGATCGGGACCGACCAGCTTTCGTACAGCGCGGCAAGGCAAAGGAACACGATCAGCAGCGACAGGGCATAGAGCGCCGGTGCCTGGCCGCCCGACAGCCGCTCCTCATAGGAAAGGCCGGTCCATTCGAGCTGCGTGCCGGGCGGCAGCTTGGCCTGCATTTCCTGCATTGCTTCCATCGCCGTACCGGTGCTGACGCCGCGCCCGGGCGAACCCTGCAGCTGCATCGCCGGCTGGCCGTTGTAGCGGGTCAGCTGGACCGGCGCGTTGGTCCATTCCAGCTTCGAGAAGGCGTTGAACGGCGCCATCTGTCCATTGTCACCGCGCACGTAGAAGGAGCCGATGTCTTCGGGGCGCATGCGATAGGGCTCGTCCGCCTGCACATAGACGCGCTTCACGCGGCCGCGATCGATGAAGTCGTTGATGTACGAGCCGCCAAGCGCGGTCGCGATCGTCGAGTTGATCTGGCCGAGATCGAGGCCAAGCGCGCGCGCCTTGTCCTCATCGACATCGACCTTGAGGCTGGGCGCGTCCTCCAGGCTGAGCGGGCGGACCTGCGCGACGCGCGGATCCTGCGCGGCCATGCCGAGCAGCATGTTTCGCGCCTGCGTCAGCTTCGCGTGGCCGATGTTGCCGACGTCGACGAGCTGCGCGTCGAAGCCGGTGGCATTGCCGAGCTCCTGCACCGCGGGCGGCACCAGGGCGAAGATCATGCCGTCCTTATACTGCGAGAACGGGCCCATCGCGGCGGCGGCGATTGCCTGGGCGCTGTTCTCGCCACCCTTGCGCTCGTCCCACGGCTTCAGGTTCACGAAGGCAAGGCCGGCATTCTGGCCCTGGCCGGCGAAGCTGAAGCCGTTGACTGTGAACACCGCCTCCACGCCCGGCTGGGACAGGAAGTAGTTGCGGACGAGTTGCAGGCCCTTTTCGGTGCGCGAGGTGGTGGCGCCGGCGGGGCCCTGCACCAGCGCGATCACGGTGCCCTGATCCTCGTCGGGAAGGAAGGCGCTGGGCAGGCGCGCGAAGAGCACGACCATGCCGCCGACGATCAGCAGATAGACGAGCATCGAGCGCTTCCAGTTGCGCGCCGTCTTGCGCACCCCGCGTTCGTATTTCGCCTGGCCGCGATCGAACTTGTCGTTGAACCAGCGGAAGAAGCGGGCGAAGATCCCGTTGCCCTGGTTCTTGTTCGGATCGTGCGGCTTCAGGATCGTCGCGGCAAGCGCCGGGGTCAGGATCAAGGCGACCAGCACCGAGAGCACCATCGCCGAGACGATCGTGATCGAGAACTGGCGATAGATGACGCCGGTGGATCCGCCGAAGAAGGCCATCGGCAGGAACACCGCGGACAGCACCATGCCGATGCCGATGAGCGCGCCGGAGATCTCGTCCATCGACTTTCGCGCGGCGTCCTTGGGACTGAGCCCCTCGTCGACGATCAGGCGCTCGACATTCTCCACCACGACGATCGCGTCGTCGACCAACAGGCCGATGGCGAGCACCATGCCGAACAGGGTGAGCGTGTTGATCGAATAACCCGCGATCGCCATCACCGCGAAGGTGCCGAGCAGCACGACCGGCACCGCGATGGTCGGGATGATCGTCGCCCGCCAGTTCTGCAGGAACAGGAACATGACGAGGAAGACGAGGACCACCGCCTCGATCAGCGTGTGGACGACCTGCTCGACCGACAGGCGGACGAACGGCGTGGTATCGTATGGGTAGACGACCTTGACGTCGGACGGGAAGCTCTTGGCGATCTCCTCCACCCGCGCCTTCACCGCCTCGACGGTGTCGAGCGCGTTGGCGCCGGCAGCGAGGCGGACGCCGAAGCCCGAGGCGGGCTTGCCGTTGTAGCGCGCATCGAAGCCGTAGTTTTCCGCGCCGAGCTCGACCCGGGCGACGTCCCGCAGGCGCACAATCGCGCCGTCCTGCGACGTCTTGATGCGGATCGCGCCGAACTGTTCGGGCGTCTGGAGGCGCGACTGTACCGAGACGGTCGCGTTCAGCATCTGCTCCTTGGGCGCTGGCTGCGCGCCGATCTGGCCCGCCGAAACCTGCGCGTTCTGGGCGCGCACGGCGTTCTGCACGTCCGCGATCGTCAGCTGGTAATTGTTGAGCTTGAGCGGATCGACCCAGATGCGCATCGCATATTGCGCGCCGAACACCTGGAGTTCGCCAACGCCGGTGACGCGGCTGACGGGATCCTGCAGGCGCGAGACGACCATGTCGGCAAGATCGGTCGCGCTGTGCGATTCATCCTGCGAATAGAGGCCGACGATGACGAGGAAACTCGCCGCGGACTTCTGCACCTGAAGCCCCTGCTGCTGCACTTCCTGCGGCAGCAGCGGCGTCGCGGCCTGGATCTTGTTCTGCACCTGCACCTGCGCGATGTCAGGATCGGTGCCCTGCTCGAACGTCAGCGTGATGGTGAGGATGCCGGCCGAGGACGACGAGGAGGAGAAGTAGCGCAGGTTGTCGATGCCGCGCAGCTGCTGCTCGATGATCTGGGTCGTCGTCCGCTCGAGCGTCTCCGCGTCGGCGCCGGGATAGGTCGCGGTGATCGACACCGCGGGCGGCGCGATCTCCGGGAACTGCGCGACCGGGAGCGAGCGGATGGCGATGGCGCCAGCCAGCATCAGGACGATCGCGATCACCCATGCGAAGATGGGGCGATCGATGAAATAGCGTGACATCTGGGGTTACTTCGCCTGCGCCTGGGCCTGGTTGCTGGCCTGACCCTGGGGCTGGCCGCCCTGTTGTTGCTGGGCGCCGCCGGGCGCACCGGGCGCGCCACCGGCGGGCTTTGCGTTAGGGCTCCAGGCGAACGGCTTCACCGGCATGCCGGGGCGGAGCATCATCGCGCCCTCGACCACGACCTTGTCGCCCGGTTTCAGGCCGCTGGTGACCAGCCAGTCCTCACCAATGGTACGCGAGGTGGAAAGGACGCGCGGCTCAAGCTTGCTGTCCTTGCCGACGACCAGCACCGTGGCGCGGCCCTGCTCGTCACGCGAGACGGCGCGCTGAGGCACGAGGATGCCGTTCTCCTGCGTCCCCTCGATCAGTTCGGCGCGGACGTACATGCCCGGGAGCAGCAGCCCCTGCGGATTATCGAAGATCGCGCGAATCGTCTGCGTGCCCGTGGCCGGATCGACGCTGACGTCGGTGAAGAGCAATCGGCCCTCGATCGGGTAGATCGACCCGTCCTCCAGGCGCAGCCGGACGCGCGCCGCGCCGCCGCCGCGGGCGAGATCGCCCGCCGCGATCTGCTGACGCAGGCGAAGGAGATCGGCGCTGGACTGGGGCACGTCGACATAGATCGGGTTGAGCCGCTGGATCGTGGTCAGCGCGCTGGCCTGACCGGAGGTGACCAAGGCGCCGGTCGTGGCGACGGCAGTGCCGATGCGGCCCGAGATCGGCGCGCGAACGGTGGTGCGCTCCAGATCGATCTGGGCGGAGCGAAGCGCGGCCTGCTGCGCGGCAACATCGGCCTGCGCCTGCTGCGCCGACGTGATCGCGTTCTCGTAATCCTGCCGGGCGATCGCGTTGATCTTGACCAGTTCGCCGTAGCGCCGCTGCAGCGCGCTGCTCGACGCGATCGCCGCGCGGGCACGGGCGAGCGAGGCGCGCGCGCTGGCGACCGCGGTGACATAGGGCTGAGGATCGATACGGAAGAGCGGCTGGCCGCGCTTCACCATGTCGCCTTCGCGGAACAGGCGTTCGATGATGATGCCGTTGACCTGCGGGCGGACCTCCGACGTCTCGTACGCGGACGTACGACCCGGCAGAACCGTCGTGAGCGTCACCGGCTGGCTGGTAACGGTTACAACGCCAACCTCAGCGGGCCCCTGCTGTTGCTGTTGTTGCGCATCGTTACCTTGCCCGCACGCCACCAACGGCGCCAGCATCAGCGCCGAAAGCGCGACCCTCTTGAAAGACATGCGATTCTCTGTGATTATTGTGAGTGATCGTTCACTCACGTTTTTTGCTACTGCGAACAGGCGCACGCGTCAAGAAGCGACAAAAGAAGCGACAGAGGAGATTTTGACATCACCGTGTGCTGCCCCTCAACGCAAAATGCGCGCGCCGGGCGTGCCACCGCTCGACGCGAAAAGGTAATCCAAGCGGCGAGAACGGCTTTCAAGGCGAATGGTTCCATGCCACCGGCATTGCGCAGATCGCGCACGCCTCCGGCGTGGCCGTCGGCCAGATCTATCGCGACTTTGCCAACAAGGAGGCGATCGTCGCCGAGATCGTGACTCGCGATCTGGAGGAGTTCCTGTCCGAGGGCGGCCTGTGCGAAGCGGGCGCAAAGGGCGATGCCGCCGCCGTCCACGACTGGATCACGCGATTCGTCACTTGCGCGGACCCGGAAGGCGGCCGCCTGGTGGCCGAGATCATGGCCGAGGCATCACGCAACCAGCGGATCGCGGAGATCGTCCGCACCCTGCACGACGGCATGCGCGGGAAGCTGACCGCGGCGTTGCGCGTGCTGGCCGGGCCAGCCGCGCCATCGGAGCGGATCGAGCAGGTGGCGGAGATGATCCACACCGTCGCCGCCGGCGTGTTCCAGCGACGGCTGACCGCGGTCGACCAGCCTAGTGATGCGGCGATCGATGGGCTGATGCACTGCATCGATGCGACGATCGAGGAGCTTCGCGCGGCACCGTGAGCTGGCTGCGCGTCCCCCACGTGACTATCTGAAGAGAGAAACGGCGTCACCCGGATCGGGCTTGGGGTGACGGGCCTCAGCTACGGAAGCGCAGGCCGATCCAAAGCGTGCGTGGCATGGCGCGTTCGATGATGTCGGCGCCGCTGATGCCGGCCTCCACCCGCTCGTCGAAGAGGTTCTCGCCGCGCGCCTCGATCGCCAGCGCACGGGTGATCGGCAGCGCCAGATAGCCGTCGAGCGTGGTGGCCGGCACCAGGCTGCGGCTGTTCTGATCGTCTTCGAACTGGCGCGCCGAATGGCGCACGGTTGCCGACACCGTCAGCGCATCCTGCCGCAAGCCGAGCGTCGCGGAAACCAGATCGCGCGGCGTCTGCGCCGGGCGAAGGCCATCGAGCGGCGCGGCCGCGCCGGACGCCTCGACGCGCGGATCGACATGGCTCCACGACGCGATCGCGAAGACGGGCCCCGACGACCAGTTCGCGTCTAGCTCGAAGCCGGTCGAGCGGATCGCGTCCAGATTCTGCCGCACACGATAGACGCCGCCCGCGCCGACGAAGCCGACGCCCGGGAAATTGCCCGGCCCGCGGCCGGCGGTGACGTTCGATATTGCGCCCTTCAGCCGGTTCCAGAACACGGTGGCGGCGAGCGACACGTTGGCGGCCGGCGTGATCGTCACACCGCCGTCCACCCCGGTCAGCCGTTCAGGCGCGAGCGCGGCATTGGCAACGACCGCGTCCGCGCCGACACGAAACGGACGATACAGCTCGTTCAAGGTCGGCAGGCGCCAGCCGCGATAGCCGCTCACCCGCAGCGTCACCGCGTCGCTGGCGGCAAAGGCAGCGCCGGCCCGGCCGGTCCATTCGGTCCCCTTGCGATCGGCGTAGCTAACGTCAGTTAGCGGGGCGAGCGTCGCGATCGTATATTCATCGAGGCGGCCATCGGTGATCCGCCAGCGATCGATCCGGCCGCCGAGCGTCAGCGTGAGGGCGCCTGCCTCCGCGCTGGCATCGGCGAAGAGGCCCAAAGTGCGGCTGCTGCCCCCCGCCACGCGGCGGCGGGTCGGCTCGCCAGCGACAAAGGTGTAATTCTCCTGCGTCCGCCCGGTCACGTCGCGGACATCGGCGCCGATGCGCAGCTCCCGCCCCTCGCCCACCGGTGGCACCAGTTCGACGCGAGCGCCGAGGCCGGTGGCGGGCGTGTTGTACTGGTCGAGCGTCTGCGTTGCGGTGGTGCGGCCGGCAGAGAGGCTGGCAAACTGCGAGGCGAAGGCGCGCGTCTGCAGATAGGCGAGCGCCGAAAAGCCCCAGTCGCCGCGGCCGACGAGGCGGAGGCTGGCGTCGGCGCCTTCGCTGCGGTTGCGCGTGAAGTCCGTCCCGCGGTCGCGCGTATCGGTGAATGCGCTGAGGTTTGCCTGCAATTCGGTGTCCGGGGCAACGGCAATGACGCCGCGGATCGCGGCCGACGCCTGTTCGTAGGGCGCCGGGCGATCGGCGGGGCCGCGGTCCTCCGCCACCGTCGGGATGAAGCCGTCGCCGCGGGCGTACGCTGCCGAGACGGTCGCGAAGCCCGGCCCGGAGAGGAAAGTGCCCGAGCCTTGCGCCTCGACCGAATCGCGGCTGCCGTACGCGAGGCTACCCATCAGGGCGGGGCGATCACGCGGATCGGCGCTTTCGAGCTCCACGGTGCCGGCGAGCGCGCCCGGACCGAAATAGCCGCTGCCGCCGCCGCGCGTGACGCGGACCCTGCCGATGCGATCGGTGGCATAGGCCGGGAACGGCACCCAGCCGCCGAACGGATCGGCCTGCGGCACACCGTCCAGCACCAGCAGCGCCCGGCTGGAGGCATTGCCACCGATGCCACGCAGCGAGATGCCCTGGCTCGTCGGGTTGGCGGAGCGCGAATCGGAGCGGCGGAACTGCTGCAGGCCGGCGACATCGGCGAGCACGCTTTCCAGCCGGTCACTGGCGTTGGCCGTGATCCGATCGGCATCGATCGTGACGACGTCCGCCGTGCGATCCCCTGCCCGCTCGTCGAGGCCACGGCCGGTAACGACGATATCCGGCCCGCTTTGCGCCAGCGCGGTGGTGGACAGGAATACGGCGCCGAGCGCGGCGGAGGACAGGCGGATCATCGCCCGCCTATGGGTTGGGTAGGCGGGCCGGCGCAACCCGCATGTCACGGGTTGCTCAGGCGAATTGCTCGGTCGGCTGCACGGCGGCGAGCGCGTTGGTGAAGCGTTTGCGCCACCAGATCACGTCATGATCGCGGACATTCTCGAACATCGGCTGCCAGCGTTCGATCCGCTCCTCGCGGGACATGGAAAGCGCACGCGCGATCGCGTCGGCGATCTCGTCCGGGCTGTAGGGGTTCACCAGCAGCGCGCCCTCCAGCTGGGCGGCGGCGCCGGCAAAGCGGGACAGGATCAGCACGCCGGGATCCTCCGGATCCTGCGCGGCGACGAATTCCTTGGCGACGAGGTTCATCCCGTCGCGAAGCGGCGTGACGAGGCCGATGCGCGCGGCGCGGTAAACGCCGGCGAGGACGTCGCGCGGCAAGCCGCGGTTGACGTAGCGAAGCGGCACCCAGTCGATATCGGCGAAGGCACCGTTGATGCGCCCGGACAGGGCATCGAGCGTGTTGCGGATATCCTGATAGGTCTGCACCGTGGCGCGGGACGGCGGCGCGATCTGCAGGAGCGTCACTTTGGCACGCTCCTCGGGCCGGGTTTCGAGGAAGCGCTGGTAGCCGTTGAAGCGTTCTTCGATGCCCTTGGAATAATCCAGCCGGTCGACACCGACGAGCAGCGCGCGCCCGTCCGCGCTCTGCATCATCCGCTCATAGGTGGCGGTGGCCGCGTCGCCGCGCGCGGCAGAGATGAACTCGCGCGCGTCGATGCCGATCGGGCAGGCGATCGCGCGGATCGTCCGCCCGCCAACGGTGACGAGATCGTCCGGCCCGACCGAGCCGCCCATCTCGCGCACCACATAGTCATGAAAGGTTTCCAGCCACTCGCGCGTGTGGAAGCCGATCACGTCATAGGCGAACAGCGCCTCCACCATGCGGCGATGATCAGGCAGGGCGACGAGGAGATCGGTCGGCGGCCAGGGGATGTGGAGGAAGAAGCCCAGCCGGTTCGACACCCCGCGCTGACGCATCAGCCAGCCAAGCGGGATCATGTGGTAATCGTGGACCCAGATGAGGTCTTCGGGCTCGACATGCGGGCTGATCACGTCCGCGAACAGCTGGTTCACCCGTTCGTAGCCGCCCTGGAAATCGCGTTCGAACTCGGTGAGGCCGAGGCGATAGTGGAACAGCGGCCAGAGGGTGCGGTTCGCATAGCCCTCGTAATATTCCTCCACGTCCTGCTCCGGCAGGTCGATCGTGGCGGAGGTGACGCCGGCGTAGGTTTCGAACTTCAGCTCGCCGGTCTCGCCCGTTTCGCCCGACCAGCCGAACCAGATCCCCTCCGCCTCGCGCAACGCGGCGGTCAGCGCGACGGCGAGGCCGCCCTGGGCGGTGGGCTGTTCCTTCGTGGGGGCGGAAACGCGATTGGAGATGACGATCAGGCGGCTCAACGGAAGGCACTCCACGGCTGGCTCAGCAGCACCGCGCAGTTGATCATGCCGACCAGCGAATAGGTTTGCGGGTAATTGCCCCACAACTCGCCGGTCACCGGATCAATATCCTCCGACAACAGGCCGGCGGGGGTACAGCGCGACAGCATCTCCTCGAACAATTCGCGCGCATCCGCGTCTCGCCCGGTGAAATGCAGCGCCTCGATCAACCAGAAGGTGCAGACGTTAAAAGCGGTATGCGGCAGGCCGAAGTCATCCTCGGTCGCGTAGCGCAGCATGTGCGACCCGCGCCGCAGCCCTGCCTCGCAGGCGTCGAGCGTCGAGCGGAAGCGGGGATCGTCCGGCGCGAGGAAGCGCAGGTCGAGCAGCTGAAGCAGGCTGGCGTCGAGATCGTCGCCGCCGAACGTCGCGGACATGCGATCGCTCTCCGGCCGCCATGCCGCTTCCTCGATGCGCACGCGCATGCGATCCGCGCGATCGCGCCAGAACATCTGGCGATCGCCAAGACCAAGCGCGCCGGCAGCGTTCGCCAGCCGGTCACACGCGGCCCAGCACATCGCGGCCGAATAGGTGTGGACGTGGCTCTTGGTGCGAAGCTCCCACAGGCCGGCGTCGGGCTGGTCGAACTTCTCCCACGCGCGTTCGCCGACCGGCTCCAGCGCCTTGAAATCGTCGCGCCCGGCGATGCGCAGCAGGCGGTGGTCGAAGAAGGCCTGGGCGTTCGACAGGACGATCTGGCCATAGGCGTCGTGCTGGACCTGCTCATAGGCCTGGTTGCCGACGCGCACCGGGCCCATTCCGCGATAGCCGTTCAGCGCGGGCGCCTCGCGTTCGATCAGCGTCGCTTCGCCGCCGACGCCGTACAGCGGCTGGATATGGCCGCCGGTGGCGTTGTCGACGATGTTGCGGAGATACTCGAGATAGCCCTCCAGCACATCGAGCGCGCCCAGGCGGTTCAATGCCTGGACGGTGTAATAAGCGTCGCGCACCCAGCAGTAACGATAATCCCAGTTGCGCTGAGATCCGGCATGTTCGGGGATGGAGGTGGTGAGCGCCGCGACGATCGCGCCGGTTTCCTCATGCTGGCACAGCTTCAGCGTGATCGCCGAGCGGATCACCGCTTCCTGCCATTCCGGCGGCGTGGCGAGGCCGCGTACCCAGTGGCGCCATTCCTCCGTCGTGCGATCGAGCATGTTCTCGAGCGCGGCCGGGATATCCTGCGAAAAGCTTTCGTCCGGCCCGAGGAAGAAGTGCAGCGGGCGTTCGACGCGGAACAGCCGCTCGTCCTCGATCCAGCCGACCGGCGCCGTCGTGGACAGGCGCATGACGCTATCGTCGAGGAGATAGCGGATGTGGTTCGAACCGCGCGTCGTTTCCGGCCGCGCCTTGCCCCAGTCCACCGCCGGGCGCAGGCGAACGCGGATGCGCGGGCTGCCCGCGACGGGGCGGACGATGCGCACGAACGCGACCGGGCGGTACATCCGGCCGGTCCGATGGAAGCGCGGGCAGAAGTCGGTCACCTCGATCGCATTGCCGTGCACGTCCTCGTGCCGGGTGACGAGGATCGGGGTGTTGCGCTTGTACCGCTGGCTGACCTTGGCAGGCTGATCGATGTCGATCTCCCAGAAGCCATAGGCGTCCTCGCCGGCGGGTGGCTTATCGTCGAGCAGCGAGCAGAAGGCTGGATCCCCGTCGACGCGCGGCGTGCAGCCCCACACGAAGCGGCCGGCGCGATCGACCAGCGCGGAGACCTGACAATTGCCGATCGGCCAGAGATCGAGCGTCGCGGTCATGCCGCCTCCCCCAGCCAGCGCCGCACGGCCGCGACGTCATCGAGGCGATAGCGCGCGGCGGTGGGCCGTTCGGCGCCGACCAGCACGCCGATGCCGCCGTGATCGGCGACTGCGACGAACCCTGCCTCGTCCGTCACATCGTCTCCCGCGAAGACGGGCACGTGGCCGGCGAATGGCGCGTGATCGAGCAGCGCGTTGATCCCGCTTCCCTTGTCCTGACCGCCGACGCGCAGCTCGACCATCATCTTGCCGTCCTGCACCACGAGGCCGTCGGCACCGGCATATTCC
Organism: Sphingomonas sp. 179-A 2A2 NHS; assembly: GCF_045371305.1. Classification (NCBI taxonomy): domain Bacteria; kingdom Pseudomonadati; phylum Pseudomonadota; class Alphaproteobacteria; order Sphingomonadales; family Sphingomonadaceae; genus Sphingomonas; species Sphingomonas sp. 179-A 2A2 NHS. The sequence goes on along the minus strand of NZ_JBIQDE010000004.1, from coordinate 16,284 downwards.
GTCACCAGATGCCGCGCGGCGGCTTCATGCTGCGGCGCCATCCGGTAATGCGCTGCGACCCCCAGCGATTTCACCTCGATCACTACCCTGTCGTCCCCCCTGAATTCGTCACGCAGCGCCTGCTCCGCATCGACCAGCGCAGCCGGCCGATCCGGCACGATCAGCGCATCGCCGATACGCAGCTCCGCCCCGTGGCTGCCGACCACCGCGATCCCGGGCACCTTTTCCCCTAGGAACGCATCGACCTGCGCGATCGACCGCCCACTGACTAAGGCAATTCGGCCGGCAAAAGTTCCGCGCAGGCGACACAGGAGATCAACCAGCGGGGCATCGACGACGACCCCGTCGGGACGATCGACCAGATCGACGAGCGTGCCGTCGAAATCGAGCAGCAGGCAGTGCCGGGCGGGTTCGAGCGACGGCGGGGGCAGCAGGGCATCAGTCATGCCGCGCCCTTAGGATGGCCGCGGCGGGAGCGAAATGGCCGATCAACCAAGCGCCAGCTTCTCGCGCTCCGCCAGGAAGGGATCGGCGTATGGTTTGGCGGGCAAGGCACTACCGTCATCTTAGCCGGTCGAGCGATGGCGGAGCGGCAAAGGCAACGGCTGCCGTCAAAGCCCTTCGCCGCCGACCCATTGCGCATTCGCCAACCGGCGGGCGAGCGTCCAGTTCTGTTGCCGGATATCGGGCACCGCAACGACTTCCCACAGCCCGCCGCGGGTCATCGGGCCGATGCAGTAGAGCGAGTCCTGGACCGTGCCGTCAGCGGCAATCACCCGTGACTGGGCATCAACCTCCAGCCCGATCCGCAACGGATCGGGGCGGATCGCGCCGGCTGCCAGCAATTGCTTGATCAGCGGCTCGGGCGAGCGAAGAAGATCGCCCTGCGGCCCGGTGCAGTTGACGATACGGCGGGCGAGCGTTTCCTCGATGCGATCGATGCCGCGCGGGCGCCAGCGTAGGCGAACCCCCTCCCCTTCGGCAGCGGCCGAGACGATCTTGCCGGCAGCGAAGCGCAGCCGGCCGGCCGCGCACAAGCCGTCGATCCGCGCCGCGACCGACGGCGCAAGGCGGTGGCGGTGCACATCCCAGAACGGGCGTGCGTGGCGCAGGAAGCGCTGGCGTTCCTCGTCACTGAGCGCCCCCCACAGCATTTGCGTGACGGGACGAAGCTCGTCGACGGCGGTGCGCCAGTCGACCTCCTCGGCGCGCCGGCGCAGGGTAGCGACGAGCGCGGAGAGGCGCGTGCCTGGCCGTTCGCTGAGGCCAGTCACTGGCGGGATGGTGGCATGGGCGCGCGGCACCAGCCCGCGGCGCGACATCGACAGGATGTGGCCCTGAAAGCCGGATGCATCGAGCAGGAGCGCCGCATCGATCGCGGTGAGGCCGCTGCCGACCAGCACGACGGTATCGTCCTTCGACAGGCCCCGCGTAATATCTTCTGCCCAGGGATCGCCGGCATAGGTGCCGGGCGGCAGCGCATCGGGGTCGAGGCCCGGCGGGGTGTGCGGCGGAAGGTTGCCGAGCGCGAGCACCACCGTCTCCGCCTCGATCGTTCGACCATCGGCAAGCCGGACAGTGGAGACGCTTTCGCCGCGGTCCACCGCGATCGCTTCGCCATCCACCAACGTCAGGCGGTCGCCGTGCTCCCGCTTCGCCTCGTCCAGCATGTCGCGCAGATAGGCGCCGTAGACGCGGCGCGGCACGAAGGTGCCCCGGTTGCCAAGGCCGTGGTTTTCCAGCCAGGTGACGAAATGATCCGGCTCGTCAGGAAACGCGCTCATGTTGCCGGCGCGCACGTTCAGCAGATGCTCCTCGCTGGCGGCGCTATAGGCGACGCCGCGGGCAAGCTGCGGCCGGCGTCGCTCGATCAGTGTGGCGCGCGGGCCTTCGTAGCGCATGAGGTTGATCGCGAGCAGCGCGCCTGAAAAGCCCCCACCGACGATCACCACCCGATCGTCCACCATGAACTCGCTCCCTGCTACAATCGGACTGCGCCGCAACAGCCACAAAGCCGGGGCAGGTTCAACTCGTAGCAGGCCGTAGGGAGGGCATGGCCGGCCGCCGAAGCGTCACCGCTGACACGGAGCCGATGGTTAGAGAGCGACGCCGCGGACGCGCTGGCGCAGATCCGCCTTCAATACCTTGCCGGCCTGGTTGCGTGGCAGCTCGGTCATCAGCACCAGCCGCTCGGGGACCATATGCTCGGGCATGCGGGCGGCGGCGAAATGCGCCTGGATGGCAGCCAACGTGGTGGTCCGGCCGGGCTTGGGAACGACGAAGGCGCACACCACTTCCACCACGCCGCGATCGAGCGCGCCGACGACGGCGACCTCCGCGACGTCGGGATGCGCGCGCAGATGTTCCTCCACGCCACGACTGGCGATGTGGTGCCAGCCGCGAATGATCACGTCCTTCTTGCGATCCGTGACGATCAGATAGCCGTCCGGATCGAGCCGGCCGATATCGCCGGTGCGAAACCATCCGCCGGGCAGGAACGCCTCCTCGTTCAGCCTCTCATCGTGATAACCAATGAATTGATCCGGGCCGCGCACGGCGATCTCCCCCTCCTCGCCGGCGGGCACGTCCAGCCCGTCCTCGTCGACAAAGCGGATCTCGACGCCGCGCATCGGGCGCCCTTCGGTGGTCAGCCGTTTTTCGAGCGGATCATCGGGATGGCCGATGGTGATCGTCGGATGTTCGCTCGACCCATAACATCGGAAGGTGCGCACGCCATGTGCGGCGCACCGGTCGATCAGCGTCGGTGGCACGGGCGCGGCACCGACCAGACATTGTCGCAACGTCGCGAGGCTGCGCCCTTCCCGCTCCACTGCGTCGATCAGTTCGGCAAGATGCAGCGGCGTGAACGAACAGGTAGTGACGCCATATTGCTCGATCAGCCAGGCTGCCTGGGCAGGATCCCAGCGATCCATCATCACCATCGGCGCCGCCAGCACGGCGAAACGCAGCATCGAAAGCGCGCCAGCGACATGGCCAGGCGGCCAAGCGTTGAGCGACAGCGCGCCCGCCTGATCATCCCGCACCGATGCGAGCGCGAGCAATTCCTCAAGCAACGATCGGCCGCTGTGCTTCACCCCCTTTGGGCCGGCGACGGTGCCCGAGGTGTAGATCAGCATCGCCAGATCATCGGGCGCGCGCGGCGCGCCCGGCGTTGCGGCGATCGGCGCGAACATCGCCTCCCACGGGATCGTCCCTTCGGATGCATCGACGATCACGATCTGCTGCAGCGATGCATCACGCGAACGATTGGGATCGTGCCTGACGGAGACGATCAGGCGGGCGCGGGATTCTTTCAGCATGAAGCTGGTATCCGCCTCGGCACGGCCGGGCACGATCGGAAGCAACACGGCGCCGGCATGAACGACGCCGATGGTGGTGATCAGCCATTCGACGCTGGCCGGCAGCTGTACCGCGACGCAATCACCCGGCTTGATCCCGAGCCGGCTCAGATGCGCACCGAAGCGCAAACCGGCGGCGTGCACCTCATTCAGACGATAGGGACCGGACCGCTCGCCACCGCTGACGACAAGCCGCGCATCGGGGTGACGCGCCGCCGTGACCGCCATTGCATCGGCTAGAGACTGCTCTGCCGTGAACCACATCTGCGCGGCGCTTTGAACGTGCATTGCTCCCAGGCCGATAGTGACTGCGTAATTGATACGGCAGCTTCACGTCAGGCGCCAGTCGGCCAGGACATGGCGGCGAGCGATAACGCGACCAAAATGAGACAAATCCGCCTAGGCGTGAAGCGCCCTTGGACGGTCCGGCCGCAAGTCAATTAGCTAGCAACATTCATGCTATGACAAAATGGAGCTGCTGAATTACTCGGGGCTCCACTCTGGTCTTCTCTCGACTTTGTCGAATATAACAACGACACACAATGATGTAGATTAGCCCGCGAAGATTATACCGTGCCTGAACGCTCAGTCAGCGACAAAGGCTTGATTGATCCGTGCGCGGCAAATCCGCGTGGCTCGAAATAAGGTAACGCTTAACGAAATATCACCTCGGGTACATGCCCGAGGTGATATCCACGTTTTACTTGCAGTGCAGCAAATGAGCCGATCGACTTATTTGCCAGTCCAATTTGGCTTGCGCTTTTCGGCGAAGGCCGCGGCGCCTTCGCGTGCATCGGCACTGGTGAATACGGGGCCCATCAGCGCACCCTGGCGGCTCCAGCGTTCCTCGACCGGCCAGCTCTTATACTCACTGATGATCTGCTTCGAGACCTGCACGGCGAGCGGGCCATTGGCGCTGATCGTCGCGGCAAGCTGAAGCGCTGCATCAAGCGCGGGGCCATCCGTCAGGCGATTGACGAGGCCAAGGGCATAAGCACGCTCGGCATCGATGAAGTCGCCGGTCAGCGCCAGCTCCATCGCGACGCGCGGCGGGATCTGTTCCGGCAGGCGGATGAGGCCGCCGGCACCGGCAACGAGACCACGCTTTGCCTCGGGAATGCCGAACTTGGCCGAGGCGTTTGCGACGACGAGATCGCACGCGATCATCAGTTCGAGCCCGCCGGCGAGCGCATAACCGTCGACCGCGGCGATCAGCGGCTTTTTCGGCGGGGCCTCGGTGAGACCGCCGAAACCGCGGCCCGCAACCGACGGCGTCTCGCCGCGCAGGAAGCCCTTGAGGTCCATGCCCGAGCAGAAGGTGCCGCCCGCACCGGTGATGATCGCCACACGCAGGGAATCCTCACTGTCGAGCCGATCGAGCGCCGCGGCGATGCCCTCCGCCGCCGCCTTGGTCATCGCGTTCTTCGCTTCGGGCCGGTTGATCGTGATGACCAGGATACCGTCCTGGTCGTGCGTCAGCAGTTCTTCGCTCATCACCCTCTCCTTTGATGTCGATCGGATCTTGGCAGCGGCCGTGGCGCTGAACATTCCGGCCGGTCAACTGGCGCGACTGTCAGGCGATCCGGCCAGCTGGTATCAGCCGGGCGCTGCTCAGGCGGCCGCTTCACTACGGCTGATGTGGCGCGCCTCACCCGTGTTGGCGGTGACGCCAAGGCCGAGAAGCTGGAACAGTTCTGGCGAGACCGCGCGCTGCGTTTCGGACGACAGCGCCGCGTTCCAGTTCACCTGCGGGCGCAGAAACGCCTTGCTGTAATAGCCGAAAAGCAGGGCGCGCTCCTCGTCCGCGGTGACGTTCGCGCCGGAGGTGTGCCACAGCCGACCGTCCATTGCGACGATCGACCCTGCCTTGGCCTCGAACGGCCGCAGACGATCCTTCGCGTCGCCCGGCACGTCATCATGCGACTGCCAGCGGTGGCCGCCCGGGATGAACAGCGTGGCGCCATTCTCGAAGCGAACGTCGCTGAGGCACCAGATGATGTTGATCGCCCAGGCATCGTGCCACGGCGCGGGCACGACGATCGACTGGTCGGAATGAAGCGCCATGGACCGGGCACCCGGCCGCGCGATGTTGGCGGTGAAGTTCGAGATCATGAAGCCGCGCCCAAGCACCGCCTCGACGATGTCCAGCGCGAGCGGATGGCAGATCAGTTCGCGGAAGATCGCGTCATGTTCGAGGAGGTAGAAGACGCGCACGTTGCTGTCGTTGGGATCGAGCACCGGCATGAAGGTGGAGACGCCGCGCGCCTCGCTGGCCTCCGCCGCGGCATAGAGCCGGTCGAGCGCTTGGCGGGTGGTCTCCGCATCGATGACGTCGGGAATGACGCACCACCCCTCCTCGCGAAGCTGCTGCCTGGCCGCGGCCATCTCGCCGGCGGGCCGGGCCTGATCGTTCGCTGCGCCATCACCGGCGCGGATCATCGTCGCCATCGTCTATCTCCCGCCGATCCGGCGATGACTGTGCGCCATCGCCGGGCTTTGTCATCAGGCCCTGAGCGCCAGCCCCTGCAGCTCGCCATTGTTGCGCCAGTCGGCGAGCAAGGCGTTGAAGGCGTTGATGCCCGGCGCATAGGTCTGCCCCGCCTGGCCACCCTCCAGATCGCCCTCATTGTTGTAATAGCCGGGCGTGCAGCTTTCGAGGTAGGCGCGGTTCACCACCGACAGCTTCTTGATCGTGGTGACCCAGGCGTCCTGCGCCTCCGGCGTCGGTTCCACTTCGGTCGCGCCGCGCTTCTTCGCCTCCGCGATGATATAGGCGATGTGCTGCGCCTGATCGTCGAACATCGCGGTCATGTTCACCGACAGGCCGTTCTGCGACACGCCGATATAGAACCAGTTGGGAAAGCCGGTGGTCGCGAAGCCGTGCAGCGTCTTGTACCCGTTGGCCCAGTGATCGTGCAGCAGCACGCCGTCCCGCCCCTTGATGTCGAAGCCGACGCGGCGCTTGAACGAGGTCGTGATCTCGAACCCTGAGGCGTAGATGATGCAATCGACCTCATATTCGCGGCCATTGGCGACGAGCCCCTTGGGCGTGATCCGTTCCACCCCCTTGCTTTCGCTGACGTCGACCAGAGTCACGTTCGGGCGGTTGAAGGTCGGCAGGAATTCGTCGTTGAAGGTCGGCCGCTTGCAGAACTGGCGGTACCAGGGCTTCAGCTTCTCGGCGGTTTCGGGATCCTTCACCACCTCGTCCACGCGCTGACGGATACGGTTCATCTTGCGGAAGTCGGCGACCTCCGCATGGCGGATCGCAGCCTCCGGCCCCATCGTCTTGGCATTGCGGATCACGAAGGACTGAACCTCGCGGAAGATCGAGGTCCAATTGTCGTTGACGAGGTCATGTTCGAACGGGCGGCCTTCGATGATGTCGGCGAAGTTATGCCGCCGGGCGCGTTGCCAGCCGGGTTGCAGCGATTGCGCCCATTCGGGGTCGGTCGGTTTGTTGCCGCGCGTGTCGACCGATGAGGGCGTACGCTGAAAGACGTAGAGCTGCTTCGCATGGCGCCCGAGCGCGGGAATGCACTGGATCGCAGTGGCGCCGGTGCCGATGATGGCGACGGTCTTGTCCTCCAGCTTCCAAAGGTTTCCGGTCGTGTCGCCGCCGGTATAGCCATAGTCCCAGCGGCTGGTGTGGAAGCTGTGCCCTTCGAAGCTCTCGATGCCGGGGATGCCGGGCAGCTTGGCGCGGCTGGCGGTGCCGAGCGCGGAGACGACGAAGCGCGCGCGGATCGCATCGCCATGATTGGTGCGGATCACCCAGACCTTTTCCGCATCGTCCCAGGCAAGTTCCGACACGCGCGTCTGGAACAGCGTGATCGGGTAAAGATCGTAGTGTTTCCCGATCCGCTGGCAGTGTTCGTAGATTTCGGTGACGTAGGAATATTTCTCCTTCGGGAGGTAATTCAGTTCCTCGAGCAGCGGCAGGTAGCAATAGCTTTCAATGTCGCATTGCGCGCCGGATAGCGGTTCCAATACCAGGTGCCGCCGAAGTCGCCGCCCGCCTCGATGATGCGCAGGTCAGTGACGCCCTTTTCCTTCAGCCGCGCGGCGGCGAGCATCCCGCTGAACCCGCCGCCGATCACCGCCACCTCAACGAAATCGGTCAGCGCATCGCGGGTGAAGCCGGGTTCGACATAGGGGTCTTCCTCGGCGTAGCGGGCGTAATCGCCGGACAATTCCTTGTACTGCCGGTCGGCATCGGTGCGCAGCCGCTTGTCGCGTTCCGCCTTGTAGCGCGCGCGCAGTGCCTCGATGTCGAAATCAGCCTCGAGCGCCGCCTCCTGGGTCTCGCCGTTGCTCATCGTGCCTCTCCAGTTTCTTTGTTTGTGTCGCTGCCCCGTCGCTATTCCTCGGCGTAGGCAAGGAAATCGGGCTCGTAGGCGCGCTCGGGATCAGCGCGGACGCGGCGGTCGAGCCGGGTCACATCCTCACCGACGAGGATTCGCCAGCGATCCGCCTTCACGCCATCGAGGATGATAGTGGCCGCCCGCGCCGCGCTGGTCGGCGCCAGTTCCTCGAACCTTTTGGTGAGTTCGGCTTGCGCCGCCTGCAGCGCGGCATCGTCCATCGCCTCGGCGTTCGGGATACCGACCGCCTTCAGATGCTGGCGCAGCTTGCGCCGGCTCGCGTCGGTGAGGACATCGCCCGACAGGACGCGGCGCGAGTTGCGACCGATCGGGGTGCCGACGCCGCCGGGCATGACGATCGACGCCTTGATGTGCGGGGCATAGTTGCGCAGGTCCGTCACCAGCGCCTCGGTGAAGCCCTTCACCGCGAATTTCGCCGCGCTGTAGGCGGTGTGCGACACGCCCGGCATCAGCGCCGCCCAGAAGCCGTTGGCGCTCGATGTGTTGACGATATGCCCTTCGCTCGCGCGTTCCAGCATCGGGAAGAAGACGCGGCAGGAATAATAGACGCCGAACCAGCAGATCTGGAACACGCGGTCCCATTCGGCGCGGTCATCGAGCACGAAGCTGCCGCCGCCACCGATGCCGGCATTGTTGAAGAGGAGGTGAATGTGATCGCTCTGGTGATCGCGCGCGACCTCCGCAGCGAAGCGCGTCACCTGATCCTCGTCGCCCACATCAGCAATGTGGCTGGTGATGCGCACGCCTTGGGGCAGCCCGTCAGCCTCGCACAGCGCCATCGTCTCGGCCATCGTTTCGGCGAACAGGTCACACATCGCGACGCTGGCGCCTTGCGCGACGAGCTGGCGCACCAGTTCGCGGCCCATGCCGGTGCCGCCGCCGGTGACCACCGCCAGCTTTCCGCCGAAATCCTTCATCGCGATGCTCTCCTTGTCGTGTTGGCGCGGCGCCGGATCACGCGGCGGACGCCGCGGCCTTGGGGTGGAGGCGCAGGAAGCCGGGCGCGCGCATCGTGTCACCGGGTTTCAGCTTCGTCGCCATGTCGGGGAAGTTGGGCAGGGATTTCGCCGCCTTTGGATCGTAATGCGTGCGCTCGCCGAAGAAGCGCAGCGTCAGCGTGCGGCGGCGCTGGCCGGGGCGCGTGCGTGCGCCGCCGTGCAGGGTGCGAAAGTGGAAGAAGATGACGTCGCCGGGCTCCACCGCCCAGGAGACGATGCGGTGCCGGTCACGCTCGCCCTCGACGTCGGGCAGGCGCGGGAGCGGCAGGCGATCGTCGATCGGGCGGGTGTCATCCTTCGGATCGAAGGCGGAGGTGTTGTACATCGGGCCTAGATGCGAGCCGGGGATGAATTCCAGGCTGTCCCCGCGCGCGAGCGGATCGAAGGTGATCCAGGCGACGGCATTATCCTCGCCATCCATCGGGATGTACGAGCCGTCCTGGTGCCAGGGCGTACGCCGCGTATCGCCGCCTTCCTTCAGGAACACCTGTTCGTAGATGAACCAGACGGGGTCGCGGCCCCAGAGCTGCGCGCACGCCGCCGGGATCGGCGAGCTTTCCAGCATCTCGCGATAGCCATCGAGCACATTGGGGTGGAAGGAATCGTTGTAGAACAGCGGCGTGCCGTCGCGCTTCAGCGCGGGGGCGTTGCGCGGCGTGGGGTTGGCGAGGCTCCATTCCCACGCCTTCAGCGTGGCGGCGAGCTGATCGGGATCGAGCAGGCCCGGGACATGGACCACCCCGTCCCGCTTATAGGCAGCACGCTTCTCGGCCCAGTCGACGACCATGGCATCCTCTCCCGTCTTTTCGGGAGAACATATAACACGATCGACTTAGAACCTAATCCGAAATCGCGGAGCTGCCTGGCGGCTCGCCAATCAGATCACCGGCTTGCCGCCCGTCACCGCAATTGTCGCGCCCGAGACGTAGCTCGCCTCGTCGCTTGCCAGCATCACATAGGCAGGGGCGAGTTCGCGTGGCTGCGCCGGCCGGCCGATCGGATAAGCCTGGCCGAACTCCTTCACCTGATCCGGCGGCATGGTGGAGGGGATCAGCGGCGTCCACACCGGACCGGGAGCGACGCAGTTCACGCGAATGCCCTTTTCCGCCAGCAACTGCGCCAAGCCGCCGGTGAAGTTCTGGATCGCGCCCTTGGTGGTGGCATAGGGAAGCAGTGTCTGCTTCGGATTGTCGGCATTCACCGACGTCGTGTTGATGATCGCCCCGCCCTCGCCCATGTGCGGCACCGCGGCCTTCGACAGATAGAACATGGCGTGGATGTTGGTGCGGAACGTCATGTCCCACTCCTCGTCCGGAATGTCCTCCAGCTTCTCGAACGTCATCTGGTGCGCGGCATTGTTGACGAGGATGTCGATGCGGCCGAACGCCTCCACCGCATTGTCGACGATGGTGCGGCAATGCTGCGGCGAGCCGATATCGCCCGGGACGAGCACGGCCTTGCGCCCGGCCTTCTCGATCCAGCGCGCTGTCTCCTGCGCGTCCTCGTCTTCGTTGAGGTAGGAGATCAGCACGTCCGCGCCTTCGCGCGCGAAGGCTATGGCGACCGCGCGACCGATGCCGCTGTCGCCGCCAGTGATGATCGCCTTCTTGCCGGCGAGGCGCCCGTGGCCCTCATAGCTTTCCTCGCCATGATCCGGCCGCGGGTTCATTGCCGCGGTGGTGCCGGGCACGGGTTGCTGCTGATCGGGGAACGGCGGCGTCGGATCGGCCATGTCGATGCTCCTTGTTGCAAGCGCTGCGCTCGTGGCAGCAGGACTGACACGTGCGCGAACACGCTGATGTTCTGGGCTTTCGCTGCGAACCATCGGCGCGCGGGCAGGGTTCCGAGCTGAACCGACCGTCTTAACGTAAGTAAGTTGGTCAGGCCGGCGGGAGCGAACGGCGGCCCAGCGGCCGTTAGAACTGCTTGCCCGTGCCCAATCGCGCGAACCAGGCCGAGTGCATGCCGTCCCGCCGAAACAGCAGCTGGGCCCGATCGGACCGAGGATGGTGGTGGCGCCGGTCCACCCTCCTCTCGCTTTGACGGGGCCTCATTCGCGCCTCTGCACCCGCCAACGGCTAGGTGGAATTGCGAAGCGCCAACCGGCCGAGATCAGCGTAGCGATGCCGTCAGTTGCAACCCGTTATAGTTCATACGGAACCTGACAGGTGCTCCGGCATGGCTGATGAAGGAGCCGGATCGTTGACCCAGCGCGACCCACCGCAAGCCATGCCCAGCGCCGGTGCTGGCGTCCGCGCAGCCAAGGGCAGCCGCCGGGAGGCGGGGAAGGAAGAGCGTCGCCGGCGCATCATCCAGACGGCGCGCGAGATGATCCGCGAATCCGGCAGCACCGGCCTTTCGATGCGGGCGCTTGCCGCCCGTGCCGGAGTCAGCCTGGCGACACCCTACAACCTGTTCGGATCGCGCGGCGCGGTGATCCTTGGCGTGCTTCAGGACGTGCGCGAGTTCCAGGCGCGGTTCGCGGGCCTGCGCGACGCCGATCCGCTGGAGCAGATCTTCGCCGCGGTCGACCTCGCCGTCGCTTTCTACCTCGCCGATCCGCCGTTCTACAAAACCTTGTGGCGCGAGGTGTTCGCCGCGTCCGGCGAGGTGCGCAAGGCGATCTACAACCCCACGCGCGCCGCCTTCTGGCAGCATCTGGTGGACGAGGCCGCCGCCAACGGATCGATCCGGCCGGAGATCGACCCCGAAATGCTGCTGACACAGCTCGACCATCAGTTCCGCTCCGTGATGCTGGACTGGGTAGCCGGCGATCTCGCGCCAGACGCCCTCGGCCCGACGATCCGTCTCGGCTACGCCCTGCTGCTCGCGGGCGCGGCAAGCGATGCCGCGCGCGACGGCCTGATCGCGCGGGCCGTGCAATGCGAAGCGGAGCTTTCCGCTACAGCGCCGGCAACCTCAGCGCCTCCCGGTTGACGGTGATCGAGACGTAATCGGCACGCGCTGTCGCGAGCCGGTAATCGGCGTCGAGCAGGCGGATGCGGGCATCGGCGGCGGCTTCCTCACGCAGGTTGACGATCAGGAAGTCACTTGCCCCCAGGCCGAACCGGCGGCGCTCGGCCTGGGCCATGCGTTCCGCCAGATCGGCTTCCTCGCTGGCCAGCGTCACCAGCCGCGCTGCCGCATCCACCGCAACGACGATGGCATTCACGTCGGCCGTCACCTGATCGACGAGCATCCTGCGCCGGCTCTGCAATGCATCGATTTCCGCCCGCACCTCGGCAACCTTTCCGCGCGCGACGCGGCGTTGCAGCGGCACCGAGAAGCGAACGCCGGCGATCGCGTCGGTCCCCTCACGCGACGGGCCGCCCAGACCAATCGGGCCGAGATCGCGCGCGCCTTCGGCGAAGACGTCCACCTTGGGACGCAGCTCGTTCTCGGCGAGCATCAAGCGATCCTCCGCCTGCCCGATCCGGGCCATGATCGTGTTGAAGTCCGGCCGATCGGGCAGGTCCATGGCACCCGCCGTTCGCGGCGCGCGCGGAATTGCCGGCAGGGCGTCCGGAAGCCGGGCAGAATCGGGGACGATCGGCGTGCCGTTCGCGTCGCGGTAATAGAGCGAAAGCGTGTTCGCTGCCGTCGCCAGCTCCAGTTCGGTCCGCACCACCAGGGCACGCCGTCGTACGATATTCTGCTCGTTCTCGGTTTCCAGGATACGCGGCTGTGCGCCCAGCGCCACTTGCCGGCCAATGCTGGAGCGGCGCTGCACGGCAAGATCGAGGAGGCTACGGTAGGTCGCGAGCCGCAGCCCGGCGGCGACCCAGGCCTGATAGGCCTGCAGCGCCCTGCTCTGCACGCCGATCGCGACCAGCTCGCCTTCGAACCGGGCGATGTCGACGTCCGCCGCCGCGAGCCCCAGCCGGGCGCGACGCTCGTCGATCAGTCGATCGCGCATGAGGGCGAAGGTCGCCCCGATCTTCACCTCGCCCCGGCGATTGGTGTAGTTGCGATCCTCATAAACCGGGAAGGCGCCGCGTGAGAGGCGATAGGCGGCATAGGCCTCGCCGCCGTTATTGCTGAGCGGGCGCGACAGCCGGCTCTCGACGACGCTTCCGTCGTAATAGCCGCTCAGCCGGCTGCGCGCCTCGCCCTGGAACACCGTGTCGAACGCCCCGGCCGCGGAGAGCTCGCGCCCCTCTGCCGAGCGAACCCGCGCCAGCGCCTCGACGATCTGCGGCGAATGCGTGGCGGAGGATCGCAGTACCTCGTCGAGGGACAAGGGCGCGACGCCTGGCTGCGCGATCACTTTGGCGGGCAACAGCAAGGCCGCGGCGAGAAGCAGGAAGCGCCTCATTTCGCCTTCACCTTCACGATCGGCTCGACCTCGCCGGCTGGCTTGGCGTCGCTTGCCGGGCGGCGGAACTCGAGCGGGAAATCATTGAGCTGCCGCCACAGTTCGTAGCCGACCGAGACGGTTTCCATCTGGATCCAGCCGCGTGCCTTGGCGCCGACGCGGGCAAAGTCCTGATCCGGCCATGGCGGAAAGCCGGGACGGGGCTCGACGAGCACCCGGAACAGCCCGGTGGTCTGCGGCGCCGGATCGATCGAGCGCACGCGTCCGTCGAACATACCCCTTGCCACCGACGGCCAGCCGCTGAACTGGATGGCGGGCCAGCCTTCGAACTCCAGCCGCACCGGTTGTCCGCGCTTCACGAGTGGCACGTCGCGCCCGACGACCATCAACTCGACGACGCGGACCGGCGCTTCCGGTGCGAGCGTCGCCAGCAGATCACCCGCGCTGACCAGCGTCGCGCCAGCGGCGGCATTGATCTGCTGAATCCGCCCGTCGCGCGGCGCATAGACGGTCTGCACCGACTGGCGCTTCAGCGAGATGTCGACCCGCGTCAGCTTCGCGCGCGCGTCTGCGATCCGGGCCTGGCGCTCGGCCACGCCAATCTGGCGTGCCTCCAGGTCGCGCTGCGCGATCAGCCCTTCCTCCAGCAATTGCCGGGATCGGTCGACGTCGACGCGGGCCACGGCCAGCGCCTGTTCTGCGGCAGCGATCTCCGCCACCACCTGGTCACGCTCGGCCGCCAGGCGGGTGAGCAGATCGGGATCGTTATCGACGATCCGGGCGATCGGATCGCCGCGGCGCACGGCCTGGCCATCCTGCACGTACCAACGCTCCACCCGCCCGGGCACGAGCGCGGTAATCGCCTGCACCCGGTCTCCGGGGTTGAGCGCCGCGACCTGACCGGCGCCTGCAGCGGTCTGAACCCAGGGGACGGCGAACAGCAGCACCGTCACCAGCACCATGCCGATCGCCAGCATCCAGCCAATCGCGGTGAGCGCCCGGGGCGGACGGAGCGACGCCAGCGTCTGGAAGTGCGTAATATGTTCAGCGCGGAAGGGCATCGTTCACCTCCACCCCACCAGTTCGGGCGGCAAGCGCCTCCGGATTCGCCACCCTCTCCTGTCGCTTGCGACCGAGCCACAGATAGCCGTCGAGCACGATCTCCTCCGGGCGGTTGGAGAAGAGCAGCACCGTCGTCTCGCTGGTGCGAAGCTGATCCAGCGCCGCAGTCAGGCACGCCTTGGGCAGCATGTCGTACAGCGGCGAGAGCATCAGCACCCGCGGCCGCCGGAGCAGCGCCGCGGCAAGTTTCAGCGCCATCACCTCGTCGATGAGAAGAGGGCTGCCGGAGGCGGAGAGCATGGTGTCGAGCCCCTCGGGAAGCTGCGCGATGCGCGTTTCCAGCCCGATCAGCGCGATCACGTCCATCACCGCCGCGGGAGGCGCATCGGGCTGCGCGAGCCGAAGATATTCACGGATCGTAACCTCGACGATGCTCGGCCGATCGAGCACGGTCACGTCCGATCGCAGCAGGTACATGTCGAGCGCCTCAAGATCGGCGCCACCAACGATCACCATGCCCCGATCGGGATGAACATGGCGCTTCAGCAGCAGCGCGACGGCATGATCGGCGCCCGGTTCGGCCACGGCGACCAGCCGCTCCCCGCTATCGAGCTCGAAATCGAACCGGTCTTCGCCGAACGCCACGTTGCGCAGCCGGACCGACCCGTCCCGCGGACGGCGCCCCTCGTGGCCCGCAGAGCGCTCCTGGGGATCGCGTAGAGCAGCGACAGCTCCTCCAGCGATCCGGCAAGATCGTAGAAGGACTCCACATAGATGCCGAGCTGCGAAATGCCGTAGAAGACGCCCGAAAGGATCAGTTCGGCCGCCACCAGTTGCCCGATCGAAAGCTGGTTCTGGATGATAAGCCAGCCACCAAGCGCCAGCAGCGCCGCGCTTGCCACGGCATAGAGCAGCATGAACGCGATGTTCTGCGTGAAGGTGTAGCGGAAATGATGCCGGTGCGCCGCCACGTAAGCGGCGGTCATCGCGTCTGATCGATCCATCGCGAACGACAGGTGGCGATGCGACTTGTAGAAGCCGTTGGAACTGCCGACGCTTTCCAGCCACCGGGCGGCATCATGCTTGGCATGGCTGAGGCAGACCGCGGTTCGCACCCCGCCGCCGACGCCCAGTTGCCAGATCAGCCAGATGCAGAACACCAGCAGCAGATTGAAGGTGAGGAAGAAGGGGTGATAGAAACTCGTCACCGCAAGGCCGACCGCGGCCTGAAGCAGGATAGCAAAGCCGCCGATCAACAGGCTGGGGATCGCCTTCTGCACGGTGATCAGATCGAAATAGCGATTGAACAGGTCGCCGCGCCGTTCGTCGTTGAAGAACGGGTTTTGCGCGTGAACGGCGCGCAACGTGATCTCGGCCACGATCCGCGCGAATAGCCGGCGTTCGAACAACGCCATCAGGTGAATGCGGCACGCCGATAGTGCGACGAAAATCAACAACAGGATGAGAAGGATCATCGACAGCGTGAACAAGGGCGCAGGAAGGGCCGTGTTCGCAACTGAATTTATCAACAATTGAACAGATATAGGCGTCGCCAAGGATAACAAACTGATTGCGATGCCGTAGATGATCGCCATCCTCATGAAGGATGCGTCCGGCAAAAGGATCTGCGTGATCCACCGCCGAACATCTCGCAATCCTAACAGTTTGTTACTTTCCGTTGCCAAGAGACACGCTCCAGATTTTTTAAGCCTCCCCGAGGTCGCGGGCCCTTAGTCTCTGTTGCTGAATACGTTAACCGAAAACTTGTCGATCTGGCCCATCAGGCATCGACAGACTGCAAACCGGAACGCCGTGTTGATGCGATCAGCGCATGCTGTGGTCTGTTCAGCCTTGTAGAGGCGCGTTTCCGCCGGTTGCACGACGTTCCTGTCGACGTCGCGATCCGCCACGCCACGAGCTGCCGCTGAGATCTCGGGGTGGCGGGCGGGCGCCGAGGCGTTATGAAAAGAGCGCCTCTGATGTCAGCCCGGCACGCTGCGCCCTGTTCCGGATGCTGGAGGTGGCGACAGCGGGAGGCCCGGATGCAACAAAGCCCCGTCCGATGAGGGACGGGGCTGTTGTAATATCGTTGGTTGCGGGGACAGGATTTGAACCTGTGACCTTCAGGTTATGAGCCTGACGAGCTACCGGGCTGCTCCACCCCG
>NZ_JBIQDE010000048.1:0-605 GCF_045371305.1 Sphingomonas sp. 179-A 2A2 NHS | reverse complement strand
ACGCCAACCTGTTCAAAATGCGCGAGCACAGCCGCCACGCGTCGATCGAGATGGTCGCGGAATATGTCCGCGATACGGAGCGGTATCGGGATCACGCCGGGAAGGCTTTCATGTGACTAGAAGCCGGAAGGCCCAGGTAGTCGGTCGACGTCTGTGCCGCCGACTTGCACGCCTTTACAGAAACCACTTCCTGCAGCCGATGGACAGTTGGCTTTTCAGCATCATGTTGATGCTCGTGACTTGGGTAGGCTTCCTCCAAGGGCTGGCTTGGTTGACGATACATTTCAGTGGCTGGGCACGCTTTTTCCTGTTCGCCCCTGTGCATTATGAGGACACAGAATCACGGCAGCGACAGCGGTCCGGGCGCCGGCATCTTAAGCGGCATATAGCCTTCTGCGTCGAGCGTTAGGGCGTCCGACCAGACATAGTCGCCCGTCAAGTTAATGTGGTCCCATCCGAGCGGCGACAACCGCGGCAGGAGGGCGTCGTCGATCGCCGCGCCTCGCGCGCGGAGCGCCCCGACCGCCCGGTCCAGGTAGCGGCAGTTGAACAGGACGATGCAGGCGGTGACGAGGTTCAGCGCGGCCGCGCGGACCTGCTGGTTC
>NZ_JBIQDE010000047.1:0-633 GCF_045371305.1 Sphingomonas sp. 179-A 2A2 NHS | reverse complement strand
GCTCTTCCTCCTCGCCAACGCCAATATCCACTCGCTCGTCTTCGCCGGCGCGCTGCTGCTCCTGTGGGCGGTCGAGCTCCTCCAGCAGCGCGCGTGCGCCCTCCCCGACAGCCAACCCCCTGACCGCCGCGCCCCCACGCGGCAGGCCTGGCGCAGCTTCGCACTCGCCGTCGCCGCCACCGCGCTCGGCGCCGCGCTGTGCCTGTGGCAGGCCTACCCTTCCGCGCAATCCGCCGCGATGCTGCCGGTGGAACGCCCCGGCCCGCTCGCGCTCCTCGCAACGCTCGTGCTCGGCCTCGGCCCCGCCTTCGCCGAGCTGATGCCCGCGCCGCTGCGGTCCACGATCCCGGTGCTCGTCCTCCTCCCCACGCTGATCGGCCTCGCGATCGCCGGGCTGCGCGCGCCCCCTGCCCCCGGCGAACCGCCGCACCGCTGGACGCGCGCCCCGGCGCTCGGCGCGATCCTCGCCGCGACCGCCGCGCTGGTCGGCATGACGCTCGTCTTCGTGCTGGTCTATCCCGGCGGGTATCGCCACCAGGCACTGCTGCTCGCGTTCCTCGTCACGCTCGCCTGGATCGTCGCCGCGCGCGCGCCGGATCGACGCCTGCCCGACAATCTCGCGCTCATCACGCT
>NZ_JBIQDE010000046.1:0-654 GCF_045371305.1 Sphingomonas sp. 179-A 2A2 NHS | reverse complement strand
GCCGGCAAGCGCCTCGAGCCGCAGCTGGCGATTAGGCACGACGCGGGTGCGCCGCCCGCGCGCGTCGCGCCAGCAGCCGCGCGCCGCATCCCACCAGCGCCCGTCGCCCAAGTGCAGCACCACCTGCCCGTGCGGCCGCCCGCATCGCTCGCAGCAGCCGCGCGCGCGGGAGAAGCGCACCAGCGCCGACAGCTCGCGCCAGTCGATGGGATAGAGCCAGCGATGATCGGGGCGGATCGGCATCGTCCCCCTTCACCTACGCGCCCGCGCGCGCGCTGTCCGACGGATTGTCTGAATCAGTGCGGGCGCGGTGAGTCAGCGCGTCAATCAGCGGCGCCGGGCATGGACGCCGATCGCACGTACGATCAGCGAACTTGGCGGGCCTGGTTCCCGCGATCGCGCGCCGCGAAGAGCAATCCGAAGCAAATCATGATGACCATTACGAAACGCGGATAGTGGAACATGCCTGCGAACAGACTCATGCACAGCAACGCGTAAAGAGCGCCGGCGATTGGAAGCAACTCCGGATCATTCATGCTGGTACGATGCATGGCGAAGATCGCACGCCCGAGAAGCCACGAGGCACCCGCCGTGCCGATGATACCCCAGGAAATCAGAAATAGCAGGAGCGTATTGTGCGGCTGGGTGTGCCAC
>NZ_JBIQDE010000045.1:0-686 GCF_045371305.1 Sphingomonas sp. 179-A 2A2 NHS | reverse complement strand
TGTCGCGATGGCGCGCCCAGGCCGCGGCGATCGCGTAGAGCAACAGCACGCCGAGCCCGTAATTGCGCGCGACCGCGACATATTCGTAGAGCGTGAACGCGCCGAGCAGCGCCAGCGCGAGCAGCAGCGGGCGGAACGGCGCACGCAGCGCGAGCAGCGTCGCCCCCGCCGCGCCGATCGCGAAGGCGGCGAGCGGCAGGACGACCGGATCGCGGTACGCCGTCCACGCGAGCCGCAGGATGACGTGCCACAGCGCGGGATGCCCGTCGCCGCGGATCGCCACCACCATGTCGAGCAGCCCGCTGCCGCGCTGCGCGAAGCTGAACGCGCGGACCTCGTCGCGCCACATCGTGTGATGCGTCGCGGCGTAGAGCGCACCCGCGAGCCACAGCGCGAGGAGCAGGACGCGGACAGGCAGCGCGGCGCCGGGACGGGGGGCTGCGCGGTTGTTTGCGATGCCCTTGCCCGTGGAAGACGGGGGCTGGGGCGTCCCGGCCGACACGGCGCGTGCGAGGGGGTGACGGAAGGGGAGGGCAAGGAACGTCACCCGGAGCGAGGTAGCCCGGCACCGGATACCAAGCGGTTAACCACGATCGAGCACATTGGTCGCATCACATTGTCGGTGTGTAGTAGTGTCGGAGTGTCGACATAAATATGTAGACACGATCGCCGTCGCTAGGGGGAGG
>NZ_JBIQDE010000044.1:0-749 GCF_045371305.1 Sphingomonas sp. 179-A 2A2 NHS | reverse complement strand
CTTCAGCCGGCGCCCGGCGTCGAGCGCGGCGCGCGCCATGCGCACCAGCCGGTCAGGCTCGCCCTTCGCGGGCACGACGAAGAAATGCGCCTCGAACGTCCCCGCCTCGATGCTGTCGCGGCGGATCGGCGCGCCGGTCGGATGCGGCGCGCCGCTGCGTGCGGGCGCCCGCACGCGCACCCCCGCCAGGCCGGGCACCGCGCCCGTCCCGTGATCTACCGTCCGACCCGCGCGCACGCGGCCGAGCGCGATCGCCGTCGCTTCCCCCAGGGTAAACGCCGTCATCTTCCATCCCCATCGGGGCCGGGACACAGGACAAAAAGAGGGCGTGGCGCGAAACGCGCATCCTTGAACCGCTCGGGGTTCCAGCGTATCTGGAGGGAGCACATGGTGTTGCTCCGGATCGACGTTTGGCGACGTCGCTCCATCTACTTCTGGGATGCCCGGCCTTCGTGCCGGGCTTTCCTTTATGTGGTCACGGCCGCTCCGCTATGTCGCCGGCCCGATGCCGGCGTGCTCAGCGGCAATGTCGCAGGTTAATTCCAACATCGGAAGCGTCTACGGTTCGTGCTTTCGAGTAGGAAATGCGAAAAACTGCCCCGGATCGGCAGTAAAACCCGTCACCACTTCGTGCTTTCGAGTAGGAAATCGCGCTTCAATTCGTGCTTTCGAGTAGGAATTGCGCCAACACTTCGTGCTTTCAGGTATCAATTAGTCGGCGTCGTGCGTGGCCCCGCGCGCCGATTCAC
>NZ_JBIQDE010000043.1:0-794 GCF_045371305.1 Sphingomonas sp. 179-A 2A2 NHS | reverse complement strand
TGTACATGCCAAGGCATCCACGAATTGCCCTTACCTCACGCTTGAGAGTCCACACCACCAACGACAACACTGGATCGTTCTCCCTCAGGAGAGCGACACGAAACTCGGCAGAGCAGTGTAGCGTGGTTCTGATCTGGCCGTCCGTTGACACGCATGAAGCGTGCCGCCGAGCGGCTCAGCTGATGTGGATGATTAAATCTCAGCCAGATTATTTGTAGAGATATAGTCTTGGACGTCTCGAACCGACCTAGCCAGCTCGCTCACATGCCGAAGCATGGTCACGAACCGCTTTCGCGATCCTCGTCGTTCCAAACCCATACCGCCACGGCATCGATTTTAAGAACCCATTCACAATGTCAAAGAAGGCCGTCGCGGCCTTAACCTCATGGTCGCCCATGAGGATCTCGTGTCTTCATCTTCTGGAATATCGTCAGAAATAGCGTGCCACGCCGCGGCAAAGCCGCGCCGTCAGACCTCGCTGATGCGAGGCTGGCCGTGCTTGCTGGCGTGCGCTGCAAGCTTCCGCTTGCGCGTCTCGTCAGCTGCGCAGTGGTGGAGCCTATCGGGATCGAACCGATGACCTGATGCTTGCAAAGCAACCGCTCTCCCAGCTGAGCTAAGGCCCCGTATCGCACCCGCTACGCCGTCAGTCGCAGCGAAGCTGCGCCTTATGGCGCGCTTCGCAGCGCTGGCCGTGCTCGGCTACGCCTGCGCAGATGGTGGGCCGAGTAGGAGTTGAACCTACGACCTCACGCTTATCAGGCGTGCGCTCTAACCACCTGAGCTACCGGCCC
>NZ_JBIQDE010000042.1:0-862 GCF_045371305.1 Sphingomonas sp. 179-A 2A2 NHS | reverse complement strand
CTGCAACACCATCGCTACCTCGCCTACCTCAACAACAACGAGGGGCGGCAGTCGCTCGCCGCTAGCCTGCAGACCCGTTTCGCCGCACTGCGAGGCTGACGACAACCATGACACGCGACATCCCTGCCAGATCAGCGCGGTGAGGACGATCGAACCTGCTCGCTACATGCGGCGTTGCGGACAGAGATGGCGCCGCGGAGGTGCCGATGGAAGGACGAGGCCGAGCCATGGCGAAAATGCCGCAGAAGGTGGATCGGGCCGCCTTCATCGCAAGTAACCCGCGGTGTTGCTACTGCGCCGGAAGGCGGCCGACGACGGAGATCGATCACGCCCCTGCTCGCATCGTCTTCATCAAGAAACATGGGCCCGAAGGCTTCCTGTTTCCGTCCTGCTCGGAGTGCAACCGGATCGCGGGGGTAAGCGAGCAAGTGATGGCGTTCTACATCCGCAGCTTCGACCGGTCCGCTTGCGGACTCGACGAAGCCGAGTTTGAGAAACTGGTATCAGGCCTAGGGTCAGGACCCATTGATGTGAGAGGCACGATCTGATTCAGGCTCCGTGAGGAGACCGTGGATGAGCGACCTGTACTGGCTGACGGATGAGCAGATGGCGCGTCTGCAGCCGTACTTCCCCAAGAGCCACGGCCGGCCGCGGGTGGATGACCGACGGGTTCTGAGCGGCATCGTCTTCGTGAACCGCAATGGGCTGCGCTGGTGTGATGCGCCGCGCGCGTACGGTCCGCACAAGACGCTGTACAACCGGTGGAAGCGTTGGGGCGAACGGGGTGTTTTCCTGCGGATGATGGAGGGTCTTGCGGCAGCGGAGGCCGTACCGAAGACCGTCATGATCGACGCGACTTACC
>NZ_JBIQDE010000041.1:0-882 GCF_045371305.1 Sphingomonas sp. 179-A 2A2 NHS | reverse complement strand
GGGATGGATAGGGCTGGAGAGGCCAGTCGGAAGAATTGGGCCGAAGGTGTCGGGGTGGGCAGCGGTGGATCAGCATCCGTCCCACCGCCGGACGCCCGGCGTTGCAATCGTGATGTACGTGCTTGCGTGACGAAGTGTTTCTGGCGATAGCGTGCGCCATCGAGCGACGCCCTCCATGCGCCGTGCCGATCGTGAGCGCCGCGCCCGGTTTGAACTCCCGCCAGCGCGCGCGGCGCTCACTTTGGTATCGGTTCGGATATCGATGTCCGATCGGTGTTTGCACCTCGCCGCTGCCTGAAGATCGACCTGTCGGCGATCGGCCCATCAGGGCAGCGCTGCCATCCGTCCGGTAGCGGTTCCGACCGGCCACGATTGCGCGAGCGCCGGCGCGCGGCCGGTTCGATGACGCGGCGATGACGGGCTTGCCTGCCGCGCACGGCGGGCGGATGGGGGGCGCACGGGCCGGCGTTCGCGCGGGACCCGAGGTTCGCACACCGGGCGCCCCGTTCCTTCCTTTTGTCCGTCAACAACCGGGGCGGGGCGCCTTTCAGGTGAGGAGCAGCACGCCGCCTGCGCCGAGCTGGATCGCGGCGATCAGCATCAGCCGGGTCGAGAAAGGCTCCTTGCGCGTCTTGTGGCGGAACAGCCGGCGTGCGGCGAACGCACCGGGCGTTCCGCCGATCAGCGCGAGGCCGAGGAGGTTCGCCTCGGGAATGCGACGCCGGCCGGCGATCGCCCGTTGTTTGTCCTGCCAGAAGCGCAGCATCGTCCAGGCGTTGACGAGGACGAGCGCGGCGACGATCGGCATCGCGCAAGCCTGGCCCAGCGCCGGTTAGCGACCGGTTACAGCGATAACAGCACCTTAGCGCGCCGGTGCACCCC
>NZ_JBIQDE010000040.1:0-919 GCF_045371305.1 Sphingomonas sp. 179-A 2A2 NHS | reverse complement strand
GCCACGACCACGCACGCTGTCCGAGCAGCAATACAGCGATCGCAAGCTTCGCTCGCGACGCTGAGCCGTGAGCTGGGAATCAATCCCAAGACGGTCGCCAAGTGGCGAAAGCGGGCAGACGCTGCACGAGTGGGTGAAGAAGGCGGAAGTCGATAGCGGCGTGCGCGCCGGCGTGCCGAGCGATGTCGCGGCGCAGCTGAAGGCACTGGAGCGCGAGAACCGTGAGCTGCGCCAGGCGAACGAGATTCTGCGCAAGGCGTCGGCATATTTTGCTCAGGCGGAGCTCGACCGCCCGTTCAAGCGATGATCGCGTTTATCGACGACCAGCGTGCTGTTCATGGGGTCGAGCCGATCTGCAAGGTGCTGCCGATCGCCCCATCAACCTACCATGCTCATGTCGCGCGGCGACGGGATCCACTGCGCCTGTCGGCGCGGGCGCGGCGTGATGCTGCGCTCACAATCGAGGTGCGGCGCGTGTTCGAGGCCAACTTCCGGGTCTATGGTGTCCGCAAGGTCTGGCGGCAGTTGCAGCGGGAGGGCTTCGATGTCGCCCGCTGCACGGTCGCTCGGCTGATGCGGGCGATAGGGCTGGCGGGCGTGATCCGAGGCAAGCCGGTGCGCACCACGGTGGGCGATCGTCAGCACCTTGTCCGCTCGACCGCGTCAACCGGCAGTTCCGCGCGCCGGCGCCGAACATGCTCTGGGTCTCGGACTTCACCTATGTCGCGACCTGGACTGGGTTCGTCTACGTCGCCTTCGTCATCGATACGTTCGCCAGGCGGATCGTCGGACGGCGAGCGAGCCGGACCGCCCATGCCGGCTTCGTTCTCGATGCGCTCGAGCAGGGGGTCGGTTCCGGCTGAGGGCGGAATGACACCCTAAGCGCCGGCGTCCTTGGGCCAAAGGTACTCGCCAGTGA
>NZ_JBIQDE010000003.1:199640-629273 GCF_045371305.1 Sphingomonas sp. 179-A 2A2 NHS | reverse complement strand
GGAAGGAAACATGGGCTCTCTTCTGCCAGCGCGGTGGGATGTACCCTGAGGATCTCACTGACATTTGATCCATTTGATCGACATCCATCCGGCGGAATGGTGAAGGGCAGCATCCGCCCCGTTGCAGACGTTCCCAATGGTCGTCATCCCGGCGCATGCCGGGACCGTGGGCTGTCTTTAGAAGCAGCCTCACGTCCGGGCGCCCTGGCGATAGCTATCGCCTCAAGACTTGCCCACGGTCCCGGCATGCGCCGGGATGACGGATGACCGCGCCCCACCCCAAATCAGCCGTCACCCTGAACTTGTTTCAGGGTCCATCAATCCGAAAGCCCAGTTTATGATCGGCCAACCGAGATGGCGGCACGAGCCACCACGCTCCGGCACCAATCGCCCGATGGATCCTGAAACAAGTTCAGGATGACGCAAGGCGGGGGCGCGATGTCCGCTCCCCACCCCTTCTTGCCGTTTCGCTTAGGGTGTCATTTCGCCCTCAGCCGGAACCGACCCCAATCTGTTCGACGCCATGGGCCGCGTGCTCGCCGCCCATGGGGATGACTTGCTGGAATAATCTTCGTCTGCCGCCCCGCGGGTTGCCGGGGCGGCGCAGCGCCTAGCTCAATACCCGCGGTCCAGGTCGGCGACATTCTCCATCGGTTTGCCAGCGCGGAACGCTTCCAGGTTGCGCAGGAACATGGCGGCGGCGCGCTGGAACATCTTGGTCTGGCTGCGACCCGACAGGTGCATGGTGATCATGCAATTCGGTGCCTTCCACAGCGGATGATCGGAAGGCAGGGGCTCCGGGTTGGTCGGATCGAGGAATGCGCCGCCGATCGTGCCGCCATGAAGCGCGGCGAGCAGCGCGTCGTCGTCGATCATGTCGCCGCGGGCGATATTGATCAGCCATGCGCTGCTCTTCATCGCCTCGAGTTCCGAGACTCCGATCATCGCCTTGGTTTCACCCGTTGAGGGGGCGGCAAGGATCACCCAGTCGAACTGGTCGATCCGCTGCCGCCAGGCGTCCGGCGTCAGCGTGCCGCCGCTTCCGGAGCGGGTGACACCCGTCACCTCGACACCGAACGCTTGCAGCCGCTCGGCGATCAGCTTGCCGATCGCGCCAAGGCCGATCACGATCGCCTTCGAGTCCTGAAGTTCGATCTTTCCGGGCGCATCCGATGGCCATTCCGCGCGATCATGGGCCCGGATCACCTCGTCGAAGCGTTTCGCGGCGGCCAGCACGCCCATCACGGCATATTCTGCGACGGCGATGGCGTTGATGCCGACGCCGTTGGTCAGGATCGTGCCCTTCTCGCGCAACACGTCGAGCGGGAAGGCGTCCAGCCCGGCGTAGATCGTCGACACCCATTTCAGCTGCGGCCCTGAGGCGCGAAAGGCCTCATCCATCAGCCGCGCCGGCTGCATGTCGATCCACGCGATGTCTGCGTCGACCACAGCCTCCTTCGCCTCAGCAGCTTTCGCCCACCAGGTAACCTCGAGGTCTTGTGGCAGGTTCGGTTCGAGAAGTGGGCGGGCAAGTGCGGGGAGAACGGCCTTCATGCAGGAGGTGATAGCGCGTCGGTTCCGCCTCGCCTACGGTGTTTGGGTGACTATCATCCTTGCCATTGCAATGACCGCCGCCGCGGGGGCAGCGGCGCCGGCCACAGACGGCCTCAGCGCCAATGATCTCCAGACCCTGCGTGCTATCGACCTTCGCCTGGCGACGATCGCGCACCGGCTGGTCACGGCGAATGCGCCGCTCTGCCGCGAACTCACGCCCGCTACCGGGGTCGTCCTGCACGCGGTGAACCAATATGATGCAGCGACCACTGGCACGGCGCGGGAGGTATTTGGCTTCGCCACCCCCGTGGCGGTCGAGGCGGTGGTTCCCTCGTCCGCGGCCGCGCGGGCTGGGCTTCGCCACAATGACGGCGTCGCGGCGGTTGGCGGCACCATGCTGTCGGCTGAGGCGGCCGCGCCCTCCAGTGCGGATCGGGACAAGACGCTTGATGTGCTCGAGCGGCAGGGGACGCCTGTCGCGGTGACGATCGAGCGTGAGGGCAAGCGGCAGGATGTGTCGATCGCTGCGCCGATGGGATGCCGTGCCAGGTTCGAGGTGTTGCTGGGGCCGCAGATGACGGCGCAGGCGGATGCCAGGATCGTGCAGATCGGCGTGCGCTTCTTCGAGCGATATCGCGACGAAGAGACGGCGGTGATCGTGGCGCATGAACTGGCGCACATCATCCTGCGCCACCGGGACCGGCTGGAGGCGGCCGGGGTGAAGGGCGGGCTGCTCGGCGAGATCGGCCGCAATGCGCGGCTGGGGCAGCAGACCGAACTGGAGGCGGACGAGCTTGGCGTCGTGCTGCTGCGGAACGCGGGCTACGATCCGAACTCCGCCGCGCGCTTCTGGGAAGCGCATGGCGGGGACATCGACGGCGGCGTCTTCCGCAGCCGCACGCACCCGGCGACCGCCAAGCGGATCGCCACCATGCGCGCAACCGCAGCGGCGATCCCGTCCACGCCCGGCCCCTACACCCCGCCGATCCTGGCGGCGCGGGACCAGGCGCTCGGCAAGTAGCGCCGGTCAGCCGGCCGGGAGCGCCGGTCGCCAGTCCCAGCCGAGCGGATCGCCGTCCATCACCTCGACGCCCGCGGCGGCGAGCTCGTCGCGGATCGCGTCCGAGGCAGCGAAATCCTTCGCGGCACGCGCGGCGCGGCGTTCCTCGAGCCGTGCCTCGATTGCCTCGGCGTCGATCGTCGCGGAGGCGGGGCGCACCCGGAGATCGGCGCGGGTGAGGCGATCAAGCGGCAAGCCGAGAACCGCCGCAAAATCCGCCAGTGCGGCGATCCGGTCGGCGGGCGCGACCTTCTTGTCCGCGACCAGCGAATCGAGGACGGGCAGAGCCTTTGCCGTGTTGAGATCGTCCGACACGGCAGCATCGAGCTGGTCACGATAAGCGGCAGCCGAGCCCTTGGAAGGCTCATCGCTGCGGGCGCGCAGCGCCTCGATGTTCTGCACCAGTCGCTTCAGGCGCACCTGCGCGGCGACGAGGTTGTCCCAGGTGAACTCAAGCTCGCTGCGATAATGCGCCTGAAGGCACAACATCCGATACGACAGCGGGTGGAAACCGCGATCGACCAGCGCCCGCAGCGTCAGGAATTCGCCGGAAGATTTGCTCATCTTTCCGCCGCGTTCGATCAGGAAGTTGTTGTGCATCCAGAAGTTCGCGCCGCTGTCCGCGCAGTCGCAATGCGCCTGGTTCTGCGCGATCTCGTTGGGATGATGAATCTCCCGGTGATCGATCCCGCCGGTGTGGATATCGAATCGCTCGCCGAGATACTTCTGGCTCATCACCGAGCATTCGAGGTGCCAGCCCGGCGCGCCGCGGCCCCAGGGCGAATCCCATTCCATCTGCCGGTTCTCGCCCGGCGGCGAGGTGCGCCAGATCGCGAAATCCTGCGCGTGCCGCTTCCCTTCGACCGGATCGATCCGGCTTTCGCCGATATCGTCGGCGGAGCGTGCCAGCCGGCCGTAATCGGGGACGGTGGAGACGTCGAAATAGAGGCCGGTCTCCAGCCGGTAGCAATGCTTCGCCTCGATGGCCTTGGCGAATTCGATCATGCCGTCGACATGATCCGTCGCGAGGGGCATGTGGGTGGGGGTGCGGATGTTGAGATCGTTGAGATTCTGCTTGAACGCATCGGTGTAATGCCTTGCGATCGCCCAGATATCCTGGCCCGCCTTCTTGGCGGCGGCCTCCATCTTGTCGTCGCCGGCGTCGGCATCGGAGGTAAGGTGGCCGACATCGGTGATGTTGATCACGTGGTTGAGATCATAGCCCTTCCACGTCAGCACGCGCGCCAGCGTATCCGTGAAGACATAGGCGCGCAGGTTGCCGACGTGGACGTAATTGTAGACAGTGGGCCCGCAGGAATAGACGCGCACGCCAAGCGCCGGATCGAGCGGCGCGAATTCGCGCAGGGAGCGGGACAGGCTGTCGTAAAGCGTGAGCGGCATCATGCGTTCGCCACTAGACGGCCCGCTGGCCGGCGGCAAACGCGGATGACGGGCGTAGGTGCCACTGCGGGTTGCGCGGTCCAACAGCGAGTGGTAGAGGCGAGGGGTTCACGGCGCGGGCCAATGTCCGCGGCCGCCATAGCCGTTTTAGATTTCGGAGAAGTGTCGGTTTATGCAGATCATCGTTCGCGACAATAATGTCGATCAGGCCCTCCGCGCGCTCAAGAAGAAGCTGCAGCGGGAAGGCGTGTATCGCGAGATGAAGCTGCGCCGGCATTACGAGAAGCCGTCGGAAAAGCGCGCTCGCGAGCGTGCGGCCGCCGTTCGCCGCGCTCGCAAGCTCGATCGCAAGCGTGCGGAGCGTGACGGCGCACGGTAAGATCCGCGCCTTCACCTGACCGTTTTTCAAATTCTGTTGGTGCCACCGGATGCGCAGATGCCGCATCCGGCCTGACCGGGGACCGTTATGTCGACCGTTACCGCCGTTCCGATCGCCCCGGTCAAGCGCAGCTATGTCCTTTGGCTGATCGCCGGGATCATCGCTGCCGTGGTGGCCGCCGCGGCGCTGGCGGTGCAGGGGGATGACTTCCTGACCCGCAATGCCCGCACGAAGGGGGTGGTGACCACCGCCTCCGGCCTGCAATATCAGGTGCTGAGCCCTGGTTCGGGCGCGAAGCCGACCGACACCGACGTCGCGCTCGTCAACTATGAGGGCAAGCTCCTCAACGGCACCACGTTCGACAAGTCGCAACAGCCGACGCCGTTCCCGGTGACCGGCGTCGTTCCGGGCTTTTCCGAAGGCCTGAAGCTGATGCCGAAGGGGGCGAAGTATCGCTTCTGGATCAAGCCGGAGCTTGGCTATGGCGCCGAGACGAAGGGGCCGATCCCCGGCAACTCGACGCTGGTGTTCGATGTCGAACTGCTCGATTTCATCCCCGAGGCCGTGCTGCGCCAGATGCAGCAGCAGCAGATGATGGGCGGTGGTATTCCCGGCATGCCCCCGGGCGGCGCCCAGCCCCGCTGATTCCATCGGGACGGACGAGAATTGAACCACCCCGGCCGCAACCGGGGTGGTTTTTTCTTGTCCGGTCGCCGCGATGGCGCGCGTTGATGTTGGCGCGAATGTTGAGGAAGTTGAGGCTCTGGCGCTTTTTTCTCCAACAACCTTCAACATTGGGACCTGCCAAGCAGAGCGTGCCGGGAGCGGGAAACGGCTGACCATGGCCTGATTGTCGCACGGCGGGGGCGCTGTAGGACAGCGAAACGGGTTTTCGGAGCCACAGCGCGGTGCGGGGGGCGAACAACGCCGTCGTCGTCCGCGACAAGGCCAGCACCGTCAGGCCGTCGCCGCAGCCCGTCGGTCCGCCAGTTCCTGCACCACCCTTCGCGCATGCATTTCCACGTCGCCCAGGTGCCGTTGCACGGTGAGCTCGTCGATGTCGGGGGTGATCAGGCCGTAATGGAAATGCCTGGGCGGCAGCATCCGGAAAGCATGGCTGATGTAGCGATCGAAGATCGTTTCCAGCGAGCTCAGCATGCCCTGCACATCGAGCCATACCTCGTTGGCGGCGGAGCTGGTGAAGCTGACCATCTGCTTTCCGGTGAGGACGCCCTGTGCCGTACGATCCTGCACCGCTGCGGGGATGACGCCGCTGCCGAGCACGCGATCGATATAGCCCTTCAGCATCGCCGGCGGCGTGCCGAACCACAAGGGATAGACCATCACGAACACGTCGGCGCCGCGGATGATATCGAGCTCGTCCTGGATGTCTCGGAACTGCTTGAAGGTGGGCCCCGGCTGTTCGAGGTTCCGCAGCACGGGATCAAAGCCCATCGCGTACAGATCGCGCACGAACACCTCGTGCCCTTCGCTCCGCACGGTCCGGCTATAGCGGTCCGCGACGGAGGCGTTGAAGCTGTCCTGCTCCGGATGGCAGAGGATGACTATGTGGCGCGGGCGCGCGGCAT
The DNA here is from genome assembly GCF_045371305.1 of Sphingomonas sp. 179-A 2A2 NHS. NCBI lineage: Bacteria > Pseudomonadati > Pseudomonadota > Alphaproteobacteria > Sphingomonadales > Sphingomonadaceae > Sphingomonas > Sphingomonas sp. 179-A 2A2 NHS. Next base: position 623,290 of record NZ_JBIQDE010000003.1, on the reverse strand, counting down.
CGGACATGGAGATCTCCTTCCGGCACATCCTGCGTCATCCGTAGCGCCGCTGCTGTCCGTATGTTTGCGGATAGCGCCGGCACCAGCCGCGCATGCCGCGAGAATTCAGCCGGCCCAGCGCCAGTCCGCAACCGCCGGCATGTCGACCCCATGCTCCACCACATAGGCCTGGTGGCTGACGAGCTGGGCGGCGAAATGCTGGCGTGCGTGGGCGGCGCGCGGCCCCCAGCCGGTGTGATCGATGGCGGCGATGGCGAGGTGGAAGCGATCCACCTTGTTGCGCACCACCATGTCGAACGGCGTGGTCGTCGAGCCCTCGTCCCGGAAGCCATGAACGTGGAAGTTCAGCGCACTCGACCGGTTGTGGAGCAGCCGGTGGATGAGGTGCGGGAAGCCGTGGAAGGCAAAGACGATGGGCTGGCTGCGGGTGAAGAGCGAATCGAAGCGCTGCTCGTTCAGGCCGTGCGGATGATCGTCGGGATCCTGCAGTGCCATCAGATCGACGACGTTGATGAAGCGCACGCGCATCTCGGGCACCCAGTGGCGCAGGAGGTCCGCCGCGGCCAGCGCCTCCATGGTCGGCACGTCGCCGGCGCAGGCGAGGACCACATCGGGCTCCACGCCGTCGCGGTCATTGCCGGCCCAGTCCCAGATGCCGAGCCCCGCGGCGCAATGCATGTCCGCTTGCTCCGCCGTCAGCCATTGCGGGGCGGGCTGCTTGCCGATGACCACCGCGTTGATTCGATCATAGGTCGACAGGCAGTGATCCATAATCCGCAGCAGGCAATTGGAATCGGGCGGCAGATAGATGCGCGCGACATCCGCCTTCTTGCTGGCGAGGTGATCGATGAAGCCCGGATCCTGGTGGCTGAAACCGTTGTGATCCTGTCGCCAGACGTGGCTCGTGAGGAGATAGTTGAGCGACGCGATCGGCTTCCGCCATTCCAGCTCGCGCGACAGCTTCAGCCACTTGGCATGCTGGTTGACCATCGAATCGACGATCGGCGCGAACGCCTCGTAGCAACTGAACAGGCCATGCCGCCCGGTCAGCAGATACCCCTCCAGCCAGCCCTGGCAGCAATGTTCGGAGAGGATCTCCATCACTCGCCCGTGCCGGGCAAGGTGATCGTCATAGGGCTCGATCCGCTCGGCCCACACTCGGTTGGTGGCGGCGAATACGTCGCCCAGCCGGTTCGACGTCGTCTCGTCCGGCCCGACCAGGCGGAAGGTGCCGGCACCGTCGCGCCGGATGAGCTCGGCGAGGTAGCGGCCGAGCGCGCGGGGCGATTCGGCGGTGGTGGCGCCGGGGGCCGGCACGTCGAGCGCGAAGTGGCGCCAGTCGGGCTTGTGCAGGAACGAGCGGCCCGGATTGGCGATCGGGTTGGCGCTCATTCGCCGCGTGCCTGTGGGGGCGAGTGCCTTCAGCTCGGGCAGCAGGCACCCGCTTTCGTCGAACAGATCGGCGGTGTGATAGCTGCGCATCCAGTCGGCGAGTTGCGCGAGCTGCGCAGGATCGTGCAGCGGATCGGGCAGGGGGACCTGGTGCGCACGCCAGAAGCCTTCGACCTTCAGGCCGTCGAGTGTCTTGGGTCCGGTCCACCCCTTCGGGCTGCGCAGCACGATGAGGGGCCAGCGGGGCACGGCATCACCGCGGCCGGCTCGGGCATCCTCGCGGATCGCGGCGATGCGGTCGAACGCCCGGTCCAGCGCATGCGCCATGCGCGCGTGCATCGGCTCGTGCTCCTCGCCCGAGACGATCAGCGGATCATAGCCAAGGCCCGTGACGAAGGCGTGCAGCTGATCGTCGGGCATGCGGCCGAGGATGGTGGGATTGGCGATCTTGTAGCCGTTCAGGTGAAGGATCGGCAGCACCGCGCCGTCCGACGACGGATTGAGGAAGGTGGTGCCGTGCCACCCAGCGGCGAGCGGCCCGGTCTCCGCCTCGCCGTCCCCCACCACGCAGGCGGCGATCAGATCGGGCTTGTCGAGCACCGCGCCAAAGGCGTGGCTGAGCGCATAGCCAAGCTCTCCACCCTCGTGGATCGATCCGGGAACGTGCGGGCCGGCGTGGCTGGGGATGCCGCCGGGGAAGGAGAATTGGCGGAACAGCCGCGTCATGCCGGCTTCGTCTTCGCCGACCTCCGAGTACGTCTCGGTCCAGGTGCCCTCGAGCCAGCTGTTGGCAACGAGCGCCGGGCCGCCGTGCCCGGGGCCGCAGATGAACAGCACGTCGGCGTCGCGTTGCCGGATCACGCGGTTGAGGTGCGCCCAGATGAAGTTCAGCCCCGGGCTGGTGCCCCAATGGCCGAGCAGGCGCAGCTTGATGTGCTCGGCCGTCAGCGGCTCGCGCAGCATGGCGTTGGCGCGAAGGTAGATCTGGCCGACGGTGAGGTAATTGGCGGCGCGCCAATAGCGTTCGATCGCGTCCCACTCGCCCGGTTTGCGTTCTGGACCGGCGGCGGCATCATCGGATGCCGAAGCGTCGGAGAAGGCGCCACGCTCTTCTGGAGACGGGATGGATCGCGTCATGTCTCTCCCTTCCGCTGCCTTGCTCTACGGGGCGTGGGGGAGGGGGGACATGCGGGATTCTACGCAGGCGCGGCGGGTCAAGTTGAGGTGCGGCGCGCCCGTGGGGCTTCCCTGGCGACGCATTTGGTGAGACGGCGTGGGCCATGAAATTCGTGATGGCCGATCTGCCGCCGCGGCAGCGTTACAAGCTGCTGGTCTCCACCGTCACGCCGCGGCCGATCGCATGGGTGACGACGCGTGGCAGGAACGGCGTGGTGAATGCGGCGCCCTACAGCTTCTTCAACGCTATGGGCGATGATCCGCCGCTGCTGGTGCTGGGGCTGCTCAAGGACGCGAACGGCGCGGACAAGGATACCGCGACGAACATCATCGAGACGGGCGAGTTCGTCGTGAACCTCGTGAGCGAGCAGGACGCCGAGACGATGAACCTCTCGTGCGTCGATGCGCCGCGCGAGGTGAGCGAGATTGATTATGCCGGCATCGCCACCGGGCCGGCGACGCGTGTCGCGCCGCCGCTGATCGCGACCGCGCCGGTGAGCTTCGAATGCGTGGAGCGCGAGGTGCTGGAGATCGGCCCGCGGCAAGTGATCGCGGTCGGCGAGATCCTCGTCACGCACATCCGGGACGAATTCATCGCCGATCCTGCGAAGCTCCACATCGATACCGCCGCGATGCAGCTGATCGGGCGGCTGCACGGGGCGGGCACCTATCTGCGCAACACTGACACCTTCACCATGGCGCGGCCGGCGTTCGATCCCGCGCGGGTTACCCCGGGAGACGCGCGATAAGGCCGATCAACCGCATCGACCTCAATCTGCTCGGCACCTTCGAGGCGATCTATACGCATGGCGGGGTGACGGCGGCGGCGCGGCATCTCCATCTGTCGCAATCGGCGATCAGCCATGCGCTCGCCCGGCTACGCGTCGCGTTCGACGACGAATTGTTCGTGCGAGTGGGCAATGCGATCGTGCCGACGGCGCTGGCGCGATCGATCATCGATCCGGTGCGCGATGCGCTGCAGGGGGTGGAGCAGGCGCTGGTCGCCGCGGCGCGCTTCGATCCGGCGACCTCCACGCGCGCCTTCCGCATCGGGCTGCGCCAGGCGAACGAGGCGCGGGTGTTCGCCGCTATCGTGGCGCATGTCGTGCGCGCGGCGCCGGGCGTGACGCTGGCCAGCGTCAACTTCCGCCGCAGCGACGTGGCGGAGGAACTGGCGCGCGGGGACCTGGATCTGGCGATCGACGTCGCCAGTGACGCGACCATCGGGCTGCGCGCCGTGCCGCTGCAGACCGATACGATGGTGGTCGCCGCACGCCGCGGGCACCCGAACATCGCCGGCACCATCGACCTCGCCGCCTATCTTGCCGCCGATCACGTCCAGGCCTCGCCGCGCCGCTCCGGCCCGGGGCTGGAAGACGAGGGACTGGCGGCGCTGGGCGAGACGCGGCGGGTGGCGATCCGCTGCCAGAACATCTGGTCGGCATGGCAGGTCGTCGCCCAGTCGGACCTGATCCTGACCTTGCTCGGCACCCATGCCGCGACGTTGCTGCCGGTGGCCGACAACCAGATCCTGCCGTTGCCGTTCGCGATCACCCCGCGGCCGCTGCAGTTGCTGTGGCACCCCGCGGCCGAGCGCGATCCGGGCAACATCTGGCTGCGGCAGCTCGTACAGGAGCATATCGCCGCCGCGTGAAGGCCATGCAGGGTGTTCATGCCAGCGATCGTGGATGATCATTACCGCTGATGATGCCGTGGCAGTAGGATCAGGGCTTTCCAGCACCAGAGTGGGGCCCGATGTCCAATATCTTCACGATTCCCGAACTTGACGATCTGCGCATGTCGGAAGGCGCGCGCCCGCTATTCGACGCGGTGAAGGCGTTCATCCGCGACCACGTCGATCCGATCTATCCGGAGTTCGAGCGGCTCGGTGAAGAGCGCGAGGATCGCTGGAGCTTCGCGCCGGGCCAGTTGGAACTGCTGCAGGGCGCCAAGGACAAGGCGAAGGCTGCGGGCCTGTGGAATTTCTTCCTGCCCAACGCGGAGACGGGCGAGGGGCTGTCGAACCTCGATTATGCGTACATCGCCGCTGAACTGGGCAAGTCGCCGCTTGCCTCCGAAGCGCTGAACTGCTCGGCACCCGACACCGGCAACATGGAAGTGCTGGAGCGCGTCGGCACGCCCGAGCAGAAGAAGCAGTGGCTCGAGCCGCTGCTCGCCGGCGAGATCCGCTCGGCTTACGCGATGACCGAGCCCGATGTCGCTTCGTCCGACGCGAAGAACGTGCGCTGCGCCGCGCGGCTCGACGGCGACGAATGGGTCATCAACGGCGAGAAGCACTATATCTCGGGCGCCGGCGATCCTCGCTGCAAGGTGATGATCACCATGGTGCGCACGAATCCCGATGCGCCGTCGTCGCAGCAGCAATCGCAGATCCTGGTGCCGATGGATGCGCCGGGCGTCGAGATCATCGGCGCGATGGAAGTGTTCGGCAAGGATCACGCGCCGCGCGGCCACATGCACCTCAAGTTCAACAACGTGCGCGTCCCGCGTGAGAACATCCTGCTGGGCGAGGGGCGCGGCTTCGAGATCTCGCAGGTCCGTCTCGGCCCGGGGCGTATCCACCATTGCATGCGCACGATCGGCAAGGCGGAAGTCGCGCTGGACCTGATGGTGAAGCGCGGCAGTTCGCGCGAGGCGTTCGGCCGCTCGCTGATCATGCTGGGCAAGAACCTGGAGCTCGTCAGCCGCGCGCGGATCGAGATCGAGGCGATGCGCCTGATGGTGCTGAAGGCCGCCAAGGCGATGGACGTGCTGGGCAACCGCGAGGCGCGCGTCTGGGTCAGCATGGTGAAGGCGATGGTGCCGGAGAAGACCTGCCAGATCATCGACCAGGCGATCCAGATCCACGGCGCCTATGGCATGAGCCAGTTCACCCCGCTGGCCGAGCTGTACGCCGACGTGCGCCACCTCCGCTTCGCCGACGGCCCGGACGAGGTGCACCACATGGTGGTGGGCCGCAACGAGCTGGCGCTGCACTGATCCGCAGCCGGTAAAGAGAAGGGCGCCGGGGGGATCTCCCCGGCGCCCTTTCTTTTTGAGTGGCGGTGGACGGCCGCTCCGGCCGCCGCCCGTGTTGCTCAGACGTCGAGGTTGGCGACGCTCAGCGCATTTTCCTGGATGAACTCGCGGCGCGGCTCGACCACGTCGCCCATCAGGCGGGTGAAGATCTCGTCCGCGACGTCGGCCTGGTCGATCGCGACCTTCAGCATCGAGCGGTTGTTGGGATCGAGCGTCGTTTCCCACAGCTGCTCGGCGTTCATTTCGCCAAGGCCCTTGTAGCGCTGGATCGCGAGACCCTTGCGGCCGGCGGCGAGGATCGCCTCCAGCAGCTGAGACGGGCGAGCGACGAGCGTTTCGCCCTTGCCGATCACCAGCGCCTCATCCGCCTCGCCCTCATCGACGATCGCGCCGTCGAGCGTCGCGTCCGGCGCCGGCTCCTCGGTGCGGTCACCGGCCTTGAGCGAGATGAGCTTGCGCGCGCTGTCGTAGAGGTCCGCATGTTCGGCGGCGAGGCCGTGGAGCTTGCGTGCCTCCGCCGAGGAGACGAACGCCGCCTCGACGATGTGGTGATCGGTCACCCCGCGCCAGAAGCGCTGGAAGTGGAAGCCGCCCTCCGGCGTCATCTGCGCCGTCCAGCGCGCCTCGGGATCGCCCTGATCGAGCCGGCGGGTCACCTGCGCGAGGCGGGTGGCGCGTTCATCCGGCGCGATCTGCGGATCGAGCGCGCCGCCGAGCGCCAGCGTCTCGATGATCACCGGATCGTAGCGGCGCGGCACGTAGCGCATCAGCGTGCGCATGCGGCGGGCGTGATCGACGAGGTTGAACAGCGGCGCACCGGTGCCGACGCCATCGAGCGTCGTCGCCTGCGTCCCGTTGCGGACGAGGTAATCGTCGAGCGCCGCCTCGTCCTTGAGGTACTCCACCGCCTTGCCGCGCGTCGCCTTATAAAGCGGCGGCTGGGCGATATAGAGGTGCCCCGCGCTGATCAGATCGGGCATCTGGCGATAGAAGAACGTCAGCAGCAGCGTGCGGATGTGCGCGCCGTCAACGTCTGCGTCGGTCATGATGACGATCTTGTGGTAGCGCAGCTTCTCGAGGTTGAACTCGTCGCGGCCGATGCCGGTGCCCATCGCCTGGATCAGCGAGATGATCTCCTTCGACGAGAGCATGCGATCCTCGCGCACGCGCTCGACGTTCAGGATCTTGCCGCGGATCGGCAGGATCGCCTGGAACTCGCTGTTGCGCCCCGACTTGGCCGAGCCGCCGGCCGAATCGCCCTCCACGATGAACAGTTCGGACTTGGCCGGATCCTTCTCGCGGCAGTCGTGCAGCTTGCCCGGAAGGCCGCCCATCGATCCCATCACCGTCTTGCGGCTGGCGTCGCGCGCCTTGCGTGCCGCTTCGCGCGCGGCGGCGGCGTCGATCACCTTCTGAATGATCTGGCGCGCGTTCTGGGGATTTTCCTCCAGCCAGTCGGCCATCTTGTCGGCGAGCAGGCTTTCGAGCGGCTGGCGGACCTCGGAGCTGACCAGCTTGTCCTTGGTCTGCGAGGAGAATTTCGGGTCCGGCAGCTTGACCGAGACGATTGCGGTCAGCCCCTCACGCATGTCGTCGCCGGTGAGCGAGATCTTCTCCTTCTTCAGCATCCCCGACTTGTCGGCATAGGCATTGAGCGTGCGCGTCAGTGCCGAGCGGAAGGCGGCGAGGTGGGTGCCGCCGTCACGCTGCGGGATGTTGTTGGTGAAGCACAGGACGTTTTCGTAGTAGGAATCATTCCACTGCAGCGCGACGTCGATACCGATATCGTCACGCTGGCCGGAAATGGCGATCGGCTCCGGGAACAGCGCGGCCTTGGTGCGATCCAGCCACTTCACGAACGCGGCGATGCCGCCCTCGTAATAGAGCTCGACCGTCTTGGGCTCCTCGTGACGTGCGTCGGTGAGGAACAGGCGGACGCCCGAGTTGAGGAAGGCGAGCTCGCGATAGCGATGCTCCAGCTTCTCGAAGTCGAACTCGGTGATCTTGAAGGTGGCGGGCGAGGGGAGGAAGGTGACGCGGGTGCCCTTCTTCCCCTCAGGCGCCTTGCCGACGACCTTCAGCGGAGCGACGGCGTCGCCATGGGTGAAGCGCATGTAATGCTCCTCCCCATCGCGCCAGATGGTGAGATCGAGATATTCGGACAGCGCGTTGACGACCGAGACGCCGACGCCGTGGAGGCCGCCGGAGACCTTGTAGGCATTGTCGTTCGAGGTGTTTTCGAACTTACCGCCGGCGTGCAGCTGGGTCATGATGACCTCGGCCGCCGAGACGCCTTCCTCCGGGTGGATGCCGGTGGGGATGCCGCGGCCGTTATCGGTGACGCTGACCGAGCCGTCGGGGTTCAGCGTGATGTCGATCCGGTCGCAATGGCCGGCCAGCGCCTCGTCGATCGCATTGTCCGAAACCTCGAACACCATGTGGTGGAGGCCCGACCCGTCGTCGGTATCGCCGATGTACATGCCCGGCCGCTTGCGCACCGCGTCCAGGCCCTTCAGCACCTTGATCGAGGAGGCGCCGTAGTCGTTCGAATTCTGCTGATCTGCCATGCCAATCATATAGGCATGGCGGCGCTGCAACGAAAGCAAATTGCAGGCGTGGGTCGCTGTCCTTCCGCCCCTTTGGCGACCGCGCTGGGATCTCGGCCGGAGCCGCCGGTTCAGGCCGGAACGGCGGCGGCCTGAACGTGGGGCAGCGGGCGTTCGCGCAGCGTTGCGAAGATCAGCGCGGTGATCGCCAGCGCGCTCGCCGCCAGGATCAGCGCGGAATCGTACGCGCCGGTCGCATCGTGCAGCCGCCCGAACGCGGTGACGCCGATCGCCGTGCCGAACAGCGAGATCATGACGAGCAGGCCATAGACTTCGCCATAGGCGCGGATGCCGAACAGCCGCGCAGTGAGGAAGGGGAGCAGATCATGCTCCGCGCCGTTCATCAGCCCCGCGAGGAAGACGAGGCCGAGCAGCAGCGGCAGGCCGGGCGCCGGAAGCTGCAGCGCGACGAAGGCGAGGCACGAGATCATCGCGAAAGTCGCCGCGGTGGCCTGCGGCGGGAAGCGATCGACCAGCGCGCCCATCACGAGGCGGCCGAGCACCTGGCTTGCGGCGAAGCTGGTGACGAGCAGCGCTGCCTCCGCCGCGCTCAGCCCGCGATCGATGCCGAGCGGCACCAGCGAGGTGACGAGACCGACGCTAGCGACGTTGATCATCGCCGCTGACAGCCCGAGCCGCCAATAGCGGCTGTCGCGCCGCGTCTCTGCGCCGGTCATGCCCTCGATCGGCACGGTGGCGCCGCGCTGGTGCGGATCGATCGGCGTCGCGCCGCTGGGCGTGCCGCGCAGCAGCAGGAGCACCGCGGGAAGCGCCAGCGCGCCCACGATCACCCCGACCGTCAACACCCCGATGCGCCAGCCGTAAGCCTCGATCACCATGCCGATCAGCGGCGCAAGCGCCAGCGAGGTGATCGAGATGCCCGAGGTGGCGACGCCCAGCGCCATGCCGCGATGCGCCTCGAACCGCTGCGCGATCAGCTTGCCGTAGACGATCGCGCTGGTTCCGGGGACGGCGAGCGCGAGGCCGAAGATCAGCGCCTGATACTGCCACAGGGGCCCGGTCATCGACGCCATGCCAACATAGACACCCGCCAGCAGCAGCATCGCCGCGACGATCATCGCGCGCGCGCCGACCCTGTCGACGAGACGCCCGAGGAACGGAACGGCAAGGCCGCCGAGCAGGCCGAGGCCCGCCGCGGTCGCGATATCGCCGCGGCTCCAGCCGAACTCGGCGACCGGCCCGACGACGAACAGGCTCGACAGGTTCTGGAACAGGCCCGGCCCGAAGCCGATTCCCGTCATCGCCGCCACGACCACCGGCCATCCGCGGCGCCACTCGCCGGCTCTTGCCGGTCCGGTTGAAGCGCTCTCCATGGCGTGATGGTATCGCAGTGACGGCTGGCGTCCAGCCGCGATGTGTGTCGATCGAAGGAAGCGCGCTCAGCCGAGCGCGATGCGAGTCGCGCTTTCGTCGATCGCGGCGAACAGCGCCGGCTCGGTGCCGGTCATCCAGACCTGTGCCTGGCCGGCGAGCCGATCGAACAGGGCGGCGCGGCGAGCGGGATCAAGATGCGCGGCGACCTCGTCGAGCAAGAGGATCGGCGGCTGGTCGCGGCGATCCCCGACCAGGGCGGCATGGGCAAGGACGATGCCGAGCAGCAGCGCCTTCTGCTCGCCGGTAGAGGCCTGGGCGGCGGGAATGTCCTTGTCGAGGTGGCGGACGGTGAGGTCCGCGCGATGCGGGCCGGTGAGCGTGCGGCCGGCCGCCGCGTCGCGCGCCCGGCCCGTGCGCAGCGCGTGGAGCAGCGCGGCCGCGTCCCCCGTCCAGCCATCGAGCGCGAGGCCGGCACGCGGGAAATCGCCGCTCGCGTCCATGGCGAGCCGTTCCGCGACCGCGGCGACCGTTTCGCGCCGTGCCGCGTCGATCGCGGCGCCATGCTGCGCCATCTGCGTCTCAAGCGCGGACAGCCACTCGCGGTCGTGCACCGGTTCCGCAAGCAGCTTGTTTCGCGCGCGCATCGCCGCCTCGTAGCGGGTCGTTTCCTGCGCATGGCCGGGCGAGAGGGCGAGGGTGAGGCGATCGAGGAAGCGCCGCCGCTCGCTGGCGGGCTCGACGAACAGCCGGTCCATCGCCGGCGTCAGCCACAGGACGGAGAGCCACTCGGCCAGCGTATTGGCAGCAGCGGTGGCGCCGTTCACCCGCACCACGCGACGCTCGGGGGCGCTCGCCAGCGTGCCGGTGGCGATCTCGGTAGTGTCGGCCAGCGTCGCCGCGATGCCGAAGCCGCCGGGGCCATCGCGCCGCGCGACCTCGCCAAGCGCCGCCCGCCGCAGCCCGCGGCCGGGCGCGAGCAGGGACACCGCCTCCAGCACGTTCGTCTTGCCCGCGCCATTGGGCCCGGTGAGGATGACGAAGCCGGCGCCCGGCGCCAGCGCCAGGTCTGCGTGGCTGCGCACGTCGGTGAGGACGAGGCGGCGGATCATCGGGAAAGGAGCAGGGCGATCGGCATGGAATGGCCGCGCCCTACGTCATTCCCAGCGCGGCGGAAATCCGTCATCCCCGCGCCGAAGCGACGGGGATGACGGATAAGGGCAGTCGCGAACGGCGGGATTACTCCGCGGCGACGCCGGCGCGCGAGAACATGTCGCCTTCCTCGCCGAGATCCTCGTTCGCCGCGGGCACGCCCTTCGCCTTCTGGCGCTTGTCGAACGCGTCCCACACGTCGTTCCACTGGCCCTTGGTGGCTGCCTTGGAATATTCCGTCGCGCGGGTTTCGAAGAAGTTCGCATGCTCCACGCCGTTGAGCAGCGGGGTGAGCCACGGAATGGGATGCTCGTCGATCATGTAGATCGGCTTTAGCCCCAGCTGCCCCAGCCGCCAGTCGGCGATGTAGCGGATGTACTTCTTGATGTCCTTTGGGGTCATGCCGTTCACCGGGCCCATCTCGAACGCGAGATCGATGAACGCATCCTCCAGCCGGATCGTCGTCTGGCACTGATCGGCGATATCGTCCTTCACTGCCTTGGTCAGGCAGTTGCGCTCCTTCACGAAGGCGTGGAACAGCTTGATTATGCCTTCGCAGTGGAGGCTTTCGTCGCGCACCGACCAGCTGACGATCTGCCCCATGCCCTTCATCTTGTTGAAGCGCGGGAAGTTCATCAGCATCGCGAAGCTGGCGAACAGCTGCACGCCTTCGGTGAAGCCGCCGAACATCGCCAGCGTGCGCGCGATATCCTCGTCGTTATCGACGCCGAACTGCTGAAGGTAGTCGTGCTTGTCCTTCAGCTCGGCATATTCGAGGAAGGCGCCATATTCGCTTTCCGGCATGCCGATCGTGTCGAGCAGGTGGCTGTACGCCGCGATGTGCACCGTCTCCATGTTACTGAACGCGGTCAGCATCATCTTGACCTCGGTCGGCTTGAACACGCGGCCGTACTTTTCGTGGTAGCAATCCTGCACCTCCACGTCCGCCTGGGTGAAGAAGCGGAAGATCTGGGTCAGAAGGTTGCGTTCGTGATCGGTGAGCTTCTGCGCCCAGTCACGGCAATCCTCGCCCAGCGGCACTTCCTCGGGCAGCCAGTGGAGCTGCTGCTGGCGCTTCCAGTATTCGAACGCCCAAGGGTATTCGAACGGCTTGTACTGCTTGGAGGCTTGGAGGAGGGGCATGGGTTACTCCGGACGAAAATGGGCGAAATTCAGATAGAAGCGGCGCGTGGCATATAGATGGGGTCTCACCCTTCCATGCTCCACTGCCACATGGCGGTTGCACTCATCGCGAGGACGGCGCCGCCGGCGATGGCCATGATGCCGATCATGCGGAAGGCATAGACCTGGCCCTGGCTGCGCGGCCGGGCAAGCGCGACGAGCAGGCCGATGCCGACCAGCGCGAACACCAGCGCGACCGCATACATGATGACGACCTGCCAGCTCATCGCCGCACCCGGCGCGTGACATAGACGGTGCGGGTGCTGCGCGCGCCGACGCCGAGGAAGACGATGCCGACGAAATAGCCGAAGTCGTACCAGCCGCCGTTGTTAGGCACGGCATAGATGGCGACATCCGGCATGAACAGGCTGAGCACCCAGGCAACCGGGAAGATGAAACCGTGCCACAGCCCCAGCAGGAAACCGGGCGTATCAGGCGTGTGGGCAACCGCGGACGGCACCTGCTTCGCGCAGGCCGCAAGCAGCAGGATGGCACTGACCATGCCAGCCTTCGCCAGCCTCGCCCGACCAGTCCCACGTCCCTGGCAACTATACGACGGTATCACGCCGCCCCTCCCACGCATCCAATTGCGGCATATGTCGTTCTGTTGCCGAACCAACGAGGAGACTTCGCATGGCCGATCACAGCAACATCAAGGAGCATATGGAAGTCATCGGCGCGGACGGTGTCCATGTCGGCACCGTCGACAAGGTCGAAGGCGACCGGATCAAGCTGACGAAGAAGGATTCCGGGGCCCAGATCGAGGGCGCGACCGGGCATAGCGACCATCATCACTACCTGCCGATCGGCCTCGTCGCCGAGGTCGAGGGCGACAAGGTCCGGCTGTCCGCCAATGCCGACGTCGCGATCACCTTCGAGGAAGAAGAAGGCGGCCAGCCGCTCTAAGCTCGTCCGCGATACGGCCGGGACGCGCGACGGTGCGCCCCGGTTGCCGCGTTTGTCATATGCGTCGAGTCGCACGCCGCGTGCCTCAGCGCCGCGCCGAGGCGGAGCGTGCGACGCCGCGGCTGACCCGAGCACTGCCGCTCACGCACGCCTGAATGAGGCGAAGCGACGCCACGCCGCGGCAGTCATATATCGAATACCCATGGCGCATCGTTCGTGACTCGCTTTTGGCCCCCGGCTCGTCGATTCGAGCGCTGGTGCCGCCCCGAAAACCGGAAAAAAGACCGGCGAACCCTGTGCCAGCATCGTATCCAGAGTGGGCGCGATTTGCCACCCCGATTGCGATGCAAAGGACCCACTTTTTTCTGTGGATAGAATCGAGATGTTGCGCTGAACCTGGATTGCCAACCGCAATATCTTGATTTCCGGACCGACGGGCCGTCGCCAGGGTTATCAGCCGCTCACGCGGGTCTGTGCTTGGTATGTTCCGGCGGGCAGCGGCCGAGAAGCACGCGCGCCTGCGATTCCCGAGCGACGTTGCCGCAACCGCTGGGAGACGGGCCGAGCCCTCGGCAAGCCGTCTCATCAGGGCCGTTCTGGTGACCGACACCGCTACCCACGGGGTCGCGGCGCGCTAACGTCATACAAGGCAACTCGACGCCGCGTTCGCCATCGGGCACGTGGGCGCGCATGAAGAGACTTGCCCCCGCGATCCTCGCCGCCCTGCTCGTGCCGCCCGCCGTCGCCTCGGCCGCCCCGAACCAGCCCGCTGCCTCCCCGATCCTGACCACGCCCGACGCCAAGGACGTGCTTTCCTATGCCCGGCCGGAGATCGCACGCGTCACTCATGTCGACCTCGACCTCAGTGCCAATTTCACCACCAAGACGGTGGCCGGCATTGCGACGCTAGACGTGCTCACCGCGCCGGGCGCGAAGGAGATCGTGCTCGACACTGACGGCCTCACCATCCGCTCCGTCACGGACGGGAAGGGCCGTGCGCTCGCCTGGAAGGTTGGCGCGAGCGAGGAATATAAAGGCGCGCCGCTCACCATCCAGCTGAACGGCGCCAAGAAGATCGTCATCGCCTATCAGGCGGCGCCCACCGCCCGCGCGCTGCAATGGCTGCCGCCGCAGTTGACCGCCGGCAAGAAGAAGCCGTACCTCTTCAGCCAGGGCCAGGCGATCAACAACCGCAGCTGGATCCCGACGCAGGACAGCCCCGGCATCCGCCAGACGTGGACGGCGAAGATCACCGTGCCGGCCGATCTGGTCGCGGTGATGAGCGGCGAGCGGCTGACGCCGGCCGGCGAGCCCGCCGCGAACGGCCAGCGCACGTACCGCTTCGCCATGGACAAGCCGGTGCCGCCGTACCTAATCGCGCTGGCGGTGGGGGACCTCGCCTTCAAGCCGCTGGGCAAGCGCACCGGCGTCTGGACCGAGCCATCGATGCTCGATCGCTCGGCCTATGAACTCGCCGATACCGAGAAGATGGTCGAGGCGGCGGAGGGGCTCTACGGTGCCTATCGCTGGGGTCGCTACGACCTTCTGGTGCTCCCGCCGTCCTTCCCGTTCGGCGGCATGGAGAACCCGACGCTGACCTTCCTCACGCCCACCTTCCTGACCGGCGATCGCGCCAATGTCGGGCTGGTGGCGCACGAGCTGGCGCACAGCTGGTCCGGCAATCTCGTCACTAACGCCACCTGGTCGGACAGCTGGCTGAACGAAGGCTTCACCAGCTATTTCGAGAACCGGATCATGGAGCGGCTCTACGGCAAGGAGCGCGCCGACGTGGAAGCGGATCTGGCGTGGGACGAGCTGGAGACGAATTTCCGCGCCGCTGGCGGACGAACCGCGCCCGGCACGCGGCTGCACGGCGATCCCGAAGGCGGGCAGGTCGATTACACCAAGGGGGCGATCTTCCTGCGCACGATCGAGGAGACCGTCGGCCGCGATCGGTGGGACGCGTATCTGCGCTCATACTTCGATCGCCATGCCTTCCAGCCGCAGACGACGGCGGGCTTCCTCGCTGATCTGCGCGCCAACCTGATCCGCGGTGACAAGGCGCTGGAGGCGAAGCTGCAGCTCGATCGCTGGGCCTACGAGCCGGGTCTGCCGGACAATGCCGTGCATGTCCAATCGCCCGCGCTGACGGGGGTCGAGCGGGACGCGGCGGCCTTCACAGCCGGCGGGCCGGCATCTGCCATCGACACCGAGGGCTGGTCGACGCAGCTGTGGCAGCGCTTCATCGCGCGCCTGCCGCGCACGCTGCCGACCGAGCGGCTGGCAGAGCTCGATCGCACGTTCCGCCTGTCGGAGCAGAGCAACGGCTATATCCGCTCGGCCTGGCTCGAGCTTGCCATCGCCAATCGCTACGATCCGGCGGTGCCCTCGATCGAGCAGTTCCTCACCAGCGTCGGGCGCACGTTATTGGTGCGGCCGCTATACCAGGGGCTGAAGGCGCAGGGCGATTGGGGCATGCCGATCGCGCGGCGCATCTATGCCAAGGCGCGGCCGACCTACCATCCGGTGACGGCGGCGGCGATCGACAAGGTGCTGGGCGACTAAGCCGCGCGGTGCGACCCGGGCTTCCAGGCGGCCGCGCTTGGCAACCCGGGCCGCATGCCGCATGATGCGCCGATGAAGATCACGCCGAGTACCATCTGAATCGCGCTTCCTCGTGTGCGACGAGGGAAGCCGGGGCGCAGGCATCGCTGGATGTCCTGCCGGTACTCGCTTGCCACCTGCACAGCCGGACACTGGTTGCATGCACGGTGCGCAGACACGGATCTTCATGATGCACAATGTTTTCGAAAGCCCGTTCAAGGGCATCACGCTCGATCGGCTCGTCACCAATCCCAACATCAAGGTGGGGCGTTACAGCTATTATTCCGGCTATTATCACGGCCACGGTTTCGACGAGTGCGCGCGGTACCTTCTGCCCGACGAGGGCGTGGACCGGCTGATCATCGGTTCCTTCTGCTCGATCGGATCTGGCGCCGCCTTCATCATGGCCGGAAACCAGGGCCATCGCAGCGACTGGATCAGCACCTTTCCGTTCTTCTGGATGCCGGACGTGCCGTGCTTCGCCGGGGCGGCGAACGGCTTTCAGCCCGCCGGCGACACGATCATCGGCAATGACGTGTGGATCGGATCGGAGGCGGTGATCATGCCTGGCGTGCGCATCGGCGACGGCGCGATCATCGGCACCCGCAGCCTCGTCACCAGGCACGTCGAGCCTTATGCGATCGTCGGCGGCAACCCGGCCAAGGTGCTGCGCAAGCGGTTCGACGATGCGGATATCGCGCGGCTGCTGGAGCTTCGCTGGTGGGACTGGAGCGATGCCGAATTGCGGGAGGCAATGCCGATCCTGACCAGCGGCGACATCTCGGCGCTATACGAGCACTGGCGACGGGCGAATCCCTCAGCCGGTTGATAGTCAGTTCCTGATGCGCGCACCTCCCGTTCCGAGCGGGACGCGAGGTGCGCCTTCATCACTGCACAAACATGGCCGATCGCCGTGTGCTGCCACGCCCCCTGGCCGGGGTGTGGCAGCGTGCGGGGCGCTGCGGAGAGGTCGCGTCGCTCCGCTGATCAGAAGTGCACGTTCGCGCCCACCAGGAACGATCGGCCCACCAGGCCCTGGTAGTAGGTGTTGAACGCGCCCGTGCCCGCGGTGGCAGGATAAGGGACGCCGGCGTCGGTCACATTGTCGATGTTGAACCGAAAATCGAAATTGTCGGAAGCCTTGACGATGAAGGCGGTGTTCCAGATGCCGTAGCTTCCGATCCGCCGGATATCGCGGGAAGTATCCGTGTCGTTCGCGTCGAACACGGCCGGGCCGATATACTGGACCTGGTTGAACCAGCTGAAGGCCCCGCGCTCCAGCGTCAGGTTGATGTTGAACCGGTCGATGCTGCTGCCGATCTCGCCCCGCGTGCTGGACCACGGGGTGGCCTCGCTGATCCGCTCATCGGCGCGGATGATGTGCTGGTAATTGGCGCTTGCCGTCACGCCGACCGAACCGATCCGGCGGGTGTAGCTGGCCTCGACCTCGATCGCTTCGAACCGGAGGCCGCCCTGGTTGATGAACGGTTCCTGCAGCGTCACGACCTGGCCGAAATTGTCGCCCGCGGTCGGATCACGGGTGATGAGGCTGCAATAGAGATTGTTGGGATAGTCGGTTGCATCATAGCAGCCGCGCAACACGTCCTCCGCGCTTGACGCGACGATCGTGTCGCGCAGGTTGATGTTGATATAGTCCACCGACAGCGCGAGGCCGGGCAGCTGTCGCGGCGTGATCAGCCCGCCGACCGTCCAGGATTTGGCGCGCTCGTTTTGCAGGTCCCGGTTGCCGAGAACTGTGATTGGCACCGTCACGGAGTTGATCAGCGACGAGAAGTCGGTCGGCAGGCCGGCGGCGGCGCAATTCGCCTGGCGCACGGCGGGGTTGGGGCCGGAGTTCAGGTTCTGCTGGTCGCATGGATCGAAGCCGCCGTCGAACGCCGGCTGGTTGGCGGCGAACAACTCGGTGACGGCGGGCGCGCGGATGGCGCGGGTGTAATTGCCGCGGATCGCGATGCCGTCGATCGGCGCCCAGCGTCCGCCAGCGGTCCAGGTGAAATCCCCCCCGGCGACCGAATTGTCGACGTAACGGCCGGCGGCATTCACCTCCAGCTCGTGGATCAGCGGAATGTTCTGATCCGGCCCGATGAGCGGCGCGCGGAATTCGCCGAACACCTCGTTGGTCGTGTAGGATCCGCGCAGCCCAAGGATCGGGATCGAACGGCCCAGCGCCTCGGTGTAGAAGCGGTCAGGCGAGAAACGCGAATATTCGCGCCGGTTCTCATACCCGACCGAGATGGCGAAATCGCCGCCGGGCAGGCTGAACAGCGATCCGGTCAGCGTCGCCAGGATGTCGCGCTGCGAGGTAATCGCAGTGGTCCGCGCGTTGGTCGTCACGTAATCGCGCGCGGCCTGGCTCGGTGCGCCGCTGCCGAACAGGTTGAGCGGCGCACAGGTGGTGGAGATGGTGCCGTTATATTCCGGCAGGTTCGGCGGCGAGGCCGGGTTGGTCGGATCGGGATTGAACGGCAGGCAGACGATGTTGCCGCTGGCATCGAAGCCGGCATTCAGCGCGCGTCGCAGGTTCGGCTCCACCAGCGACGGTTGCAGCGACCTGCTCTTCGTGCGCCCGTAATTGGCGGAAACTTCCCACTCGAACTTCCGTTCGCCCAGGTTGAAGTCGCCGCGTACACCGCCGACGAAGCGGTACAGATCCTGGTTCAGCTTCGCGACGCCGGAGACCAGATCGGTGTTCGCCCGGCCGAGATAGAATACGTCATTGTCCGACGCTGGCAGCCCGGCAGCCGTCAGGTTCTGGACGATCAGCGCCCTGGCCTGAGGCGTCAGGAACGGGTTGCTCAGCGGGACGATGTAATTGCCGTTGACGTCGAACGTCCCCTGCGGGCTCGCGCTGAAGAAGTTGGTATTGTACACCGGCTGGCCGGCAAGATTGGTCGCCTTGGTCTTGGAATACCAGGCCTCGCCGAACACCTCGATGCCGTCGCTGACTTCATACTTGCCCAGCATGACGGCGTTGAACCGATTGGTTTCCGCCCGCAGGTTCGAGATGTCGGCGAAATTCAGATTGTCCCCGCCCAGAAAGGTCGTCGGATCGCGCGTCGGCGTGCCGATGTTGAACGGTGTCAGATTGCCGCTCGGGTCGAAGGCGACGATCTGGCCGGCAGCGTTACGCACCACCGATGTCGTGCCGCCTGCCTGCGCGGGCGTGAGGCGCGCAGCATCCCGGATGAAGGCGATACCGCCCGTCGTGCCGAGATAGGTGCGGGTGTTGTCGACCAGTACCTGATCGAACGGCGACGAAGGATCCAGAGGGGCGATGAAGCCGAGCTGCCGCCGGACGATCGAGCGCTGGTTGCCGAGCAGCCCGTCATCGTGATTATATTCGGCGTTGACGGTTATGTTGCCGCGCCCGCCGGCGAAGTTCTTGCCGAACAGCGCGCGCACGCGCTGGTTGCCGAGATCCCCGCGCTCGCTCACCCCGGCCTGGCCATCCACCTCCAGGCCTTCGAAATCGCGGCGCAGGATGATGTTGACGGTGCCGGCGATGGCGTCCGCGCCGTATATCGGCGCGCCGCCGATCGAGATGGTCTCGACCCGCTGGATCAGCTTGGTGGGGATCGTGTTCAGATCGACCTGCGTTCCGGCATCCGCCGAGGAGAAGATCGTCGCGGGGTTGGCGGCAACGAAGCGGCGGCTGTTCACCAGCGTCAGCGTGCGCTGGGATCCGATGCCGTAGAGGTTGACGAAGTTCTGGCCCACGCCGAACCCGTTCCCCTGGTCGCCGATCGGTGAGCTGCCCGGCACGGAGAAGCCGGGCAGTTCGTTCAGCGCACGGGCAATATCGGGATAGCCGCGGTTGTTGAGCGTCGTCGCATCCAGCGTCGTCGTCGGTTGCGGGTTATCGAGCGCAGGGCGTGCGATGCGCGATCCGGTGATGACGATCTCTTCGCCGGCATCGCCTGCGGTGTCAGTCGCGCCGGGCGGCGCGCTCGCCTGGTTGGAGGGAGCATCCTGTGCTTGCGCCGCGCCAGCCGCAGCAAGCGCGATGACCGAAGCGAGAGACGAGCCGAGCAGCATCGCAATACGCGTCATGGCCATTCTCCTGGCGAATGTGCCGGTGACAACTCGCGATCTGGAGAATGGTTTTAGGCTGGGCGGCGCGATGCCGCGATTTCGCAGGACCCGTGATATTTCAGCAACGTGGCCAAGATCGTTACGGCCCCACAGCGATCAGGCGCGATCCCGGGCGGCGTTGATTGTCCCGCCAGACGTTACGCGGCTGCCGAACTGCGAGGCCCGCCCGGGGGCGGAGGATGACCGGATAGCACGACGCTTGCCCCCGGCGGAGCAGCGATTGCCGGCCGGAGGTGCGTGTCTCATCCCGTTACTGACAGGCGAGGCACTCGTCGTAGTCGGTCGTCTCGCCCAGGTTGAACTGCGGCTTCTCGATCGTGTTGTCCGCTTCCACGCCGCCGGCGAAGCCCGCGCGCTGCACGCTCTTCGAACGCAGGTAGTAGAGCGACTTGATGCCGAGCTCCCAAGCGCGGAAGTGCAGCATCAGGAGGTCCCACTTCTCCACGTCGGCCGGGATGAAGAGGTTCAGCGACTGGGCCTGGTCGATATACGGCGCACGGTCCCCGGCAAGCTCAAGCAGCCAGCGCTGGTCGATCTCGAAGCTGGTCTTGAAGCAATCCTTCTCTTCCTGGCTGAGGAAGTCGAGGTGCTGCACGCTGCCGCCATGCTCGAGGATCGAGTTCCAGACGCTGTCCGCGTTCTTGCTCTTCTCGTTGAGCAGCTTCTCCAGATACGGGTTCTTCACCGCGAAGCTGCCGGACAGCGTCTTGTGGGTGTAGATGTTGGCCGGGATCGGCTCGATGCAGGCGGACGTGCCACCGCAGATGATCGAGATCGACGCGGTCGGCGCGATCGCCATCTTGCAGCTGAACCGCTCCATCACGCCCATGTCGGCCGCATCGGGGCAGGGGCCACGCTCGGCCGCCAGCGTCATCGATGCCTGGTTCACCTGCGCATTGATGTGCTTGAAGATGCGCAGGTTCCAGCTCTTCGCCATCGCGCCTTCCATCGGCAGGCCGCGTGCCTGGAGGAAGGAGTGGAAGCCCATGACGCCAAGGCCGACCGAGCGCTCACGCGCCGCGGAGTAAGCCGCACGCTCCATGCCCGGCTCATGCCGGTCGATATAATCCTGCAGCACATTGTCGAGGAAGCGCATCACGTCCTCGATGAACTGCTTGTCGTCCTTCCACTGGTCCCACGTCTCCAGGTTGAGCGAGGAGAGGCAGCAGACCGCGGTGCGATCATTGCCGAGATGGTCGCGGCCCGTCGGCAGCGTGATCTCGCTGCACAGGTTCGAGGTGGAGACCTTCAGGCCCAGGTCGCGGTGATGCTTGGGCATGTTCTTGTTCACGTGATCGGCGAACACGATGTACGGCTCGCCGGTCGCCAAGCGAGTCTCGACCAGCTTCTGGAACAGGCTGCGCGCATCGACCTTGCCGCGCACGGTGCCATCCTTGGGCGACTTCAGCTCCCACTCGCCGCCGTCACGCACCGCTTCCATGAAGGCATCGGGGATCAGCACACCGTGGTGCAGGTTCAGCGCCTTGCGGTTGAAATCGCCCGACGGCTTGCGGATCTCGAGGAACTCCTCGATCTCCGGGTGCGACACGTCGAGATAGCAGGCGGCCGATCCGCGGCGCAACGAGCCCTGGCTGATCGCCAGCGTCAGGCTGTCCATCACGCGCACGAAGGGGATGATGCCGCTGGTCTTGCCGTTGAGGCCCACCGGCTCGCCGATGCCGCGCACGTTGCCCCAATAGGTGCCGATGCCGCCGCCGCGGCTCGCAAGCCAGACGTTCTCGTTCCAGGTGTCGACGATGCCGTTCAGGCTGTCGGGCACGGAGTTCAGGTAGCAGCTGATCGGCAGGCCGCGCCCGGTGCCGCCGTTCGACAGCACCGGCGTCGCCGGCATGAACCACAGGCGGCTGATGTAATCATAGATGCGCTGCGCATGGGCGGCATCATCGGCATAGGCGCTCGCGACGCGCACGAAGAGATCCTGATAGGTCTCACCCGGCAGCAGATAGCGATCGTTCAGCGTGTCCTTGCCGAAATCGGTCAGCAGCGCGTCGCGCGAATGATCGACCTCGACCGGATAGGGCTTGCGCAGCGTGCCCGGCGTCGTGCCGGTGTCGGTGCTCGCCGTGTCGGCCTGCAAAGTCTCGGTCGCCATGTTCGCCTCGCTCGCGTCCCTGAAATCCATCGCCGCCGTATCCCTGTCTCGTCGAATCGGGGGCGAGCCCCCATGCTACACCGGCGTGACGCTGATGGGTGAGAACAAAAAGTGACCGCGCCTGTGCGAAGACGGCGCTCGGCCAGCAGCTGCGATATGGGGTCGCAGCCCTTGTTCTACCAGTTCTAGCGTTCACCCCTGAAGCTTACCCCCACAGATTGTGGCAGTCTTCATCGGGAGGCAAGAGGGCGGCAACAACGTTTCGTCGTGCCGGGCAGGCGGATGGACGAGGGGGCAGGGGCGCGACGCGCGGACTTCCGCGGGGTTCGCGAATTGCAAGACGGAAGAACCGAAATGAAAAAAAATCGGTGCACAAACTCCGCCTCGCCGCGCTTGCGCACGGAAGGCCCGCGGTGGCCGTTTTCATCCCGCCATCCGGTGGACGGGCCGGCGGGTCAGCCGGCCTTGCGGGTCATCTTCGGTGCAGGCTGGTTCAGCCGGTCGAGGTTGAAGTCCTGCGCGAACTCCAGCCCCGCGCGGCCGTCCGATGCCCAGCGGATCGTCGCCGGGAACAGCTGGTTCTCCAGCAGCTCGATCTGCACGTCGACGCCGATCGCTTCTTCCGGGAATTCGACGCCGTCGATCATCGCGCCGGTGGAGGAGATGTTGCGGATCCGCACCTCGCCCGTCTCGTCGCCGATCTCCAGTCGCGCCGAACGCAGCATCTTGGCGCGCGTGGCGCGGCTGACCCGCGGGCCGACCGGCGCTGCCTGGCCGCCCACGGCCAGCAGTTGCTCGATCACGGCATCGGCCGGCTGGGGGCGCCCATAGACGTACCCCTGGATATGGCTGCAGCCGAGATCGCGGATCAGCCCGATCTCGTCCTGCTGCTCCACGCCCTCGGCGGTCGTCTCCATGCCCAGCGTATCTGCCAGCGTGACGATCGCCTTGATGATCGCGGCGTTGCGGTTGCCCGACTGGATCGCACCGCGCACGAAGCTCTGGTCGATCTTGATCTTGTCGAACGGCGCCTTCTTCAAATAGCCGAGCGAGGAATAGCCGGTGCCGAAATCGTCGAGCGCCAGGCGCACGCCGATGCCCTTCAGCGCCTTGAACATGTTGTCGGACGAGGCGTCCTCGTTGAGGAACACCCCCTCGGTGATCTCCAGCTCGAGCCGCGCGGCGGAGATGCCGGCCGAGGCGATCGCGCTGGTGACAATGGCGGGCAGCGCCGGGTTCGCGAACTGGATCGGCGACACGTTGACCGCGACGCGCACGTTCTCGGGCCACATCGCGGCCTCGGCGCAGGCGGTGCGCAGCACCCATTCGCCGATCGCCTCGATCAGCCCGCATTCCTCGGCCACCGGGATGAAGTCCGCCGGGCTCACCGCGCCGCGCGTCGGGTGGTTCCACCGCAACAGCGCCTCATAGCCGACAATCCGCTCGGTCTTGGTCGACACCACCGCCTGATAGGCCAGCTGCAATTCGTTGCCGGACAGCGCCTGGCGCAGGTCGTCCTCCAGCCGCTTGCGGTTCTGCGCCCCCTCCAGCATCTCGTCGCGGTAGAAGCGATAGACGCCGCGCCCGTCAGCCTTCGCGGCGTAGAGCGCCAGATCGGCGTTGCGGATCAGCGTCTCGCTGTCCTCGCCATGCTCGGGCGCAATGGCAACGCCGATCGAGCAGCCGATCGAGATCGACGAACCCTTCACATAATAGGGCTGCGACAGCGAGGCGATGATCTCCTGCGCCAGGTTGCCGAGCTGCTCGCGATTGCCCTCGCGCGGCAGCACGACCTGGAATTCGTCTCCGCCCAGCCGCCCGACGAGCCCGGCGTCGCCGACGCTGCGCTGCAGCCGCTGGCCCACCTGCTTCAGCAATTCGTCGCCGATCTGGTGGCCGAGCGTGTCGTTCACTGCCTTGAAGCGATCGAGATCGAGCAGGAACAGACCGGTGGTGGTGTGGACGCCCTGGCTCGGTGCCAGCGTCTGTTCGAGCGCCAGGCGCATGCGCTGGCGGTTGGCAAGGCCGGTGAGGCTGTCGAACAGCGCCAGCCGCGTGATCTCCGCCTCGGCGCGGCGCTTTTCGGTCAGGTCCGATCCCGAACCGATGAAGCCCTGGAAGCGGCCGAGATCGTCCAGCATCGGGCGCCCGGAGATCGACCACCAGCGATCCGATTCGGTGGGGAAGGCGGGGCGCACCGAATAATCGGAGAAGCTGGTGCGCGCGGACAGGTGGAAGGTCAGCGTCCGCTCGGTATCCGCCATTTGCGAATCGACGCGGAAGATGTTGACCAGCCGCTCGCCGACCGGGGTGACGCCAAGCGCCTGAAGCTCGCGCGCGACCTTGTCGGTAAGATACGTCAGATGGCCGGCACGGTCGGTCTGCCAGAACCAGCCGGTGCCGTGGCTTTCATATTCGCGCACCAGCCGGGCGGCGAGCTGCTGCGCCTGTTCCTTTTCGCCCCGCTCACCAAGCTGCGCATGATCGCGCCGGGCGACCCGCGCCACGCCCACCGCGAGCATGCCGGCGAGGATGAGCGCCGCCGCCGCCGCGACGCTGATCCCGGACGTGACGGGCACCATCAGCGCCAGCGTCCCGGCGAAGGCGAGGCTCGCCGGGCGAACCGCGTGAAGCGCGATCGCGCTGAGGATGATGACGCCGAAGCCGACGACGAACCCGGCGACTCGCAGCGAGGCGCTGGGCAGGTCGGGCGCGAGGTCGAGCTGGATCGACAGGCCGACCGCGAGCAGCGCCGCCAGCGCACAGAGCATCACCGTGCGGCGGTGCGGGGCCATGCTGCGCGCCGCCGGCAACTCCAGCAGTCCCCAGGTGACAAGGCCAAGGCCGCTCAACGCGGCACACAGCCCCGACACGGTGGCGACCGGCTCGTGCCACGCCAGAATCGTGCCGATCAGCGCGGCGGAGGAGACGAGTAGCACCGCCACCACCACCGGCCACAGCGCCGCCACCTCGCCCAGCCGGGCCTCGGTGGCGTCGTGCAGCGCATCGTCTTCAGTGGCGACCAGCCCCAGCGCCTCGGCGAGGCGGGGAGACGGCGTGGCGGAAGCAGACAGACGGCGACGGAGCGATCCCATGAGACGCCCCTAGACTGAGAAGATTGGGAAAGAGTTAGCAGCCGCCGCGCGTCGCATCCCGACGCCCCCGTTGCACTCGCCGCCAGCGCGCCATAGTGCAGCGCGTCATGACCACGACGATCCGCGCCGCAGACCTGATCGAGAGCGTTGCCGATGCGCTCCAGTTCATCAGCTACTATCACCCGATGGATTACATCCGCGCGCTTGGCGACGCCTATGAGGCGGAGCAGGGCCCGGCTGCGAAGGATGCGATCGCGCAGATCCTGACCAATTCGCGGATGTGCGCGGAAGGCCACCGGCCGATCTGCCAGGACACCGGCATCGTCAACGTATTCGTCAAATGGGGCATGGACTGCCGCATCGACGATACGACGCGCTCGATGCAGGAAATCGTCGATGAAGGCGTCCGGCGCGCGTATCTCCACCCGGAGAACAAGCTGCGCGCCTCGGTTCTCGCCGATCCCGCCTTCACCCGCCGCAACACCAGGGACAACACGCCCTGCGTCCTCCATGTCGAGATGGTACCGGGCAGCAAGGTCTCGGTCGACGTCGCGGCCAAGGGCGGCGGCAGCGAGAACAAGTCCAAGTTCAAGATGATGAACCCCAGCGATTCGATCGTCGACTGGGTGCTGGAAATGCTGCCGCAGATGGGCGCCGGCTGGTGCCCGCCGGGGATGCTCGGCATCGGCATCGGCGGCACGGCGGAACATTGCGTGCTCCTCGCCAAGAAGGCGCTGATGGAGCCGATCGACATGGGCCCGCTGAAGGCGCGCGGGCCCAAGAACGACATCGAGGCGCTGCGCATCGAGATCTTCGACAAGGTCAACGCGCTCGGCATCGGGGCGCAGGGCCTCGGCGGGCTGTCGACCATCCTCGACGTGAAGATCCTGGACGCGCCGTGCCACGCCGCGGGCAAGCCGGTGGCGATGATCCCCAACTGCGCCGCCACCCGCCACGCGCATTTCACGCTCGACGGCAGCGGCCCGGCATATCTCGAGACGCCGAAGCTGGATGAATGGCCGAAGGTCAACTGGACGCCGGACAAGGCCGCGATCCGGGTCGACCTCGACACGCTGACGCCGGAGATGGTCCGCTCGTGGAAGCAGGGCGATCGCCTGCTGCTGAACGGCAAGATGCTGACCGGGCGTGACGCCGCGCACAAGCGGATCAAGGACATGCTCGACGCCGGCGAGGAGCTGCCGGTCGAGTTCAAGGGCCGCGTGATCTATTACGTCGGCCCGGTCGATCCGGTCGGCGAGGAAGTGGTCGGCCCGGCCGGCCCCACCACCGCGACGCGGATGGACAAGTTCACCCGCATGATGCTCGACCAGGGCCTGCTCGCGATGGTCGGCAAGGCCGAGCGCGGGCCGGCGGCGACCGATGCGATCAAGGACGCCAAGAGCGCCTATCTGATGGCGGTCGGCGGCGCGGCGTACCTCGTCGCCCGCGCGATCAAGGGATCGAAGGTCGTGGGCTTCGAGGATCTCGGGATGGAGGCGATCTACGAGTTCGAGGTGGAGGACTTCCCGGTCACCGTCGCGGTCGACAGCGAAGGCAACAACGTCCACCAGCTCGCCCCGCTCGTGTGGCGCGAGAAGATCGCCCGCGAAGGCCTGCTCCAGCCGGCATAAGGACGCAGCAGCTACAGGAGACGGCGTCATGAGCACGCGGCATCTGGTCGATCCCGAACTGCTGCCGCTGCTCGACCTGTGGCCTTCGGTGACCATGTCGGCAGAGGTGCTGGAGCAGGCGCGCAGCTGGCCCGCCCAGCCGCCGCCCGCCGACGATGACGGCGTGATGATGGAACGGATCACCGTGCCCGGCCCGGCCGGCGCTCCGGATCTCGGCCTCGTCATCTTCCGCCCGGCCGCGCCGGTGCCGAATGCCGGCGGCATCTGCCACATGCACGGCGGCGGCTTCGTGCTCGGCACGCCGGAGGGCAGCGCCGCGCGGCTGCGCCCGATGGTTGCCGCGCTAGGCTGCGTCATCGTCTCAGTCGACTATCGCCTCGCGCCCGAGACACCGTTCCCCGGCCCGGTCGAGGATTGCTACGCCGGCCTTGCCTGGACCTTCGCCAATGCCGGGCGGCTTGGCATAGACCCGACGCAGATCGGCGTGATGGGCGAGAGCGCCGGCGGCGGGCTGGCCGCCGCAGTGGCGCTGCTCGCACGCGACCGCGGCGAACATCGCCTCGCGTTCCAGCACCTCCTGTACCCGATGATCGACGACCGCACCGGCGTGATCGACGGCGATCCGCTGACGGGCGAGTTCATCTGGAACCGCGACAGCAACCGCTTCGCCTGGCGGGCGATGCTTGGGCGTGAACCGGGCGGGGAGGGCGTCTCACCCTATGCCGCCGCGGCGCGCGCGGAGAGCCTCGCCGGCCTGCCGCCCACCTATATCGCGACCGGCAGCCTCGATCTCTTCCGCGACGAGAATATCGCCTACGCCCAGCGCCTCCTCACCGCCGGCGTGGCGTCGGAGTTCCACATCTGGCCCGGCGCCATCCACGGCTTCGACGGCGCACCCGACGCAGCGATCACGCGCGAGGCCAATCAATCCCGCATCGCCGCGCTGCGCCGGGCGTTCAGACGCTGACTGCTCGGCTTCGTCGCGGTCTTGAAGGTCTCGGTTAGTCGGAAATCAGACCTGCGCGCGGCCCCTGTTTGCGTGAACATCAGTCGAGCAGTTTGCGAAGCGCCGAGACACTGTTGAGCATCAGGGTTGGTTGCTCGCGATCAAGTGCTTCATGGTGCGCATAGCCCCAAGTAACGGCAGCCGAGGCGATGCCGGCCTGATGTGCGGCTTCGATATCTCGCGCCTCATCACCCACATAGATCGTTCTCTCGCGCGTGACGCCGACTTTCTTCATCGCACCCCGCAGCTTGGCCGCCTTGCCGAACATGCTGGAGCCGCAGCTTAACAGGCTCATTTGCGTCGAAAGCGTCGGACCTAGAACAGCGCGGACATTGCTCTCGGCATTTGAACTGACGACGGCAATTCGCATGCCGCTTTCGTGAAGTAGCGCTAGCTGCGCATCGATTCCGGGAAACAGCCGGAACGATTCAACGTTGGCGGACGCCCTTCTGCGCATGTGTCGCGCGATGGCCGGCATCCTCCACATTGGCACTCCGAGTTGTTTGATGATCTCGCGACTTGCGAGCCGCCTAAGTACTTGGCGCTCGCCATCAGTCGTTTTCCTGAACTCGTACTTGTCAGCTACCTCGTTCAGGCAGCCGAAGAACCAGTCTGTCGTGTCCGCAAGAGTGCCGTCGAAGTCGAAAACCGCTAGGTCATACCGCATTGCAGCGGGGTGCCTGCGCGGCATTGATTGTTCAACGCTTTCACGAAGAACCAGCCGAAAATGCGTCGAGCGCGCACCAGTCTGTCGTGGGCCACAAACCCGCAACCGGGCATTTCCTGTCGAACCGGTCTCGCCAGCCATAACGTCCAGTGGATCGCTGAATGTCGCCGATACGCACGATTGCGCCGAACCACCTCGCCGCTTCGGGCTTGTCCGCGCACCGCCGCTGCCGCACAGATCGGCGGATGGTTTCCATGACATGGCGGCGCCCGGGGCGGCGGCGAACTGATGCGCGGGAGGGCGCCTGATGCTCGTCCTTGCCGGCATCGCGATCATCGCGCTCGGCTTCCTGTTGCGCTTCAACCCGATGCTGGTGATCGCCGCCTCCGCGCTCGTCACCGGCCTTGCCGCAGGGATCGATCCGCTCGCCATCCTCGCTGCATTCGGCAAGGCGTTCAACGATACCCGCTATGTCACCGCCATCTATATCGTGCTCCCCGTGATCGGCCTGCTGGAGCGCAATGGCCTGCAGGCGCGCGCGCGTGCTTTGGTGGGCGGGCTGAAGGGGCTGACGACCGGGCGGCTGCTGATCGCCTATCTCGCGTTCCGCCAGATCACTGCCGCGCTTGGTCTTACCTCCGTCGCCGGGCCCGCGCAGACCGTCCGCCCGCTGATCGCCCCGATGGCGGAGGCGGCGGCGGGGGAGGCGCATGATCCCGAAAAGGTGAAGGCGATGGCCGCCGCCACCGACAATATCGGGCTGTTCTTCGGCGAGGACATCTTCATCGCGATCGGATCGATCCTGCTGATGAAGGGCGTGCTGGAGGGCTACGGCATCTTCGTCGAGCCGCTGCACATGTCGGTCTGGGCGATCCCCACCGCGATCGCCGCCTTCGCCATCCATGGCACGCGGCTGTGGCTGCTCGATCGCAAGGCGCGCCGCGCATGATCGGGCTGAACTTCGTCTATCTCGTCGCTGGGCTGACGTTCCTCGCCTTCGCGATCCTCTCGCTCGCCGAGCGGCGCTGGGCCAATACCGGCTTCTACGCGCTGGTGGCAACGAGCTTCCTCGTCGGCGACTGGCTGGGCGACATTGGCAATGGCGTGCTCGTCCTGGCGCTGGTGGCGATCGCCGCGAGCGGGCGGATGAAGCGGCGCGTGCCGACGGGCGAGCCAGCAGCGCGCGGCGCGATGGTGTTCGTGCCCGCATTGGTGATCCCGGCGACGGCGCTGATCGGCACCTTCGTCTTCAAGCAATTCCCGGCGGTGTTCGACGGCAAGCAGGCGACCTTGGTGGCGCTGGCGGCGGGCGTGCTGCTGGCGCTTGCACTTTGCTACGCCTGGCTCCGGCCGGCGCCCGGCGAGCCGTTCCGCGCTGGCCGTGCTTTGATGGACGATATCGGCTGGGCCGCGGTGCTGCCGCAGATGCTCGCGAGCCTCGGCGCTGTGTTTGCGCTGGCGGGTGTCGGCGAGGTGGTCGGCCGGCTCATCGGCGTCGCCATACCCACCGGCAGCGTGCTTGGCGCGGTGCTCGCCTTCGGGCTTGGCATGGCGCTGTTCACGATGGTGATGGGCAATGCCTTTGCCGCCTTCCCGGTGATGGCCGCGGCGGTCGGCATTCCGCTGCTGGTGCAGGCCTATGGCGCGGATCCCGCGCCGGTCGCGGCGGTTGGCATGCTGGCAGGCTTCTGCGGCACGCTGATGACGCCGATGGCGGCGAACTTCAATCTCGTCCCCGCCGCGCTTCTTGAGCTGAAGGATCGCAACGGCGTGATCCGCGCGCAGGTGCCCACAGCGCTGTCGCTGCTCGTGTTCAATGTGCTTTTGTTGTGGTGGATCGTTGCATGACCCTGACGCCCGATGTCGCCGCCGGCTTTGCCCGGCTCACGCTGGGCCATGTCGGGCAGCGTTATCCCTTCAAGCTTGATCAGGTGCTGACTGGGCCGGAGGATCTGCGCGAACCGCATGAGATTCACCCGATCTTCCACGGCAGCTTCGATTGGCACAGCTGCGTCCATGGCTGGTGGCAGCTGCTGACGATCGCACGGCTGTTCCCCGATCTGCCCGAAGCCGCGCAGATTGGCCGCCGCGCCAACGAGATGCTGGTGCCGGAGAAAGTCGCTGGCGAGCTGGCGGTGCTGGCGCGACCCTATGCGGCTGGGTTCGAACGGCCGTACGGCTGGGCCTGGGTCCTGGCACTGCATGGCGAGGCGGTGCGGCATGACGCGGCCTGGGGCGCGGCGCTCGAACCACTCGCGCGCGCCTTTGCCGAACGCTTCCACCAGCATTTGCCCAAGCTCACCTATCCGATCCGCGTCGGCACCCACTACAACACCGCCTTCGCGCTGACCTTGGCACGTGACTGGGCGCTCGATCATGATCCCGCGCTGGTGACGCTGATCGACGCGCGCGCGCGCGACTGGTTCGGCGAGGATCGCGGCTGCCAGGCATGGGAGCCGGGCGGCGACGAGTTCCTCTCCTCCGCCCTGTGCGAGGCGCTGCTGATGAGCCGCGTGCTCGGCGACGGCTTCGCGGGCTGGTTCGACGTCTTCCTGCCGGACGCCGTCGCCGGTCGCCCGCAGAGCCTGTTCACGCCCGCCACCGTGTCCGATCGCAGCGACGGGAAGATCGCGCATCTCGACGGGCTGAACCTCAGTCGCGCATGGTGCTGGCGCTCGATCGCAGCCGCGCTGCCGGCGCACCCGATCGCGCCGGTCGCACGCGAAGCGGCGGACGATCACCTCGCCGCCAGCCTGCCGCATCTCGCGGACGATTACATGGGGACGCACTGGCTGGCGACCTTCGCGCTGCTCGCACTCACTGTTTGAAAGGGGCTGGCGCCAAGGCGCTGCTCGTGCGAACCCGATCTTCGAATCGCAATTGCGGGAGAGGGAAATGGCGCTGAAGACGCGCGTCACCGAGATGCTCGGGATCGAGAAGCCGATCATCCAGGCAGCGATGGGCTGGATCGCGCGGTCGCATTTGTCGTCGGCCGTGTCGAACGCCGGCGGGATGGGGATCATCGAGACGTCGTCGGGTGAACTCGACGCGGTGCGCGACGAGATCCTCAAGATGCGGCAACTGACCGACAAACCGTTCGGCGTGAACGTCGCCCAGGCATTCGTGCGCGATCCGGGCATCATCCAGTTCGTGATCGATCAGGGCATCCGCTTCGTCACCACCTCGGCGGGTGACCCGATGAAATATACCGGCATGCTGAAGGCCGCGGGCCTCACCGTATTTCACGTCGTCCCGAGCCTGGCCG
Source organism: Sphingomonas sp. 179-A 2A2 NHS (assembly GCF_045371305.1). Taxonomy (NCBI): domain Bacteria; kingdom Pseudomonadati; phylum Pseudomonadota; class Alphaproteobacteria; order Sphingomonadales; family Sphingomonadaceae; genus Sphingomonas; species Sphingomonas sp. 179-A 2A2 NHS. The sequence continues at coordinate 592,011 of NZ_JBIQDE010000003.1, read as the reverse complement.
GCGCGCTGCGCGCGGTCGAGGCCGGTGTCGACGGCCTGATCGTCGAGGGCGGTGAGGGCGGCGGGTTCAAGAACGCCAAGGACGTCTCCACCATGGTGCTGGTGCCGCAAGTGGTCGAGGCGGTCGACGTCCCGGTCGTCGCCGCCGGCGGCATCATGGACGGGCGTACCATGGCCGCCGCGTTCGCGCTCGGCGCCGAGGGCGTGCTGATGGGCACGCGCATCCTCTCGTCGGCCGAAAGCCCGGTGCACGAGAATTGGAAGACGGCGATCGTCGAGGCGGATTCGACCGACACCGTGTTCCTCAACCGCAGCGGCCCCGGCCCCGCGCTCCGCGCGCTGCGCACCGAGCGCACGACGCGGATCGAGAAGGAGGGCACGCCCAACATCTTCGGCGAATTCGCCGATACGCAGGCGGTCTATTTCGGCGGCGACCTGGAGGCGGGCATTGCGCTCACCGGGCAAGTGGCGGGGCGCATCCGCGAGGTGAAGCCGGTCGCGCAGATCTTCGACGAGACGATGGCGGAATATGAAGCGACGGTCGCGCGCCTGCCGCGGCCCGCGTGAGGGGAGAGGAAGAATGAGCGAAGACGTAACCTACGAAGTCTCCGAAGGCGTCGCCACGCTGACGCTGAACCGCCCGGACCGGATGAACACCATCTCCGGCCCGATGCTGGACGAGCTTACCCGCCTGCTGGTGAAGGCGGGCGAGGATCGCGACGTGCGCGTGATCGTGCTGACCGGCACCGGCCGCGCCTTCTGCGCCGGGCTCGATCTCAACGCCGCCTCGAAGGGGGAGGGGATCGGATCTTCGTCGGCCACCTTCGGCGCGACAATCGACCTTCGCAACACGCCCCCCACCGTGCTCCACGCGCTCGACAAGCCGGTGATCGCTGCGCTCAACGGCTCGGCCGCGGGCTATGGCATGGACCTGGCGCTCGGGTGCGACATCCGCGTCATGGCCTCGGAAGCGAAGCTCGCCGCCGCCTTCGTGAAGCGCGGCGTTTTGCCCGAATCAGGCGGCACCTGGTTCCTGCCGCGCATGATCGGGTGGGCCAAGGCGGCGGAGATCGTCTTCACCGGCCGCACACTGTCGGCGGAGGATTGCCTCAAGGAACGGCTCGTCAACGAAGTCGTGCCGGCCGATCAGGTCGCCGCGCGCGCGCGCGCGCTGGCGCTGGAGATCGCGGCCAACGCCCCGATGGCGGTGCAGGGCGCCAAGCGGCTGATGCGCATGGGGATGGAAGAAACCTTCGATACCCATGTGCAGCACGTCTATCTGCAGCTGCTGCCCTTGTTCCAGAGCCAGGATTTCCGCGAGGGCATGGCGAGCTTCCTCGAAAAGCGCCCGGCGAAGTTCACCGGCAAATAATGCATCGACGCGGCGCCGCGGCCATCATCCCGCGGCGCCGCGCCGCCTGTTAACGATGATGATTGATCGGTCGCTTACCGGTGGCGGGCACAGACTTGGCCGATGCGCCACGACCGCTCGTTCCACCGCACCGCCGCCCGCCGGCGCGCACCTGCGCCGATCAGCTTCTGGCCTAGGCCGCGTCGGCGGCGCAAGCTGCCGTTCGCCGCAATGCTGGCGCTGGCGATCGCGACCGGCCTCGCCGCCGGCGTCTCTTTCGTCGCCGACACGCCGGCGCCCGGCACGGCCACTGCAGCCACGACGCGCCACTTCGCGCTTTGCCACACCGGCGGCGGCGAGAATTGCGTGGTGGATGGCGACACGATCTGGATCGGCGGCGAAAAGGTGCGGCTTGCCGATATCGACACGCCCGAAACCCACCCGCCACGCTGTCCTGAGGAGGCGGCGCTGGGGGAACAGGCGACGCGTCGGTTGCAGGAATTGCTCAACGCCGGCCCTGTCACGCTGGCCGATGCCGATCGCCCGACCGATCGCTACGGCCGCCGCCTCGCGATCGTCACGCGTGACGGCCAGTCGCTCGGCGATACGCTGATCGAGGAAGGGCTGGCGCGCCCCTGGGAAGGCCGCCGCCGTCCCTGGTGTTCCTGATCCGCTGCTACCCGATGATCAGCCGCGGAGCCGCTCGTGGTGGCGGATCACCTCGTCGATGATGAAACGCAGGAACTTCTCGCTGAATTCGGGATCGAGCTCGGCTTCCTCGGCCAGCGCGCGCAACCGCGCGATCTGTGCTTCCTCGCGGCCCGGATCGGCCGGGGGCAGCCCCGATTCGGCTTTGTAGCGCCCCACCGCCTGCGTCACCTTGAATCGTTCGGCGAGCAGGCAAACGAGTGCCGCGTCGATATTGTCGATGCTCTTGCGATAACCCCTCAGCACCTCGTCCGGCATTCGCGTCCTCCCACTATCCCGCGGTTGCGGCCTTGCGCCCGCGTCCGTAGAGGCACTTGCAGATGAGCGCCACCATCCACCGCCTCGCCGGCCGCCAGCCGTCGCTTGATCCGATGATCCAGCTCGTCGCTGGCGACATGAACCTTGTGAATGCCGCGATCCTCGATCGCATGCAGTCACAGATCCCGCTGATTCCCGAACTGGCCGGTCACCTGATCGCCGGCGGGGGCAAGCGCATGCGCCCGATGCTGACGCTCGCGAGCGCCAAGCTGCTCGGCTATTCCGGCACGCGCCATCACCGGCTGGCCGCCGCGGTCGAGTTCATCCACACCGCGACGCTGCTGCACGACGACGTGGTCGACGGGTCCGATCTTCGCCGCGGCAAGCGCACCGCGAACATCATCTGGGGCAATCCGGCGAGCGTGCTGGTCGGCGATTTCCTGTTCTCGCGCAGCTTCGAGCTGATGGTGGAGGACGGCAGCCTCAAGGTGCTGAAGATCCTGTCCAACGCCAGCGCCGTGATCGCGGAGGGCGAGGTGCATCAGCTCACCGCCGCGCGCCGCGTCGATACGGCGGAGGATCGCTATCTCGAGATCATCAACGCCAAGACCGCGGCGCTGTTCGCCGCCGCCTGCCGCATCGCCGCGGTGGTGGCCGAGCGACCGGAGTCGGAGGAAGTGGCGCTCGACGCCTACGGCCGTAACCTCGGCATCGCCTTCCAGCTGGTCGACGATGCGATCGACTATACGTCGGACGCGGGCACGATGGGCAAGGACGCGGGCGACGATTTCCGCGAGGGCAAGATGACCCTGCCGGTGATCCTGGCGTATGCGCGCGGCAGCGAAGAGGAACGCAAGTTCTGGAAGGATGCGGTCGAGGGCCGGCGCGACACGGACGCGGATTTCGCCCATGCGATCGAGCTGGTCCGCGCCACCCGCGCCGTCGACGACACGATCGCCCGCGCACGCCATTACGGCCAGCGCGCGATCGACGCGCTTGGCCCCTTCGCCAGCGGCAAGGCCAAGGACGCGATGATCGAGGCAGTCGAATTCGCCATCGCACGAGTCTACTGAGCGGCGCCGATACCTGTCGTCACCCCGGCCCCGAGCCGGGGTCCGCTTCTGCTCACACCACCGACAATCCAGCGGCACCCGGATCAACTCCGGAGTGGCACCTAAACCCGGCTAGATCGCCTCCGCCGGCTCCAGGACGCAGGCGCCGTCGCCGGTCTCCACCTGCAGCGTCGCATGGCCGATGCCGAAATCATGGTGCAGCATGTCCTGCGCCGATTGCAGAAACGCATCTCCCGGGTGGCCGCCCGGCATCAGCAGATGCGCCGTCAGCACCGGCTCGGTGGTGGACATCGGCCAGATATGAAGATCGTGGATCGCCGCCACGCCCGGCAGGCCGGCGAGCGCCGCGCGCACGCGATCGTAATCGATGGCCCGCGGCACGGCGGCAAGGCTCATCTCCACCGTCTCGCGCAGCAGCCCCCACGTCTGCCAGAAGATCAGCGCCGCGATGGCGAGGCTGACGACGGGATCGATCCACGATGCGCCCGTCAGCCAGATGCCGATGCCCGCCAGCACCACGCCGGCGGAAACCGCCGCATCGGCCAGCATGTGCAGATAGGCACCGCGGATGTTCACGTCGCCCTTTCGCCCGCGCGCGAACAGCCACGCCGTCACCCCGTTGATCAGGATGCCGACCGCCGCCACCGCAGAAACGGTCAGCCCCGGTACGGTCGCCGGCTCCCCGAAACGGTTCACTGCCTCCACGGAAATGGCGCCGATCGCCACCAGCAGCAGCACCGCGTTCGCCAGCGCGGCGAGGATCGTCGATCCTTTCAGGCCGTACGTGAAGCGCTTCGACGGCGGGGTGCGGGCAAGCACCGCCCCGGCCCAGGCCACCGCCAGGCCAAGCACATCGGACAGATTGTGCCCGGCGTCGGCAAGCAGCGCGACGGAACCGGTCCACAGCCCGGCCGATGCCTCCGCCACGACATAGACGAGGTTGAGCGAGATGCCGATCGCGAAGGCGCGATCCCAGGTCGCGGGCGGCGCGGGGTGATGATGGTGGCCATGATCGTGGCCTCCGTGGTGATCCCCATGGTGGTGCCCGTGGCCGTGGTGCGCATGACCCATGGTTGCTGATTAGCAGGGCGGGCGAAGCGAGGCTAGGATGGCCGCGTGGCGCTGCTCCGTCTGGCGGAAGCGTCGCCTTAACCTGTCGGAACTAGGGGGTGGCCGATGCTTCGCGTGCTGACGCTTTCCACGCTGTTCCCGGACGAGAGCCGCCCCAATTTCGGCGTGTTCGTCGAACGGCAGACGATCGGCCTTGCCGCGCTGCCGGATGTGGAGGTGCGGGTGGTGGCGCCGATCGGCCTGCCGCCGTGGCCGCTTAGGCGCCACGCGCATTATCGCCCGCTCGCCACGGTGCCGCGTGCCGAAACATGGAAGGGACTTGAGGTCCAGCGTCCGCGCTTCACCGTCTGGCCGGGAATGGGCGGTCGGTTCCATGCCCCGGCGCTGGTGCGCACGCTCGAGCCCGTGCTTCGCCGGCTGGGCGCGGACTTTCCGTTCGACGTGATCGACGCGTCCTTCTTCTTCCCCGATGGTCCCGCGGCAGTTGCGCTCGGGCGGCGGTTCGGCGTGCCCGTCTCGATCAAGGCGCGCGGTGCGGACATCCATCACTGGGGCCACGCGGCAGGCACGGCGCGCCAGGTGCTCGCGGCCGGGCAGGGGGCCGAGGGCCTGCTCGCCGTCTCCGCCGCGATGCGCGACGACATGGCCGCGATCGGAATTCCTGCCGGCAAGGTCCGCGTCCACCATACCGGCGTCGATCTCACCCGTTTCGCCCCGGTCGATCGCGCCGCCGCTAAGGCGACACTGGGGATCAGCGGGCCCCTGGTGATCTCGGTCGGCGCGCTCATCCCGCGCAAGGGGCATGACGTGGTGATCGACGCGGTGGCGCGCCTGCCAGGCGTCTCGCTGCTGATCGCAGGGGAGGGGCCGGAGCGCGCCGCGCTACAGGCGGCGATTGCCCGGCATAACGCGGCGGATCGCATCCGTCTGCTCGGCGCGGTGCCGCATGGCGAGCTGCCGGCGCTGATCGCCGGGGCGGACGCGATGGCGCTCGCCTCCGCGTCCGAAGGGCTTGCCAATGCCTGGGTCGAGGCGCTCGCCTGCGGCACGCCGGTGGTGATCACCGGTGCCGGCGGCGCCGCCGAACTGGTGACCGGGCCGGTCGCGGGGCGCATCGTGCCGCGCGACGCCGCCGCCTTCGCCGCCGCCATCCATGATGTGCTGGCCGCGCCGCCCGCAGCGGCCGATGTGCGCCGCTTTGCGGAAGGGTTCACTTGGGAGGCGAATGCTTTTGCCTTGCGCGATCATCTGCAAGGGCTGGTGGCGCGGCGCCAGGCTTAGGTAGGCGCGCCATAAAGCAGAAGGGCCGCGGCACCCCCCGATGCCGCGGCCCACTCCCCTTACGCGGGAGCCGGTAAACTCGTGATGTCAGGCGACCTTGGCGGTCACCTCGTCGGGTTCACGCAGCACATAGCCGCGGCCCCACACCGTCTCGATGTAATTCTCGCCTTCGCACGCCATGCTCAGCTTTTTGCGCAGCTTGCAGATGAAGACGTCGATGATCTTCAGTTCGGGCTCGTCCATGCCGCCATAGAGATGGTTCAGGAACATCTCCTTGGTCAGCGTCGTGCCCTTGCGGAGCGACAGCAGCTCCAGCATCGCATATTCCTTGCCCGTCAGGTGAACGCGCGCGCCATCGACTTCGACGGTCTTGGCATCGAGGTTCACCGAGAGCTTGCCGGTCTTGATCACCGACTGCGAGTGGCCCTTCGATCGGCGCACGACGGCATGGATGCGCGCCACCAGTTCCTCGCGGTGGAACGGCTTGGTGACGTAATCGTCGGCGCCGAAGCCGAAGCTGCGCACCTTCGAATCCATCTCGCTCACGCCCGACAGGATCAGCACCGGCGTCGAGACGCGCGCGACGCGCAGCTTCTTCAGCACGTCATAGCCGTGCATGTCCGGCAAGTTCAGATCGAGCAGGATGATGTCGTAATCATACAGCTTGCCAAGATCCAAGCCTTCCTCGCCCAGATCGGTCTGGTAGACGTTGAAGCCTTCGGCGGACAGCATCAGATCGATCGCCTTGGCGGTCGTCGGCTCGTCCTCGATCAGCAGCACTCGCATGAGTCGTTCCCCCGTTTGCGAGCGCCGCGGCAACACCGCCGCGCCCCAACCGATTCATTAACCACACGAGGAATGAACGCAAAAGGTTAATTAGGAATTAATCCAGCTTAACTGCCGAGTCGCGCTCGGTGCCGTCGGCCGTGAACAGTGATCGGTGACGGCTTCTGGGAATATCCTCGCCCAATGTGTCGCGCAGGTACAGGCTGCGGATCAGGGTATAGATCACCACCAGCAACGCAGCCGAGAAGAACAGGCCGAAAAGTCCGAATACGGCACCGATGCCCAGGATCGCGAACAGCGTCACGGCGGGCGGAATGGCGATCACCCGGCTGGTTACATAGGGCGTGATGAAATTGGTCTGGATCACCCGGACGATCGCAAACACGCCCAGCGTCCACAGCACGTGGCTGACGGACTTGGTGGCGGCGAGGCCAAGCGCCGGGATCATCGCCGCGAGCGGGCCGACATAAGGGATGAACTCGCTGATGCCGGTGAGGAGGCCAAGCGCCGGCGAGGAGGGGACGCCGATCCACCACAGGCCAACCCCGATCAGCAGCCCCATGGTCGTCATCTGGATCAGCTGTGCGCGCAGCCACAGCCGCAGCGTGGAAGCGGTGTCGAGCAGCGCATCCTCCACCACGGCGCGCTTTGACGGCGGCATCAGCAGCAGGAAGCCGCGCTCGTAGATCTTGGGATCGACCGCGAAGAAGATCGCGCCAACCAGCACCAGCAGGGCGTTCAGCACGAACGCGCCGGCGCCTTCCGCCAGCCCGCCGATGTCCTGCGCGATCCGGCTGCCGGCGAAGGCCGCGCGCACGGCGTCGACCACCTTCGCGCCGACCGGCGATTGCGACATCTGTCCGCCGATCTCGTCCAGGATGCCCGGCAGCTCGGTCACCAGCACGTTGACCTGAGTGCGAAACTCGACGCCGAACAGCCAGCCCAGCAGCCCCATGATCGCCAGGATCGTGATGATCGCGGTGCCCAGCGCCGCCTTTTGCGGCATGCGCAACCGCTTCTCGTAGATCTCGGCGATCGCATGGATGACGATCGCACCCAGGATCGATCCGAAGGCGAGGATCAGCAGGTCGCCCATGAAGTAGAGCGCCGCGGCCAGCGCCCCGACGACAAGGATCAGGAACAGCCGGCGGATGAACCGCGCGTCGTCGTCATCGGGGGCAAGCCGGTTCATCACCGACGAACGTGGCAGAATTCCCGATGTTGCAACAGATCAATCGGCGTCGCTGCCCATCCCCACCTTGGGCTTCATCGCCAGCCAGTCGGCGAGCGTGAGTTTGCCCGTCGGGCTGGTGTTGGCGCTCATGCCGTTCGCCATCAGCTCGATCGCCCAGCGCGCACGCTGCGGCTCCTGCGCGCCGGTCGCGTCCGCCGGCACCCACAGGTCATATTCGCGCATATGCCCGTCCGCGGCGGTGAACAGCACGCAGATGTCCGCCGCCAGCCCGCAGATCACCAGCCGCGTGATCCCCAGCCGCGGCAGCAGCGCAGGCAAGGTGGTGGCGTAGAAGCCGGAGGATTCGGGCTTGATGACGAAATAATCCTCAGGCGTGGGTGCCAGCGCCTGTGCGATCTGCGCCCCCTTGCCTTCGCGGATCCAGCCGATGAGGTCGCTCCACTCGTCGCGCCAGCGGCCGTAATTGTCGTTGACGAAGATCACCGGCACGTCCGCCGCGGCGGCCTGCTCGCGCAGCGACGTGATCGGATCGATCATCGCCGCGGCCGCCTGCTTCAACGCGTCCCCGCCGTCGAAATCGAAGGTGTTGAGCACGTCGATGATGAGGATGGCGGCTTTTCCGGTCATGCCCGCGGGGTAGCGCCTCTTGGAAAGCGCACAACGATCTCGATCAATCGCGCAGCCGTTCTGACAGGAAGGCGATCAGCGCCTCGACCCGCGCGGGGCGCAGCGGGCTCGGCGGCGTCAGCAGGTGCAGGCCGACCGGCGCCGGCCGCCAATCCGGCAGGATCTCGACCACCGCGCCCGTTTCCATCGTATCGCCCAGGATGAACGCGGGCAGCCGCGCGATGCCCAGCCCGCCGGTCAGCGCCGGCATCAGCGCCTCGCCGCTGTTCGCCGCGATCGGCCCCTGCGCCTTCACCGAAACCTCAGTCCCCTCGGGCCCCCGAAAGCGCCACGGGCCGGAGACGTTGGTATAGCCGAGCAGCGCGTGGTCCCCCAGCTGCCCGGGATGCGTCGGCGTGCCGTGACGCTCCAGATAGGCGGGCGCCGCGACAAGGTAGGAATTGATCGAGCACAGCCGCCGCGCGCGCAGCGAGCTGTCCGGCAATTCCGCGATGCGCAGCGCGACGTCGAACCCCTCGGCGACGATGTCCACACGTGCGTCGGAGAGGTTCAACTCCACCTCGATCCCCGGATGTGCCGCCAGGAACTCCGCCAGCAGCGGCGCGACATGCGAAACGCCGAAGGTCATCGGCGCGGCCAGCCGGATCCGCCCCGCCGGCGCGCTCGCCGCATCGCGCGCCGCTTCCTCCGCCGCCTGCGCGGAGGCTAGGATCAGCGCGGCATGTTCGGCCAGCGGCCGCCCCGCCTCGGTCAATGACAGGCGCCGCGACGTACGATGGAACAGCGACTGGCCAAGATCCGCCTCCAGCCGAGACACGGCCTTGGAGACGGTCGCCTTGCTCAGCCCCAGCGCGTCCGCCGCAGCGGTGAACGAGCGATGCTCGGCAACGGTGGCGAAGATCGCCCAGGCTTCAAGATCAGGCAGCCGCATGATGCTGGCGTATCATCTGAAACAATCCGTTTCAATCGTTTCGGTTTTCGCGACCCGCGCTTCATCTTATCTCCGCCTCAACAACGGAGGTTTTCATGACCGACACCCGCTCCCGCATCGATCGCCGCCCCTTCGAAAGCCTCGGCCACGCCGATCATGGCTGGCTGGACGCGCGGCATCATTTCAGCTTCGCCAATTACTATGATCCCGCCCGCATGGGCTGGGGCGCAATCCGCGTCTGGAACGATGACAAGATCGCCCCGCAGACCGGTTTCCCGCCGCACCCGCACCGCGACATGGAGATCATCACCTATGTCCGTACCGGCGCCGTCACCCACCAGGATTCGATGGGCAACAAGGGCCGCACCGGCGCTGGCGATGTGCAGGTGATGAGCGCCGGCACGGGCGTTCGCCACGCGGAATATAATCTGGAGGACGAGACCACCACGCTCTTCCAGATCTGGATCGAGCCGCGTGCGAAGGGCGGCAGCCCGGCGTGGGGCGCCAAGCCCTTCCCCAAGGGCGATCGCTCCGGCCGCTTCGTGGTGCTCGCCAGCGGCTTTGCCGAGGATGCCGAGGCGCTGCCGATCCGCGCGGATGCGCGGGTGATGGGCGCCACGCTGAAGGCTGGCGAGACCGTCACCTACACCGTGGGCGAGGGGCGGCACGCCTATCTCGTCCCGGCGACGGGCGCGATCACCATCGACGGCGAGGCCATCAACACCCGTGATGGCGCGGCGCTGGTCGGCGGTACGTACACGATTGCGGCAACCGAAGAGGCCGAACTGGTTCTCGTCGACGCCGAGTGACCTGCACGCCCTTCCGCGTGGGCGGAAGGGGCGGGGGAGGCGAAATCCTCCCCCGCGTGTTTACCGGGTCTGGTGACAGGCCCCCAACCCCGATCCCTCCCGCACGCGGCAGGGGCGCCATTGGAGACACATCATGACGAAGGTTCTTGTCCTTTATTATTCGTCCTACGGCCACCTTGCCACCATGGCCGATGCCATCGCCGAGGGCGCGCGGGCCGGCGGCGCCGAGGTCGATGTGCGCCGCGTGCCCGAAACGGCGCCGAAGGAAGTGGCGGAGGCCGCGGGCTTCCGCGTCGACAATTCCCACCCGGAGATCGAAAGCGTGAATGCGCTGGCCGATTATGATGCGATCATCATCGGCGCGCCGACCCGCTTCGGCCGCATGCCCAGCCAGATGGCCGCGTTCCTCGATCAGGCCGGCGGCCTGTGGGCAAAGGGTGCGCTGAACGGCAAGGTCGGCGGTGCCTTCACCTCCACCGCTACCCAGCATGGCGGCCAGGAAGTCACCCTATTCTCGATCATCACCAATTTGCTGCATTTCGGCATGACGGTGATCGGCCTCGACTATGGCTATCAGGCGCAGATGAACATGGAGGCGATCCACGGCGGCTCGCCTTATGGCGCCACCACGCTCGCCGGCGGGGACGGCAGCCGCCAGCCGAGCGAGATCGACCTTGGCGGCGCCCGCTACCAGGGCAAGCGCATTGCCGAGACGGCCGCCAAGCTGAAGGGCTGATCGCGAACCCCGCCACCCCGGGTACGATGCCGGGGTGGCAGCCGGCGCGGGGACCCGGCTTGGCCTACCCGCGCTGCGCCTTGCGCCGCGCTTTCTCTTCCTGCCGCTCGCGCCGTTCCCGCTCCCGCCGCTGCTTGCGGGTTTCCGGCGGAGGCGGCGCGATCGTCTGCACCGCCGGCGGCGGCGTCACCTTCGGCATAACCGGGTCGATCGCCGGATCGGCGGGAAACTCCGCCCGCGCGCGGCGGAACAGGAACCGCGCCCGCTGCGCGCCGGGCACATTCGCATTTGCGCCCACCCAGCGCCAATGCCACGGCTCCCACTTCACATTCTGCTTGTTCCCCGGCGGGAAGGACATTTCGAAGCCGAAGCGCGGCGCGTTCTTCGCCAGCCAGCGAAACGCGGGCTTCGCCGCCATGCACGCCTCGGCATCCGGGCAGCCATTGGCGGGCCGCACCGTGAAATCCAGCGCATAGCCCGTGGCGTGTTCGCTATGCCCCGGCGGCGCGGCGGAGATCGCGCGATCCTCGCCACTCGCGCTCAGCCTCGTCCGGCAAAAGGTCGCCTGTTGCCGCTCGATCGAACGATGGCAGGACAGGGCATAAAGCTGCCCCTGCACGGCCGGGTCGCCCTGCGCCGCCGCCAGCAATCTCTGCAGGTCCGCCATCGCCTCGGGGCGCAGCTGGCAGCCATAGATCGAAAGGCCCGTGGGCGCGCTCACCAGTGCCCCCGGCGCGGCATCGCCATAGGGCAGGTGCCCGAGTGCGCGGCCGTCCTTGCCGATCGCGACGTTCGCGCCGTCGCACAATTGCGCCTGGGCCGGTGCGGCAACCGCGATCAGGGCAAGAAACAGGTGGCGCATCGACACCCTCTCTGGCCTCCGGCGCCCCACGATGGCAAGGGCGGGCGCATGATAGGTGACCGGGTACTCTTCCTCGACGGCGAAGCGCTGGTGATCGACAAGCCGGCGGGCTTGCCGGTCGATCGGCCGCGTGATGGCTCGATCAGCCTCGAGAATCACATGGCGAACCTCACCTTCGGCTTCCGCCGCTGGCCGCAGCCGGTGCATCGCCTCGACCGCGACACCAGCGGCTGCCTGCTCCTGTCGCGCAATCCCAAGGCGCACGCCCGGCTGCAGCAGGCGTTCGAGGCAGGGCAGGTGACGAAGCGTTACCTCGCGATCCTCGATGGCGTGCCGGAAGGCGAAGGCGGCGAAATCGATTTCCCGCTCGGCAAGATCTCCAGTGCCGAGCGCGGCTGGCGGATGACGCGCGATGCCGCGGGCAAATCCGCGCGCACCGCGTGGCGCCTGCTCAAGGTGCGCGACGATCGCGCGCTGGTCGAATTCCGCCCTGCCACCGGCCGCACGCACCAGATCCGCGTCCATGCGCTGGAGGGGCTTGGCGTTCCGGTGGTCGGCGATCCCGTCTACGGCCGCGCGCACAAGGCCGGCATGATGCTGCACGCGGCGACGCTGATCGTGCCGCGTCCGGGCAAGCCCGATGTCAGCGCCGAGGCGCCCTGGCCGCCGCGCTTCTCCGAAGTCGGCTTCTCGGAAGCAGACGTCGCGGCGCCGGGCGCCGATGGCTGAGGTGCCGGAGGACGCGATCGAGGAACGCTTCCTCGCCGCGACCGGCCCCGGCGGACAGAACGTCAACAAGGTCGCCACCGCCTGCCAGCTGCGGGTGGATGTCTTCAAGCTTGGCCTTCATCCCGAAACCTTCCGCCGGCTGAAGCTGCTGGCGGGGTCACGGCTCACATCATCCGGCACATTGGTCATCACCGCGCGCCGCTATCGGACGCAGGAAAGCAACCGCGCCGATGCCCGCGCGCGGCTGGCCGAGCTGCTCGCGAAGGCCGAGGAGCGGGAGGCGCGCCGGGTGAAGACCAAGCCGTCTCGCGCCGCCAAGGCGAAGCGGGTGGACGAGAAGAAGGGCCGCAGCGCGGTGAAGGCCGGGCGCGGCAAGGTGCGGGACTATTGACGCGCCCGTATTGAAGCTTTGCCTGCGTGTATTATATCCGCGACACACCTCATGGACAGGACCGCTATGGCGAAGAAGGGCAAGAAGGGTTTCCGCATCCCCAAGGAAATCGGGGGGGTGAAGGTGCCGAAGGAAGCACGCCGTGCGGGCGAGGCGCTGATCGAGAAGGTCAACACGCCTGCCGGTCGCCAGGCGCTCGCCTCGGGCGTTGCCATGGCGGCGTCGGCCGCGGCCGCCGTCGCGGCGAAGCAGGCGCGTGGTGCGGCCAGGCCGTCGCAGGCCGCCGCCGCCGATGCCCAGCCCGCCGCCTGTCATAACAACAATCCTCAGCAACCAGGTCAGGGCGGCACTGCCAATCTTGATCAAGTTGCGGAGGCGTTCGGCCAGGCGGCGGATGCTTTCATGAACAAGATGTTCGGACGCCGCTAAGCAACTCGTCTTACTGGCGCTGCGTCGTTTCTTGCGGTAACGCAAGACATTCGGGCGGAGCGCTTGTGGGGCAGTGGAACGCGATCACTGATACATTCCTCGCCGCGGCAGTTCAGCCGCAGCGCTGGATCGATGCACTCGAACTTCTCGCCGACGCGACGGGTTCCGATCACGCCCAGCTGATCGGCATCGGCCCCGGCTATTCGCTCGGCTTCAACTGGGCCAACGGCCTGACGGAAGCGGAGCGGCAGCTTGCCGACGCCGACGGCATGGTCTCGCCCGACACGAACTTTCGCGTCGCCGCTGGCTTCGATGCGCCCGTCGGCCAGATCATCCGCGAGGATCGCTATCAGGCGGTGACGCCCCTGCTGCGGGACGATCGCTATCTCGATCTATGCCGCGATCTCGATATCCTGTTCGGCTGCCAGACGAACGTGCGGGTCGATGATCGCGGTCTGATCGGCTTTGCATTGCTGCGCTCGCACCGCACCGGGCCGACGACGCCCGAGGCGATCGATATCTTCGCCCGCGCCGTCGACAGTGCCGCCGCCGCCACTGCGCTGCAGACCTCGCTCGAGCAGGAGGCGCACCAGCTGATCGCCGGAAGTTTCGAGGCGATGGATATCGCCTGTTTCGTGCTCGATCAGCGGATGACCGTCCACGCCATGACGCGCCCGGCGGAGGCCTTGCTGCGCGACGGCGTCATGCGGCTCGAGGGCGGCCGCGTGACATTGCCGGTCCAGGCCGATGATCGGCGCCTGGCGTCCGCCAGCAATGCGGTCGCCGCGCAGCGCACCTTGCTCGGCAATGTCATCGTGCGCACCGGCGCGGGGATGATGGTGCTGAAGCTCCATCGTCTCCCGGCTCGCGAATGGAACATGGGCTTCGCGCCCTTCGCGATCCTAGTGGTCAACCGCCCCGGCGGCGGCAGCGCCGCGGCGGATATCGCCTTCCTACGCGATCATCATGGGTTGACGACCGCGGAAGCGGAGGTCGCGCTGCTGCTTCGCGCCGGCCATGGCCGCGCGGCGATCTGCGCCCAGCGTGGCATCACCCGCGAAACGCTGCGCAGTCACTTGAGGGCGCTGTTCGCCAAACTTGGGGTTCACAAGGAAACCGAGGCGCTGCACCTGCTGCACATCATGCTGCCATGATCCGCCATTCATGCACTTTGTTCGCCATGCCGCGCCATCTGGCCCACATCTTTGACCGGCAAAACATCGGGGTAAGGCAGCACCAGCCGGCCGTCCGGCGCGGCGGTGAAGGTGGTCTGCGTCGGATAGGGGATGCTGATCCCTTCCGCGCCTAAACGGCGGAAAACCGCCAATCCCACCTTGGTCCGCGCGTCATAGGCCTTCTGGTAATCGGCATGCGACGTATCGAATTCCAGCTCGAAATCGACCGACGACGCGCCGAACTGCACGAATCCGCAACGTACGAACACTTCGTCCTGTTGTTCGACCACCTCGCGCAAGATCTGAGGCAGTCGATCAAGCAGGTCGGGATTGGTCTCATAAGCAACGCCGATCGCCAGCTTTGTGCGACGTCGATCGCGCTGCGAATTGTTGATGATTTCCTTGTCGAGCAAGTTCTTGTTCGAGATGACGCGCTCTTCGCCGTTGATCCCGCGCACCCGCGTTGACTTGAGACCGATCTCCTCGACCGTCCCCGAACTGCTGTCGTAACTGATAGAATCGCCGCGCCGGAACGGGCGGTCGAAGATGATCGCCAGCGCCGCGAACAAATCCGCAAAGATCCCCTGCGCCGCGAGACCGATCGCGATACCGCCCACGCCCAGACCTGCGACAAGGCCGGTGACGTTCACGCCAAGGTTGTCGAGCACCACCACCAGCGCGATCGCGAACACGACGATCGTCACCAGCAGGCGGATCAGGCCCATGGCGTTCATCAGCGCCTCGCCTGAGTAATTCTCGGACTTGGTGCGATGCTCGATCGCGCCCAGGATCAGCTCGCGCGCCCAGATCGCCGCCTGGAAGACGGCCGCCAGCGTGAACAGGAAATCGATCGTCTTGGTGACGATCAGCGGCGGATCGGTGTATCCGGAGACCAGCTTCGCCGCGACCATGATGATGAAGAAGGTGCCGGTGCGCTGGATCGCGCGTCCGAGGATCGCCGACCATCCGGCGCCGGAGGCGGACCGATGCGCCAGCCGCGGGCCAAGGCTGCGCAGCCACAACAGCGCGAGCGCGACGCCTGTGCCTACCGCAATCGCAATGGCCACTTGCAGCCAGTGATCGCCGATCCACTCTGCGCTGGAGGTCCAGAAGGTGTGAACCTGATGCTGGATCTCATCCGCCGAAATGTTCGGCAGGGGATCGGTCTTGTTCTTGGCTGCCATATACCTCTTCTACGCCGCTTTTCGCTCGCCTTCCGACTCACCGGTTTCAAGGAACGCAATGAGGCCGCGTTCCGCCCGGCTCAGCCACCTTGTCGAGCGCGGCAGGTTCAGTGCCGCACGAAAAGCCGCCTGACCATCCTTCACCAGCGCGATCAGTGCCGGATGGACATAGGATTTCCGCGCGATCGCCGGCGTATTGCCGAGCCGCTCCGTCACCGGGGCTAGCAGCGTCTTGAGGCTCAGGTCCTGTTTCGCCTGCGCCAGTGCCTCGAAGGCGATCGCGCTCGCACCCCAGGTGCGGAAGTGCTTGGCGGTGAACGCCTCGCCCATCGCTTCCTTGATATAGGCGTTGACGTCCGACGAGGTGACCGGCCGCGGCGATCCATCGGCGTCGACGTACTGGAACAGCTTCTGGCCCGGCAGATCCTGGCATTTCTTCACGAAGCGCGCGAGGCTGCCGTCATTGATCGTCAGCGTCTTCAGCTTGCCCGATTTCGCGCGATACTGGAGCTTCAGCGTACTTCCGCGGATCTTCGCGTGCCGATCGCGCAGCGTGGTCGCGCCGAAGCTCTTGTTGCTCTTGGCGTAGATCTCGTTCCCGACCCTCAGATGCCCGATGTCGAGCAGCTTCACGATCGCGGCAATCGTCTTTTCCTTGCTGTGGCCGCGCTGGCGCAGATCGGCCTCGACCCGCTCGCGCAGCTTCGGCAGCGCACGGCCGAAAGCGGCGCACAGATTGTATTTCTCGTCCTCCCGCGCGGCGCGGAAATCGGCGTGATAGCGATATTGTTTGCGGCCCTTCTCGTCCCAGCCGACTGCCTGGATGTGCCCGTCCGGGTCGGGGCAGAACCACGCGTCACGATACGCCGGCGGCAGGCCGATGGCGTTCAGCCGGTCGATCTCGTCCCGGTCGGTGATCCGTGCGCCATCGGGATCGAAATAGGCCCAGCCGAAGCGCATCTTGCGCCGGGTGATGCCGGGCTCTTCATCGTCGTGATAGACGATCCTTGACGTTTCCACCTGCTACCTCCGCGTGGCTCGGGAAATGCGCGGGCCATCGCAGGGTTCCGGAACGCGGAACGACGCCAGTTGGTTGAGGCGCCATTCCAGACACAGGAGTTGCCCCCAACATGTCCGATCTTTCCCAGGCTCGGGTGCTGATTCTCGCGACCGACGGGTTCGAGGATTCCGAATTGTTCGAGCCGCGCCAGGCGTTGCTCGACGCGGGCGCGAAGGTAACGCTCGCCTCGATCAAGACCGACCCTATCCAGGGCGTGAAGCACGACAGCGATCCCACGCGCACCATCACTCCGGATCTGACGCTCGATCAGGTCGACACGGAGGATTTCGACGCGCTGCTTTTGCCGGGCGGCGTCGGCAACCCCGACAAGCTGCGCATGGAGGATCGCGCCGTCTCGATCGTCGGCGAGTTCATGGACGACGAAAAGATCGTTGCCGCCATCTGCCACGCCCCGTGGCTGCTAGTTGAGGCCGATGTGGTGGACGGGCGGCGGGTGACGAGCTGGCCTTCGGTCCGCACCGATCTCGAAAATGCCGGCGCTGATGTGGCGGACGAAGAGGTGGTGATCGATGGCAACCTCATCACCAGCCGCAAGCCCGACGACATCCCCGCGTTCAACCGTGCGCTGATCCAGGCGCTGGAGGATGATCTCGCCGGCTGAGCCTGGCGCTTGCCGTCACCGGTCCGTATCCCCAATGTACGGGCTATGACGGATAGTGCGATCCCGGCCTCGGCCGCCACGCAGGACTTTCGCCGCGTGGCGGTCGACGGCGGTGACAGCGCGACTCAGCGCGCGGTCGCCGAGGAATTGCCCGTCGCGATCGAGTGCAACGGCATCGCCTATGCAGTGTTGATGGCGACGCCAGCAGATATCGAGGATCTGGCCTATGGCTTCGCGCGCAGCGAACGGCTGATCGACGACGCCGATGATGTTCGCGGGGTCGATCTGCATGTGACCAGCGGCGGGATCGTCGCCCGCGTGTCGCTGGCCAATCGCGTCGCCACGCGGATCAGCGATCGCGTCAGGCATCGCACATCGGACGGGTCCTGCGGCATTTGCGGGGTGGAGACGCTGGCACAGGCGCTGCGGCCGCTGCCGGGCGCCACGACTTGGGATGGCGACGATGCGGCGGTGTTCCGCGCCTATCAGGACCTTCGCTCGGCGCAGTTGCTGAATGCGGCCACCGGCGGGGTGCATGGCGCGGCAGCCTGTACCCGCGAGGGCGTCATCCGCCTCGTGCGCGAAGATGTCGGCAGGCATAATGCGTTCGACAAGCTGATCGGCGCGATGATGCGCGCCGGCCTCACGTGGGACGGCGGTTTCGCGCTGCTCACCTCGCGCTGTTCCTATGAGCTGGTGGAGAAGGCGGTGCTCGCCGAATGCCCGCTGCTCGCGACGATCTCCGCGCCGACACGGCTTGCGCTCGACCGCGCTCGCGAAGCGGGGCTTGCGCTGCGCACGCTGGTGCGCGGGGATTCGCTGCTGGCGACGTGACGGCGCGGCTGGGCGGCGCCGTCACGCGGCCAATCAACGGGTCGAAACGTTCAGCTTCACGTCGACATTGCCCTTGATCGCATTCGAATAGGGGCAAACGGCGTGTGCGGCCTGGACGATCTCTTCGGCCTTCGCCTGATCCACCCCGGCGATGGTGACGTCGAGCGTAACGGCCAATCCGAAGCCGCCCTGGTCAGTCGGCAGCAGGCCCACTTCGCTGGTCACTTCGATGTCATTGTCGCGCACCTTGTCCGCTTTGCCGCGCGTGACGTGGATCACGGCATTCTCGAAGCAGGCAGCATAGCCAGCGGCGAACAGCTGCTCAGGGTTGGTCGCGCCGCCCTTGCCGCCGAGTTCCTTGGGCATGGCGAGTTGGAGGTCGAGGATGCCGTCCTCGCTCTTGATGGTGCCGCTGCGACCGCCGACGGCGGTAACTTTGGTCGTGTACAAGTGGCTCATGACATCTCCTTTCAAGGCGGATGATAAGCATCGCGCTCACCATTTATATATTGCAATACTAGATTGCGCGCAATAGTTATCGCGACATATTTTTGCGCGTTGGCGCGTGGAAGTCTGCGGGCTTGCCTGCGATCCAGCGCAGGAACCTCGCTATGGCGGGCAGGGTGCGAACCGCTTCGAGGGAGCCGAGCCGCGCCAGCTGCGCATTGTCCTCGGCCGCATGGATCGCGCGGTGGCAGATCGGGTGTAGCGGCGCCGTTTCGCGGCCACCTTCGCTCTTCGGCACGACATGATGCCACTCGATCCGGGTGCCGAGCGGCCGCTCGCACAGCGCACATGCCGGCGGCGCCGCTTCCGCCGCCTGCCGGGCTGCGGCCTCTGCAAGGCCCCGGTTGCGCTTCACTCTTCCCATCGTCTTCCATGTAGGAATCGGGGGCCTGGCTTGCAGCGCGCCGCGCAATCGGCTTAACAGCAGCTAAGTCAGCCGGCTTACGATCGGCGGCACGAGGAGATGATGCATGGCCGAACCCCACCCCTTGTTTGATCTGACGGGCAAGGTCGCGCTGATTACTGGTGGCTCGCGCGGACTGGGGCGTGAAATGGCGCTCGCCTTCGCCGACGCCGGCGCGGATGTGATCGTCTCCAGCCGCAAGGCGGAAGCATGCGAGGCCGTCGTCGCGGAGATCAAGGCGAAGGGCCGGCGCGCAGCGGCGATCCCCGCCCACGCGGGCAAATGGGATGAGATGGACCGGCTGGCGGACGCCGCCTGGGACACGTTCGGCACGCTCGACATCCTGGTCGCCAATGCCGGCATGGGGCCCTTGGTGCCGAGCCACGAAGTGTCGGAAGCCTTGTTCGACAGCGTCGTCGGCCTGAACTTCAAGGGCCCGTTCCGCCTGATGGCGAACATCGCCAACCGCATGGCGCAAGGCGAGGGCGGCGCGATCCTCGCCACCTCCTCGATCGCCTCGCTGCGGCCGACGCCGATGGTGGTGCCCTACGCCGGCGCCAAGGCGGCGCTGAACGCGATGGTTTCAAGCATGGCGCATGAATACGGGCCGAAGGTGCGCGTGAATGCCATCGCCGCCGGGCCGTTCCTGACCGATATCGCCAAGGCGTGGACCGAGGAAGCGCGCGAGAAGACCGACAGCGCGTCGGGCCGCCCCGGCCGCCCGGAAGAGATCGTGACGAGCGCCCTGTACCTGGCGAGCCCGTCGTCGAGCTTCGTCACGGGCACCGTAATCCGCTGCGATGGTGGCTGCTGATGGCCGCGGATCTTGAGGGGAGCGCAGTCGACGCCGCCTGGTTGACCGGCCGGCTGCGCGGCGCCGGTGTGCTGCGCGAGGCGAGCGTCTCGTCGGTCGAGGCGACGCCGGTGGGCGTCGGCATGCTCGGCGATTCAATCCGTTTCGTGGTGGAATATGACCGTGACGAGGGCGCGCCTGCGTCGTTCGTCGGCAAGTTCGCCAGCGCTGATCCGACCAGCCGGCAGACAGGTGCCGGCTTCGGCCTCTATGAACGCGAAGTCGGCTTCTACCGCCATGTCGCCGACACGGTGGCGATCCGGTCCCCCAAGTCCATCTCGATCGAACATGACCCCTCGGACGGCACCTTTGCCTTGCTGATGGAGGATCTGACGCCGGCCCGCCCCGGCAACCAGTTGACGGGCTGCGGGCTCGCCGATGCCGAACGCGCGATGGAGCAGGCCGCCGCGTTGCATGGGCCGCGCTGGAACGATGCGACGCTTCGCGACCATGCATTCCTGGACACCAGCGGCGCGCGCGACTTCGTCATCAGCGTCTTCCCGGACTGCCTCGCCGAGTTTCATCGCCGCTATGATGGCGTGCTTGAGCCGGAATATATGGCAGTATGCGATCGCTACGGCGCGCTTCTGGCGAGCGCGCCGATGCCGCAGCCCACCAGCTTCACGCTCACCCACGGCGATTTCCGGTTGGACAACATGCTGTTCGACGCGCGCGGCGGGGAGGTGCCGCTTGCGGTGCTCGACTGGCAATCGCCGTCGATCGGGCTTGGCGCCGTCGACGTCGCCTATTTCCTGGGTCTCGCACTATCGATCGAGGATCGCCGGGCGCACGAGCGGCACCTGCTGGAATATTATCTCGATCAACTGCGCGGCTTTGGCGTCAGCGATTATGGCTATGACGATCTCTACCGCGATTACCGCCTGACCCTGTTGTCCGGCGTGTCCACCGCGGTCTTCGCCTCTGCTTCCACCAAGCGGACGGAGCGCGGCGACGCGATGTTCCTGGCGATGGCCCGCGGCGGCTGCGCGCAGGCGATCGACTGCGACGCACTGGCGCTGATGGCATGAAGTGACGCGCAGCGATGGGAACGTCATCGCGCGCTGATCTTGCTATAGCCCGGACGAGCCCTGGCGCTTCTGGAACATCGCGACGGCAATCATCGCCAGCACGCCGATCGGGAACCAGATACCGGGCTCCCCGGCGATGATGCCGATGAACCAGAATACGGCCAGCGCGGCGACGGGCGTGAGTTTCGTCATGCCAGAACGCTATGGCTAAGGTGGCGGCGCGGCAAGGACGCAGCAGATGGATGGGAAAGCAGTTCAGCTGCCGTTCCGGCAAATCGCCTGATCGGGCGAAGACCTGACCCGATATTTCCGGTGGGCTTTCCTCAGCGGCCGTCTCCTTGCGGCGCCGGTCATGCCGGCGGCAGCCATTCTGTGATGATCTCGTTCACCGCCTCGGGGGCTTCCTGCTGCACCCAGTGGGACACGCCGGGGAGGCGACGGATCGTGAGGTCGTTCACATAACGCTCGGTGCCGTCGAGCGTCTCCAGCCCCAACGCCTTGTCCTCCTCACCCCAGACGATCAGCGTTGGCACGTCCACCTTGCCGTCACCAAGCGCCATGGCGTTGCGATTGCGCAGCGCGGCGCGATACCAGTTCACCATCGCCGTCAGCGCGCCCGGGCGCTGCGCCGCCTTGGCGTAGACGTCGAGCACCTCATCGGGAAAGCGACTCTTGTCGATCGCCATGCCACGGAACGCTTCGCGGATCCCGCGCCCATCGTTCCGTCCGAGCGACCATTCCGGCAGGAACGGAAGCTGGAAGAAGGCGACATACCAGCTGCGCTTGCGCTGCGGGCCGTGCTTCAGCGCTTCGGCGAAGCACAGGGGATGGGGGAGGTTCATCACCACCAGCCGCTCGATCGGCCGCTTCTTCCCGATCGCGAAGAGCCAGGCGATCGCGCCGCCCCAATCGTGCGCCATCAGCGTCAGCTTCTTGGCCCCGCTCGCGTCGAACAGCGCCGCGGCGTCCTCGACGATCAGATCGGAACGATAGGCGGCAACTCCCTTGGGCCGCGACGATGCACCATAGCCTCGCTGGTTAGGCGCCCAGACGCGATACCCCATCTCGGCCAGTAGCGGCATCTGGTAGCGCCAGGAGAAGTTCAGCTCCGGAAAGCCGTGCAGGCACAGGACAAGGTGATCGCCGCTCCCTGCCTCGGCCACTTCGAAGACGCGGCCACTGGCCGCAACTTCGCGGATCGAGATGCCGCTGTCAGCGGGCGGGTTCCAGCTTGGCGTCATGCGGTCGCTCCTTGGGTCGCCGCAGCAGCGGCTGCCGCGGCATAGCGCAAGAGATTGGGCTGGCCGGTCCAGGCCGTTTGCCCGCCGTCAGCGACGAAAACCGCGCCGGTCACATAGGATGCGGCATCCGACGCGAGGAAGGCGATCACTTCTGCCATCTCCTCCGGTGTGCCGGCGCGGCCCATCGGGATCGTGTCATGCCAATCCTCCTCCAGGCCCGGCATCGCCTTCGCACCTGCCGTCAGCGGGGTGGCGATCAGCCCTGGGCAAAGCGCGTTGACGCGGATCCCTTCGCGCGCGTGATCGACTGCCAGGCTACGCGTGTAATTGATCACGCCGGCCTTGGCGGCATTGTAGGCGGTGAAGCCATAATCGCCGCCCATGCCGGAAATCGACGCGGTATTGACGATCGCGGTTCCCCGCCCTGTCATGTGCGGAATTGCCGCGCGGCAGGCGTAGAACACTGCGTTGAGGTCGATCGCGATCACTCGCTCCCAGGTCTCCGGCTCCAGATCAGGCGTCCGTCCGAAGCATCCGATGCCGGCGTTGTTGACGAGGACGTCGATCCGGCCGTGCGCCTCGACGGTCCTGGCCACGACTCCCTCAACAGCTGTGCGATCCGCCACATCGGCCGCGAGCGCCAGGCCGCCCGTCTCCTGAGCGACCGCTTGCGCTGCGTCCAAAATGAGATCGACCACGACGACGCGCGCGCCCTCTCGCGCCATCAAGCGCGCGGTTGCGGCGCCGATGCCGGAGCCGCCACCGGTGATCAGCGCCACCTTGTCCTTGAACCGCATCCTGCTCTCCCCTCGTGCGGGCCGGTTGATTCGGCGCTCGCTTCGGGCCATCATAACTTTGGTTATGGCCGCGGGAAGAGGGCGGCTGGGGAGATGGACATGGTGGAGAGGAAGCGCGCCTGCATCATCGGCGCGGGTTGCTCGGGCTTCACGACCGCAAAGCGGCTGAAAGACGAGGGAATCTCGTTCGACTGCTTCGAGATGTCAGACGATATCGGCGGCAACTGGTACTACAAGAACCCCAACGGAAAATCCGCCTGTTACCAGTCGCTGCACATCGACACGTCGAAGTGGCGGCTGGCGTTTGAGGATTATGCGGTGCCGGCCGACTGGCCCGATTTCCCGAGCCACGCGCAGCTGTGGCAATATTTCCGCGACTATGTCGATCACTTCGGCCTGCGGCCGCTGATCACCTTCAATACGGAAGTGAAGAAGGCAGAGCGCAAGCAGGGCGGCGGCTGGGTGGTGACGTTGTCGACCGGCGAGACCCGCGAATATGAGACGTTGTTCGTGTGCAACGGCCACCATTGGGATCCGAACGTGCCGAGCTATCCCGGCAGCTTCGATAACCCGCATTTCCACGTCCACAGCTATCGCGACCCGTATGATCCGGTGGACCTGCGCGGCAAGAACGTCGTCGTCGTCGGCATGGGCAATTCCGCGATGGACGTCGCGAGCGAGCTGTCGCAGCGGCACCTGGCGAAGAATCTTTGGGTCTCTGCCAGGCGGGGTGTGTGGGTGCTCCCCAAGATGGCGGGCGGCAAGCCGATGGACAAATCGGCCATGCCCACCTGGATCCCGCGCAAGATCGGCAAGGCGCTCGCTCGCCGGGCGGTAAAGAAGCTGGTCGGCCGGATGGAGGATTACGGCCTGCCCAAGCCGGACCACGAGCCGCTCGACGCACACCCCAGCGTCTCGGGCGAGTTCCTGACCCGGGCAAGCTGCGGCGACATCAAGTTCAAGCCGAACATCAAGGCGCTGGAGGGTAACCGCGTCCGCTTCGAGGACGATAGCGTCGAGGAAGTTGACGCGATCATCTACGCCACCGGCTACAGGATCAGCTTCCCCTTCTTCGATGATCCCAAGCTGCTGCCCGACGCGCAGAACCGGTTCCCGCTGTTCAAGCGCATGGTGATCCCCGGCATCCATGATCTGTTCTTCATGGGGCTGGCACAGCCCTTGCCGACGCTGGTCAACTTCGCGGAACAGCAGTCGAAGCTGGTCGCCGGCTTCATGACCGGGCGGTACGCGCTGCCGTCCGTCGCGGTCATGGAGCGGGTCACCAAGGAGGACGAGGACCGCGAGCTCGGCGATTATTACAAGTCGCAGCGGCACACGATCCAAGTCGATTTCGCGCGCTACGTCGCTGATCTTCACAAGGAAATTGCCAAGGGCGAACGCCGCGCCAAGGCACAGACAGGAAAGCAGGCTGCATGACAGACACGCTGGTGCGTCCCCCCGCATCACCAATTACGCTCGACGCCGACGACCGCGCGGCGCTGGTCGACAGTGTTCGCCGGCTGCTCGCTGATCGGTGCACCGAGGCCGATGTTCGCCGGATGATGGATAGCGAGAGCGGGCATGATCCCGCGCTGTGGCAGGCGCTCGCCGAACTAGGCGTGATCGGCCTGGTCGCGCCGGAAGCCGCCGGCGGGGCGGGGCTGGGCCCGATCGAACTCGGGCTGGTGATGGAGGAGGCAGGAGCCGTCTTACTGCCCGCGCCGCTCATCTCCGCCGCCATCGCGACGACGCTCGCGCCAGATCTGCCCGGCATCGTCGACGGCTCGCGCATCGCCGCCGTGGCCTTTGTGGGCAGCCATGACTGGGCTCGCCGAAGCGATGTTCGACTTGAGGGTGACCGGCTGACCGGCACCGCGCGCTTCGTGCCCGACGCTGCGGTTGCCGACGTGATCATCGTCGCGGGCGACGAGGGCGTCTTCGCGGTCGAGCGGGGCGACGCGGACGTTACGCCGCTGCCGGTCTTCGATCGAACGCGGCGGATGGCCGATGTTGCGTTTCGCGGCCCCGGAACCCGGGTCGGCGCCGCCTCCCGCATCAAGGCGGCACGCGACCTCGGCATCATCGCTCTCGCCGGGGAACAGGCCGGCGGTGCGCGCCGGATGCTGGAGATCACGGTCGCTTACGCCACCGATCGCCACCAGTTCGGCCGCGCGATCGGCAGCTTCCAGGCGATCAAGCACATGGCGGCGGATTTGCTGCTCGAGAGCGAATCCGCTACTTCCGCGGCGCGCGATGCAGCGCGTCAACTGGCGGAAGCCTCGCCGACGGCCGATGCGGCGATCGCTCTCGCGGCGTTCGCCTGTGCCGATGCTTTCGTCCGCGTGGCAAAGGACGGCATCCAGATGCACGGCGGCATCGCCTTCACCTGGGAACATCCCGCCCATCTTTACCTCCGCCGCGCGCGATCGGGCGCGCAGCTGTTCGGCGACAGCAATGTCTGGCGGGAAAACTACATCCGGGCGCTGGAGGCGCAGGCATGACCATGACTGACGAACAGCTCCAGGCCGAAGTCGAAGCTTGGCTCGCAGAAAACTGGAAGGGCGTTCCGGCCCACCACGAAAGCTTTGGCCGTGATCCGCGCAGCGAGTGGCTCGCGAAAGTGCGCGACGCCGGCTGGGCCGTCCCGCGCTGGGCGCCCGAATGGCACGGGCGCGGCCTTTCGAACGATCAGGCGAAGATCGTCGAGCGTGCCTTTGCGAAGCTGGGTGCGCCCGGGGCCGGGCAGGATCGCTCCAACCTCTGGGCCAATACGGCGCTTGCGCATGCGACCGACAGCTTCAAGCGCAAGATCGTGCCGCAGCTCCTGGCCGGCGAAGTCGGCATGTGCCTCCTCTATTCGGAGCCCGGCGCGGGATCGGACCTTGCTGCGGTGCGTACCCGCGCGGACAAGGTGGATGGCGGCTGGCGCGTGACCGGGCAGAAGGTGTGGACCAGCGGCGCCCGGGTCGCTGACTATGGCATGCTGATCGCCCGCACGGATTGGGACGTGCCCAAGCACCGCGGGATCAGCTTCTTCTTCCTACCGATGAAGCAGGAAGGGGTGGAGGTGCACCCGCTGCGCCAGATCACCGATGAAGCGCACTTCAACGAAGTGTTCATCGACAATGCCTTCATCCCCGAGGAAAATCTGCTCGGTCCGCTCAACGGCGGCTGGGGCGTGCTGCAGACCGCGCTCGCCTACGAGCGCTCCGTCATGGGCGATGCGGCGCGCGGTCCGCGCTCCGGCGCCGGCGGGCCGAAGGGCGACTATTCGCTCCTCGGTCTGGCAAAAGAGGCCGGGCGGCTCGACGATCCCGTCGTGCGGCAGGACGTGGCACAGGTGATCGCCTGGCGCGTGCTGAACAAGCTCAACACCGCACGCGCCAAGGCGGAACTGGCGCAGGGCACGTCATCCTCGATCATGTCGCTAGGCAAGCTCGCGATGAGCCGCATCCTGCATGAGGAAGCGCGCGTGCGCACGATGCTGCTCGGGCCCGAAAGCCTGCTGGAAGGGCCGGATCATCCGCGCGCCGAGGATGCGAACTTCCTCACGCTCAACGCCTATTTCACCTCGATCGGCGGCGGGACGGATCAGATCCAGCGCAACATCATCGGCGAACGCGTGCTCGGGCTGCCGAAGGAACCGGAGGTCGACCGCACCATACCGTTCCGCGAGGTGCGCGCCGGCTAGATGAAGGCATAAAGGGCAGGGCAGGGGATGGAGCACGTCAGAGGCTCCGCCACCCGCCTGCGCCATATCGGGAGAGGATAGATGAGCAGGGCGATTTTCATCACCGGCGGTGCCTCCGGCATCGGCCTCGCCGCCGCGCGCCGCTTCGCACGCGAGGGCTGGAGCGTCGGCGTCGGCGACATCGACGAGGCGGGCATGCGCCGCGTGGAGCAGGAGCTTGGCGCCTTCACCACCCGCCTCGACGTGCGGGATCGCGCGGAATGGGCAGCGGCGCTGGATGCCTTTGCCAAGCACGCCGGCAAGATCGACGTGCTGCTGAACAACGCCGGCATCGCTCGTTACGGCATGTTCGAGGAAGTGACGCCCGAGGAATCCGATCTTCAGGTGGACATCAACGTGAAGGGCGTGATCAACGGCGCGTACGCTGTGCTCGAACATCTGAAGAAGACCCGCGGGCGGCTGGTGAATGTCGCTTCCGTTGCAGGGATCGTCGGCTCCCCTGGACTGGCGGTCTATTCGGCGACGAAGCACGCGGTGCGCGGTCTTTCCGAGGCACTGGATGCGGAGTTCACGCGGCATGGCGTCGACGTCACCTGCGTGATGCCGTTCTTCGTCGAAACACCGATCCTCGATGCCGGATCGCAGGGCAGCAATCGCACCATTCGTGACGCGATCGGCAAGTCCCCGGTCTATACCGTCGACGAGGCCGCCAACGTCGTCTGGCAAGCGACACACGGCAGCGATCGGGAATATATCGTCGGCAAGGCCGGGCGGCAGGCCAATTTCGCGCGCCGCTTCATGCCGGGCCGGCTGCGCAAGCGGATGAAGGCAGCGTTCGCGATCTGACGCGGCCGGATCAGGTGCCGGGCATCCATCCCGGCATCGCTGCCGACTGCGTCACCCAAGCGGTGAACTGCGCCTTGTCGATCTGCTCGCCCTCGAACACGTGCAGATAGCGCGTGTTGGGGTCCTTGGAGCCGACCGGCGGCTCTGGATCGAGTGCCGCGCCGCGGAAGAAGGCGATCTTCACGTACTTCGTGGTGCAGTTGAACCCAAGGAAGAAGCCTTGGCCGGCCAAGCCATAGAGCGGCGTGTTCCACTTCACCGCCTTGGCGACCGTGGGCAGTGCCGCGACGACCAGTGCGTCGATCTTCTCACCCACCGCCCGCTTCCACCCAGGCATAGCGGCGATATAGGCTTGCACCGGCGCATCGCCTTCGGCCTTCGCGATCTGCGGGTTGCCGCCGGTCAACAGCACTGGCCGGCGCAGATCCTCGGTCATCATCCGGCTCCCGGCGGGGGTATCTTCGGCTTGAACGCGCACAGGTCAACCACAGGGCAGCGCCAGCACTCGGGCTTGCGGGCCTTGCAGATGTAGCGGCCGTGCAGGATCAGCCAGTGGTGCGCGTGAAGGCGGAACGGCTGCGGCACCGTCTTTTCCAGCTTCAGCTCCACGGCGAGCGGCGTCTTGCCCTTCGCCAGCCCGGTGCGATTGCACACCCGGAACAGGTGCGTGTCGACCGCGAAGGTCTCTGCGCCGAACGCGACGTTCATCACAACATTGGCGGTCTTGCGCCCGACGCCGGGCAGCTTCTCCAGCGCGTCGCGGTCGCCCGGCACCTCGCCGCCATGCTCGTCGATCAGTGCCTGGCTCAACGCGATCACGTTCTTGGCCTTGCTGTTGAACAGGCCGATCGTCTTGATGTGCTCCTTCAGGCCCTCTTCGCCCAGTGCGACCATCTGCGCCGGCGTCGTCACCTCCGCGAACAGGCGGCGCGTCGCCTTGTTGACGCCGGCGTCGGTCGCTTGGGCGGACAGCACCACCGCCACCAGCAATTGATAGGTGTTGCCCGATTCCAGTTCCGTCTCGGGATGCGGATTGGCTTCGGCGAGGCGTCTGAAGAATTCGAAGGCGTCCGCCTTCTTCAAAGCCCCAGCACCTCCGCCATGGCGTAGCGGCCGGCGGGCTTGTCAGCCAGCCACAGCGCCGCCTTCACGGCGCCGCGCGCGAAGATCGATCGATCCTCGCCGCGATGGCCAAGCTCGATCCGTTCGCCTTCACCGGCGAAGACGACCATGTGATCGCCAACCACCGTGCCGCCGCGAAGCGAGGCGAAGCCGATCGTACCCTCGGTCCGTGCGCCGACTAGGCCGGCCCTGCTATCGACCCGGTCGAAGCCGAGTTCGGTCCCGCGCCCCGCCGCTGCGGCTTCGCCGAGCAGCAGCGCGGTGCCGGACGGGGCGTCCACCTTATGCCGGTGATGCATCTCCAGGATCTCGATATCCCATTCGGGGCCGAGCCGTTGCGCCGCCTCGCGGACCAGGATGCTGAGCAGGGTGACGCCGAGCGAGGTGTTGCCGGTCTGGAGCACCGCCACCGATTGCGCCGCCCGGTCGATCATCGCGTGGTGCGTGGCGTTCAGCCCCGTCGTCCCGACGACGATTGGCGTGCCGGCTGCAACCGCGGCGGCCAGATGATCCTCCAGCCCGCCCGGGGTGGAGAAATCCACCAGCACGTCCGCATCATGCGCCAGCGTCGCGGGATCCTCGTCTGCGTCGATGCCGCCAGCGACCCGCGCGCCTTCATCCTCGGCGATGATGGCGATGGCGCGCCCCATCCGTCCCGCGCTTCCGTAGATGCCGATCGCGGTCATGCCCGTCCTTCAATGTCGTTCGCGCGATCCGATACGCGGGCAGGGCGGGTCCGTCGAGGGGGGCGTGCGCAGCTTCGCATCGCATCCGGCGCAATGCTGCCTTATGCCCGGCGCATGACAGCCATTCGCAACATCGTGATCCTGACCGGCGCAGGCATTTCCGCCGAAAGCGGCCTCGCCACGTTTCGCGGCCCCGGCGGCCTGTGGGAAGGGTACCGGGTCGAGGAGGAGTGGCCTTCCGACAATCGATTATAGGACGGCTCTCCCTAATGGTCAGCGTCCGTGAACGAAGAAGTTCACCAGCCATCTAACTCCCCACCAGACGCCGATAAGCAATAGTGCCAACAACGGTAGAGCGAAGTAGAGTGCAGTGTTGTCAGGCTCGCACGGGCGAGGCCTCCCTTCGCATCCGCCTCCCGATTGTAGAACCATGACCAATGCAGGGAAGCCGACAACAAATAGGGTGATGGTAGCGGCGAAGAAGCCCGCAAGCCCGCCACCGCTTGGCGGCCATATTTTACGACGAGCACGCATGGATGCAGATTGGTGGTTCCGCCGTTCGTCGTCAACACGCGACTGAACTGGTGGATGCAAAGGTTGAGCGCTACTCTCTTGATATGTCAGCCATCAGAAGCATCGTGATCCTGACCGGCGCGGGCATCTCCGCCGAGTCCGGCGTGCCGACGTTCCGCACCAAAGGCGGCACAACCTACTGGGAAATCTACGAAGACGACCTTGTTCCGAAATATCACCGTGTCGAGGATGTATGCACGCCCGAGGCGCTCGCAGCCGATCCCGCGCTCGTCCATCGCTTCTACGATCTGCGGCGCGCAGCGCTCGACACGGTGGAGCCGAACGCCGCGCATCGCGCGCTGGCCCGCCTCGACGCCGAATGGCCGGGCGAGCTGCTGATCGTCACGCAGAACGTCGATGATCTTCACGAGCGGGCCGGCGCGCGCCGCATGATCCACATGCATGGCGAGCTTCGGTCGGCGCTTTGCGCGGCGTGCGGTGAGCGCGCGGCATGGGCCGGCCCGCTGCCGCCCGGCACCGAATGCGCCGCTTGCCATGCGCCGGCGATGCGGCCGGACATCGTCTTCTTCGGCGAAATGCCGTACCAGATGGACGGGATCGATCGCGCCATCGCGGCGTGTGACCTCTTTGTGTCGATCGGAACGTCAGGCGCGGTCTATCCTGCCGCGGGCTTCGTCCAGACCGCCCGATATTATGCCGCGCAGACGCTGGAGCTGAACCTCGAGCGATCGGGCGGGAGCGGGTGGTTCAACGAAAGCCGCCTGGGGCCGGCGACCGAGCTGGTGCCCGCCTTCGTCGAGGAGATGCTGCGGGACGTGTGATCGGCCCCGCAGCCCGCCTCAATCCACCCAGTCGAGCCCGATGTCGCGATAGACGCCGCGGTCCTCGTCCCAGCCCGGCTTCACCTTGACGTGAAGGTAGAGGTGGACGGGCCGGTCGAGCAGGACCGCAAGCTCGGCCCGCGCGCGGGCGCCGATTTCCTTGATCCGCGCGCCACCCTTGCCCAGCACGATCGCGCGCTGCGTCGGCCGCTCGACCAGGATCTGCTGGTGGATCTCCGCCGCGCCGTCCGGCCGGTCGGTGAACTTCTCGGTCTCCACCGTCGCCGCGTACGGCAGCTCGGCGTGAAGCTGGAGATACAGCTGCTCGCGCGTGACCTCGGCGGCGAGCATCCGCTCGCTGGCATCCGACACCTGATCCTCGGGGAAGTGCCACGGCCCCTCCGGCATCGCCTCGGCGAGCGCCCGCTTCAACTCCGGCAGGCCGTCTCCGGTCGACGCGCTGATGAAGAACGTCGCCTCGAACGGCACGAGCGCGTTCAGCTTCTCGGCATGGACCAGCAGCTTGGGCTTGTCGGCAAGATCCACCTTGTTGAGGATCAGGAACTTGCGTTCCGGCCGATCCACGATCCGCTCGGCAATGTCGGTCACCTTCGGGCCGAGGCCGCCTTTTGCGTCGACGACCAGCGCCAGCACGTCCGCCCCTTCGGTGCCGCCCCAGGCCGCGGCAACCATGGCGCGGTCCAGCCGGCGCCTGGGATCGAAGATGCCCGGCGTATCGACGAGTAACAGCTGCGTGTCGCCTTCCATCGCCACGCCGAGCAGGCGGGTGCGCGTCGTCTGCGCCTTGGGGCTGACGATCGCCACCTTCTGCCCGACCAGCGCGTTGACGAGAGTGGACTTGCCGGCGTTTGGCGCGCCGAGCACGGCGACGAGGCCGCAACGGGTCATTGGAACTCCTTGTTCTGCCGGCGCGAGTTTACCGCCGGTCGGATGCAGCGTCGAGTGATCGTCCTGCTTGGGCCTCAGCCGCGCCCGCGCTTCTTCGGCGCGGGGACGTTCACCTGGGCGAGCAGCGTCTTCGCCGCCGCCGTCTCCGCTTCCTGCTTGCTTCCGCCTTCCGCGGTCGCTTCGGCCAGCTTCGGGATGCTCGCCTTCACCGTGAAGCGCGGCGCATGGCCGGGGCCGGAGCGATCCACCACTTCATAGGCCGGCGGCTTGCGGTTGTTGGCCGCGGCCCATTCCTGCAACGCGGACTTGGGATGCTGCGGCGCGGCCGACCCGGCATGCAGGCGATCCTTCCACAGCCGGCGGACGACCCCGCGCGCCTTGTCGAGCCCGGCCTCGCGATAGAGCACGCCCAGCAGCGCCTCCATCACGTCGCCAAGAATATTGTCACTGTCCGATGCGCCGTCGTCGCGCGCCTGCTTGCCGAGCCTGAGATGCGCCGGCACGCCGATCGCGCGGGCGACATCCGCGCACACCGCGCCGGTGACGAGCGCATTCAGCCGTTTCGACAGCGCGCCTTCCGGCTCATCCGGAAAGGTGTCGAACAGCCATTCCGCCATCGACAGGCCAAGCACGCGATCGCCCAGGAACTCCAGCCGCTCATAATGGGTGTCGCCCCGGCTGGCGTGGGTCAGGGCGCGCTCCCAGTCGGCGATATCGGCAGGCACATGGTCGAACGTGCGTTCGATCCAGCTCGCAAGATCACTCAAAGCCGCGCCCCAGCCGGTCCCAGCGAGTTGCGGTGAACCACGTCCACGGCAGCAGCCAGTTGGCGGAGCCGTTGGTGGACCAGAAGATCACCAGCGCCTTGCCCTGCACGCGCTCGAGCGGGATGAACCCCATGCCTTGCGGCTGCCCCGGCAGCGCCTCGTCCGCGGATGGGAAGCGGCTGTCCGCCGAATCGTCACGGTTGTCGCCCATCAAGAAGACGTTGCCTGCCGGTACGGTATAGACCGGCGTATCGTCGGCGTCGGGGATGTAGCGCTGGTCCAGCACCTCATAGGTGCGGCCGCTCGGCAGCGTCTCGCGGTAACGCGGGATGTTGCAGGTCGCGCCGCTATCAGGCGCCGGGCGAACGAACTGCGCGCCGCAATCCTGCTCCCCGAAATTGGGGGAGAGCGGCAGGACGAAGTCGGCAATGCGCTGCTTCGGGATCGGCTGGCCGTTCAGGATCACCTGGCCCCCGCGCATCTGGATCGTATCGCCCGGGCGGCCGATGACGCGCTTGATGACGTCATGATCGTCGGGTTCCTTGGAACGAAAGACCACGACGTCCCCACGCTCCGGCGTGCTGCCGAACAGGCGGCCCGGGATCGGCGGGAAGCCGAACGGCATCGACCAGCGCGAATAGCCGTAGCTCCACTTGGAGATGAACAGATAGTCGCCGATCAGCAGCCGCGGCAGCATCGATTCCGAGGGGATCGAGAAGGGCGCCAGAACGAAGCTTCGGAAAATCCAGACGACCAGCGCCAGCTTCAGCAGGAAACGCATCGTCTCGCGCGTTTCGGACTTCTTTGGCGGCGGCGCGGACGCGGCTTTGTCGAGATCGGCCATGCGCCGGGGCGTCGCCGAAGCCGCGCGGCGCGTCAAGCGGAACGACATCGCGGCTGTGCCGTTCGCGCAGTGCTTGTCCGGCCGGCGCCTTCGTTGTTTAGGTGTAACGATGATAGCGCGCCACCAGGCCGACGCCCAATGGAGATAGACGCATGGCCGATTGGTCCACGATCGAGGCATTGCCGCAGAAGCGGCTGGAGCAGCTGTTCGCCGACGACCCGGAACGCCTGTCGCGCTTCTCGCTCGACGTGGCGGGCATCCACTTCGATCTGTCGAAGACGCACCTGACGACCGAAGCGGTGACTGCGTTCGAGGCACTGGCGCGGGCGCAGGACCTGGCCGGCAAGCGCGAAGCAATGTTCTCCGGCGCGCACGTCAACACCACCGAGGATCGCCCGGTCGAGCACACCGCCGAACGCGGCGAGGGCAATGCCGAAAGCGTCGCGCGGGCGGCGGAATACCACGCAAGGATGCGGATGCTGATCGACGCGATCGAGGCGGACGCGCTTGGCCCGGTGCGGCACGTGCTGCATGTCGGCATCGGCGGCTCGGCGCTCGGCCCGAACCTCTTGGTCGATGCGCTTGGCCGGGACAGCGAACGCTATGACGTCGCGATCGTCTCGAACGTCGATGGCATGGCGCTGGAAGATGTGTTCGACCGGTTCGATCCGGCCGCCACGCTGCTCGTCGTCGCGTCGAAGACGTTCACCACCACCGAGACGATGATGAACGCCGAAAGCGTCATCGCCTGGATGCAGGAACATGGCGTCGAGGATCCCTATGGCCGCGTGATTGCGGTGACCGCGTCCCCGGACAAGGCGGTGGAATGGGGCGTCGACGAAACGCGCGTCCTGCCCTTCTCGGAAGGAGTGGGCGGGCGCTATTCGCTGTGGTCGTCGATCGGCTTCCCCGCGGCGATGAAGCTCGGCTGGGAGCAGTTCGCCGAGCTATTGGAAGGCGCGGCCGAGATGGACCGGCACTTCCGCCTGACGGCGCTGCACGAAAACGCGCCTGCGCTCGCCGCCTTCGCCGACCTTTATTACACGCAGGTCCGCGGATGCGAGACGCGTGCACCCTTTGCCTATGACGAGCGTCTGCGGCTCCTGCCCAGCTACCTCCAGCAGCTGGAGATGGAATCGAACGGCAAGGGCGTGACGGCTGATGGGCAGCCGGTCGGCCGCCCGACCGCGCCGATCACCTGGGGCGGGGTGGGCACCGATGCCCAGCACGCCGTGTTCCAGCTGCTCCACCAGGGCACGCACCTCGTGCCGGTCGAGTTCCTGGCGGTGATCGAGCCTGGCGACACGTTGCCCGAGGAGCATCATCGGCAGCTGCTGCTCAACGCCTTCGCGCAAGGCGCGGCCCTGATGAAGGGGCGCGCCAACCCCGATGATCCGGCGCGTGCCTATCCGGGCGACCGGCCGTCCTCCACGATCCTGCTCGACGTGCTCGATGCGCGCACGCTCGGCGCGCTGATCGCCTTCTACGAGCATCGCGTCTTCGTGAACGGCGTGCTCCTGGGCATCAATTCGTTCGACCAGTTCGGCGTCGAGCTGGGCAAGGAAATGGCCAAGTCCGCCGCGAAGGGCGGCGGGGATTTCGATCCGTCGACCGAGGATCTCATCCGCCGCGCCGGCCTCGCCTGAGGCGCCAGCGTTCAGTGTCGGGGGCGGTCGGCGAGTGCGGCCGCCCCATCCTGTTGCTCCCGATCGATCGCGGCACGATATGCCTGCTTCACTGTGATCGGGATTTCGATCCTTCCGTCCGTCACCTCGGGCTCGTATCCGCGCTCGACGCAAGTGGAGTGAACTGATGCCCGAATTCGATTACGACCTCTTCACCATCGGCGCCGGATCCGGCGGCACGCGCGCATCGCGCGTCGCGGCGGCGCATGGCGCGCGCGTTGCGGTGGCAGAGGAATATCGCGTCGGCGGCACGTGCGTGATCCGCGGCTGCGTGCCCAAGAAGCTTCTGGTGTACGGCGCGCACTTCGCGGAGGATCTGAAGGACGCGCAGCGCTTCGGCTGGCAGGTGCCGTCGGATTGCGCGTTCGACTGGAAGACGCTGCAGAAGAACGTCATGGCCGAGGTGGACCGGATCAACGGCGCCTATACCACGACGCTCGAATCCAATGGCGCGGAGATCATCCACCAGCGTGCCACCATCACGGGGCCGAACGAGCTGACCCTGGCGGACGGCACGAAAAAGACGGCCAAGACGATCCTCGTCGCCACCGGTGCACGCCCGATGGTGCCGCAGTTCCCCGGTTGCGAGCATGGCATCACGTCGAACGAGGTGTTCCACCTCGAACGCATCCCGAAGCGCGTGCTGATCGCTGGCGCCGGCTATATCGCCAACGAGTTCGCCGGCATCTTCCACCAGCTCGGTGCCCACGTCATCGTGATGAACCGCACCAAGGAGATCCTGCGCGGTTACGACCTGCAGATCCGCGACCGGCTGTTGCAGATCAGCATGATGAAGGGGCTGGAGTTCCGCTTCGACGCGACGTTCGAGAAGATCGAGAAGCGCGAGGACGGCTGCCTCGAAGTGCACATGACCGGTCACGATCCGGCGATCGTCGATTGCGTGATGTACGCCACCGGCCGCGTACCGAACACCGAAGGGCTGGGGCTGGAGAACGTCGGCATCGAAGTGGACGCCAAGGGCGCCGTACCGGTGGACGACGACAATCGCACGCCGTGCCCGTCGATCTACGCCGTCGGTGACGTCACGAACCGCATCCAGCTGACCCCGGTGGCGATCCGCGAGGGGCAGGCCTTTGCCGACAACCTCTTCGGCAAGGGCGGCGCGAAGGTCGATTACGATTGCGTGCCTGCCGCCTGCTTCAGCCATCCGCCGATCGCCGGTGTCGGGATGACGGAGAGCGAGGCGCGGCAGAAGCTGGGTTCCGTGCGGATTTATTCGTCGGACTTCCGCCCGATGAAGAACGTGCTCGCCGGGCGCGACGAGCGCGCGCTCTACAAGATGGTGTGCGACGCCGAGACGGACCGCGTCGTCGGTATCCACATGATCGGCCCTGACTGCCCCGAGATCATCCAGGCCGCGGCCGTGTGTGTGAAGGCTGGGCTGACCAAGGCGCAGTTCGACGCGACCGTGGCGCTCCATCCGACGATGGCGGAGGAGCTTGTCCTGCTGAAGTAAGCAGGCGCGGGAACTCGCGCTTTTCATTTGCTGCCGACGTGCATGCGGCATAGCCTCCCCTAAAACGATCGCTTTAGATCGTTGGGAGAGGATCATGTCGCAGCACGAAGGCGCGCCGCAGATGACGCTTGGCGCGGGGCTTGCCGTCTGGATCACGGCAATGGTGGCGATCGCCGGCTTTGCCGCCCTCGGCTATTTCCTGAAACTCGCGCCGCTCTACGCAGGCTTCCTGTTCGTCTGGTACTGGACATCCTCGCACGAGGGGTCGTTCACGGTCATGCCATCGACGATCCTCGGGGCTGTTGGCGGCGTCGCGACGGCGGGGCTGCTGCAATATGCGACTGTGCATTGGGGCGGGGGCGGGGCGCTCGCCGTGCTTGTCCTCATCGCGATCACGCTCCTGGTTCAGATCATGAACTGGCTGCCGATGGTGATCAATCCGGCCTATATGCTGTTCCTGACCGTTACGACTGCGCCATTGCTGCAGGCGAACGAGAGCTTCGCCGCCGTGGTGGCCGCGATCCTCGCGGGCGCTGCTTATTTTGGATTGCTGCTGTTCGTCGCCAGCCGGTTCCGCGGCGGCGCGGCGGGCGCTTCGGCGGCGGCAGCACCGAACGCCTGACACTTCCAATCAATCAGCGGAACGTCGCCAGCAGCCCCTCATATTGGCTGAGCGGCGGGGCGCCCAGGATTGTCGCGCCCTCGCGAAGCAGGAAGGCATGGCGCACGATCTCCGCCTGCTGCTCGATACCGTAGCGTTTCAGCGGCCAGCCCGGGACGAAGCTGTAATGGTATCGGCAGAAAGGATGCCGGGCGAGCGGCAGGAAGACGCCGCGCTGATGCTGCCAGACGTGACACATCTCGTGCAGGAACAGCCCCTGAAGACCGAGGTGGGTTTGGCTGAAGTCCTCGCGCCAATTGTCGTCATGCGGATGGAAATGGATGTGCCCGCGCGGCGCCATGACGATGTTGCGCGTCTGCAGCGGCCACCAGCGTCGGCGGCGGATCTCGACCCGGTCGAGATCGATTGAATCACGGTAGATCGAGCGGGCGAGTGCCTTTTCGCCGGCAGTAAGGCCCCTGGCTGTCATGCACGCAACGTAGGCGATCGGGCGCCGCGTTACAGCAGGTGACCGGTTCGTTGGTCAGGCAGCCGGGCGGTACAGCACCCAATCGGTGCTCGCCTCGATCACCTGCCAGTCCCCGTCTTCCTTGAATGCCTCGCGGTGGCGCGGATTGACGTAGGCGATGAACACCGGCGCGTTCGCGGCATGGCTCTTCAGCCGGGCCAGAACCTCGCGCAGGATCACCGGTCCGAAGCTGTTGTAGATATAGGCGAACAGCGGCCCGGCCGGGGGCACGTAGCTGCCGGCATCACCCAGCACCATCTCGCACCGGCGCGGCGCGCCGCCAGCGGCCAGGAAGCGGTCGGCATTGGCCTCCGCCACTTCGTGAAGCTCCGGCGCGAATTCCACGCCGATCGCGCGGGCGAAGCCCGTGGCGGCAGCGATCATGACGACGCGCCCCTTGCCGGAGCCGTAATCGACGAAAGAGAAGTCCGCAGGCGTGATGCCGCTGACGGCGATCGCCTGATGCAGCGCGGCGCCGTTGCTCGCCTGATAGCCGAACCCGAGCAGTGCGCGATCACGCGCCACGTTCAGCGCGGAAAGGTTCATCGTCCCGCCCGTGTCGGTGCCCCAGCGGCGATCGAAGGCAAGGTCCAGTCGCCGCGCGCGCGCAGCAGCAGGGCTGAAGCGTCGCGCGCCGTGCCGCAGCGTCTTGAACGTCAGCGACACGATCTCGCGCGGATTACGTCCTTCGAAGCGGCGGGCCAGACTGCTGGCAAGAGAGGAGATGTTGGCCATCCCTTTCTCATGCCGCCAAGAAGTTACGGACAGATGAGCGGGATGATGCGCTTTATTGCCCGCTCGATCCGCCGCCGCGCGGTTTTACTTCTTCTGGCTTGGCGCAGGATCCCCGGCCGCGATCACGCGGGCGTTCTGCTGGATGCGCGTTGCATCCGCGAAGGTGAAGGTGAGGGTGATCGACCCGCCCGGCTTCACGATCGGGTTGAGGTCAAACAGCATGATATGCTTGCCGCCCGGCTGGAACTTCACCTGCTGCAGGGCAGGGATCGGCACCTGCTGCACCGCGTCCATGGTCATGCCGCCGCCGGCCGCCGCCTTGGTCTCGTGCATTTCCGTGCGGACCGCGACGTCGGTGGTGACGCTGACCAGCGTGGTATCCGTCGGCCCGCCGTGGATCGTGAAATAGCCGGCCGCCGGACGCCCCTCGACCGCTGCCAGCCGCACCCAGGCATCGCTGATGTAAAGCTGCTTTTCCGGTGCGCAGGCACTCAGGGCAACGGTTGCGGTAACGAGCGCGGCGGCGGCGCGGAACATGTTCATCTCCCGATCGAAAAGGTCCCGCCGTGGCTACGCGAGCCGGTTCGGCGCGGCAACCCGAGGGCGTCCGGCGCCAGGCCATTGAGGTGCCTTGCGGCAAGGGAACCGCCACCTATATCGCGCTTCGTCAACGCTGTTCCGTCGCCGTAACGGGGCGGGGCGGCACGTATTTGTTCAAGCAGGGGCTGGAAGAGCACTCATGGCAAAAGTTATCGGGATCGATCTCGGGACCACCAACAGCTGCGTGGCAGTGATGGAGGGCGGCAAGCCCAAGGTGATCGAGAACTCGGAAGGCGCGCGCACGACGCCGTCGATCGTCGCCTTCGCCAAGGATGGCGAGCGACTGGTGGGGCAGCCGGCGAAGCGCCAGGCCGTCACCAATGGTGACAACACCATCTTCGCGGTGAAGCGCCTGATCGGTCGCCGTTTCGATGATCCGGTGACCAAGAAGGACACCGAGCTGGTCCCCTACCACATCGTGAAGGGCGCCAATGGTGACGCCTGGGTGCAGGCCGGTGGCAAGGACTATAGCCCGTCGCAGATCAGCGCTTTCACGCTGCAGAAGATGAAGGAAACTGCCGAGAGCTATCTCGGCGAGACCGTCACGCAGGCCGTGATCACGGTGCCGGCATATTTCAACGACGCGCAGCGCCAGGCGACCAAGGACGCCGGCCAGATCGCGGGCTTGGAAGTGCTGCGCATCATCAACGAGCCGACCGCGGCGGCGCTGGCCTATGGCCTCGAGAAGCAGGACGGCAAGACGATCGCGGTCTATGACCTTGGCGGCGGCACGTTCGACGTCTCGATCCTGGAGATCGGCGACGGCGTGTTCGAGGTGAAGTCGACCAACGGCGACACCTTCCTCGGCGGCGAGGACTTCGACAACAAGCTGGTCGATTTCCTGGCGGAGAGCTTCAAGAAGGAT
This sequence comes from Sphingomonas sp. 179-A 2A2 NHS, assembly GCF_045371305.1. NCBI lineage: Bacteria > Pseudomonadati > Pseudomonadota > Alphaproteobacteria > Sphingomonadales > Sphingomonadaceae > Sphingomonas > Sphingomonas sp. 179-A 2A2 NHS. Next base: position 552,359 of record NZ_JBIQDE010000003.1, on the reverse strand, counting down.
GAGGGCATCGACCTCACCAAGGACAAGCTCGCGCTGCAGCGCCTGAAGGAAGCTGCCGAGAAGGCGAAGATCGAGCTTTCGTCGGCCGCCTCGACCGAAGTGAATCTGCCGTTCATCACGGCCGACCAGAACGGCCCGAAGCACCTCGTCAAGACGATCAGCCGCGCGGACCTCGAGCGTCTCGTCGACAGCCTGATCCAGCGCACGATCGAGCCGATGAAGAAGGCGCTCGCCGACGCCGGCCTGAAGGCCAGCGACATTTCGGAAGTGGTGCTGGTCGGCGGCATGACCCGCATGCCCAAGGTGCGCGAAGCGGTGAAGAACTTCTTCGGCAAGGATCCGCACACCGGCGTGAACCCGGACGAAGTCGTCGCCATGGGCGCGGCGATCCAGGCCGGCGTGCTGCAGGGCGACGTGAAGGACGTGCTGCTGCTCGACGTGACCCCGCTGTCGCTGGGCATCGAGACGCTGGGCGGCGTGTTCACCCGCATGATCGATCGCAACACCACGATCCCGACCAAGAAGTCGCAGACCTATTCGACTGCCGATGACAATCAGCAGGCGGTGACGATTCGCGTTTTCCAGGGTGAGCGTGAGATGGCGGCCGACAACAAGCTGCTCGGCCAGTTCGACCTCGTCGGCATCCCGCCGGCGCCGCGCGGCGTGCCGCAGATCGAGGTGACGTTCGACATCGACGCCAACGGCATCGTCAACGTCTCCGCGAAGGACAAGGGCACCGGCAAGGAGCAGCAGATCCGCATCCAGGCATCGGGCGGCCTGTCCGACGCTGACATCGAGAAGATGGTGCAGGAAGCCGAGCAGTTCGCCGAGGAGGACAAGAAGCGCAAGGCAGGCGCCGAGGCGAAGAACAACGCCGAGAGCCTGATCCACACCACCGAGCGCCAGCTGGCCGACAACGGCGACAAGGTGGACGAGGCACTGAAGGGCGAGATCCAGTCCGCGATCGATGCCGCCAAGGCAGCGGTCGAGGGCGGTGACGTCGATCAGATGAACGAGAAGAGCCAGGCGCTCGCGCAGGTCGCGATGAAGCTCGGCCAGGCGATCTACGAGAAGCAGCAGCAGGCGGAAGCGTCGCCGGCTGCCGACGCCGGTGCGGCGCCGAAGGACGATGACGTGGTCGACGCCGAATTCTCGGAAGTCGACGACAACCAGAAGGCGTAAGCAATGTCGCCCGCCCGTTATGCCGAGTATTTAGGCGTGACGGGCGGGCTGTTGCTGCGCGGGGGCGTTGAATGACAGAAGTCGATTTCTACGAATTGCTTGAGGTCGATCGTTCGGCCGATGCGGGGACGATCAAGTCCGCTTACCGCAAGCTTGCAATGAAGTATCACCCGGACAAGAACGCCGGGTGCAAGGATTCCGAGGCGAAGTTCAAGGCGGTCAGCGAGGCCTATGACTGCCTGAAGGACCCGCAGAAGCGCGCAGCCTATGATCGCTACGGCCATGCCGCATTCCGCAACGGCGGCGGTGGCGGCGGGCAGGGCCATGCGGATTTCTCCGGCTTCTCCGACATCTTCGAAAGCGTGTTCGGCGAATTCATGGGCGGCCGCGGCGGCGGGCGTCAGCAGGTGCGCCGCGGCGCTGACCTGCGCTACGACATGGAGATCACGCTGGAGGAGGCCTATCACGGCAAATCCGCGGAGATCACGATCGACGTAACGGCGGCGTGCGAGACGTGCGACGGTTCGGGCGCCCGTGCCGGCAGCCATCCGCACACCTGCAATACCTGCGCCGGCCACGGCAAGGTGCGCGCCCAGCAGGGCTTCTTCGTCGTCGAGCGTGCTTGCCCGGTCTGCAACGGCTCGGGCCAGGTGATCGACGATCCGTGTCCCGATTGCCGCGGAGATGGCCGCGTCGAGCGCACCAAGACGCTGAGCGTCGAAATCCCACCTGGCGTCGACGAGGGCACCCGCGTCCGCATGACGGGCGAGGGCGAGGCGGGCGCGCGCGGCGCACCGTCGGGCGATCTCTACATCTTCCTGCATGTGAAGCGGCACGGCCTGTTCGAACGCGAAGGCACCACCTTGTTCGCGCGCGCGCCGATCAGCTTCACCACCGCTGCGCTTGGCGGTTCTCTGACCATCCCGGGCCTCGACGGTCGCAACCATGAGCTGCGCATTCCCGCTGGCATCCAGTCGGGTCGCCAGCTGCGCCAGCGCGGGGCCGGCATGCCGGTGCTGCAGGGCCGGGGCTTCGGTGATCTCGTCGTGCAGATCGAGGTAGAGACGCCGACGAAGCTCACCACGCGCCAGCGCGCGCTGCTCGAGGAATTCCGTGAAACCGAAACGGGCGAGGAATGTCCTGAAAGCCAGGGCTTCTTCTCGCGGCTGAAGGCGGCGTTCGCGGGGGATTGAACCGGGGGGCGGATCAGCGGAGTATCATCGGATGCGATATCTGTTTCCTCTCGCGATCGCCCTCGCTGCAGTAGCGGCCCCAGGCGGCGCGCGTGACCGCAACGCCGTTCCCGCCGCCACCCCGGCGGGGAAGCCGCAGAACTGCATCCCGCTGCGCAGCATCCGCGAAAGCCTGGTGCGCAACGATCGGGTCATCGACTTCCGCATGGCCGACAACAAATATTATCGCGTTACGCTCGATCAGCCGTGCCCGCAGCTCGGCTTTGAGCGCCGCTTCAGCTATGCAACTTCGCTCAGCCAGCTGTGCGCGCAGGACATCATCACCGTCCTCTACGCCTCCCCGCCGATGCGCGGCGCCAGCTGCGGCCTGTCGCAGTTCCAGCCGGTCACCATCGCAAAGTGATCGTGCGGGGCTGATGCGCACCGCTCACTGCCGAAACGGCTAGCGTCCGCCGCAAACGCCTGCTAGGCGCTCACTCCCACGCACCCGTAGCTCAGCTGGATAGAGCGCTGCCCTCCGAAGGCAGAGGCCACAGGTTCGAATCCTGTCGGGTGCGCCAAAGCTTCATCGCGGATCAATAACGTAGGCGCATCGTTTCCGTGCGTGCCCTGCGTAACGGTCATGGCCGTCCAACGAATGACACTAGGTTGGCCGCGCGACTCCACTCTTGTTCATCTCTATCATCAATTTCGTCTGATGCGAGGCTTGCCCCCGCGCAGCGATGGCTCTCGCCGTGCGAGGGGTGATGCATACCTAATTGAGGAGGAACGATTTTTATAACGTTATGTCACAAGTTTGCAACGCACCTGTCCAAAAGTGGACGGTGCTGGCGGAAAGCAGTTGGCAGGCCCGAACGAAAGCTGTCTCTCGGATCAAAGGGGCATGACAGCCCTGTCATTTCCGAGGGGGGAATATGAGAATACACACACTTCTTTGCGCGACGGCGCTCGTCAGCAGCGCGGCATTCGCGCCTGCTGCCATGGCGCAGGACACGCCGGCAGAAGACGCGCGCCCGCTGGTTTCCAGTGAGGCGACCCCGTCTGCTACCAGCACCGACGACGGCGGTGAGATCACCATCACCGGATCGCGCATCCGCCGCGCCGGCTATGACAGCCTGGAGCCGGCGACGGTCGTTTCCGACCAGTATCTCGCCGCTCGCGGCCTGACGAACGTTGCAGACGCGCTGAACGAGATTCCGGGCTTCGGCGTCGGCGTCACTCCGGAAGGCGGCCAGTCGTCGTTCGGTGTCGGTCAGAACTTCGTCAATCGCTTCGGTCTTGGCAGTGCGCGCACGCTGACGCTGGTCAACGGCCGCCGCTTCGTCTCGACCAACGCCGCCAGCATCTTTGGCAATACGCCGGGCCTCCAGGTCGACCTCAACGTCATCCCGGCGCAGCTCGTCGATCGGATCGAGAACATCGCCATCGGCGGCGCGCCGACCTATGGCTCGGACGCGATTGCGGGTACCGTCAACGTCATCCTGAAGCGCGACTTCGAGGGCCTGAGCCTCTGGGGCACCAGCGGTGTCACCGAGCGCGGTGACAATGGCCGCTACAACCTCTCCGCGATGGCCGGCCACAATTACGCCGACGGCCGCGGCAACATCACCATCGCGGCGAGCTACGACAAGGCCAATGGTGTTCTGGGCAGCGCCCGTAACCGGTTCCGCGAAGGCATCGCGACGGGCACGAACCCGCTGGCGGGCTCGGCCTCGGCGCTGATCCCGGGCCGCACGCCGGAGAACGACGGCCGCGTCAATCCGGGCGTGCCGTTCAACACCGGCAATGCCGATGGCATTCCGAACAGCATCTACATCCGCAATGCGCGCATCTTCTCGCTCACCGCGGGCGGCCTGCTGCTGCCGTCGACGGGTGCGACGACGATCGCGAACGGCCTGCCGCGCGGTTTCGGTGCGGACAACACGCTGCTGCAGTTCGACCAGTCGGGCAACCTGGTGCCGTTCAACCCGGGCATCCCGTTCGGCGCGCAGAACGCCAGCGGTGGTGACGGCTTCAACCTTGTCGGCGAGACGAACCAGCTCACCTCCGATCTGGAGCGTATCACCGGCAACGTGATGGCGCGGTACGAGGTGTTCGACAACGTCAGCGCGTTCTTCGAGGGCACCTATTATTTTGCCAAGGGCCGCGAGATGATCGACCAGTCGATCTATAACGCGACGCTGTTCGGCGCCTTGTCCGCGCCGCTCACCTTCCAGGCGAACGATCCGCGGCTGACGCAACAGGCGCGCCAGCAGCTCGCCGGGCTTGGCGTGACGAGCTTCCGCCTGTCGCGCGCGTCGCGTGATCTGGTGAGCAATAACGCGAGCTCCGAGACGAACGTCTATCGCGGCGTGGCCGGCATCGAGGGCAGCTTCGACGCGGCAGGGCGCCGCTTCAACTTCGAAGCAACCGCCAATTATGGCCGTTCGAGCAGCTACTTCTTCGGGAACGCACTCAACCAGCAGCGGTTCGTGAACGCGATCAACGTCACCACCAATGCGGCAGGCCAGATCGTCTGCGATCCGAACCCCGCGATCAACGTTGCGCCGGGCACCATTCGTCCGATCGCCGACGCGGCGTGCGTGCCGCTCGACGTGTTCGGCGAGAATCGCCCGAGCGCGGCAGCACGCGCCTACGTGACCGGCACGACCTCCGCGCATTCGGTTCTCGAGCAGCAGGTCTACACCGCGAACCTCGGCTCTTCCGAGCTGGTGCGTCTGTGGTCCGGCCCGGTCGGCTTCAACGTCGGTTTCGAACATCGCGCAGAATATGCGTCGTTCCGGCCTGATGATTTCCAGCGTGAAGGCCTTGGTCGTTCGGTGCCGATCGGTGGTACGACGGGCTCGTTCAAGACGAACGAGGCCTTTGGCGAGATCCTGATCCCGCTGGTTGCGCCGGAGAACAACGTTCCGCTGATCCAATCGCTCGATATCGAGGGTAAGGCGCGCTACGTCGACAACACGGTGAACGGTGGCTTCTGGTCGTACACCTACGGTGGCCGCTGGCGGCCGATCCAGGACGTTGAGTTCCGCGGCAACTACACGCGCTCGCTGCGTGCGCCGTCGGTGGTCGAGCTGTTCACCCCGGTCTCGCCGGCGTTCAACACCTTCCCGGATCCGTGCGATTCGCGGAACATTGCCAGCGGCGTCGCGCCCGACATTCGCCAGCGTAACTGCGCGGCGTTCTACCAGGCCTATGGTCTGAACGGGTCGACGTTCCAGTCACAGGCGGCTGTGGCGACGGTGCCGGTCACCAGCGGCGGCAACACCGACCTCGCAAACGAGCAGGGCCGTTCCTACACGTTCGGCATGGTGCTCCGCCCGCGCTTCATCCCGCGCTTCCGTGCGGCGGTGGACTGGAACCGCATCCGCATCACCGGCAACATCGCGTCGCTGACCAATGCGAACATCGCAGAGGGTTGCTACGACAATCCCGACTTCGATGTGAACGATGTCGACAACGCCAACTCGTTCTGCTCGCTGATCACGCGCGACCGCAGCAGCGATCCGGCGCGTAACGGCCAGCTCAGCATCGATCCGGCGCGTCCGGGCCTGCGGACCAACTTCGTCAATGGCGCCTTCATCGAGATGAAGGGCCTGACGGCGGAGATGGAGTATAACTTCCCGCTCAGCGGCATTGGTCTGCCGGACGGGCGCATCGATCTGTCGGGTAACCTGTTCTACCTTGATCGGCTGCGTAGTTCGAACAATGGTGTGACGGTGGTCGAATCGGCGGGCCAGATCGGCAACCCGAAGTACACGGCTCAGGGGAACATCGGGTTCACCTATCAGGACTTCGGCCTCGATTTCCAGACGAACTACCAGAGCTCGGCGAAGCTGAACAATCTGAACACCGTGGAATCGCTCGATATCCTGAAGGTGCCGGATTACTGGACGTTCAACCTGACCGCGTCGGTGCGCGTGCAGGAGGGGTCGCTGCTTCGGTTCGTCGTGACGAACCTGACGGACAAGGATGCACCGTTCCCGCTGACGGGTAACGCCTTCGGCATCTATGACTTCCTCGGACGGCGTTTCACGGTGTCGTTCCAGCACCGCTTCTGATCAGCGATCGATTGATCTGATCAAACTGGGGGTCGCCTTCGGGCGGCCCCTTTTTCGTACGTGCAATCGTGATCGAGCGAAAGTCGCGGTACGCAGGCGCGCATTAGCGTGCACCGAACCGCCATCGCTGCGCACAGGCGACCAAAACAACCCCACCGCCTGGCCATCGCAAGCCCGAAAACTACCGAAAAATACCGGCTCTCCCGCGGTTCAGAGTGACCGGACTCGGGTCGTAGATCCAACGCCGGGCGCCTCCGCCGTCGAGCTCCGCACGATCAGGCGGTGCGGCAGGCAGACGGCAGGTTCGACGGGCGTCTTGTTGATGAGCGAGAGGAGCGCGCCCGTTGCCACATGCGCCATATCGTAGGTCGGCTGGTGGATCGTCGTCAGCTGCGGCCAGATGACACGCGAGATCAGGCTGTCATCGAAACCGGCGATCGAGACATTGCCGGGAATATCCAGCCCGTATTCCTTCGCCGCGACGCACACACCGGCAGCCATGTCGTCATTGGCTGCGAACACTGCCGTTGGCCGAGCCCGGTTGGCGAACAAGCGCCGGCCCGCGGCAAGGCCGGATTCGAAGGTATAGAAGCCTTGCTCGAGCAACTGCTCGTCAAATGGGACCGCCGCATTCGACAGCGCCTTGTGAAACCCATCGAGGCGCTGGCTGTTCGACGGGTGGTTCGGGTCGCCCTGAACGAACGCGATGCGGCGGTGGCCAAGCTCCAATAGATGCTCGGTCATCGTCCTGGCCGCCGCCACGTCGTCGATGCCCACACCTGGGGACGCGTCCAGCGCGGTCGTCGGCGCGATGCGAACGAAGGGCATGCGCGCCTCGATCAGCTCCTTCACCGTCTGCGGATCGTCTCCGAGCGGCGGGGCGAGCACCACGCCCTCCAAGGCGGAAGCCCGCGCCAACTGAAGCAGCTTGCCGGACATCGCCTTGGCGCTCTGGCAAGGAAACAGCAGCAGCCGAAACCGCTCCCCCTCCAGTCGATCGAGCGAGCCGGTCTGAAGGTCCACGACATAATTGGGGCTGGGGTTCTCGTAGAACAGCCCGATCAGGAAGGAGCGGCCACGCACCAAGCTGCGTGCGGCGATGTTCGGGTGATAATCCAGCTCGGCTGCAGCCTGCAGGACCCGCGTGCGTGTCGCAGGGCGGACGAAGGGCTCGTCGTTGAAGACCCGCGACACCGTCTTGATTGATGTGCCCGAACGTTCGGCAACATCAGTGATGGTGGCGCGCCCGCGTAAGTTGCCGTCTGCTTCCATCGCCACCTGAAACTCTGCGCCTGCCCCAACGGACGATGCATTGTTGCAATGCACCAAGCAAGTCGCCCCTGCCGCGCGGGCTCTACCTTCGACGCTCGGATTTGACAACGCTGCCAATCTGTCTAGACAGCGCTGTCAAAATCGCTGTTGCAGGTTTTTAGTGGGGGTGGATGTGGTGAAGGGCTTGGCTCGAATGGGGTGCATTCTGCTTGCTTCCGCGGCAGCGGGGGCGGTGGTCCAAGCCCAAACAACGCCGGCGCCGATTTCATCCCCGGCGACCGTCCAACCGGAAAGCTGGCCGAAGCCAGCGGCGCCTGCGACCCGCGACGCAAATGTCGAGCGCACGGTCGAAGATCTACTCCGCCGCATGTCGCTGGAGCAGAAGGTCGGCCAGATCGTGCAGGCCGACATCGCCAGCGTGACGCCCGAAGACGTCTATCGCTATCATCTCGGTTCGGTTCTGAACGGCGGCAATTCGAAGCCGGGGACGGGGCATCACGTCACCGCGCCGGCATGGATCGCCGCTGCGGACGCTTTCTACGAGGCGTCGATGCGGCCCAGCGGAAAGTTGCCGCGCATCCCGGTGATCTGGGGCTCGGATGCCGTCCACGGACACAACAATGTGGTCGGCGCGACGCTATTTCCGCACAACATCGGCCTTGGTGCCACGCGCAATCCGGAGCTGATGCGGCGCATCGGCGAAGTGACGGCGAAGGAAATGCGGGTCACCGGCCTTGACTGGACGTTCGCGCCGACGCTCGCGGTGGTGCGCGATGATCGTTGGGGCCGCACCTACGAGGGCTTCGGTGAAGATCCGGAGATCGCCACATCTTATGCCCGCCCCCTGATCGAGGGACTGCAGGGGAAGGTTGGCGACGCTGACTGGCTGCGTGGTGGGCACATCATCGCCACGGCCAAGCACTTCCTCGGGGATGGCGGCACCGCCGGCGGCAAGGATCAGGGCGACACCCGGACGGACGAGGCGACGCTTCGTCGTCTGTTCGCCGCGCCTTATGTGCCGGCAATCGAGGCGGGCGTGCAGTCGATCATGGTCAGCTTTTCGAGCTGGAACGGCGCCAAGATGCACGGCAATCCTGCGCTGCTGCGCGGCGTGATCAAGGATCGCTGGGGGTTCGACGGGTTCCTGGTCGGTGACTGGAACGGGCACGGCCAGGTCGAAGGCTGCACGCCCGACAATTGCCTCCGCACCTTCACGGCTGGGCTCGACATGGCGATGGCGCCGGACAGCTGGAAGGGTCTGTGGGAGAACACGCTGGCACAGGCGAAGGACGGGCGCCTACCGCAGACCGTGCTTGACGATGCGGTGCGCCGCATCCTGCGCGTGAAGGTTCGCGCCGGGCTGATGGACGCTGGCAAGCCCTCGTCTCGCCCTTATGCAGGCAAGTATGATCTGCTCGGCAACCCGGCACACCGTGCGGTTGCGCGAGAGGCGGTGCGCCAGTCGCTCGTCCTCCTCAAGAACGCCGGCAGCGTTCTGCCGCTGAAGCCGGGCGCGCGCATCCTACTGGCCGGCGACGGTGCCGACAACATGACCAAGCAGACCGGCGGCTGGACGCTGACGTGGCAAGGCACCGGCACCAGCCGGAGGGACTTCCCCAATGCGCAAACCATCGCGGAAGGCATGCGTGAGGTGGCCAAGGGCGTGGGCGCCACGGTCGACCTCTCCACCGACGGTCGCTTCACGCAAAAGCCCGACGTTGCCGTCGTGGTGTTCGGCGAGGATCCCTATGCCGAGTTCCAGGGGGACCGCGCGGATGTCGCATTCGACGACGCGCACGACAATCTGGCGCTGCTGAAACGGCTCAAGGCCGCAGGCGTGCCGACCGTGTCGGTATTCCTCTCCGGGCGCGCCATGTGGGTGAACCCGTACCTCAATGCATCTGACGCATTCGTCGCCGCCTGGCTGCCCGGCAGCGAGGGCGGGGGCGTCGCCGATGTGCTGTTCGGCAAGGCGGATTTCCGCGGCAAGCTGCCGTACAGCTGGCCGCGCACGTCGGACCAGACGGCCGTCAATGTCGGCGACGCTGATTATAATCCGCTCTTCCCCTACGGTTTCGGCCTGACGCTGAAGGATCGTGGCGACCTCGCGCCGCTTCCGGAGCAGCGTTCCTCACAGGCGAGCGGCGATCGCAATGTGTTGTTCGATGGCGGGCGTCCGGGCGCTGGCCGCCGCCTGCTGATCGGCGCGCCAGGCGAATTGTCGCCCAACCCGGGACCGACGCTGATCACAGCGCGCGGTGCCGACCGCCGGGCGCAGGAAGACAGCGTCCGCCTGACGTGGACCGGCCGCGGCAAGGCGATGGCAGCCATCGTCGACGCGACGCCGCAGGATCTCACTCGCGAGACGAACGGGGCGCTTGCCGTTCGCGTCGAGCTCAAGGTGGATGGCGCGCCAAGCCGCCCGGTCACCATGGGTGTCGCATGTGGAGAGAAGTGCGCGGGGGAGGTGCCGGTGACGGCGCAACTCCGCGAGGCCAAACCTGGTGAGTGGACGAGCATCGTTGTTCCGTTGTCCTGCTTCGCACGAGCGGGGACGGACATGCGCAACGTGACTGCGCCTCTGTCGCTCACGACTGACGGTGCTCTCGACCTGACGATTTCCAGCGCACGACTGGTGCAGGCGGACGGCGGAAGCACTGCCTGTCCGGCGGCGTGACGCTCAACAATAAGAAGCAAAAACAACAAACGTTCCAGGGGGCTATCATGAACAAGAGCAAGTATCTGCCGCTGACCGCAATCCTGCTGGCCGGCACCGCGCTGCCGGCGTGGGCGCAGGCGATCGAAACGCCGCAGCAGGACCAGACGACCAGCGCCGACGCCGGCGTGCAGCAGGATGGCGACGGCGAGATCGTCGTAACCGCGAACCGCCGCGAACAGAACCTGCAGGATGTGTCGGGCGTCGTTCAGGCGTTCACGTCTGATGATCTGCGCCGCAGCGGCATCACCGAGCTGCGCAACCTGTCGGTCGCCGTGCCCGGCCTCAACATCGCGAACCAGGAAGGCAACGTCGAGATTTTCATCCGCGGCGTCGGCTCGTCGAACAATACCGAGCTGGGCGATCCCGGTGCCGCGCCGCACGTCAACGGCTCGTATATCCCGCGTCCGCGCGGCCTTGGCCTCATGTTCTACGATCTCGAGCGGGTCGAGGTGAACAAGGGCCCGCAGGGCACGCTCTACGGCCGCAACGCGCTGGCCGGCACGCTGAATATCATCACCGCCAAGCCGACGTTCGATCGCGTTACCGGCTATGCACAGGCCGAATATGGCAATCGCGACAGCTATGCCGCGGAGGGCGCGATCAACGTGCCGCTGGGCGAGAATTTCGCCGCGCGCATCGCCGGATATTATGTGAACAAGGATTACGGCTTCAAGAACGCCTCGCCGGATCCGCAGGCCAGCCGCCTGAAGCCCGCCGGTCTCGAGGAAAACTACGCCGGCCGCCTGTCGCTGCGTTGGGAGCCGACGGATCGGCTCTCCTTCTCGTTGATCGGTGACTACGGCAAGGAAACCGGCACCGGCTATCCGGGCGCCAACATCTTTGCTGCGGTCCAGGCGACTGGGCTGCGCGCGGAGCAACTTGATCTGCGCCGCGTCGTCTATCGCGGCCAGCAAGGCGACATGGAAAACGAGCTTTGGGGCGTCCAGGGCAAGATCGGCTACAGCTTCGACACCTTCTCGATCGAGGCGACCGGCAGCTATCGCTCGGTCGACTTCTTCCAGGTCAATGCCAGCAGCGAAAGCATCGCCTGGAACGGGCGCGATTACGCGCAGACCCAGTTCGATAACTTCTCGAACAATTTCTGGGAAACGCGGTCGCAGAGCCAGGTCTATGAGCTGCGCGCGAGCGCCGACTCCAGCCAGGCGCTGCGCTGGAACGTCGGCGGCTTCTACTTTAAGGAGAAGCAGCAGGTCGGCTATATGGCCGTCGCTGATCGCGGTTACTGCTGCTACTCCGGCACCGAATTCACGATGCCGGACGTGGATGGCGAAAGCTTCGCCTTCTTCGCCGACGGCACGTACGACGTCACCGATCGACTGCGCATCATCGGCGGCATCCGCTATACCGACGAGAAGAAGTCCCGCTACGGCATCGGCGGCAACTGGGCGCTGACGCTGGGCGGTGCCAACGATGCTTGCTGCGTCGGCACGCGCCTTGGCACCGAGGGCTTCCGCCCTGCGCTGCTCGACCGGCCGAACTTCAATGTCTCCGGCCTCACCACGCCGCAGCAGTTCGCGCAGTTCCTGATAGAGGGCATCAAGACGCCGGGCGCACGCGATACTCTGATCCAGCAGATCGGCTCGATCGCCAATGGCACCAACCCGAATGGCACCTGCTTTACCCGCCCGGACATCGATAACGGCTTCGTCACCTGCCCGACGGGAACGAACGGCGGCTTTAGCTACGCCAATCTGACGATTCCGGGGCAGCAATTCGGTTCGGCCAAGTTCAACTTCGTCGATTACCGCGCTGGTATCGAGTTCGACCTGACCAAGGACAACATGCTTTATGGCAAGGTGTCGACCGGTCATAAGTCGGGCGGGTTTAACGACACGTTCGAAAGCTCGCCAATCCCGGAAGCATTCCGCCCCGAAAATCTCACCGTGTTTGAAGTTGGCTCGCGTAACAGCTTCACCGCTTTTGGTCGCCGCGCGTACCTGAACCTGACCGGTTTCTATTATGATTATCAGGACCAGGTGTTCCAGGATCTGACCTGCATCAACCTGGATCAGACGCAGACCCCGCCGGTGTGCAACGGCTATTCGCTGGTCAACCGCAACATCGGTGCCTCGCGCATCTATGGTGCGGAGGCAGAAGCGCGCTTCCAGTTCCCGGGCAACTTCGCGCTAGATACGAATATCGCCTACCTCGACACGAAGATCACGCGTGGCATGGTAGCGGATTCTCGCGGCCAGGATTTTGATCAGGGTGGCGCGTCGCCGCTCATCGACCTGACGGGTAACCGCCTGCCGCTCGCGTCGAAGTTCAACATCAGCGCGAAACTGTCGCAGTGGTTCAACGTGGGGGCCGGCCGCCTCGATTGGCAGGCGCTGCTGAACTACCGGTCGGCCTTCTACCTGTCGCAGTTCAACGAAAATGACATCGTCTTCCTCGACGGCTCGCGCCTGACTGCGCTGCAGGCGGGCTTCCCGGACCGCCAGGAAGGCTACGCGACGCTGAACCTCGGTATCGGCTATACGATCGGCAACTACCGCGTGGAGGCTTGGGCGACCAACTTCACTGACCAGCAGGCCTCGACCAAGGCGCTTGTCGGCTCGGCGCTTAACATCCGCTTCCTGAACGACGCGCAGAGCTACGGCATCCGCGCTCGCGTCAACTTCTAAGGGACGGCCCGGGACCACGCTGCACCCATTCGAGGTGACAGCGTGGTCCTGCTTCCGGATTCATGCGCCTGCGCAATCGCGGGCGCATCGGTCGAGCTAGGGGCGGCTTATACGGGCCGCAGCGGCTCCGATGCAGCGTCACCAACCACGGTTGCCCACTGACGGACGCGCCACGCCGTGACGAGGCCGTTCGCAATGTAGGGATCGTCCCGGGCGAAGCGTTCCACCACCTCAGGACTGTCGGCCTTGAACAGGATAAGGCCGGTGTCGAGCGGATCGGTCAGCGCACCGGCGAGGATCAGCTCACCGCGCGCTGCCGCAGCCCAGGCCCTGGTCAGATGCGCGTCGCGAAACTCGGCCCTCCTGGCCGCGTAGGTTTCGCTGAATTCCATCATCAGCATGTAGTGCTTCAAGGCGCAGCCTCCTTCGTCAACCTGCCGATTAAGCGTCGGCCGCCGTTCGGCATCACTGTCGAAACGGGAATGAGGGTTGGCGGTTCTTCGCCCAATTGTCCGTGCTGCGCTGACATAATCGCGAGCATGGCGGGCGTGTTTCAAGCTTAGAGCAATTGCGCGAAGGTATCCGGGCAATCGTCCTGCGCGCTCTTATATGCTATCACCATGTGACGAAGGGGAAGGATACTTGCTGTTCGACGGCCGGATCATCGCCGGCATCACCGTGTTTGTCGCGGTGGCACGCACTGGCAGTTATGCCCGGGCCAGCGAGCTTCTCGGCCTGTCGCGTTCAGGCGTGGGCAAGGCGATCGGTCGGTTGGAGGAGCGCACCGGGCTTCGCCTGTTCGACCGAAACGCCCGCGCGCTAAAGCTCACCGATCAGGGCCGCACCTTCCTGGAAGAAGCAACGCCGATGCTCGAAGCGCTCGGGCGGATCGCGACACCCTCTGCATCGGCGGATATCCGCGGACGCCTGCGTATCTCGACGGATGGTGCGTTCGGGCCGCCCTTGCTGATCCCGGTATTGCCGGATTTCCTCGCTGCACACCCGCGCGTGAAGCTCGACGTGCTCGTGCGTGATCGGATCGACAATCTGCTGCACGACGGCTTTGACGTGGCGCTTCGCTTCGGAGAGCCGGACTCCCGTGGGCTCGACAAGCAACTGCTGATGCGCAGTCGCGTGCTGACCTGCGCCAGCCCGGGCTACATCGCCGAGTTCGGAGCGCCGCGCAGTCCCGCCGACCTAGCCGAGCGACATCGATGCGTTCGCATGATGGATGATGTGACGAGCAAGCCGCATCCCTGGAACTTCATCAACGCGGCCGGCGACGGCCATACGCTTGCGCCCGATTGCGGCCTGACATTCAACGATGCGGCGTCGTTGGTTGCAGCCGCGCTCACCGGATACGGCATCGTGCGTTTGCTTGACGTGGTCGCCGAGCCGCATCTCACCGAGGGGCGACTGGTGGAGATCCTGCCCGAGTGGAATTGCCTAGAATGGCCAGCCTACGTCTACACGCCCGCTGATGCGCACCGCTCGCCAGCGCTAGACGCATTCATGGAGTTCGTCCGCGCGAGACTGGTTCACTAGTTTGTACGCGAGCCCGGCGGTCCCCGCAGCCGCGACGTTTCGGCGACGAACTGGCGGCGTCTCTCACTGGTTGATGAGCCGATTCAACCGGGAGGACATCTTGCGCTTACGTCTCGCTCCTATTGCCGCCGCGCTGGTGGCCTCGATCTCTGCCGTCGCTATCGCCGATGACACGCGAGTGGCGCGCCGTAGCCAGCAAAGCGATGGCCGGGCGCTGATCGAGGATGGGTTCGCACGCTGGGCGAAGGGCGAGTTCGACATCTTCAGCCTGCTCGCCGACGACGTCACGTGGCACATCACTGGCCAGGACCCGGCGATCGCCACGACCTATCATTCGCGTGAGGCCTTGCTGGACGGAGCAGCGCGGCCGCTTGCGGCACGCGCTGCCGCGCCGCTCAAGCCGACGGTTCGGCGCATCTGGAGCGATGGAGACGATGTGATCGTCCACTGGGAAGGCACGGCGCCGCTGGTCGACGGGACGACCTATCGCAACACGTACCTCTGGATCATGACGGTGCGTGACGGGCGGGTAACGGCGGTAACCGCCTTCCTCGACAATGCGGCCTTCAAGCGCGCGCTCGCGACGCCGCTGCCTTCGGGTAGTCCAAAAGTCGGAAGCGCACGCAACTGACGCCTTGCTGTCCTCGCAGCGCCGACAAATCGGCGCGGAACGGCCCGCACGCCGGCGAGCTATGAAAGTGAACAAGCCTCGGGAGGGATTGTGGACTGGATCGATGCGGAAGCGCGCGCCGAGATTTCCTTGAAGGTGAACGGCGTCGAGAGGCGCCTCACGCTCGACACCCGCGTGACGCTGCTTGATGCACTGCGCGAGCATTTGCAGCTCACTGGCACCAAAAAGGGCTGCGATCATGGGCAGTGCGGTGCCTGCACGGTGCTGGTCAACGGAAAGCGCATCAACAGTTGCTTGTCGCTGACGATGATGCACGGCGGCGACGAGATCACGACGATAGAGGGACTCGGCACGCCGGAAGCACTGCACCCGCTGCAGGCCGCTTTCATCGCCGCTGATGGTTTCCAGTGCGGTTATTGCACCTCCGGCCAGATCTGTTCGGCGATCGGGATGCTTCGCGAGGCGGAGGCCGGCTGGCCGAGCCATGTCAGCGATGACATCGAAACGCCGCCACCGATCGATGCCACGGAAATCCGCGAGCGGATGAGCGGCAACCTGTGCCGCTGCGCTGCCTACCCTCGCATCGTCGAGGCGATCAGTTCCTATGCGAAAGCCGCGTCGGAGGTGTCGGCATGATCGCGTTCGACTATGTCCGGCCAACCTCGATCGACGCTGCGCTGACCGCACAGCAGGAGCGCGGGCCGGGGCGCTTCATCGCCGGAGGCACCAATCTGCTCGACCTGATGAAGCTCGGTATCGAGCGTCCACGGCACCTGGTCGACGTCAATGCGCTCGACCTGAGGGCGATCGAAGAGACACCCGAGGGCGGGCTGCGCATTGGCGCGCTCGTGACGAACGCGGACCTCGCTGCCGATCCGCGGGTGCGCGCTCGTTACCCGGTGCTGTCGCGCGCGATCCTCGCCGGCGCGTCGGCCCAGTTGCGTAACAAGGCAACCACCGGCGGAAACCTGCTCCAACGCACGCGCTGCTTTTATTTCTACGACCCGGCGACGCCCTGCAACAAGCGCGATCCCGGCGCAGGATGCAGCGCGGTCGGCGGCTTCAACCGGATCATGGCGATCCTGGGTACCTCGCAGAGCTGCATCGCCTCTCACCCGTCGGACATGGCAGTGGCGATGCGGGCGCTGGACGCGGTCGTCGAAACAACCCGGCGGTCGGATGCGGGTCGCCGGCTCACGCTCGACGAATTGTATCGACTGCCGGGCGACACGCCGCACATCGAGACGGTGCTTGAGCCGGGCGAGCTCATCACCGCCGTTACCTTGCCGCCGCCACGGGTCGGTCGGCAGAGCTACCGCAAGGTACGGGATCGCGCCTCCTATGCCTTTGCGCTGGTGTCTGTCGCAGGGATTGTCGCGATGGAGGCGGGGCGGATCAGCCATGCGTCGCTCGCCTTCGGCGGGATCGGTACGATGCCATGGCGCGATCGGTCTGCCGAGGCCCTGCTGATCGGTGAGGCGCCGACCGCCGCCTTGTTTGGCAAGGTGGCAGACGCGGTGCTCGCCGGCGCGCACGGCAGCGGGAGTAATGACTTCAAACTGCCGCTGTTCAGGAGGACAGTGATCGCCTGCCTTGCGGCGCTGGCGCGGGAGGGCGGGCGATGAGCGCGACGATCAAGATGGATGCGCGCTTCGCGGAGAGCCTGCTCGACGCAGCGCCCGATCCGCAGGTGGGCCGCCCGCTCGAGCGTGTCGACGGGCCCCGCAAGGTTTCCGGCCAGGCCCGCTACGCTGCCGAGCACTTCCCGGACAACGTCGCGCATGGCGTGTTGCTGCGTGCACCGTTCGGCAGGGGACGAGTGACGCGGCTCGATGCCGACGCCGCCCGCGAGATGCCTGGCGTGCTAGCGATCGTCACCGACGAACGGTTGCTGCGCAACGCCGGCGACTTCGGCGGGGCGGCCGCACCGCCGCACGGTGTCGATGATGTGGTCTATTTCGGTCAGCCGATCGGCGTGGTGGTGGCGGAGAGCTACGAGCAGGCGCGCGCCGCTGCGCTGACCGTTGGCGTGGAGTACCAGTCGGAGGACGGCGTATTTGACTTGTTGGCCGCTCTCGACAAGGCCGAACCGCCGACCGACGACATCTACGGCCTGTTCCTGATCCACACCGAGCAAGGTGATGTCGAGGCGGCGATGCGAAGCGCCGCTGCCACCGTCGACGAGGTGTGGACCACGCCGAGCCAGAGCCATGCCGCAATGGAGCCCCACGCTTCCGTCGCAAGCTGGGAAGGCGACCACATAACACTCAACGCCTCCTATCAGTCTCCGGTGGTGACGCGTGACCAGCTTGCCACGCTGCTTGGGATGGAGCCTGAGAAGGTGCGCATCCTGTCTCCCTTCGTCGGTGGCGGCTTCGGCGGAAAGCTGGGGCTGATGCCGGAGGGAGCGGCAGCCGCAATCGCCTCGCAGCAGCTCGGGCGTCCGGTGAAGATCGCGATGACGCGGCAGAACGTTTTCGAGACGACCGGTCGCCGCCCCGCGACCCACCAGCGCCTGCGACTAGGCGCGGATGCCTCGGGAAAGCTGACGGCGATCGCTCATGAGACGATCACCGATCAGCTGGAAGGGGAGGTGTTCTTCGAGCCCGCGGGCCTTGCCACGCATGTTCTTTACGGCGGCCCTAATCGCATGGTCGATCACAAGGTCGTGCGGGTGAACAAGTTGCTTGGCGTCTCGATGCGGGCGCCGGGTGAGGCGGTCGGCCAACTCGCGCTCGAATGCGCGATGGATGAACTGGCCGACCGCCTTGGCCTCGACCCCGTTGAGCTTCGACTGCGCAACGAACCGGCGCGCCATCCCGAACTTGGCATTCCCTTTTCAAGCCGGTCACTGGTGGAGTGCCTGAAGATCGGCGCGGAACGGTTCGGTTGGGACCGCCGCAATCCGGTGCCGGGAAGCACGCGCGATGGCGAATGGCTGATCGGCCATGGCATGGCAGCCTCGGCGCGCGGCAACCTCTTCGCCCCGACGAGTGCCCGCGTGCGGATTGACGGAGAGGGGAAGATCACCGTCGAAACCGAGATGACCGACATCGGCACCGGCACCTATACGATCCTGACTCAGATCGTTGCTGACATACTCGGTGTGTCCATCGATCGGATCGAGGTGCGGCTGGGCGATACGAACGATCCACGCAGCGCCGGCTCGGGCGGCAGCTGGGGCGCGGCGACCGCAGGATCGGCCGTATATGCCGCCTGCGCAGCACTGCGCACCCGCCTGGCGGACGCGGCCGGCGTGCCGCTTGATGAAGCCACCTTCGCCGGCGACGCGCTGACTGCCCGCAACGAACGCCATCCGCTCGCACGTCTCGCCGGCGACGGCATGGAAGAGGAGGGAAGCGTCGAGCCGGGTGAGAGCAACACCGCCTACAGCCAGTCGGCCTATGGCGCGCATTTCTGCGAAGTGCGCGTCAACACGGTGACCGGTGAAACGCGCGTGTCGCGCTGGAACAGCGTGTTCGCGGCCGGACGCATTCTCAACGAAAGGACGGCCACCTCCCAGGCGATCGGCGGCATCGTCTTCGGCATCGGCGGCGCCCTGACCGAGGAACTGGTGCACGACCCGCGCACCGGAAAGGTCGTGAATCGGGACTTGGGCGAATATCACGTGCCAGTGCACGCCGACATTCCGCCTATCGACGTTCTGTTCCTCGAAGAGCGCGATCCGGTCGCCAATCCGTTGATGCTGAAGGGCGTGGGGGAGCTTGGCACATGCGGCTCCGGCGCGGCGGTCGCGAATGCGATCTACAATGCGACCGGCGTTCGCGTTCGAGAGTTTCCCGTGACGCTCGACAAGCTGCTCGTCGGGCTGCCCGACTGACCGAATGGCTGGGGAGACAAGATGAAGAACAGCGGCAACACCATCCTCATTACCGGCGGCGGCTCGGGGATTGGGCAGGCGCTTGCGCACCGCTTCCATGATGCAGGTAACACGGTGATCATTGCCGGTCGCCGGCGCGCGGCGCTGGAAGCGGCGATCGATGGCCGGGCGAACATGCACGCAATCGAGTTGGACCTGACCAGCGCCGAAGGGATCGCGGGATTCGCGCAGCGGCTGCTGGCGGAGCATCCGGGGGTGAACGTCCTCATCAACAATGCCGGGATCATGCGCAGCGAGCCGCTCGATCGATCGCGCGATCTGGCCGACGCCGAAGCGACGATCACGACCAACCTGCTCGGCCCGATCCGCCTCATCAATGCGCTGGTCGATCATCTCGTCGCGCAGCCAGATGCCGCGATCGTCAACGTCAGCTCGGGCCTGGCGTTCGTGCCGCTGATCTCGGCGCCAACCTACGATGCCACGAAAGCGGCGATCCATTCCTATACCGTGTCGCTGCGTGCCGCGCTCGGTGACCGTGTGGAGGTGATCGAGCTGGTGCCGCCGGCGGTGCAGACGGGGCTGACGCCCGGACAGGAGACGCGCGACGGCTATATGCCGCTCGATGACTTCATCAACGAAGTCATGGCGCTGTTCGCCAGAGAGCCGACTCCGCCGGAGATCCTGGTCGAGCGGGTCGGCTTCCTGCGCAACGCCGAGCGTGAAGGGCGCTTCGACCAGACGCTGGCGACGCTGAACAGGCCGCAGACCGAGACCGGCAGCCGCTAGGCACCCGTCGCGGCGCCAACGGCGTTGCACCTTTGCCGTTGATCTGCGTTATCCCGCCGCCGTGCGGATAACCAAGCAAACCATCTCACTTCTTGTCGTGGCTGCTGCGGTGCTGGCGTTGCTTGCATGGCTGATGTGGCCGCGACCGAAGGCGGTCGAGACCATCGTGATCAGCCGCGCGCCGGCGGTGCGAACGCTGGCAGTGAACGGCATCGTCCGCCCACGCCTGTCGGTGGAAGTGCAATCGCCGGTGGCGGGCACGCTGACCGCGCTGCCGCTCGACGTCGGCGATCGCGTGTCGAAGGGCGCGCTGCTCGCTCGGGTCGATGATGCCCCGCAGCGCGCCGCGATCAGCGAGGCGCAAGCGTCGGTTCTCGCCCAGCAAGCCGTTCTCGCCCAGGCACGCCGCGACCTCGCGCGCTTCCAGGCACTTGGCGAGTTCGTGACGCGGCAGCGAAAGGAGGAAGCGCGGCTGGCGGTGGAGCAAGGCGAGCAGGAATTGCGCCGCCGCCGCGCGGCGCTGGTGCAGGCCCGCGAGGTGCAGCAACGCTATGAGGTGCGTGCGCCCTTCGCCGGTGTGATCATGGAGCGGCCAGTCGATCCCGGCCAGACGATCCTCGGGACGACCGTGCTGTACCGCCTTGCCGACCTGTCGGCGCCGCAAGTCGCGGCCGACGTAGACGAAACCTATGCCGTGAACCTGAAGGCCGGCGGCGAGGCGATGGTATCCGTGCCAGGACGGGCCCGGCCGCTGCCTGCAAGAATCGTCTTCGTCGAGCCGCGCGTCGATCGGCTCACCGGTGCGCGTGAAGTGCGGCTGAGCGTGGCGGATTCAATGGACGATGTGCCGGCCGGGCTCACGCTATCGGTGAACCTGATCGTGGCGCGCGAGCCGGACGCGATCAGCATTCCGCGCAGTGCGATCTTGCAGCCGGATGGAGATCCTCGTGTGCGGGTCGTCGCCGCTGACGGCGAGGTGAGCGAACGGTCGATCCGCTTCGTCGACTGGCCGGCGCAAACGGTGACGGTGACACAGGGTCTTGAGCCCGGCATGCGTATTCTGGCAGATCCTGAGGCCGCGGCGCCCGGTGCGCGCGTCCGCCTGCTCGACTGAAGCCATGCGCTACGCCGCGAAGATTGCATTCCGGCACTTGATGTCGAGCCCAGGCCAGACCGGCCTGCTGACCACCGGCGTGGCGCTGGGCGTGACGGTGTTCATCTTCATGAGCGCGCTGATCGGGGGACTCGCTACGCTTTTGACCCAGCGAACGGTGGGCAGCATCTCACACGTCACCCTGGAAATGCGCGAGCGCGATCCCATGCCGATCCGCGGCCCCGCGACGCAGGTGGTGGTGCAGAAGGACCTCAGCCGGCGCGAGCAGATCCCCGTATGGCAGACGTTTCTGCCCGTGATCGCCGGCACCAGCGGTGTGACCGGTGTATCGCCGCAGATCCGAGGCAGCGCCTATATCGAGCGCGGTCAGGCGATTGCACCCGTGGGCGTGATCGGTGTGATGCCGGGAGATCTTTCGGTGATCGCGAATATCGGCGGCGCCATCGTCAGCGGCAGCGCGGACCTGCCCGTGGACGGCATCCTGATTGGAAAGATGCTTGCCGAGGATCTGGGCGTCCGCGTGGGCCAGGTGTTGCGTCTGGTGTCGGACCGCGGGCGTGAGCGCAGCTTTCGCATCGGTGGCATCTTCTCGCTCGGTATCTCGAGCGCTGACCGGCAGGCGATCTACATGAATTTCGTTGCGGCACGCGCGCTGTTCGATCTGCCAAGCGGGATTTCGGTGATCGAGACGAAGGTGTCACCCGTCGCCCGCGCGCCGCAAATTGCAGCGACCCTGCGCCGCGCGACCGGCCTGAAGGTGACGCCCTGGACGGAGGACAACGCCCAGCTGTTCGAGGCGCTGGCGGCGCAGGGGCGGACGGGCACGATCATCAAGGCGTTCGCGTTGATCACCATCGTCGTGGGGATCGCGAGCGCGATGCTGTTGTCGATCGTCCGTCGCCGCAGCGAGATCGGCATCCTGCGCGCCATGGGTGCCGGCAAGCGGCTGGTAACGACCATCTTCGTACTTGAAGGCACGTTGATCGGTGCGAGCGGCGCGATCCTCGGCGCAGCGATTGCCTGGGCGGCGCTGGCGCCGTTTCCGCCGATCGAGCAGGTGCAGCCTGGTGGCCTGCCCGTGGACCGTGCGCAAGGCCAGTTCCTGCTCGCGATCGTGTTGACGACGCTGGCGGCGGCGCTTGCCTCGGTGCTGCCCGCGCGCCGCGCGGCAAGCATCGATCCTGTAGAGGCCATCGGGCAATGACTGAGGCGGCGCTACTCTCCATTCGCCACCTGGTGAAGCGCTTCGGGGAAGGCGAGGCGGCGACGACCGTGTTGCATGGCATTGACCTCGACCTCGCGCGGGGAGAGCTAGCGACGCTGCTCGGGCCGTCTGGCTCCGGCAAGAGCACATTGCTGACGATCCTTGGCACCTTGCTGCAGCCGACGAGCGGCGAGCACCACATGCTCGGTGTCGACCTGTTCGCTGCAAGCGAGGCGGAAAAGGCACGCTTCCGCGCCGAGAACATCGGGTTCGTGTTCCAGTTTCACCACCTGCTCCCCGACCTGACGGCGCTCGAAAACGTCATGGTGCCGGCCGCTGCGCAGGCCGGGCGCGAGACGGCGGCGATGCGCACGCGCGCCGGTGAGTTGCTCGACGCGGTCGGGCTGGCGGATCGGCGCGGCTATCGTCCCGCCGCCATGTCGGGCGGGCAGCGACAGCGGGTCGCGGTGGCGCGCGCGCTGATGAACCGGCCGGCGCTGGTGCTGGCAGATGAGCCGACCGGCAACCTTGACCGCCAGACCGCCGATCAGGTGATGGCGCTGCTCGACCGGATCAACGCGGAGACGGGGACGTGCTTCCTCATCTCCACCCATGACGAGCATATCTCGGCGCGATGCCGGCGGCGAATCGAATTGCTGGATGGCCGGCTGATTTCAGGTGGTACGGAGCCGGCGCTGGCAGAGGCCTGATCAGCCGGCGCGCGTATGCGAACCCAGCGCAGGCACGGCGCCGACGACGCGGCTCTCGCCGTTGAACAGAACAGGCGGAGCCGGGAGGCGGATCGTTCCCGCGACGGTCTCGACGTCCGTCTCGCGCAGATGCGGATGGGCGGAGAGGGCAGCGAGGTCATTCACCTCAGCAAATGCAATGTCCGAGGCGAGCAGTAGAGCGGTGACTGCCGCAGAATCACGTCCGCCGATGGCCTTTTGGACGAGGCGGTCAGTTTCTTGGCGGTTGATGACACGGTCCACGTTGGTAGCGAAGCGCGGATCCACGCCAATCTCCGGCCGGCCGAGCAGCCCGGCCGCGAGGGCGCGCCACTCGCGGTCGCTTTGCACCGATAGGAGGAGGAGGCGATCGTCGGCGGTGGTGAAGAGGCCGTAGGGGGCGATCGAGGGATGGGCGAGGCCGACGCGGCGCGGTGGCGTGCCGGCGCGGTGGTTGAGGAGCGGCACGGTCATCCACTCGGCGATCACGTCGAACATGGCGATACGGATATCGCACCCGTCGCCGCTGATGCCGCGCGCGATCAGCGCCTCGAGGATCGCGGCATGAGCGGCAGCGCCGGTCGCGATGTCGATCACCGACACCCCGACGCGGCCGGGCGCCGCGGGCGCGCCAGTGATATGGGCCAGACCAGCTTCGGCCTGGATCAGCAGGTCATAGGCTTTGCGATTGGCATAGGGGCCATCGTCGCCGAAGCCACTGATAGAACAGCATATTAGCCGCGGATGACGGGCGCGCAGCAGCTCGACTTCGAGACCGAGGCGGCCCAGCGCGCCGGGTCTCAGATTCTGTACGAACACGTCGGCATTGGCGATCAGGGCGGCCAGACGAGCCTTGTCAGAGGCTTGTGCCAGATCGAGGACATGGCTTTCCTTGCCGCGGTTGAGCCAGACGAAATAGCTGCTGTCGCTGCCGCCGGCGCGATCATAATAGCGCGCGAAATCGCCCTCCGGCCGCTCGATCTTGATCACCCGCGCGCCGGCGTCGGCGAGCCGCGCGGTGCAAAAAGGCGCGGCCACGGCCTGTTCCAGCGCGACGACGGTGAGCCCGGAAAGCGCGTTCAGGGCGGTCAAATCGTGCGCTTTGATGGTGGCTTGATGGTCATGATTGGCGCGCGATGGCGTCAGAATGAGCGTGGAAGATCGAGAATGTGCTCCGAAACGAAGCTCAAGATCAGGTTCGTCGAGATGGGCGCGACCTGATAGAGGCGCGTCTCGCGGAACTTGCGTTCGATGTCATACTCCTCCGCGAAGCCGAAGCCGCCATGCGTCTGGATACAGGCCTCGCCCGCCGCCCAGCTGGCCTCGGCGGCGAGCATCTTGGCCATGTTCGCCTCCGCCCCGCAATTCTCGCCCGCCTCGTACAGGCGGATCGCTTCATGCGTCAGCAGTTCGGCGGCGCGCATCTGGGCATAGGCACGCGCGATCGGGAACTGGATGCCCTGGTTCTGGCCGATCGGGCGGCCGAACACCTTGCGTTCGCGCGCATAGCCGCTGGCCTTCTCGATGAACCATTTGGCGTCGCCGATGCATTCCGACGCGATCAGCGCGCGTTCCGCGTTCATGCCGGACAGGATGTATCGGAAACCTTTGCCCTCCTCGCCGATCAGATTGGCGGCGGGGACCGAGACCTCGTCGAAGAAGACCTCCGTCGTCGAGTGGTTCATCATCGTCGGGATCGGACGGATCGTCATCCCGTCCTTCAGCGCCTCGCGCATGTCGACGAGGAAAACGGAAAGACCATCCGTGCGCTTCGTCACCTGATCCTGCGGCGTGGTGCGGGCGAGGAGCACCATCAGGTCCGACTGGAGTGCACGGCTTGTCCAGATCTTCTGGCCGGACACGATGTACCGGTCCCCATCGCGGCGAGCGAAGGTCTTCAGCGAGCCGGTGTCGGTGCCGCTGGTCGGCTCCGTGACTCCAAACGCCTGAAGGCGCAGCTTGCCGCTGGCGACATCGGGCAGGTAGCGGCGCTTCTGTTCCTCGCTGCCGTGGCGCAGGATGGTGCCCATCACGTACATCTGCGCGTGGCACGCGGCGCCGTTGCAGCCCTGTTGCTGGATCTCCTCGAGGATCGCCGCTGCGCCCGAGAGTGGCAGGCCGGCGCCGCCATATTCCTCCGGGATCAGCACGGAGAGGAAGCCACTGGTGGTCAGCGCGTCGACGAACTCGGTGGGGTAGGCGCGGTCGCGATCCTTCTCGCGCCAATAGGGCCCGGGAAACTCGGCACACAGCTTGGCCACTTCGCGGCGGATGTCGGAATAATCGGGCCAGTTGCTGCTCACGTAATCCTCCCGTTGTCGTGGGCGGGGGTAGGGTGCGGCGCGCCCCGCAGCCATGCCATGATCTACATAGCCGATATAGCGATCCGGCATGGGAGATGGTACGCGCCAGACCATGGACCTGCGGCGCTTGGCCTATTTCGTCGAAGCGTGTGACCGTGGCAGCCTGACCGCGGCGAGCCTTGCGATCGACGTGGCGCAACCGGCGCTTAGCCGTCAGATTGGCGAGCTTGAGCAGGAGATGGGTCTGGAACTGCTCCATCGCACCGGCCGCGGCGTCACCCCGACGCATGCCGGGCGCCATCTGCTGGAAGGGGCACGTCGTCTGCTGGCCGAGAGCGAGCGGCTGCGGGACGAAGTGCGCAGCCTGGCCGGGGCGACGGCGGGGGAAGCGGTGATCGGCATGCCGCCGACGGTGGGCCGCGTGCTGGCGGTGCCGCTGACCCGCGCAGTGGCCGCGCGCTATCCTGGCCTGTCGCTGCGCATCGTCGAGGGGTTCAGCGGCACCACGCTGGAGGCGCTTCAGGCCGGGCGGATCGATCTGGCGATCCTGTACGACAATCCCGGCATCGGCCCGGTGGTGGCGGAACGCGTGGCGGAGGAGGACCTGGTGGTAGTGGGCGCGCGCGCGGACCCGCAACTCGCCGCCGATGCCACGCCCGCAATCGCGGATCTGGCGACGCACCCGCTGGTGCTGCCCAGCATCCACCATTCGCTTCGCCAGCTCGTCGCCCGCCATGCGCGAGAGGCAGGGGTGCATCTGCCGGTCCAGTTCGAGATCGATTCGCTGGGCGCGATCATCGAGCTGGTCGCAGAGGGACTGGCGCTGACGATCCTGCCGGCAGCCGCGGTCGCGCGCGACGCGCATGCGTCGCGGCTCACGACATGGCCGCTTGCCGGCGGCGTGGCGCGGCAACTGCTCATCGCGACGGCGGCACGCAGGCCGGGGGGACTGCCGCTTCAACGGCTGGTCGCATTGGTGCGTGAGGAGATGGTGGCGCTGGCGCCCGAAGTGGGGTGGTGCATCGTCTAAGTCGTACGCGAGCGGCCACCAAGTTGTGGATCGCGACTGGACAGGGCCGTTGCGCCATGGAAACGAGCCTGAATGACTTCTTCTTTCCTCGACGTGGAGAATACGTCGGATCCGTCCATCTTCCGGCTGCGAATAACCGACCGCATCTGTGTCGGCCCGCCGGGTAATGTGTTCATGTTCGGTGGCGTCGGCCTTGGCGCGGCAACGATCGCCGCGGAGCGGGCGACGGGGCGCGACGTGATCTGGTCAAGCGCGCAGTTCATTTCCTATGCGCGGATCGGCGACACGCTGGATCTGGCGGTAGAGGTGCTGTCCGCGGGCAAGAACATCAGCCAAGTGCGCGTGGTGGCGACGGATGCCGGCAAGCTGATCCTGACGGTGAATGCGGCGCTGGGGAACCGCGAAGGCATGCCCTCCGGCCAATGGATCACCCCGCCCGAGATGCCCCCGCCCGGTGAATGCAAGGCGCGGCCGCTGTGGCCGGTGCAGGACGCAACCCTGATGGACCGGCTGGACGTGCGGATGGCGCCGGACAAGTTCGGTGCACGCGCGCTCGATGGCACGCCATCGGAGGACGGGCGGATGGTGCTGTGGATGCGCAGCAAGACGGGCGAGCCGATCGACGCGAGCATGCTGGCGATCTTTGCCGATTTCGTGCCGTCCGGCCTATCCACCGCGTTCGGCCGGCGCGGCGGTGGAAACAGCCTCGACAACACGATGCGCATCGCGAAGATCGTGCCGACCGAATGGGTGCTGTGCGACGTGCGGATCAGCGCCGCGGCCCGCGGCTTCGGGCACGGTGCGATCCACATGTTCGCCGAGGATGGGACGATGATCGCTAGCGGAAGCCAATCCGCCATCCTGCGCTTCATGGACCCGGCGTAAGCGCCGGCGGGCGAAGGCCCAGGAAGGAAAAGTCAGCGCAGGCGACGGGCGGCGAGGATCATCAGCAATCCCGCAACCGCCACGCCGGCGCCGCGATCGGCCCAAGGCCGCTGATCGATCATGAAGCTCGATCGGGGCCAGTTTACATAGCCCAGCCCCTGGCCGATCCAGAGCAGGCCAAGCAGAAACAGCGCTGCGCCCAGCGCGGTGAGCGCGGGGCGCAGGCGCCGCATGTCAGCGCTGGCCGACCGGAACGTACGGGCGGGCCGTCGGGCCGGTGTACAGCTGACGCGGACGGCCGATCTTCTGATCCGGATCGGTGATCATCTCGTTCCACTGGGCGACCCAGCCGACGGTGCGTGCAAGGGCGAAGAGCGCGGTGAACATCGACGTCGGGAAGCCGATCGCCGAGAGGATGACGCCCGAGTAGAAGTCCACGTTCGGGAACAGCTTCTTCTCGATGAAGTAATCATCGTTGAGCGCCAGTTCTTCGAGCCGCAGCGCGGTTTCGAACAGCGGATCGTTGACCTTCAGCGCGTCGAACACTTCGCGCACCGTCTTCTGCATGACCGTCGCGCGCGGATCGTAATTCTTGTACACGCGGTGGCCGAAGCCCATCAGGCGGAACGGATCGTTCTTGTCCTTCGCGCGGTTGATGAATTCCGGGATGCGATCGGGCGTGCCGATTTCCTGCAGCATGTTGAGCGCCGCTTCGTTCGCGCCGCCATGTGCCGGGCCCCACAGGCAGGCGATGCCGGCCGCGATGCAGGCGAACGGGTTCGCGCCCGACGAACCGGCGAGGCGCACCGTCGAGGTCGACGCATTCTGCTCGTGATCGGCATGGAGGATGAAGATCCGGTCCATGGCCTTTTCGACCGCCGGGTGAACTTCATACTGCTCGGCCGGGACGCCGAACGTCATGCGCAGGAAGTTGCCGGTGTAGGACAGCGAATTGTCCGGATACAGGAACGGCTGACCGACGCTGTACTTGTACGCCATGGCCGCGATCGTCGGCATCTTGGCGATCAGGCGATGCGAGGCGATCATGCGCTGCGTCGGATCGTGGATGTCGGTCGAATCGTGGTAGAAGGCCGAAAGCGCGCCGACCACGCCGCACATGATCGCCATCGGGTGCGCGTCACGGCGGAAGCCGCGATAGAAGGTGGCGAGCTGCTCGTGCAGCATGGTGTGGCGGGTGATCGTCGTCTCGAACTTGCTGAGCTCGTCCGCCTTGGGCAGCTCGCCGTTCAGCAGGAGGTACGCGACCTCCATGAAGCTCGACTGTTCGGCAAGTTCACCGATGGCATAGCCGCGGTGAAGCAGCACGCCTTCGTCACCATCGATATAGGTCAGCTTCGACTGGCACGACGCGGTCGAGGTGAAGCCGGGATCGTAGGTGAACGCGCCGGTCTGGCCGTACATCTTGCGAATGTCGACCACGTCCGGGCCAACCGAACCGGATAATACCGGATAGCCGAACTCCTTGTCGGCGAGCGTTAGCTTGGCGTCGGTCATTGGTCAGTCCTTCCCCTGGGCGGCCATCTGATCTGCGATCCGGGCGAGGCTTTCGTCGCGCCCGAGCAGGACGAGCACGTCGAAGATCCCCGGCGAGGTGCGGCGGCCGGTGAGTGCGGCACGGAGCGGCTGAGCCACCTGGCCGAGCTTCAAGCCCAGCGCCTCGGCAACCTGCCGCACCGCGTTTTCGAGCGTCTCCGTATCCCACTTGTGCACCGCGTCAAGCGCAGCATGCACCTTCGCGAGTGTGGCCGGTGCATCGCCGGCCAGAAGCGGTTCCGCATCGGCCGCAATCGGCAGCGGACGAGTGACAAGCAGGAAGCGCGCGCCATCGGCCAGTTCGTTGAGGTTCGCCGCGCGCGGCTTCAGCGCGGGCATCGCCGCGGCGATCGTGGCGCGGCGCCCGTCGTCCTCGGCGAGCTCGAGGCGATCAGACACGAGACCGGCGAGCCGCGCATCGTCCGCGGCGCGGATGTAATGGCCGTTGAGGTTCTCGAGCTTCTTCAGATCGAAGCGCGACGGTGACTTGCCGACGCCCGACAGATCGAACCACTCGATCGCCTGTTCGCGGCTGATGATTTCATTGTCGCCATAGCCCCAGCCGAGGCGGAGGAGGTAATTGTCGAGCGCCTCCGGAAGGATGCCGAGCTCGTCGCGATAGGCCTCGATCCCGACCGCGCCGTGCCGCTTCGACAGCTTCGCGCCGTCCGCGCCGTGGATCAGCGGGATATGGGCGTAGATCGGATCGGGCCAATTGCCCTCGATCGCATCCATCGCGCGGATGATCGGGAGCTGGCGGAAGGCGTTGTTGATATGATCGTCGCCGCGGATGACGTGCGTGACGCCCATGTCGTGATCGTCGACCACCACCGCGAGCATGTAAGTCGGCGTCCCATCCGACCGCAGCAGGACGAGATCGTCGAGCTCGGCATTCTGGACGGTGATCGGGCCCTGAACGCGATCCTCGATCGTGGTCGCGCCCTCGGTCGGCGCCTTCAGGCGGACGACATAGGAGGCGTTGGGATCGTCATTGGTCTTGTCACGCCACGGCGAGCGGATGCGCAGCGGCTGCTTCTTCGCCTGGGCCTCGGCGCGCATCGCGTCGATCTCCTCGGGCGTCATGTAGCAGCGATAGGCGGCGCCGGCGGCGATCATCGCCTCGGCCACTTCGACGTGACGATCGGCGCGACTCGACTGGTAGACTTCCTCGCCATCCCAATCGAGCTCGAGCCAGCGCATGCCGGACAGGATCGCGTCGATCGCCGGCTGCGTGGACCGCGCGCGATCGGTGTCCTCGATCCTTAGCAGGAACTTGCCGCCGTGGTGGCGCGCGAAGAGCAGGTTGAACAGCGCAGTGCGCGCGCCGCCGAGGTGGAGAAATCCCGTCGGCGACGGGGCGAAGCGGGTGACGACACCGCGCTCGCGGGCTTCTGTAGTTGCGCTCAAGCGCGCTAGCTCCCAGGCTGGAATTCGAGATGGCGACAACGGCCGCGCAGCCCCCTAGCACGCAGCTTCCGACGCTTCAAACCGCGCGGGCGCGGGTGGAGGCTTGGCTGGAGGCGGAGCGCGACCAGCTCGCCCTGTGGCTGCCGGTGGCGCTTGGCGCTGGCGTGGCGGCGTGGTTCGTGTTGCCGGATCGGGGCGCGTGGCAGGCGGTGCTGCTCGGCTGCGCGTCGCTTGCGTGCGTCGCGCTGGCCTTGGGGCGGGGCGGGCGTGCCGCCCGGGCGGTCGCGATCGGCAGCATGATGATGGCGCTGGGGCTGGCGCTCGTCTGGTTCCGGGCAGAACGGGCCGCTGCGCCGGTGCTGACGCGGCCGGCGATCGTCGCGCTGACGGCGCGGGTGGCGCGGGTGCAGCGGATACCGGCACGCGCGCTGGTGCGGCTGCAGCTTGGCGACCTGAAGTTGGGCGAGGGCGCACCGGCGACGCGGCCGGCGCGGATCCGGCTGAACGTGGCGGAGAAGGATGTGCCGGCCGGGCTGGTGCCCGGCGCGATCATTGCCGTGAGGGCGCGGCTGATGCCGCCACCGCCGCCCGCGGTGCCGGGCGCCTATGACTTTGCGCGGGTCGCGTGGTTCGATTCTATCGGCGCGACCGGGCGGGCGCTGGGCCCACCGCGGATACTGAGCGCCGGCGACACGGCCGAGCCGCTGCGCGCGCGGCTGTCACGGCACATCCAGGCGCGGCTGGAGGGGAGCGCTGGCGGGATCGCGGCGGCGCTGGCGACGGGGGATACCGGCGGCATCGCGGCGGAGGATCAGGAAGCGATGCGCCGCTCGGGCCTCGCGCACCTGTTGTCGGTGAGCGGACTGCACATCACCGCGGTGGTGGGGCTCACCATGGTGATCGCGATGCGGCTGCTGGCGCTCAACATGCGGTTGGCGCTGACAGGCCGGGTGCCGCTGATCGCGGCCGCCGTCGCGGCCGGGGCGGCGGTCGGCTACACCTTGCTGACGGGGAGCGAGGTGCCGACGATCCGAAGCTGCATCGCCGCGCTGCTGGTGCTCGCCGCGATGGCGCTGGGGCGCGAGGCGCTGACGTTGCGGCTGGTGGCGACAGGCGCGGTGGTGGTGCTTCTGCTGTGGCCCGAGTCGCTCGCCGGGCCAAGCTTCCAGCTGTCGTTCGCGGCGGTCACGGCGATCATCGCGCTCGCCGAGCATCCGCGGGTGCGGCAGTGGTTCGGCCCGCGCGAGGAAGGCTGGGCGGCGCGGATGCTGCGCGGCGGGGGATCCCTGCTGCTGACGGGCATCGCGGTGGAGATCGCGCTGATGCCGATCGCGGTGTTCCATTTCCACAAGGCGGGGATCTACGGCGCGCTGGCCAATATCGTCGCAATCCCGCTGACGACGTTCGTGGTGATGCCACTGGAGGCAATGGCGCTGGCGCTGGACGGTGTGGGGCTTGGCGGGCCGGTATGGTGGCTGGCGGGGCAGGCGCTGGCGCTGCTGCTGGGACTTGCGCGGGTGACGGCGGAGGCGCCGGGCGCGGTCGCTGCCTTGCCCGCCATGCCGCGCGGCGCCTTTGGATTGATGGTCGCGGGCGGATTGTGGCTGGCACTGTGGCGGACGAACATGCGCCGGATTGGCGCGATACCGGTGGCGATCGGTGCGCTATGGGCGCTGATGGTGCCCGCGCCGGACCTGTTGGTAACGGGGGACGGACGGCACGTCGGGATCCGGTTGCCGGACGGCCGGGTCGCGCTGCTGCGTGATCGCGCGGGCGATTATGCGCGCGACATGCTGGCGGAGAATGGCGGCAGCGACGTGGAGCCGGTGCTGCTGTCCGAACAGTCAGCTGCGCAGTGCAGCCGCGACCTTTGCCGCGTCGACCTGGCCGCGGGTGAGCGCAGCTGGCGCATCCTTGCGACGCGGAGCGCGTACCTAGTGCCGGCGGGCGAACTGATCGAGGCGTGCCTGGCCGCGGACGTGGTGATCAGCGAGCGTCGGCTGCCGCGGCGGTGCCAGCCGCGCTGGCTACGCCTAGATCGCGAGACGCTGGCGAAAACCGGCGGGGTCGCCGTCACGCTGGCGACCGGGAGTGTCATGACGGTTCAACGGCCCGGAGACACGCACCCCTGGGTGATGGCGGCGATCAGGAATAGCGGCGAAGGATTCCCGCGAGCTTACCCTGCACGCGCACCTGCGCCGGGGCGTAGCGCTGCGGATCATAAGCGCGGTTCGCCGGATCGAGCCGGATCATCGCCCCCTCGCGACGGAAATATTTAAGCGTCGCTTCGCTGTCCTCGATCAGCGCAACCACGATCTCGCCGTCGCGGGCCACGTCCTGCTTGCGGATCAGCGCGAAATCGCCGTCGAGAATGCCGGCCTCGACCATCGAGTCACCAGCGACCTCGAGCGCGAAATGCTCACCCGAGCCAAGCAGCGCAGCGGGGACGGGGAGCGAGGACGCACCCTCCATCGCCTCGATCGGCACACCGGCGGCAATGCGGCCGTGCAGCGGCACTTCGATGACGTCGTTGGCGGGTTCGGGCACGGCGGGCCGGGCGGCCGGTGCGGGCGCCTTCTTCGCGTCCAGACGCTCGGGCATCTTGAGCACTTCGAGCGCGCGCGCACGGTTCGGCAGGCGACGTAGGAAGCCGCGTTCCTCCAGCGCCGAGATCAGGCGGTGGACGCCGGACTTCGACTTGAGGTCGAGCGCCTCCTTCATTTCCTCGAACGAGGGCGACACGCCGGTGTCGACCAGCCGGTCGTTGATGAAACAGATCAGCTCGTGCTGCTTTTTCGTAAGCATCGCATCGCCTCCGCCGCGAACAGACGAAGAACCTTTATGGAACGTTCCTCAATGCGTCAAGCGATCATCAGGATTTCTGCCGAGTCGCCGCGTTCCCGCGCCGGATCGTGCGGTGGGCGGACGATCAGGCAGCCGGCCCGGGCAAGCGTGAGCAGCATGGAACTGTCCTGGATGGCGGCGACGAATGCCTCGCCATCGACCAGCGCGGCGCGCATGTAATCGGTGCGCGGGCCGTTCGGCGGCAGCGCTTCGCCAAGCGTGGCGCGGGTGGTGAGCGGCAGCGGCTGCGCGGCGCCCGCGAGGCGCGCGATCAGCGGCTTCACGAACAGTAGCGCGGTGACGAAGGCGGAGACCGGATTGCCCGGCAGGCCAAGTACCGCCATGGCGCCGCGGCGGCCGGCCATCAGCGGCTTGCCGGGGCGAAGCGCTACGCGCCAGAAGTCGATGCTGGCCCCAGCTGCGATCAGGGCCGGGCGCACCAGATCGTGATCGCCGACCGAGGCACCGCCGGTGGTGACGAGCAGGTCCGCGTCGACGGAGGCGAAGGCGTCGGTGAGCACGTCCAGTCGATCGGGGAGAATGCCGAGGTCGATAATGTCCGCCGGCAGATCGGCGAGCAAAGCGCGGATCAGCAGGCGATTGGATTCGGGAAGGGCATCGGCGCGGGCAGCAGTGCCGGGATCGACCAGCTCGTCGCCCGTCGCGGCAATGGCCACCCGCACGCGGCGATGCACCGCGACGTCACCGACACCGCCGGTCGCAGCGACGGCGAGGCGCGCAGGGACGAGGCGTTCGCCCGCCGCCGCCAAGGTGTCGCCTTGCGTGAAATCGAGGCCGCGACGGCGGACGTTGCCGCCGAGCTTAAGCGGCCCTTCGCCATCGAGCATCAGCTGGTCGCCGTCCCGCGCTGCCTCTTCCTGCACCATGACCGTGTCGGCGCCGTCCGGCAGTGCCGCACCGGTGAAGATGCGCACCGCTTCGCCCACCGCCACCTTGCCCTCGAACGGGCGGCCGGCGGCACTTTCACCGATCACGCGCCACGGGCCCGGGAGATCGGCGAAGCGCAGTGCATAGCCATCCATCGCGGACAGATCGCGTGCGGGCTGGGTGCGCTGCGCCACCAGCGGGGCCGCAGCCCAGCGGCCGATTGCCCGGGTGATCGGCAGCGTCTCGATCGAGACGGGGGTGACGCTGGCGAGCAGACGCGCTTGCGCTTCGGCCACGGGAAGCAATTCGCTCATGGTGCGGGAGTGGCAGATTACGGGAGGCGGCGACAGGGTGTTCGTTGCCCGCTGGGCGCTAAGGCCGAGCCGGGGGCGAGGCGGGATCAGGCGGTGAAGTCGCCCGACTTCCCGCCCGTCTTGCGCAGCAGCCGGATGCCCTCGATCGTCATCCGCTTATCGAGCGCCTTCGCCATGTCGTAGACGGTGAGGAGCGCCGTGGAGACGGCTGTGAGCGCCTCCATCTCCACGCCGGTGCGCCCGGCCGTGGCCACGGTTGCGGTGGCGACGACCCCCTCCGGCTGGACGGTGAGATCGATCGAGACCTTGGTGAGCGGCAGCGGATGGCAGAGCGGGATCAACTCGCTGGTGCGCTTCGCGGCCATGATGCCGGCCACGCGGGCAACGGCAAGCACGTCGCCCTTGGCCACGGCACCGTCGGCGATCGCCTGTGCTGCCTCGGCCGACATGATGATGCGACCCTCGGCCACCGCCTCACGCACGGTCTCGCTCTTGCCGCCGACATCGACCATCCGCGCGGCGCCGGCGTCATCGAGATGGGTGAGGCCGCTCATCGCCGTTAGCCGACCAGCGCGCGGGTGGCGGCGGCGACATCGTCCTGCCGCATCAGCGACTCGCCGATCAGGAAGCAGCGCACACCATGCTCCGCCATCGCATCGAGATCGGCGCGGGTGTTGAGGCCGCTTTCGGCGACGAAGGTGCAGCCTGCCGGCGCCTGACCGACGAGTTCATAGGTGCGTTCGAAGCTGACCGAGAAATCGCGCAGGTTTCGGTTGTTGACGCCGATCAGCCGCGACTTGAGGCTGAGCGCGCGTTCGAGCTCGTCTGCGTCATGCACTTCGACCAGCACGTCCATGCCGCGTTCGAACGCGGCGGCCTCGATCTCGGCCGCGGCGACATCGTCGAGCGCGGACATGATGATGAGGATCGCGTCGGCGCCGATCGCATGAGCCTCGGCCACCTGCCACGGATCGACCAGGAAATCCTTGCGGATCACCGGCAGGTCACACGCTGCGCGCGCGGCGATCAGATAATCCTCATGCCCCTGGAAATATTGGTGATCGGTGAGGATCGAGAGGCAGGTGGCACCACCGGCGGCATATGCGCGGGCGTGCGCGGGCGGATCGAAATCGGCGCGGATCAGACCCTTGGAGGGGCTCGCCTTCTTGATCTCAGCAATGAGGCCGTAGGTCGCCGGCGTGTTGTCCAGCGCTGCCTTGAAGCCGCGGGGCGCGCTCTGCGCGGCGGCGAGGGCGTCGAGATCGGTGATCGAGCGCTGCGCACGGCGGGCGGCGACTTCCTCGTGCTTGGTGGCGAGGATCCGGTCCAGAATGGTCATGCCCAGGCGATCCAGCGATCGAGCAGGTCACGTGCGGCGCCGCTGTCGATCGCCTCGGCTGCGCGGGAAGCGCCGCTTTCCATCGGCTCGCCGACCAGCGCGAGCGCGGTGGCGGCGTTGAGCAGCACGGCATCGCGATAGGCGCCATGCTCGCCGTTCAGCAGGCGGCGCAGGGCGAGTGCGTTATGCTCAGGGTCGCCGCCCCGGATTGCCTCGATCGGGTGGCGCGGCACGCCGGCGTCCTCGGGCACGATCCGGTGCCCAACCGCGACATCGCCGATCGCGACGGCCACCGTCGGGCCGGCGCCCGAGACTTCGTCCAGCCCCTCTTCGCCCGAGACGACCAGCGCGGCCTCGGTGCCGAGCTGCTCCAGCGCCTCCGCATAGACCGGGGCGTAATCCGGACGGGCGATGCCGATCAGCTGGCGCGTGACGTGCGCCGGGTTGGCGAGCGGGCCCATCAGGTTGAAGATGGTGCGCTTGCCCAGCCGCTGGCGGATCGGGGTGATCCGCTTCATCGCCGGGTGGTGATTGGCGGCGAACAGGAAGCAGATGCCGAGTTCGTTCAGCGTCTCCTCAGCGAGCGCGCCGGCGCGCTCCATGTCGAGGCCGAGCGCCTCCAGCGTATCCGCCGCGCCGGCCTTGGACGAGGCGGCGCGATTGCCGTGCTTGGCGACCGGCACGCCGCAAGCCGCGACGACCAGGCTGACCGCGGTGGAGACGTTGAGGGTGTGGTGGCCGTCGCCGCCGGTGCCGCACACGTCGATGGCGCCGACGGGAGCGCTGATCGGGATCAGCCGCTCACGCAGCGCGCGGGCCGCCTCGGCGATCTCGATCGAGGTTTCGCCGCGATCGGACAGATCGAGCAGGAAGCGGGCGATGGCGTCCTCGCTGGCGTGGCCGTCGAGGATATCGGCGAAGGCCTGTGCGGCCGTCTCGCGCGACAAGGGCGATGCCGGATCAGGCAGGAGCGTGATGGTCGTCATGCCGCGGCCCTCGTCGTCGGCCGCGCGCCGGTTAACGCGAGGAAGTTCGCCAGGAGGTCGTGGCCGTGCTCGGTCGCGATGCTTTCGGGATGAAACTGGACGCCGTGGATCGGCAGCTCGCGGTGGCGCAGCCCCATCACCGATCCGTCCGCGGCATGGGCATTGGGGACGAGCACGTCGGGCACGCCCTCCACCACCAGCGAATGATAGCGCGTCGCGGTGAAGGGCGAGGGGATGCCGGCAAAGACGCCGGTCGAATCATGCTCGATCGCGCTGGTCTTGCCGTGCATCAGCCCGCCGCGCACGACCCGGCCGCCGAAATGCTGGCCGATCGCCTGATGGCCAAGGCACACGCCGAGCAGCGGGCGGCGGCTTTCCGCGCACGCCGCGACGAGATCGAGACTGACGCCCGCCTCGTTCGGGGTGCAGGGGCCGGGCGACACCAGGAAGCCGGTGGCGTTGGAGGCGAGCGCTTCTGCGGCCGTCAGCGCGTCGTTGCGTTCGACCCGCACCTCGGCCCCCAGTTCCATCAGGTAATGGACCAGGTTCCAGGTGAAGCTGTCGTAATTGTCGATGACCAGGATCATGTCGCCGCCAGCCATAGCCGAACCGCGCGGTGCCGCAACGCTTGTTGCGGCGCGGCGGAATCGCGTAGGCGATGACATATCGTTCAGCCGGGATAAAAGCCGGTGTGGCGATCGTTGTGTGATTGCCAGGAGGTTGCCGCCGATGTTCCGCTCGCTCACGTCCCTCACCACTGCCGCTGCACTGGCGCTGCTACCGCAAGTCGCGGCGGCGCAGGATCCGGCAGGCAATCAGGCGCGGGCGCCGGTCGATTCCGCGTCCGCCGAGCAGCCGCAGGCGCAGTCCGGCCAGCCGCCGCAGCGCATCCGGCAGGTGACGCTGCAGGGTAATGAGGCGTGCCCGACGGCGGCCGCGGACGAGATCGTGGTGTGCAGCCGGATCAATCCGAACGAGGCGTATCGCGTGCCCAAGGAACTGCGCCAGCCTCCCGAAGTGCCGGCGCAAAACCAGAGCTGGATCAACCGAGCGGCGGCGGCGGACCGTGTCGGGCGGGTGGCCGGCGGGCTACCCAACACCTGCTCGCCGATCGGCACGGGCGGGCAGACCGGGTGCAGCATCGCGGCAGGCCAGGCCTGGGCGGCGGAGCGGCGCCAGGCGCAGCGCGAGGCGGCGCAGGCCGCGCCCTCGACCGCGGCGCAGGAAGACGATCAGGACAATTGAGCCTGATCGGCTGATGCCGGGGCCGCGCGGCGTGCCCCGGCGCGCGCGCCTAGTTGGTGGCGAGGAGCTTCGTCAGGTCGACCTTCCAGAACTTGGCCCAGGTGTGGGTGCCGTGGCCCTTCGTCTCGGGCGTGGCCTGGATCAGGCGGAAAGTGGCGCGCGGCATGCGCTCCGCCGCGGGCTCGGCGATGCCGTAGCCTGACGGGTTGATGAAATCGTCGCTCGAGTTGATCCACAGGACCGGCACGGTGATCTTTTCCAGTGCGGGCGAGGGATCGTAATTCCGCGACGCATCGAGTTGATAGATATAGTCGTTGGCGTCGCGACCGGCGGAATTGCGGGCGAAGGCCTGCGCGAGGAACGCCTCGGCGGCGTCGCGGGTCGCATATTGCTGCTGCAGCGCAAGCGGATTGCTGCCCGCGATGATCGACAGGCTGGCGGCGGTGCGCAGGCCCTGTTCGGGTTGGGCGGTATAATTGCCGCCGTTCCACGCTGGATCGGCCTGAATCGCGTCGATCGACAGCTTGCGCCACATGCGGTTGAGGCCGGCGATGGGGACGGGGAGGCAGGCGAAGGGGGCGAGCCGCTCGGCAAAGCCTGGGTATGTCTCGCCCCAGACGAAGGCGTGCATGCAGCCCATCGAAGTGCCGAGGATCACGTTCAGCTTCGTGACGCCGATCTTCTCCAGCATCGCCTTTTGCGCGGCGACCATGTCGTCATAATCGTACTTGGGGAACGCCATTCGCTTCCCGTCGGACGGCTTCGAGGATTGGCCGTGGCCGATATTGTCGGGGAGGATGACGAAGGTCTTGCTGATGTCGAACGGCTGGCCGGGGCCGTAAAGCTCGTCGGCGAATTGCGGCTGGAGGAACTGCTTGCCCGTGCCGCCGGTGCCGTGGAGCACCATCACGGCATTGTCGATCCGCCCGTCGGCCCCGCGATGCGGCGTGCCGAGCGTCGTATAATGCATCCGCACGTCCATCACCTCGCCGGTCTTGAAGCGGAAGGCGGGGAGGGTGACGTCGCCTTCCTTCGTCGGCCACTTGGTCGCGGCGGGCGCCGGGCTCGCCGGGGTTGCGACCGGCTGGGTCGTCTGGGCGGTGGCGGAAGCGGCAAGCGTCAAGGCGGTGCCGGCGGCGATCAGGGGCAGGAGGCGCATTGCACCTGCGTAATGAACTTCTGCCGGGGTTTGAAGCGGATGCGGCGGAGAAACGCACCAGAATCGCTGGCGAGGGGAGCCCTTCGGCCGCCATCTTGATACGCTTTGGGACGAATCCTGCCCGGTTCGCCGGCAATTTGCCTCGATTGTGCCATCTGCCATCGCCACATGGGGCTTATGAAGAAATCGGCTTTCCTCGCGTTGTTCGTGGCTTCGGCGGCGCTTGCCGCCCCGCCAGCGGCGGCGGTGCAGGGCGGCGGGCCCGTGCTCGGCCCGCACGCCGCCCGCTGCACATCCGGCAATGGGCCGGCGATCCTGGTCAACATCGTGGGGCTGAAGAATCGCGCGGGCACGGTGCGCGTGCGCACCTTTGGTGGCCCGTCAAAAACCTGGTTCGACAAGAAGAGCTGGCTCACCCGCGTCGAATTGCCGACCCCGCCGAGCGGACCGGTGCGTATCTGCCTGCCGGTGTCCGCGCCCGGCACGTATGCGGTCGACATGCGCCACGACATCAACGGCAATGGCGATACGGATCGATCGGACGGCGGCGGCGCCT
The DNA here is from genome assembly GCF_045371305.1 of Sphingomonas sp. 179-A 2A2 NHS. NCBI lineage: Bacteria > Pseudomonadati > Pseudomonadota > Alphaproteobacteria > Sphingomonadales > Sphingomonadaceae > Sphingomonas > Sphingomonas sp. 179-A 2A2 NHS. Next base: position 512,928 of record NZ_JBIQDE010000003.1, on the reverse strand, counting down.
CGGGCGATCCGAAGGTGACGCTGCTCGATTTCGTGTTCGGCCGGAAGCCTTCGCCCAAGACGACCGCGATCAACGTCGGGCCGGGCGTGACGGAGATCACCATCACCGCCATGTATCTGAGCGGCGGCGCGCTGCGGCCGATCAAGCCCGGCGCCTGATCGGCCGGGCGATGACCCTGCCTCAGGCGGGGGCGAGGCCCTGCTGCAACTGCGTGATCCGATCGAGCTGGGCAACGACGGCGGCGCGCGCGCGCTCGACCGCCGCGTCGAGCGCGGGATAGTCGGTCTCAAGCGCGAGCGCGCGTTCCGCCGCGATATCCTGAAGCTCCCCGGAAATGTCCTGCGTCGAGGAACGCGCGGCATCGAGCTCGGCCAGCGCGACCTGCGCGTCGAGCCAGCGATCGCTGCCCGCCGGCGCACCGGCGGCCGCAGTGATCGGCCGCGCGGCACGCGTTGCAGCTTCGTCAAAGGCAGCGATGCGCTGATCCAGCGTCTGCAGGGCGGTAGCGATTCGCGCATCGAGCGCTGGATCAGGCGCGACCGGAGCTTCCGGCGCCGGTGCCGGCTCCTCCAGGCTCTGCGATTCCGCCGGACGAGGCAGCAGCGACGGGTATCCTTCCGTGCTGGAGCAGGCCGCCAGCATGAGAGCGAGCAGCGGCGGAGCGAGCATGGAGCGGTGCAACATGAAAAATCGTCTACGAAGCGAAAAAGTCCTGCGCAACGCTCTTGCGCAATCAGAAAGTCCCTTCTATCAGCGCCACTCCCAAGCGCCCGTAGCTCAGCTGGATAGAGCATCAGACTACGAATCTGAGGGTCGGACGTTCGAATCGTTCCGGGCGCGCCAAGGTTTCAAACTTAGCCCCGAGCTGCCGGAAGGTGGCTTGGGGCTAAGTCATTTCCGGGCCGTGTGCCTTTGCCTTGGGGACCATATCACAGGCCATCGGCAGGCACCCGCGATCGTCACGGATTCGCGGTGCGGCGGACGATGGCTGGCCGTGAAAGAGGAAGATCGTGCGACCGTCGCTTTACCTGAACGACCTTGAGATCGGCCAATGCTGGTCGGGCGGCCCGATCACCATGGGCGAGGCGGACATCATCCGCTTCGCCGAGGAGTTCGATCCCCAGCCGATGCATGTCGACAAGGAAGCCGCAGCCGCGGGCCGGTTCGGTGGGCTGATCGCGAGCGGCTGGCATGTCGCATCGCGCGTGATGCGCGACTTCGTCGACAAGGCGCCGTTCGGCGACACGCCGATGCTGGGGTTGAAGGTCGACGATCTGCAGTGGCGCCATCCGGTGCGGCCGGGAGACGTGCTGTCGATCACGCGCGAGGTGGTCGATATCTCGGCCTCGCGCAGCAAGCCCGATCGCGGCGTGCTGACGATGCGGATGACGGTGACGAATCAGGAAGGTGCGATCGTCATGACCTTCCTGAACCTCATCCAGATGCCAGTCAGCGCCAGCTGAGGCCGGAGCGTCAGAACAGGCCGACGGCGCCTTGCGCCCAGAGCAGCAGGGTGCCGGCGACTGCCAAGGCGATGACGGTGGCGCGCAGGGATGAGCGGGCGGTGATGCGCAGCGCCGCCTCGATTGCCAGGCCAAGCCCGCCAAGCAGCACGGCGGCGGCGGCGAAATCGAAGGGCGTCCAGCGCACTTCGGGCGTCAGCTGCATCGCGACCAGCGGCAGGACGAGGAGGGCGGCAAGCGTTCCCCAGAGAGCGATCCGCCACGAGGCGGGGGCATTGAAGCGTCGCGACGTCACGATCATCGGGCGATCCTCCTGACGGCCCGCATCATACCATTGCCGTGAGAGGGAAGAAACACGCCACGTCGGGGGAGAAAAGGTGCAAATCGCACCTGTGCGAGCCCTCTTGCGGTAAAAAATACCGTCTGGTACAAAAAGCTGTTGACGCGGTGCAGCGGGATTTCTATACCAGTCGGTATCGAAAGGATGTCACCGTGGCATCCAAGCGAAAGGCCGCTTCCATGGCTGATTGTCTGACCGGATTGGCCGGCGCGCGTTAGTAGGCGCCTGCTTCTCCCACTCACTCTTTATCACTTTCCGGATCAGCGGATCGTCGACCCTCCAGTCGGCGCGATCGCGGTCCCCTGTGCGCCCGTCGGCCGATCGCATCGGCCGGGCGCCGGCGCACGCCTATTCAAGGGGAATTCTCATGGCGTTCATGGCTTTCGACCGTCACGGATCAGTTGCCAATAGCGGCAAGACGGCCGTCGCCGCGCCGCATTCGGGCGCCGACCGGGCGAACCGGCTTACCGCCCTCGAATGGTCCGTCGTGGCGCTTGCCCGGCGCGACCGGCCATCGTCGCTGCGCGAACCCTCGCGCCTGTCGGTGGCGCTCGGCAGCCTGTTCGGCCGCGAACAGAACCCGCGCCTCGCCGATCCGCGCCTGGAGGCGCTGCGGCGCGTCGCGGTGCTCGCCTGGCATCGCGGCGCCAAGGCGCTGAACGATGCGGAGGTGGAGGCCTTCACTGCCGCTGGCTTCACCACCGGCCAATATCGCACCCTGCTCGCCAGCATCGGTGCCGCAAGCCTGAACAAGGGCCGATACGCATGAACATGCACAGCAAGATCAACACCGAACATCTGACGCCGGCGCGCGAGCGTGAACGGCCGCGCTGGCGGCTTGGCGCGATGGTCGCGGCCCCCGTGCTGGTGGCGGCGATCGCCGGCGCCGCGCTCAATCGCGAGGCGCCGGTGCAGGCCGCGCCGCCGCCACCGACCGTGACGGTCGCGAGTCCGCTCGTCCGCCCGATCAACGAATGGGACAGCTATGTCGGCCGGTTCGAGGCCAGCAAGTCGGTGGAGGTGCGCCCGCGTGTTTCCGGCGCGATCACCGCGGTCCACTTCACCGACGGCGCAATCGTGCGGAAAGGGCAATTGCTCTTCACGCTCGATCAGCGGCCGTTCACCGCCGCGCTGGCCGAGGCGCGCGCCGGGCTGATCAGCGCGCGCAGCGACGTTGAACTGGCGCGCGCCAACCTCGATCGCGCGCAGCGGCTGGTGGCGGACGAGGCGGTATCGAAGAGCGACATCGACCAGCTGACCGCCCGCCTGCGCGCCGCCAATGCGGCGCTGGCCGGTGCCGAGGCGCGTGTGCGTGCCCGGGCGCTGGAGGTCGAATTCACGCAGGTGCGCGCACCGATCAGTGGCCGGGTGTCGGACCGGAAGATCGATCCGGGCAACCTCGTGGCGGGCGGGGATACCAACGGCACGCTGCTGACCACGATCAACGCGCTCGACCCGATCTACTTCACCTTTGACGGTTCCGAGGCGTTGTTCCTCAAGACCAAGCGCGCGCAGGCCGCCGGCACGCCGCCCTCGGACGTGGAGATCAAGCTGCAGGACGAAGGCGATTTCCGCTGGTCCGGGCGGCTCGACTTCACCGACAATGGGCTCGATCCGCGATCGGGCACGATCCGCGGACGCGCCGTGCTGAACAACCCGGACTTCTTCCTGACGCCGGGCATGTTCGGCAACATGCGGCTGGCGAGCGGCGGGGCGGCCAAGGCGCTGCTGGTGCCGGACGCCGCGGTGCAGACCGACCAGGCGCGCAAGACGCTGCTGACGGTGGGGCGTGACGGCACGGTCGCCGCAAAGGCGGTGCAGCTCGGGCCGGTGGTGGATGGCCTGCGCGTCGTGCGCAGCGGCATCGCCGCCACTGATCGCGTCGTCATCAGCGGCACGCAGATGGCGATGCCGGGCACCAAGGTTCAGGTGCGCGCCGGCCGGATCGCACCGACGCGCGAGGCGGCGTCCGCCGGCAGCATCGGCGCAAATGCACTGGCCGGCCAGGCGACGTTCGCGGCGCGGTAGAGCCGAACCCGACCGTTCGTATCGAGCAACGTCGAGACACCCGGCGTGCCGCATGAGGCACGTCCCTCGGCGATGCTCGGGACGAACGGACCAATGATCTAGCTCGGCCCCCCAAGGGCCGATCCCTTCCATCCTCGTTTCCGGGGAGCCTGCCATGCGCCTGTCGCGCTTCTTCATCACCCGCCCGATCTTCGCGGGCGTCATCGCGGTGATCATCACCATCATCGGCGCGATCGCTTATTGGCAACTGCCAGTCGCGCAATATCCCGACATCGTCCCGCCCACCGTGACGGTGACGGCGACCTATCCCGGCGCCTCGGCGGAGACCGTCGCGGAGACGGTCGCCGCACCGATCGAGCAGGAAATCAACGGCGTCGACAACATGCTGTACCAGTCGAGCCAGTCGACGGGCGACGGCGTCGTGACCATCACCGTCACCTTCAAGATCGGCACCGACCTCGATGCGGCGCAGGTGCTGGTGCAGAACCGCGTCGCGGTCGCCGTGCCGCGGCTGCCGGAGGAGGTGCAGCGGCTGGGCGTCGTCACCCGCAAGACCTCGCCCGACTTCCTGATGGTGGTGAACCTCATCTCCCCCGACGGATCGCTCGATCGCGGGTACATCTCCAATTACGCGCTGACGCAGGTGCGGGACCGGCTGGCGCGGATCGACGGCGTCGGGGACGTGCGCCTGTTCGGCAGCCGCGATTACGCCATGCGGGTGTGGATCGATCCTGGCCGTGCCGCTGCCCTGAACCTCACTGCCGGCGACATCGTCTCGGCGCTGCGCGCGCAGAACGTGCAGGTCGCCGCCGGCACGCTCGGCCAGCCGCCTTACGCACAGGGCAATGCCTTCCAGCTCAGCGTCGAGACGCAAGGGCGGCTCGTCGATCCGGCGCAATTCGCCGACGTGATCGTGCGCACCGATGCCGATGGCCATCAGGTGCGCGTGCGCGATGTCGCCCGGGTGGAGCTTGGCGCGCAGGACTATAATTCGAACACCTATCTCTCGGGCCAGCCCACCGTCATCGCGGCGGTGTTCCAGCGCCCGGGCACCAACGCACTCGCCGCCGCCGAGAAGGTGACCGCCGAGATGGAGGCGATGGCCAAGTCCTTCCCCAAGGGGCTGGAATATCGCGTGATCTACAACCCGACCGAATTCATCGCGCAATCGGTGGACGCGGTGATCGATACCTTGTTCGAGGCGATGATCCTCGTCGTCCTCGTCATCCTGGTGTTCCTCCAGAAATGGCGCGCGGCGATCATCCCGATCGTGGCGATTCCGGTGTCGCTGGTCGGCACGTTCGCGGTGCTGGCGGCGTTCGGCTATTCGCTCAACACGCTGTCGCTGTTCGGCCTGGTGCTGGCGATCGGCATCGTCGTCGATGACGCGATCGTCGTGGTGGAGAATGTCGAGCGCAACCTTGCCAATGGCCTGACGCCTTTGGAGGCGGCGCGCACGTCGATGGATGAAGTGTCCGGCGCGCTGGTCGCGATCGTGCTGGTCCTGTGCGCGGTGTTCGTGCCGACGCTGTTCCTGACCGGCATGTCGGGCGCCTTCTACCAGCAGTTCGCCGTCACCATTGCGACCGCGACGATCATCTCGCTGATCGTGTCGCTGACGCTCTCGCCCGCGCTCGCGGCGATCCTGCTCAAGGGGCATGAGGCGGAAGGGCACGGCAACCGCGTAACGCGCGCGCTCGCCCGCGCCGGCGACTGGTTCAACCGCGGGTTCGAACGGATGAGCGATCGCTACGCGCGGCTCACCGACCGGCTGGTGCGCCGGCCCAAGCGGATGATGCTGACCTATGCCGGTCTCATCGCCGCCACCGGCGCGGTGTTCTGGGCGACGCCGACCGGCTTCATCCCGGCGCAGGACCAGGGCTATTTCCTCACCGTCGTTCAGTTGCCCGCCGGCGCCTCGGTCGAACGCACCGACGCGGTGGTGCAGAAGGTGGCGAAGCGCATCCTGCCGCTCGCCGGCGTTAAGGGCGTCGTCATGCTCGCGGGCTTCGACGGCCCGTCGCAGACGCTCGCGCCCAACACGGCCGCGGCCTACGTGCCCTTGAAGTCCTTCGAGGAGCGTGCCGAGCTAGGCGTCACCTTCGCCGGGCTGATGGACGAGGCGCGCAAGGCGACCGCGGATATCGACGAGGCGCGGATCCTCGTCATCCCCCCGCCGCTCATCCAGGGCATCGGTTCGGCCGGCGGCTATCGCATGATCGTGCAGGACCGTGAGGGCGCGGGCTATCAGAAGCTGGGCGAGGAAACGCAGAAGCTGATCGCCAAGGCGAACGAGACGCAAGGGCTGGCGCAGGTCTTCACCTTCTTCGACACCGCCACGCCGCGCATCTTTGCCGATATCGATCGCGCCAAGGCCGACATGCTGGGCGTGCCGCCGGAACGCGTGTTCGAGGCGCTTCAGGTCTATCTCGGCAGTGCTTTCGTCAACGACTTCAACCTGCTCGGCCGCACCTATCGCGTGACGGCACAGGCCGACGCACCGTTCCGCTCGACCCCGGCGGATATCGCCAATCTCAAGACGCGCTCGGACGCCGGCAGCATGGTGCCGATCGGATCGGTGGCCAATTTCGAGGACAAGACGGGGCCGTATCGCGTCACGCGCTACAACCTCTTCCCGGCGGTCGAAGTGGATGGCGACACCGCGCCCGGCTATTCCTCCGGCGCGTCGCTGGTGGCGATGGAGAAGCTCGCCGCCGAGACGCTGCCCAAGGGCTATGGCAGCGAATGGACCGGCATCGCCTTCCAGGAAAAGGCGGCGGGCAGCACGGCGGGGATCGTCTTCGCGCTGGCGGTGGTGTTCGTCTTCCTGGTGCTGGCGGCGCAATATGAGAGCCTGTTCCTGCCGCTGTCGATCATCCTGATCGTGCCGATGTGCCTGCTGGCGGCGATGATCGGCGTGAACCTGCGCGGCATGGACAATAACGTGCTGACGCAGATCGGGCTGGTGGTGCTGATCGCGCTTGCCGCAAAGAACGCGATCCTGGTGGTCGAGTTCGCCAAGCAGGCGGAGGAGCAGGAAGGCCTGTCGCCGATCGAGGCGGCGGTGCGCGCGGCGCAGGACCGGCTTCGCCCGATCCTGATGACGAGCTTCGCCTTCATCCTGGGCGCGGTGCCGCTGCTGATCGCCACTGGCGCCGGGGCGGAGCTTCGCCAGGCGCTGGGCACGGCGGTGTTCTTCGGGATGATCGGCGTCACCGGCTTCGGCCTGATCTTCACCCCCACCTTCTACGTCGTCTGCCGCGGGCTGGCGGAGCGGATCGGGCGCGGCCGTCGCCGCCCCGCCGCCGATACCGACCCCGCGCTGCAGCCGGCCGAATGAGGAGCGAAACGATGCTCATGCACTTCACCAAGTTGATGGTGGCCGCGTCCGCGCTGACGCTGGCGGCCTGCGGGACGGGGCCGGATTATGCCCGGCCCGCCACGCCGGCCACGGCGGCCGCGCCATTCGTATCGACCAGCCCGGCGGTCTCGACCGCCGCGCCGGCCGAGGATTGGTGGCGGCTGCACCAGGATCCGGTGCTCGACGGGCTGATTACCGACGCGCTGGCGGCGAACACTGACGTTCGTGTCGCGGTCGCGCGGCTCGCCCGGGCACGCGCAGCGCTGCGCGAGGTCCGTAACGATCGCCTGCCGCAGGCCAATGTCGGCGCCGGCGCCACCTACAATCGCTTCTCCCAGGTGCAGCGCGCGCCCGGGATCGGCAGCGAAAGCTGGCTGATCGATGGCGGGCTCGACATCTCCTATGAGGTGGACCTGTTCGGCCGCGTCAGCCGCAACGTGGAGGCGGCGCGCGGCGACGTCGGCGCGGCCGAGGCGGATGCCGACGCGGTGCGCGTATCCGTCGTCGCGGAGACGACGCGCGCCTATGCCGATGCGGCATCGGCGGCCGAGCGGCTGGCCGTGGCGGAGCGAATCGTCGCCTTGCTCGACCAGTCTCTGCGCGTCACCGAGCGGCGCGTCGAGGTGGGCATGACGACGCCGCTCGACGCGACGCGCATTGCCGCGCTGCGCGACCAGCGGCGCGCCGACGTGCCGACGATCGCGGCCGAGCGGCAGGCGGCGCTGTTCCGGCTGGCAACGCTGACCGGGCGCACGCCGCAGGAGCTGCCGCCGATCGCGGCGCAGCGCGACCGGATGCTTCGGCTCGACCAGCCAATCCCGGTCGGCGACGGGGCGGGGCTGCTCGCCCGCCGGCCCGATGTGCGCGCGGCCGAGCGACGGCTCGCCGCGGCCACCGCGCGCATCGGTGTGGCGACCGCCGATCTCTATCCGCGCATCACGCTGGGCGGATCGATTGGGCAGACCAGCACGGGGCTTGGCAATCTGTTCGGCGGCGGGCCGCTCAACTGGCTGATCGGGCCGCTGCTGAACTGGAACCTCAATCAGGGCCGCGCCCGCGCCCGCATCGCCGGGGCGGAAGCGGATACGCAGGCCGCGCTCGCCACGTTCGACGGAACGGTGCTGACCGCTCTGGAAGAAACGGAGACGGCGCTCTCCAATTACAAGCAGGCGATCGAGCGGCGCGCGGCGCTGGGCCAAGCGCGCGAGGCGGCGGAGCGGGCGGCGCGGATCACCCGCGCGCAGCGGCGCGAGGGGCAGATCGACAGCCTGTCGCAGCTCGATACCGAACGCACCTTTGCCGATGCGGAAGCCGCGCTCGCACTGGCGGATGCGCAGATCGCGCGCGCGCAGATCGACGTCTTCCGCGCGCTTGGTGGCGGATGGCAACAGACGGGGGTCGCAGCGCCCGGCGGCTGAGCCGAATGCAGCGGATCGGCGCGGCATGATGCGATCTGCTGCGATGCGACTCGCAAAATCGCATCTGGTGCGTTTAAGCGGTCGCCATGACGATGCCGACCGACGAGGAACTAGCCGCGCTTGGCGCTGCGTTCGACCTGTTCGCGCGCCGCTACAAGCTGGCGGAAGCGCTCGGGCCGGAAAAGCCGCTGAATGAACTCGACAAGCAGATCCTGTCCTATATCGCGAAGAACGACGGCTGCGGGCCGACCGACATCGCGCGGTACCTGGGGGTGGCGAACACCACCGTTTCCTCCGCCACCGACCGGCTGGTGAAGCGCGAGCTTCTGCGCCGGCAGCGGCCGGAGGCGGACCGGCGCGCGGTGGCGCTTCACCTGACCCCCGCCGGGGAGGGCAGGGTCGCCGCGCTTCAGGCGATGTATGGCGAGCTTCATCGCCGCATGCTCGCGCCGCTCGACGCGGAGGAGCGGCGGCAGATGATCGCGATGATGGCCAAGGTCGCAAACGACGACGCTTGAATAGTACGAAGTTCGTGATACCTTTCTGACGGCGCGCCATTCGCGTCGCCAGGAGAGGTTCATGGCAATCACGATCAACGGCACCCCGGTCGATCCGCCGGCGGATGCGCGTGTCTCCCTGCTCGATCTCATGCGCGAGCGGTTGCACCTCACCGGCACCAAGGTGGGCTGCAACCAGGGCGCATGCGGCGCCTGCACGGTGCTGATCGACGGCCAGCGGGTGCTCTCATGCCTGACACTGGCGGTGCAGGCGGATGGCCGCGCCGTCACGACGATCGAGGGGCTCGGCGCGGACGGGCTCCACCCGCTGCAGCAGGCGTTCCTCGAGCATGACGGCTTCCAGTGCGGCTATTGCACGCCGGGCCAGATCTGCGCGGCAAGCGCGATGCTGGAGGAAGTTGCCGCCGGCATGCCGAGCTATGTGACGCGCGACCTCGCCGCGCCGGCGCGGCTGACGCGCGAGGAAGTGCGCGAGCGGATGAGCGGCAACCTGTGCCGTTGCGGCGCGCATAACGGCATCATCGACGCGATCATGGCGGTGGCCGAGGAGCAGGCGGCATGACCCCGGTGCAGTATCGGCGCGCCGAAAGCGCAAGCGATGCGATCCGGCTGGCGGGCACCGCCGGGCATCGGCTGCTGGGCGGTGGGACCAACCTGGTCGATTTGATGCGCAAGGGCGTCGAGCGGCCGGATACGCTGGTCGACGTGACTGGCCTCCCCGGCGCGATCGAGGAAGCGGCCGACGGCAGCATCGTGATCGGCGCCGGCGCGCGCAACAGCGCGATCGCCGCCCACCCGCTGATCCGCAGCCGCTATCCGATGCTCTCGCGCGCGATCCTGGCCGGCGCGTCGGCGCAGATCCGCAACATGGCGACCGCGGGCGGCAACCTGTTGCAGCGGACGCGCTGCGTCTATTTTGCCGATGCGGCGGGATCGCGCTGCAACAAGCGCGCGCCCGGCAGCGGGTGCGACGCGATCGGCGGCTTCACCCGCTATCATGCGATCCTCGGGGCCTCGCCCGCGTGCATCGCGACGCACCCGTCGGACATGGCGGTGGCGCTCGCCGCGCTCGACGCGCGGGCGCATGTCGCCGGCGCGGACGGTGCGCGCGCGCTGCCGCTGACCGACTTCCACCGCCCGCCGGGTGACCGGCCCGATATCGAGACCGAACTGGCGTCGAACGAAGTGATCGTCGCGATCGAGCTGCCGCCATCGCGCCTCGCGACGCGATCCGACTATCGCAAGGTGCGCGATCGGGCCTCCTACGCCTTTGCGCTGGTCTCGGTCGCCGCGGGGCTGGTGATCGAGGACGGGCGGATAGCGGAGGCGCGGATCGCGCTGGGCGGCGTCGCGCACCGGCCGTGGCGGGCGTGGCGCGCGGAGGCCGCGCTGCAGGGCGAGGCGCCAACCGAAGCGGCGTTCATTGCGGCGGCCGAAGCGGAACTCGCCGCGGCCGAGCCGCAGCCGGGCAATATGTTCAAGGTGACGCTAGCGAAGCGCACGCTCGCCGCGGTTCTTTCCGGGCTTTGCGAGGATCAGGCATGAGCAGGGTACAGAATGTCCTCGTAGGCACGGTGCGCAGCGCACTCGGCTGGGTGCCCGCACAATGGCTGCCCGGTGGCACACCCGATCCGCTGATCGGTCGTCGCGGCGAAGTAGGCCGCCAGGCCGCGCGGCTGGACGGTGACGTGAAGGTGCGGGGGCAGGCGCGCTTCTCCGCCGAAGTGCCGTTGGACAACCTCTGCTACGCCGCGCTCGTCCACGGCACGATCACGCGCGGGCGTATCACGCGGCTCGACACGGCAAAGGCTGAAAGCGCGGGGGGCGTGCTGCTGGTCCTCACCCACCATAATATGCCGCGCATGTCCGGCCCCTCGCTGATCGCGATCACCGATCCGACCGCGGTGGGCAACAGCAGCCTGCCGATCCTTCAGGACGATCACGTGCATTACAACGGCCAGGTCGTCGCCGCCGTCGTCGCGGAGACGCAGGAGCAGGCCGATCATGCCGCATCGCTGATCGCGATCGACTATGCTGCCGAGCCCGCCGAGACCCGCTTCGAGGAAGCGAAGTCCGGCGCGCGCATCATCCCGTCGCTACTGATGGAGCGCAATCACCTGTCGCTCGGCAAGGCGGAGCGGGAACTCACCCAATCGCCGCACAAGGTCGACAATCTCTATCGCACGCAATGGCAGAACCATAATGCGATCGAGCTCCACGCGCTGACCGTCGCGTGGGAGGGCGAGACGCTGACCGTGCACGACACGACGCAGATGATCGCCGCGGAAGCCGCGACGCTCGCCAAGCTGTTCGGGCTGAAGCGCGAGGATGTGCGCGTGCTCTCGCCCTTCGTCGGCGGCGGCTTCGGCGGCAAGGGCTTCTGGGATCATCAGGTGGTTGCCGTGGCCGCGGCGCGCATGGTCGGCCGCCCGCTGCGGCTGCAGCTCAGCCGCGAGGGCGTCTATCGCATCGTCGGCGGGCGAAGCGCGACCGAGCAGCGCGTGGCGATCGGTGCCGACCAAGAGGGCCGGTTCACCGCGCTGATCCACAACGGCTATTCGGTGATGCCGCCCTATGGCGCCTGCCCGGAAGCCTATACGCTCGGCACGCGATCGGCCTATCGCGCCAAGAGCTTCGAGATCCTGCAGCGGCACCTCGACATGGCGGTGGTGCCCAACACCTTCATGCGCGCGCCGGGCGAGGCGATCGGCACCTTTGCGCTGGAAAGCGCGGTCGACGAACTGGCGCATGATCTGGGGATCGACCCGATCGAGCTTCGCCTGCGCAACCTGCCGGACAAGCACCCGATCACCGGCGCACCTTTCTCGCAACATGCCCCCGCCAAGTCCTGGGCTGACGGCGCGGCGCGCTTCGGGTGGGAACGGCGCTCCGCCACGCCGGGCGCCCGGCGCGACGGGGAATGGCGCATCGGCATGGGCTGCGGCAGCGGCAGCTTCCCTTATGTCCGCATGCCCGGCGCCGCGGTGCGCCTGACGATCCGGCGCGACGGCACCGCGACGCTCGCCTGCTCGGCGCAGGAAATGGGCATGGGCACCTCGACGGTGCTCGCGCAGCAGGTCGCCGATCGGTTGGGCATCCCCCTCGACGCCGTCGTGGTCGAAACCGGCGATTCCGACCTGCCCCCAGCGCCAATGGCGGGCGGCTCGGGCCAGAGCGTCTCGATCGCCGGCGCTTTGCTGGCCGCGTCGGAGAAGCTACCCGCCGAACTGCTGCGCCTCGCCGGCAACGACAGCCCGCTCGCGGGGCTTCGGCCCGGCGAGATCCGGCTTGGGCAGGAGGGGATGGCGAGCGCTGCCGACCCCAGCCGGCACGAAACCTTCCGCTCGATCCTCGCCCGCGCCAATCGCGACGAGGTGAGCGTCACTGCGTCGGGCACCCCGCCGCTGGAGATGATGAAGTTCGCCATGCACAGCACCGCGGCGATGTTCTGTGAGTTGCGCGTCAGCGACGTGACGGGGGAGATCAGGGTCGATCGCCTGCTCGGCTCGTTCGACTGCGGCACGATCCTCAACCCGCGCACCGCGGCCAGCCAGTTTCGCGGCGGCATGATCATGGGGCTTGGCCTGGCGCTGACCGAGGAGACGTGGCTCGATGAGCGCAGCGGCCGGATCATGAACCCGACGCTCGCCGATTATCACGTGCCCGCACACCTCGACGTGCCCGATATCGAGGTGATGTGGACCGGCATCCCCGATCCGCGATCGCCGCTGGGTGCGCGCGGGATCGGGGAGATCGGCATCACCGGCGTCGCCGCGGCGGTCGCCAATGCGGTGTTCAACGCGACGGGCAAGCGGGTGCGCGACCTGCCCATCACGCTCGACAAATTGCTGTGACGTGGGGGCGGGGCGTCAGGCAGACTGGCGCCGCTGCCACCCGTCCCGCTCCGCCATCACGCGGGTGACTTCGGCCATGTTCTGCGTGCCCCAGGCGCACAGCGGCTCCAGCGCCTGCGCCAGGCTGCGGCCAAGCGGCGTCAGCGCATAATCCACGCGGGGCGGCACTTCCTTGTAATCGGTGCGCAGGAGGACGCCGTCCGCCTCCAGCTCCTTCAGCTGCTGGATCAGCACCTTGTCGCTGACGCCCTTCACGGCGCGTTTCAGCTCGCCGTAGCGGTTGGGGCCCTGCAGCAGAAAATAGAGGATCAGCGGCTTCCACTTGCCCGCGATCACCCGAAGGGTCGCGTCCAGGCCGCAACTGAAGGTGCAGGCCTGATAGTCGGTTGGCTCGGTCATTACTTCACCCGTCTTCATTTCTTGGTTACTTACCAAAAGGTGCATACTTGTCGATAGGTAGGTGCGGCGCCAGCTTCCCGCCACCTGTTGAAGGAGGCATAAATGACCAGATTGAATGGCAAGACCGCAGTGATCACCGGCGGCGGCACGGGCATCGGCTTCGCGAGCGCGCAGCGCTTCATCGAGGAGGGCGCGTTCGTCTTCATCTTCGGACGGCGCAAGGACCTGCTGGATGCGGCGGCCGAGAAGCTCGGGCCCAATGCGCGCGCCGTCGCGGGGTCGGTTGCCGATCCGGATGATCTCGACCGGCTGTTCACCGCCGTGCGCGAGGAGCGGGGCAGCCTCGACATCCTCTTTGCCAATGCCGGCACCGGCGATCTGGTGCCGCTGGGCGAGATCACGGCCGAGCAATATGATCGCACGTTCGACATCAACGTGAAGGGCACGCTGTTCACCGTGCAGAAGGGGCTGCCGCTGATGGGGCCGGGCGGCTCGATCATCCTGACCGGATCGACCGTCGGCGAGAAGGGCGGCGCTAGCTTCAGCATCTACAGCGCGAGCAAGGCCGCGGTGCGCAATTTCGCCCGCAGCTGGGCGCAGGATCTGGCCGGCACCGGCATCCGCGTGAACGTGCTGTCGCCGGGGCCGACGCGTACCGAACTCGCCCTCGAAGTGGTTGGCGCGGAAGGCATGGAAGGGCTGGGCAAGACCACGCCGCTCGGCCGTCTGGGCGATCCGAGCGAGACCGCGGCGGCGGCAGCTTTCCTCGCGTCGGGCGACAGCAGCTACATGACAGGGAGCGAGATCTTCGTCGACGGCGGCCAGGCGCAGGTCTGATCGCGCCGCTACCCAGCGCGGTGCAGGAGGCGTAAAGTCGAGTGATGACTCGGCGGACCGCCTCCTGCAGCTGCGGACAGCTTCGCGTCACGTGCGAGGGCGAGCCGGGGCGGATCTCGATCTGCCACTGCCTCGATTGCCAGCGGCGTACCGGCAGCATCTTCGGCATGCAGGCACGCTTTGCGGCGAAGCAGGTGGAGGTCGCCGGCGTCTCCACCAGCTGGACGCGGCAGGGCGACAGCGGGAGCAGCTCCACCTTCCATTCCTGTCCGCGGTGCAGCGCCACGGTGTACTGGCAGCCGGACGGCGCGCCGGAGCTCGTCTATGTGGCGGTAGGGGCGTTCGCCGATCCCACGTTCCCGCCGCCCCGCGTTTCCGTCTACGAGGAACGCCGCCATGGCTGGGCGGGGCGGATGGACGATCTGCCGATCGTGCACGAGGCGTAAGCCCAGATAGCGCCGCGGATGGAAAGATCCGCCGGGCGACGGGTTGAAGGGCCATGGGCAGACGCTGGGTGACGGGCTGGAAACTCGACGAACAGGATCGCGCCGCGCTGCTGGCGCGCTTCGTGCCGCGTTTCCGCGACGTGGTGGCCGATCACGTGACGCTGCGCACCGGCACCGACGAAGGGACGCCGCTGCCGCGCGAGACGCAGGGCGAGGTGGTTGGCGAGATCGACGACGGCGCCGGCGTGGAGGCACTGGTGGTGCGGATCGGCGGCACCACGGATCGCAGCGACGGCAGCACCTATCACATCACCTGGTCGCTCGATCGCGCCGGTGGGCGACGGCCGGTCGAGAGTAATGACGTGATCCGCCGGCTGGGCTGGCGTGCGCTGGCGGTGCCGATCCCGATCCGCCTGCGGCCGGCCAGGTTCTGACGGAGATGCAGCTCTACCTCGATTGTGATGGCGTGCTGGCCGATTTCGATCGCGCCGCGACCGCGCTGCTCGGGATGCCACCGCGCCAGTTCGAGAAGCGACACGGCCCGCCTGCCTTCTGGAAACGGCTGGCCGCGCATCCCGACTTCTACGGCTCGCTGCCGCTGATGCCCGACGCGATGATGCTCTTCGATGCGGTGCGTCACCTCGATCCGATCATCCTCACCGGGCTGCCGCGCGGCAATTGGGCGGCCCCGCAGAAGGTGCGCTGGGCCGCCGAGCACTTCCCCAGCACGCGCATCATCACCTGCCTCGCCGCGGACAAGCGCCGCCACGCCCGCGACGGTGACATACTGGTCGATGACACGCTGAAGTACCGCGATCTGTGGACCGGCGCCGGCGGGATCTTCGTCCATCATCGCGATGCGGCGAGCAGTATCGCCGAGCTCGAGGCGCTGATCCCGGAAGCGATGCGCGGGGCTGACCAGCTATCGTGACTCCGCCGCTGGCCAGGATCGGGACCGCGGGATGGTCGATCCCGCGCGATTGCGCCGATCAGCTGCCAGGCGAAGGCTCGCACCTCCACCGCTATGCGGCGCATCTCTCCGCGGCGGAGATCAACAGCAGCTTCCATCGCCCGCACCGCCGATCGACCTATGAACGGTGGGCGGCGAGCGTGCCGCCGGGCTTTCGCTTCGCGGTGAAGATGCCCCGGACGATCACGCACGATCGCCGGCTGGTCGATTGCCAAGACCTGCTGGCGCGCTTTGCCGACGAGGTGGCGGGACTGGGCGACAGACGCGGGCCGACGCTCGTTCAACTGCCGCCGAGCCTGGCTGCACCGGATGAAGGAGACGTGCGCGCCTTCTTCGCGGAGGTCACGGCGCTGCTCGGCCCGTCGATCGTGCTGGAGCCGCGCCATGCGAGCTGGTTCGGGCCTGACATGGATCGCCTGCTCGCCGCGGCAGGCGTGGCGCGCGTGGCCGCGGATCCCGCACGTCTGCCGGAGGCGGCCGAGCCGGGCGGCTGGGCCGGCCTCGCCTATTATCGGCTGCATGGATCGCCGGTGATCTACCGCTCCTCCTATGACGACGCCGCGATTGCCGCCCATGCGCGCCGGGTGGCGGTGTGCCGCGCGGCCGGCGCCGAGTGCTGGACGATCTACGACAACACCGCGTCCGGCGCGGCCATGGCGAACGCGCTGGAACTGACGTCCGCGACGATACGCTGAGACATTGCGAACCGGTGCAGGCGGCGCCTTTTCGGCGCGCACGGGTTCGTTGCAGCGCAACGGCGCGCTTTGTGCTACACGTCGGCTCAGGGTGGTCACTCCGGCCACCGTCATCAAATGGATTCTCATGGCAGGCTACAAGACACCGACGTTCAATGATCGCGCCGAGGCGGCGCGTGCGGCCAAGCAGGCCGCGATCGAGAAGTTGCGCAACAAGCCGGAGCCCGATCCGGCCATGATCGCCGCGCGTCAGGCGGCGCAGGCAGCACGGGAGGCCGCTGCAGCAGAACGCCGCGCGGCGCGCCAGCGCGAGATCGAGGAAGCCAAGGCGGCCCGTGCCGCGGCGAAGGCGGCGGAAGAGGCCGCGAAGGCCGAGGCGGCCAAGCCCAAGAAACCGCTGCTCGATGCGGCGGCACTGAAGGCCGCGCGCGATGCGCGCTATGCGGCGCGCAAGGCCCGCAAGAAGTGATCCCACGCGAAGTGGTGGGCGTGGCCGAGGTGCCGGGCGGCCCGCCGCTCCGCCTCGTCCGCCACGGCCGCGACTTCATCATCATGCTCGATCGCAACGAACTGATGAGCAGCCGGATGAGCGGCTCGGAAGTGGCGCTCGGTACGATGACGCTCGAGCGGCTTCGCGCGCCCGCGCCGCATCTCCTGATCGGCGGCTATGGCATGGGGTTCACACTCCGCGCCGTGCTGGCGAAGCTTGGGCCCGACGCGCGCGTGACGGTGGCGGAGCTGGTGCCGGGCGTGATCGAATGGGCACGCGGGCCGATGCAGGAACTCGCCGCCGGCTGCCTCGACGATCCCCGTGTCGACTTGCGGATCGCGGATGTCGGCGCGGTGATCGCCGAAGGGCGGGGCGCCTACGACGCGATCCTGCTCGATGTGGACAATGGCCCCGATGGCCTAACGCGGGAGGCGAATGACGGCCTCTATTCGGCGCGCGGTCTGGACCGGGCCTGTGCGGCGCTTCGCCCCGGCGGGGTGCTCGCGGTCTGGTCGGCAGGGGCGGATGCGGCCTTCACGCGGCGGCTGAAGCTCGCCGGCTTCGCGGTGGACGAAGTGAAGGTGCGCGCGCGGGAAAACGGCAAGGGGCCCACGCATACCATCTGGTTCGCGCGGGCCGGCTGAAACCTCTCCCCAGCCCGGCAGGCGTGGGGAGAGCACATCTCGATCAGTCAGGCTTCTTCGCCACGCCCACCAATGCTGGGCGCAGCAGGCGATCGCGGATCATCCAGCCGGACTGCATTTCCTGCACGATCGTGCCCGGCTCCGCATCGGACGGGACTTCCAGCATCGCCTGGTGACGATTGGGGTCGAGCGGCTGGCCCATCGCCTCGATGCGGGTCAGGCCGTTGCGCTGGAATACGTTGACCAGTTCGCGCCCGGTCGCCTCCAGCCCGGTGACGAGGCCCTTCAGCTTCTCGTCCTCGCGCAGCTCGGCGGGGATGGCGGCGAGCGCGCGCTCCAGATTGTCGTTCACGCTCAGCACGTCACGCGCGAACGAAGTGGCGGCATAAGCGCGCGCATCCGCGGCGTCCTTTTCGGCGCGGCGGCGCACGTTCTGGATCTCGGCCTGCGCATACAAGGTCTGCTGCTTCGCCTCGGCAAGCTGGTTTTCCAGCTCGGCCACGCGATCATGCTCGGCAACCTCGGGCGCGGTAGCGGCGGTTTCCTCGCGCAGATCCTCGCCGTTGTCGGTTCCGGGGGTGTTCGCTTCGGTATCAGTCATCGTTTCCCTGTCTTACTGGCGGCTCAACCCATCAGCCGGGCGAGCGTTGCGGCCGTGAAATCCACCATGGGCACGACGCGCGCGTAGTTCAACCGCGTGGGGCCGATCACGCCCACCACGCCGACCACCCGGCCATCGCTGCCATGAAAGGGCTTGGCGATCACCGACGAGCCGGAGAGGGCGAAAAGCTTGTTCTCCGCGCCAATGAAGATGCGTGTGGCGTCTCCCGCGCGGGCCGAATCGAGCAGCGCGGCGATCTCCTGCTTGCCGTCCAGGTCGTCGAGCAACTCGCGGATGCGATCGAGATCGGCCGTGGCGGCGTCGTCGAGCAACCGCCCCTGGCCACGCACGATCAGCACCGGGCGCCGGTCGCCATCCTCGCTCCATACGGCAAGGCCGCGCTCGATCAGCGCGCGCGCCGCCGCGTCGACCGCGGCGCGATCCTGCGCCAGCTCACGCTCGATCCGCGCGCGCGCCGCCGTCAGCGTCAGGCCGGAAAGCGTCGCGGACATGAAATTGCCCGCCTCGATCAGCGCCGAAGCGCCGACGCCGGGCGGCAGGTCGATCACGCGATTCTCCACCGCGCCGTCCTCGCTGACCAGCACCGCCAGCGCCTGGGCATGCGATAGCGGCACGAAGCCGATCGAGCGCAGCACCTGCTCGCGCTTTGGCACCATGACGAGGCCGGCGCATGCGGAAAGCCCGGATAGCGCCGCGGTGGTCGCCGCCAGCGCTTCCTCGACCGGGCCGCCGCGGCCAGCGCGCGATTCGATCGTCGCGCGTTCCTCGGCCGACGGCTCCAGCGCCTGCATCATGCCGTCGACGAAAAGCCGCAGGCCAAGCTCGGTCGGCATGCGGCCAGCGGAGGTATGCGGGGAGGCGAGGAGGCCGACGTCCTCCAGCTGCGCCAGCACGCTGCGGATCGAGGCGGGCGAGAGGTTCAGGCCGGCCTGCGCCAGCGTCTTCGATCCCACGGGTTGGCCGTTGGCGAGATAGCCGTCGACCACGCGGCGGAAGATGTCGCGCGCCCGGTCGGAAAGCTCGGTGATGGGGGGCGAGGCAGTCACGCACAAAATCTAGGGTGTTGATACTGGCGCGGCAATCTTTGAGCGGCTACGCGCCGCGCAAATCACCGCCGTTCGCCTGCGATCTGTCGCCCGGCCGCATCCCGATCATCGGGGCGGCTGGATCAGGGCGCAACCCGAACGGCCTTGCGGAGTTGCCCAATCATGCGTCCCAGCGGCCGTGCGCCAGATCAGATGCGCACCATCACCATCGAGCCCCATTTCACCCGCCATGCGGAAGGATCGGTGCTGATCGGCTTCGGCGACACCCGCGTGCTCGTCACCGCCAGCGTCGAGGAACGCGTGCCGCCGTTCCTGCGCGGCAAGGGCCAGGGCTGGGTGACGGCGGAATACGGCATGCTGCCCCGCGCGACGCACACCCGCGGCAGCCGCGAGGCGGCAAAGGGCAAGCAGTCGGGCCGCACCCAGGAGATCCAGCGCCTGATCGGCCGCAGCCTGCGCGCCGTGACGGACATGACCGCGCTTGGCGAGCGGCAGATCACGCTCGATTGCGACGTGATCCAGGCCGATGGCGGCACGCGCACGGCTGCGATCTCGGGCGCGTGGGTCGCGCTTCGCCTGGCAGTGAACAGCCTCATCGCCGACGGCAAGATCGAGAAGGATCCGATCAGCCAGAAGGTCGCCGCGGTCAGCTGCGGCATCTACCAGGGCCAGCCGGTGCTCGACCTCGACTATATCGAGGATTCGAACGCCGACGCGGACGGCAATTTCGTGCTGCTGGAAAACGGCAACATCGCCGAAGCGCAGGCGACCGCCGAGAACGCGACCTATGACGAGGAATCGCTGCTTCGCCTGCTGCGCCTGGCGCGGATCGGCTGCGCGGAAATCTTCGCGGCGCAAGCCAAGGCCGTCGGTCAGTGAGCGGCGAGGGCGACACCCCCCAGGCGCTGCGCAGGCTCCTGCCCGGCAAGCTGGTGATCGCCAGCCACAATCCGGGCAAGGTGCGCGAAATCGCCGAGCTGCTTGCCGGCCACGGGCTGGATGTCGTCTCCGCCAAGGACCTCGGTTTGCCGGAGCCGGAAGAGACCGGCACCACCTTCGTTGCCAATGCCGAACTGAAGGCGCGCGCGGCGGCGGACCTCTCCGGTTTCCCTGCGCTCGCCGACGACAGCGGCCTGTGCGTCGATGCGCTGGATGGCGATCCCGGCATCTTCTCCGCGCGCTGGGCCGGCGAGGGCAAGGATTTCGGCGAGGCGATGCGCCGCGTCCACGCGAAGGTCGCCGCGATCGAGGGCGCGTCGCGCGACGCGCATTTCGTCTGCGCGCTGGCGCTCGCCTGGCCGGACGGCCATGTCGAATGGTTCGAGGGCCGGGTCGACGGCACGCTCGTCTGGCCGCCGCGCGGCGACAAGGGCTTCGGCTATGATCCGATGTTCCTGCCCAACGGCCGCGACGAGACGTTCGGCGAGATGGATCAGGCCGTAAAGCACACCATCAGCCACCGCGCCGACGCTTTCCGCCAGCTGGTCGCGGCTATCTTCTGATCGCAGCGCATGGCCGGCTAAAAACCCCTGAGGGTGAGCGCGCGACGTCTAGAGATGGGAGGGGAGGGGAATGGCGGCGTTCGGTCCCGAATTGCGAAAAGCAGACGTTGGGCCGCCGGCAGCCATGTGTGCTACGGCTACATTCTAGCTAGTGAGCGAGGCCCGCGATGCCAGTAAAAGATCTTGTCGGCCCGCCTCCTCCTACTGCGGAAGAGAAAGCGCTCCTAATAGAGTTGCACAACCGTCTGGGTATGCCGTTACCAAGACGGCATGGATATCGTGACGAAGGCGGCCTTGAACCTGAGCCAGCGCCTTCTGGTCCGAAGCCTGCTCCAATGACAGGTGGAGCAGCAGCCGACTTGGAATGAGCTCTTTCCGTTATGGTCGTCAGCCCCTCTGACGACGATAACCGGGCGTCAGTTGAACGTCCGCTCCACGCCGACGGAGAACTCCCTCAATACGCCCGCTCGCCCACCACATTCCCCGCCGGGCTGTAGCGGCACACCAGATAGTCTTCGCCAGCATTGGAGGCGGTGGCGCAGCCGAGGCGTTGGGTGTCGCGCCACATGATCTGGGTGTAATGCGCGACGTCCTGCCAGCGGCCGGTGCGGCTGAAGGTGGGCGTCACATTGTTCACGAAATCGCGCTTCTCGGCCAGCCAGTGCCCGATCATCTCGCGGTAGCGGTACGCGTCGCGCGTGCCCGTCCACAGGTTCTCGCCTTCGCGCGTCGGGCCATGCGGCTGGGCGGCGTGGGCGAAGCGGCGGGTGCGGGCCATCTCCTGCGCATAGGCGCGGGCGGAGGCGACCAGCCGCTCATCCCACACCAGCGGCGGCAGACTGGCTTCGGCGCGGGCCTTGTTGTGCCCGGCCAGCATGGTGGTGCGCAGCAGCTCCGCCCCGCGCGGTGCCGGCGCCTCCGACGTGCGGCGTTCCACCACCCGCTGGGGCGCATCGCCCGTCCCGGGGGTGCAAGCGGCGATCAGGAGGGCAAGCGCGGCGGCGAGGTGGCGTCGGAGCGTCATTGCGACCATATCGGCGCCACCATGGTCTCCGACAATCCTCTGGCGCTGTACATCCACTGGCCGTTCTGCGTCTCCAAATGCCCTTATTGTGACTTCAACAGCCACGTGCGCGACGGGGTGGACCAGCAACGCTGGCGCGATTCGCTGCTGGCCGATCTGGCGCATGAGGCGCGGATGCTGCCGGGCAAGCGGCTCGGCTCGATCTTCTTCGGCGGTGGCACCCCCTCGCTGATGCCGCCCGCAACCGTCGCGGCGCTGCTCGAGGCGGCGGAACAGCATTGGGGGTTCGAGCCGGGGATCGAGATCACGCTGGAAGCGAACCCCTCGTCGGTGGAGGCCGCCAATTTCGCCGATCTTGCGGCGGCCGGCGTCAATCGCGTGTCGCTCGGCCTCCAGGCACTGGAGGATGAAGCGCTCGCCTTTCTCGGCCGCGCGCATGACGTGCGCGAGGGGCTGGCCGCGCTGGACGTGGCGCAGGCGGTATTCCCGCGCGTCAGCTTCGACATCATCTATGCACGCCCGGGCCAGACGCTGCCAGCCTGGGAGGCGGAGCTTGCCCGCGCGATCGGCTTCGGCACCGAGCATCTCTCGCTTTACCAGCTGACGATCGAGCCCGGCACGCGCTTCCATACCGAGGCCGCAGCCGGGCGCCTCACCATCCCCGATGGAGACGCGGCCGCCGACCTGTTCGAGGCGACCCGCGCGATGACCGCGGCGGCCGGCATCCCGGCCTATGAGATCAGCAACCATGCACGGCCCGGCGCGGAGAGCCGGCACAACCTCGCCTACTGGCGCTATTGGGAATATGCCGGCGTCGGCCCCGGCGCCCACGGGCGGCGCGGCGGCCTTGCGACGGTGCGGCGCAAGAAGCCGGAGAACTGGCTCGCCGCGGTCGATCGCAACGGCCACGGGCTGGAGCTGGAAGAGCCGCTGGCGCCAGCAACCCAGGCGTCTGAGGCATTGCTGATGGGGCTGCGACTGCGCGAGGGCGTCGATCTTGCTCGCGTTGCCAAGCTCGCCGGCGCGCGGATCGACGAGGTGATCGACGAGGGCGCCGTCGCGCGGCTTGCCGGCTTCATCCAGCGTGACGGCGACCGGCTGTGCGTCACGGAACAGGGCATGCTGCTGCTCGACGCGATCCTGCCGCAAGTGGTGCGCGATCGCGTGCCGGCCTAGCGCGCCCTGCCTGTAGCCATCCGCGCTATAGCCCCCACCAGGCGACCACCATCAGCGCCAGCGCGAGGGCGACGAAGATCAGGTGTCCGCGGCCGGGATCACGCTCGGGCGCATCGACGAACTGCGGCGGACCATCGGGATCGGGCACCCCGGGCGGCAGGTCTTCCAGCGGCGGCTCTCGCCTGTCGGTCATCGGTCACCTTCCTCGGCGCGTCATCATGGTCGTGCGCCCATCCATGGGCAACGGTCACACATTGGAGGCCGTTGCGTCGCGCAGCCAGCGGGTCACCGCCTGCACCCGCGGCGCGGCATGGCCGTCGGCATGGGTGACGAGCCAGAAGGCACGCGTCAGCACCATTTCGGGCAGCACCGGCACCAGTGCCGGGTCCTTCGTCGCGACGAAATCGGGAAGGATGCCGATCCCCGCGCCGGAGCGGACCATCGCATGCTGCACGTTGATGCTGGTCGATCGCAGCCGAGCGACCAGCCCGTCATGCACCTCGGACAGATAATCGAGCTCCGGCGCGTGGATATGCTCCGGCACGTAGCCGATCAGCACGTGCTGCTTCAGGGCCTCCGCGGTTGCCGGCGTGCCGTGCTGCGCCAGATGCGCAGGCGCGGCATAGAGCCGCAGGCGATAATCGGTGAGGCGGGTGGCGATCAGCTGCCGGTTGCGCGGACGGGCTAGCATCACCGCAATGTCAGCCTCGCGCTTCGACGGATCGAGGAAGCCCGAGGCGGTGATGAGGTCCAGCCGGATCAGCGGGTGGGCGGCCTGGAAGTCGCTTAGCCGCGGCGCCAGCACGTGCGTTGCCAGCCCCTCCGCCACGCTGAGCCGCACATGCCCGGCGACCCCGCCGCCGCGCTCGCCTTCCGAGGCGGAAAGGATGGCCGCATGGATCGTCTCGGCGTGATCGAGCAATTTCTGCCCCGCATCGCTCAGCCGCCGCTCGCCAGCGACGGATTCGAACAGGGGCTGGCCGATCGCCGCTTCCAGCCGCTGCAGCCGCCGGCCGACGGTGGTGGTGTCGATGCCGAGTGCGCGCGCGGCCGCCGCCACCCGGCCGGCATGGGCGACGGCCAGGAAGATGCGCAGGTCGTCCCAGTTCTGCATGATGCGGCGGTCCTCGCACGAATGCGCGGCGCGTGCAAAATTGCACCTCCACGCTGCGAATTCGCGCCCTTGTGTGCAGAAACACCATGAGCGTACAAGCCGCGCAACTAATCCGGAGAGTGAACATGCGCGTGATCGATCATCATATCGTCGGAACTGGCGGTGCCGGGGCGCGCACCGCGGACGTGTTCGATCCCAACACCGGGCGGGTCCAGGCACGCGTCACGCTCGGCACCCAGGCCGATCTCGATCGCGCAGTGGCAGCGGCGCAGGCGGCACAGCCGGCCTGGGCGGCGACCAATCCGCAGCGCCGCGCCCGCGTGATGTTCGCGTTCAAGGCGCTGGTCGAAGCGAACATGGATGAGCTCGCGCATCTCCTCTCGTCCGAACACGGCAAGGTCATCGCCGATTCCAAGGGTGATATTCAGCGCGGGCTCGAGGTCGTCGAATTCGCCTGCGGCATCCCGCACGTGCTGAAGGGCGAATATACCCAGGGCGCCGGCCCCGGCATTGACGTCTATTCGATGCGCCAGCCGGTTGGCATCGGTGCTGGCATCACCCCGTTCAACTTCCCCGCGATGATCCCCTTGTGGATGGGCGCGGTGGCGACGGCCTGCGGCAACGCCTTCATCCTGAAGCCGTCGGAGCGTGATCCGTCGGTGCCGGTGCGCCTCGCCGAGCTGATGCGCGAGGCGGGGATGCCCGAGGGGATCTTCCAGGTCGTCCATGGCGACAAGGAAATGGTCGACGCGATCCTGGATCACCCGGCGATCGCTGCGGTCAGCTTCGTCGGCAGCAGTGACATCGCGCATTACGTCTACAATCGCGGCGTCGCGGCCGGAAAGCGTGTCCAGGCGATGGGCGGTGCGAAGAACCACGGCATCGTCATGCCGGACGCCGATCTCGATCAGGTGGTGGCGGATCTGTCGGGCGCCGCTTTCGGTTCCGCTGGCGAGCGTTGCATGGCGCTTCCCGTCGTCGTGCCGGTCGGGGAGAAGACCGCGGTGGCGCTGCGCGAGAAGCTGCTGCCGGCGATCGAGGCGTTGCGCGTCGGCGTCTCCACCGATGCGGAGGCGCATTACGGCCCGGTCGTGAACGCCGCGCACAAGCAGCGCGTCGAGAACTGGATCCAGACCGGCGTCGACGAGGGCGCGGAACTGGTTGTCGATGGCCGCGGCTTCAAGCTACAGGGGCATGAGGAGGGCTTCTTCATCGGCCCATCGCTGTTCGACCATGTCACGCCCGACATGCAGAGCTACAAGGAAGAGATTTTCGGCCCGGTGCTGCAGATCGTCCGCGCGCCCGATTTCGAGACCGCGCTTCGCCTGCCGAGCGAGCATCAATACGGCAATGGCGTCGCGATCTTCACCCGCAACGGCCATGCCGCGCGTGAATTCGCCGCGCGCGTCAACGTCGGCATGGTGGGCATCAACGTGCCGATCCCGGTGCCGGTCGCCTATCACACCTTCGGCGGCTGGAAGCGCTCGGCGTTCGGCGACACCAACCAGCACGGCATGGAAGGCGTGAAGTTCTGGACGAAGGTGAAGACGATCACGCAGCGCTGGCCGGACGGCAGCGGCTTGTCGGGCGGCGATCTGCCGCGCGGCAGCGAGGATGGCGGGCCCAGCCGGAACCAGGACGCGTTCGTCATCCCGACGATGGGCTGATCGATCGCATGGTTCGAAAGCTGACGGTTGTCGCCGCGCTCGTCGGGGTGACGGCGTGCCGCGTGCCCGAGGAGTCGGAGGAGGTGGCGGTCATCGGCCGTGCCTTGCCCAGCAGCCCGAGCACCGCAGCAGTGATGGGCGGCGCAGGGGGGCAGCCCCTTGCGGCGCCGGCACCGGCGGCGATCGCAGAAGTGCGCCTGCCGCCAGCCTTCGTCGGGCGCTGGGGCCTCGTGCCAGCGGACTGCACCTCAAGAAAGGGCGACAACAAGGGCCTGATGACGGTCGCCCCCGATCGCCTGACCTTCTACGAATCGCGCGCCACAATCGCGCGGCTGGAGGGCGTGTCTCCGGCCGAGTTTCGCGCCACCCTGGCCTTCACCGGCGAGGGGCAGGAGTGGCGCGAGGAAACCGGCCTGGTGCTGGAGGAGGGCGGCCGCGTGCTCGTCCGCGTGGTCGATGGCGAAAGGCTTCGCTACACGCGCTGCAATGCCTGACACTTCCATGATCCCATCCGCCCTTCCCGAAACGGCCGCCGCCGAGCCGAGCTGGATTCTCACCTTCTCCTGCCACGACCGCCGCGGCATCGTCGCCGCGGTGACCGGGCGTCTGGCGGAGGCCGGCGGCTTCATCCTCGACAGCCAGCAATATGCCGATCTCGACACTGACCGCTTCTTCATGCGGCTGGTGTTCACCGGGCCCGACATGCGCGATCGCCTCAGCGACGTCGCCGATCAGTTCGGCTTCGACTGGACGTTGGTGCCCGCGGATCATCGCCCCAAGGTGGTGATCGCCTGTTCCACCACGTCGCATTGCCTGAACGATCTGCTCCACCGCTGGTCGATCGGCGCGCTGCCGATCGATCCGGTCGCCGTCGTCTCCAATCACGAGGTGCTGCGCGGCCTTGCCGAATGGCATAACGTGCCGTTCCATCATCTGCCGGTATCGGCCGCCAATCGCGCCGAGCAGGAAGCGGCGCTGCTGCGCGTGATGGAGGATAGCGGCGCGGACCTGCTGGTTCTCGCCCGCTACATGCAGGTTCTCTCGCCCGAGCTGGTCGCCGCGGTCGAGGGCCGCTGCGTCAACATCCATCACAGCTTCCTGCCGAGCTTCAAGGGCGCGAAACCCTATCACCAGGCGCATGCTCGCGGCGTGAAGCTGATCGGCGCCACCGCCCATTTCGTCACCACCGACCTCGATGAGGGGCCGATCATCGAACAGGCCGCCGAGCGCGTCGACCATCGCGCGACGGTGAACGAGCTGATCGCGATCGGCCGCGATATCGAGGCGCAGGTTCTTGCCCGCGCCGTGCGCTGGATCGCCGAGCGGCGCGTTCTGGCCAATGGTGCGCGCACCGTCGTCTTCCGTTAGGGCCCATAGAATGACTGACCAATTCGACCTCACTGATGACCAGCGCGAGATCCAGGAGCTCGCCCGGCGCTTCACGGCGGACCGGATCACGCCGTTCGCGGCAGAGTGGGACGAGAAGCACATCTTCCCCCGCGAGACGATCAAGGCTGCGGCGGAACTAGGCTTCGCCGCGATCTACGTCAGTGAGGAAAGCGGCGGGATCAATCTCGGCCGGCTGGAAGCAGCGCTGATCATGGAGGCGATGGCCTATGGCTGCCCCGCCACCAGCGCCTTCATCTCGATCCACAACATGGCGTCGTGGATGATCGACCGCTTCGGCTCGGACGATCTGAAGGGCCGCTATCTCCCCAGCCTCGTCACCATGGACAAGATGGCCAGCTATTGCCTGACGGAGCCGGGCTCCGGGTCCGACGCGGCAGCGCTGAAGACCAGCGCGCGGCTCGAGGGCGATCATTATATCGTCAACGGATCGAAGCAGTTCATCTCCGGCGCGGGCGAGAATGAAGTCTATGTCACCATGGTGCGCACGGGCGCGGAGGGGCCCAAGGGCATCTCCTGCCTCGTCATCGACAAGGACATGCCGGGCGTCTCCTTCGGCGCGAACGAGCGAAAGCTGGGTTGGCATGCGCAGCCCACGCGGCAGGTGCTTTTCGATAACGTGAAGGTGCCGGTGGCCAACCGCGTCGGGCAGGAAGGCGAGGGCTTCCGCTTCGCCATGATGGGCCTCGACGGCGGCCGCCTGAACATCGGCGCCTGCTCGCTCGGCGGGGCACAGCGCTGCCTCGACGAGGCGATCGCCTACACCAGG
The DNA here is from genome assembly GCF_045371305.1 of Sphingomonas sp. 179-A 2A2 NHS. Taxonomy (NCBI): domain Bacteria; kingdom Pseudomonadati; phylum Pseudomonadota; class Alphaproteobacteria; order Sphingomonadales; family Sphingomonadaceae; genus Sphingomonas; species Sphingomonas sp. 179-A 2A2 NHS. The sequence continues at coordinate 485,138 of NZ_JBIQDE010000003.1, read as the reverse complement.
GATCGCCAGCAGTTCGGCCAGCGCATCGCCGATTTCCAGAACACCCAGTTCACGCTCGCCGACATGGACACCGAGCTTCAGGCCGCGCGCTACCTGCTCTATGTTGCCGCGGCCAAGGTGACCGCGAATGCACCGGACAAGACGCGCTTCGCCGCGATGGCGAAGCGGCTGGCGACCGACACCGGATCCTCGGTGGTCGATCGCGCGCTGCAGCTGCACGGCGGCTACGGTTACCTCATGGATTACCCGATCGAGCGCTTCTGGCGCGACCTGCGCGTCCATTCGATCCTCGAAGGCACCAACCAGGTGATGCGGATGATCGTCGGCCGCGAACTGACGCGCCAGTAACTGTCCAACATGCGGTTCGTGTGAGAGAAGATAGGAACGCGAACGAAACGAACGTCCTTATCTTCTCTCTCACGCGCACAAGTTTCGGGAATTTTGCGGATGACCAGTGACGTTCTGACCCTTGTCGACGGCCCGATCAGCCGCATCCGGCTGAACCGCCCGAAGGCGATCCACGCGCTGACCACTGCGATGTGCGTCGCCGTGCTCGACGCGCTGGAGGCTTGGCGCGCTGACGATGCGGTCCGGGCGATCATCATCGATCATGCCGAGGGGCGTGGCTTCTGCGCCGGCGGTGATATTCGCATGCTGGCCGACAGCGGCGCCAAGGACGGCGCGGAGGCGCGCCAGTTCTTCCACACCGAATACCGCATGAACCACCGGCTGTTCACCTACGCCAAGGACACGGTCGCCTTCATGGACGGCATCACCATGGGCGGCGGCGTCGGCATCTCGCAGCCGTGCCGCTATCGCGTGGCGACCGAGAACACGAAGTTCGCCATGCCCGAAACCGGGATCGGCCTGTTCCCGGATGTTGGTGGCGGCTGGTACCTCTCCCGCCTGCCGGGGCGGATGGGGCAATATCTCGCGCTGACCGGCCACCGCCTTGACGGTGCCGAGACGTTCGCGCTCGGCCTCGCCACGCATTACCTGCCGGCCGAGCAGGTCGAGGAGGCGAAGCGCCGCATCGCTGCCGATCCCACTGCGATCGCCGCGACGCTGGATACGCTGTCCACTGAGCCGGGGCAGGCGGCGCTGCTCGGCAACCGCGCGGAGATCGACCGGCTGTTCGCCTCTGACAAGCTCGAGGAAATCTACGCCGCGCTTGAGGCGGATGGCGGTGAGTTCGCGGCGGCAACGCTCGCGACGCTCAAGACCAAGTCGCCGCAGACGATGAAGGTCAGCCTCAAGCTGCTGAAGGATGGTAAGGGGATGGCGAGCTTTGCGGACGAGATGCGCCAGGAATATGCCGTCGGCGCGCGCGTTGTGCAGCGCCACGACTTTCTCGAAGGCGTCCGCGCGGTGATCGTCGACAAGGACAATGCGCCCAAATGGGAACCGGCGACGCCCGAGGGCGTCAGCGATCACGTGATCGACCAGATCTTCGCGCCGCTGCCCGACGCCGAGGCATGGACGCCGCACGACTGACCAATGAACCTCTCGCCGCCGGCAGTGCCGCGGCGAGGGATGGGGAGAGAACGATGACCGAATATGCCAATATCCTCGTTGAGCAGCGCGGTGCCGTCACGCTCGTCACGCTCAATCGCCCGCAGTCGCTGAATGCGCTGAACAGCGACGTCCTCGCCGACCTGTCGGCGGCGTTCGGTGCCTATGACAAGGACGAAAGCCAGCGTTGCCTCGTCCTCACCGGGTCCGGCGAAAAGGCGTTCGCTGCCGGCGCGGACATCAAGCAGATGGCCGACATGGCGGCGGCCGATTTCTTCCTGCAGGACTTCTTTGCCGGCTGGCAGACCGGCGTCGTCGCCACGCGCAAGCCGTGGATCGCGGCAGTCAACGGCTTCGCGCTGGGCGGTGGCTGCGAGCTCGCGATGATGGCTGACTTCATCTACGCCGCCGACACCGCGAAGTTCGGCCAGCCGGAGATCAAGCTTGGCGTGGCACCCGGCATGGGCGGCTCGCAGCGGCTGACCCGCGCGATCGGCAAGGCCAAGGCGATGGAAATGTGCCTCACCGGCCGGATGATGGATGCGGCCGAAGCGGAGCACTCGGGCCTCGTCGCCAAGGTCGTGCCGCTCGCCTCGCTGCTTGAAGAAACGTTGAAGACCGCCGCGCTCATTGCCTCGATGCCGCCGATGGCCGCGATGGTGAACAAGGAAATGGTCAACACCGCGTTCGAGACGAACCTCGCGCAGGGCATCCTGACCGAGCGTCGCCTGTTCCAGATCCTGACCGCGACCGAGGACAAGGCCGAGGGCATGGCCGCCTTCATCGAGAAGCGCCCAGGCGTCTGGAAGGGCCGGTGAGTCACGTTCCCCTCCCGCTGGCGGGAGGAGTTAGGGGAGAGCCCGTCCGCGGCATTGTCGCGGACCGGCACGGCCTCCCCCGATCCCTCCCGCGGACGGGAGGGAAAGTTGAAGATTAGGAGAGTTTGGCATGGCACGCGTCGCTTTCATCGGTCTGGGCAACATGGGCGGGGGCATGGCCGCGAACCTCGCCAAGGCGGGGCATGACGTACGCGCCTTCGACCTGAACGCCGAGGCGCTCGATCGCGCGAAGAAGGCCGGCTGCCTGCCCGTCGCGGGCGCGGCGGAAGCGGTGGAGGGCGCGGAAGCGATCATCACCATGCTTCCCGCCGGCAAGCATGTCGCACAGGTTTACGCCGACGCCGTCTTCGGCAAGGCCGCGCCCGGCGCGATCCTGATCGATTGCTCGACGATCGACGTCGCCACCGCGCGGCAGCTTGCCAGTGATGCGCAGGGCCGCGGTCTGGAAGCGGTCGACGCGCCGGTATCGGGCGGGATTGCCGCCGCCAATGGCGGGACGCTCACCTTCATGGTCGGCGGCTCGGAGGCCGGCTTCGCCGCGGCGCAGCCGTTCCTCGAGGACATGGGCAAGGCCGTGATCCACGCTGGTGCCAGCGGCGCGGGCCAGGCGGTGAAGATGTGCAACAACCTGATCCTCGCCGGCACGATGATCGCGACCTGCGAAGGCTTCGCGCTTGCCGAGAAGCTCGGGCTCGATCCGCAGGTGTTCTACGACATCTCCAGCAAGGCGACCGGCCAGAGCTGGTCGATGACCAGCTATTGCCCGCTGCCCGGCGTCGGGCCGGAAAGCCCCGCCGACCGCGATTATCAGGGCGGGTTCGCTGCCGCGCTGATGCTGAAGGACCTGCGCCTCGCCATGGCCGCTGCCGCCGAGGCGGGCGCGAACCTGCCGCTCGGCGCCCGCGCGACCGAGTTGTACGAGGCATTCGCCGCCGAGCACGGCAACCTCGATTTCTCCGCGATCATCAAGACGTCCCAAGGCCAGTCATGAGCGTCGCCTTCCGCCGCGAGAGCGATGAAGAACACAAGGAACCGCGCTTCGAGCTGCCACTGCCGTCTGGGCCCAATCTCGTCACCGAGCGGGGCCGCGCGCTGATCGACGAGCGGATTGCGGCGCTGGAGGCGGCGCTTCCCGCCGCCGACGAGCTTGGCCGCGAGGATATCGCGCGCCAGCTGCGCTACTGGAAAACGCGGCGGGCCACCGCGATCCTCGCGCCTGCGCCGCCGGCGGACGAGATCGCCTTCGGCAGCCGTGTGCGGTTCCGCCTGAACGGCAAGGAGCAGGAACTGAGGATCGTCGGCGACGACGAGGCTGATCCTGCGGCGGGGCTCATCGCATTCTCCGCGCCGCTCGCCCGCGCCATGATCGGCGCCTGCGAAGGTGACCTCGTCGCCTTCAACGGCCGCGAGGATGCGATCGAGATCCTTGCCATCGGGTGATCCTGCGCTGCGGGCGAGGCACCATCCCCCGCCCGCCGCGTTCCTGTCGCAGTGAAACGACAGGAGTGAGCACATGAGTATCTTCGGCTCGATCAAGAAGGCGATCTTCGGCGATCGCGGCCCCCTTGGTGGCCAGTTCTCCGGCAAGCCCGCTCCCGCGCCGCAAGCGGCCCCGCAAGCGACGCCGACACCTCAGCCCTCAGCCCCCGCCACGCCGCCGCCCGCGGCAACGCCTGCACCCGCCGCCGGGCCGGTCGACGTCGAAAAGGTGCTGAGCGATCTTGCCGCCAAGCATAGCGGCCCTGCGCTTAACTGGCGCACCTCGATCGTCGACCTGATGAAGCTGCTCGGCATCGATTCCAGCCTCGACAACCGCAAGGAGCTGGCGACCGAGCTTGGTTATACCGGCGCCAAGGACGGTTCGGCGGAAATGAACATCTGGCTGCACAAGGCCGTGATGCGAGAGCTGGAGAAGAACGGCGGCCTCGTCCCCGCCAGCCTCAAGGACTGATGCTTGCCGGCCCCTCCCGTTGCGCTAGACGAGCAACATAAGGGGAGGGGCCGACATGGCGACGATTGCGCCGACACACGATTCGCAGGAACCCGCGCCCAGCGACGTACGGCTGGTCATTTCCGCCTCGGCGCTCGGCACTGTCTTCGAATGGTATGATTTCTTCATCTACGGCACGCTTGCTGCGTCGGGCGTGATCGGGCGCACCTTCTTCCCCGCCGGGAACGAGATGGTGCAGGCGTTGCTCGCCTGGGCGGGGTTCGCGGTCGGGTTCGGCTTCCGCCCGCTCGGCGCCGTCGTGTTCGGCTACCTCGGCGATCGGCTGGGGCGCAAATACACCTTCCTCGTCACGATCGCGCTGATGGGCGTGGCGACTGCCGGCGTCGGCCTCGTTCCCTCTTACGAGGCGATCGGCATGGCCGCGCCGATCATCGTCATCCTGCTTCGCATCGCGCAGGGGCTGGCGCTGGGCGGCGAATATGGCGGCGCCGCGGTCTATGTGGCGGAGCACTCGCCGCCGGGCAAAAGCGGCTTCTACACCAGCTTCATCCAGGCGGGCGTCGCTGGCGGCTTCGTCCTCAGCCTTGCGGTGGTGCTCGGCTTCAAGGCGATCATCCCCGCCGATGCCTGGGGCGCTTGGGGCTGGCGCACGCCGTTCCTGTTCTCGATCGTGCTGCTCGTCATCTCGCTGTGGATGCGCGTGAAGCTGTCCGAAAGCCCGGTGTTTAAGCAGATGCGCGCGGCAGGCGAGACGGTGGCGAACCCGGTCAAGCGCAGCTTCACCTATCCCGGCAATCTGAAGCGCATGTTCGTAGCGATGATCGGCATCGCCGCCGGTCTGACGGTGATCTGGTACACCTCGATGTTCAGCGTCCTCTCCTTCCTGCAGACGACGATGCAGGTGGAGGAGACGACGGCGCAGCTTCTGTCCGGCGCGGGCGCGCTGATGGGGCTGTTCTGGTTCGTCTATTTCGGCCGCCTGTCGGATCGGATCGGGCGCAAGAAGCCGATCGTGATCGGCTACGCCCTGACGCTCGTCCTGCTGTTCCCGATCTTCTGGCTGATCGCAGCAGCTGCCAACCCGGGGCTGGCCCGAGCCGGCGAGGTATCGCCGGTGGTCGTCGCCGGGCCGGATTGCACCTACAGCCCCTTCGCCGCCAAACAGAAGACGGAGTGCGGCCAGCTGCTCGACGTGCTGTCCAAGAAGGGCGTGCCGTACACCACAGCGCAGGCGCCCGAGACGAGCCTGACGATCGGCGCGCAGCCGATCGCGGATCGCTCGCCCGAAGCGATCGACCGGGCGCTCACCGCTGCCGGCTATGACTTGACGAAGGTCGTGCCGGGGGCGGGCAACGTCGCGCTGATCCTGCTCGCGATCCTGGCGATCACTGGCCTATCCGGCATCACCTATGGCCCGGTGGCGGCGGCGCTGGCGGAGATGTTCCCGCCCGAGATCCGCTATTCCTCGCTCTCGATCCCGTATCACCTCGGCACCGGTTACTTCGGCGGATTCCTGCCCTTCATCAGCCAGTATATCGTGGCGCGCACCGGTAATCCGTTCGCCGGCCTGTGGTACACTTGGGGCATCACGCTCGTCGCGCTGATCGTGTGCGTGATCTGGCTGCGCGACGATGCGGATGGGCGCGCCACGGTGGCATGATCGCGCTGGCGGCGCTAACGCCGCGCGCATGAATGCTCCCAGTCGTTTGCGTCTCGATGGTTCCGCCCTTGCCGATAACTGGCGCGCCCTGGCACGGCTGAGCGGCAGCGCCGCCTGCGGCGCGGCGGTGAAGGCGGACGGGTACGGCCTCGGCGCGCGCGAGGTGGTGCAGCGGCTGGCAGGGGCAGGGTGCCGCGACTTCTTCGTCGCCAGTTGGGCCGAGGCAGTGGCGCTGGGGGATCTCGGCGTTTCGCTGTCTGTCCTCCACGGCGTGCGCGCCGCGGATCTGCCGCTGGCCGGTGTCGCGCGCCCGGTGCTCAACTCGCCCGAGCAGGTGCAGCGCTGGCGAGAGGCAGGCGGCGGCGACTGCGACGTGATGGTGGATACGGGGATGAACCGGCTGGGCGTGGCGCCGGCTGACATTGCCGCCGGCCTGCTGGACGGCCTGACGGTGGAGACGCTGATCAGCCACCTTGCGTGCGCCGACGAGGATTCGGCGATGAACGCCGAGCAGCGCGCGGTCTTCACCGGCATCGCTGACCGCGCGAACGCCCGCCGGCTCAGTCTCGCTAACTCCGCCGGCGTGGCGCTGGGCACGGACTATGCCTTCGACCTGACCCGCCCGGGCCTCGCGCTTTACGGCGGCGTGCCGCGGGCAGAGCTGGCCGGCGTGATCCGCCCGGTGGTGACGATCGAAGCCGAGGTACTGCAACGCCGCCGCGTGCCGGCTGGCAGCAAGGTCGGGTACAATGCCACCTGGACCGCGCCCGAGGATCGGGAGGTGGCAGTCGTCAATCTTGGCTACGCCGACGGCTATCGCCGGGCCTTCTCCAGCCGCGGCACCGCCTTTGTCGGCGATCGGGCGCTCCCGGTGGTCGGCCGCGTGTCGATGGATCTGACCGCGGTGGACGTGACCGGCGTGGATGTCGCGGAAGGGGATTGGCTCGCGTTCGATCCCGATCTGCCAAGCGCCGCCTCGCCATCGGGCGAATCGCAATACGAGCTTCTCACCGGCCTCGGCCGGCGGTTCGCCCGGGTCTGGGTCTAGATCCCGCCTAGCCAGTCGCGCAGCGGCTCCCACAGCTGCGCGCGGGCGCGGCTGCCGACCACCATGCCGACGTGCCCCGCGCCGAGGTCGCGCCGGTCGGGCAGGCCGATGGCGGTCGCGGCCGGCACGATCCGGTCGCCCAGCGACACGAACTCGGTCGCCGGACAGGGCAGGGCAAGCGGGTCGACCGTCACACCCGCCACCTTCCACGCGCCGCGCCCGGGCAGGTCCGCAACCAGCATCCGCTCGAACAATTCCGCCCCCGCAGCATAGGTGAGCGGTGCCCCGGCGTTGGCCCAGTCCTCCATCGCGACGAACATCGCGGCGGCATCGCCGGACATGTCGGCAAACGCTTCGTACTTGGCGATCGTGCGCGCGGGATCCAGCTTCCAGAACCCGGCCTGCAGCACTTCGATGGGCACGAGGCCCAGCTGCGCGCAGCCGGGCTCGGCGGCGGACCATAACGCCGCCATGTGTGCGCGGGCCGCGTCGCCGTAACCATCGAAATGCCACGGCGCAGCAATCGTCGCGACGCCGGCCGTGAGGCCGCTCGCAGCCGCGGCAAGGCTCATCGTCCCGCCCAGGCAGTAGCCGACGAGGATCGGCGGCACGTGGAAGCGCCGCAGCAACGGCAGCAGCAATTGCTCGATATGACCGGTGACGCTCTGCGCCCGATCGGCGGGCGCTGGCTCCCCCCAGTCGAGCAGCCACACGCGAAATCCCTGTGTCGCGAGCCAGCGCACCAGCGAGCGTTCCGGCATCAGATCGAGGATGAAGGGCGGGTTGATCAGCGACGGCACGATCAGCACCGGCCGCCCGCTGCCGCCATAATCACGCAGCCGCGCGCGGCCCTGTCGCCGCTTCACGGGCGCCATGGTGCGGCGCACCCGCGGCGCCTCCTGATAGCGGCGCAGCCCCGCCAGCGCCCTTGCCTGCCGCTCCGCTGATGTTGCGGTTTCGCTGCGCAGCATCTCCAAGAAGAGCGGCAGCGGGCGCGGGCCATGTTGCGGCGCCGCAAGAGATGATGTAGCCCTCGAAACCATCATAAAAGCGGGGGCCCGCGATGAAGAAGCAGCACGACGCCGATGGCTTGGTCGTCATCAAGAAATACGCGAATCGCCGGCTCTACAACACTGAAAGCTCGTCCTACATCACGCTCGATCACCTTGCCGCGATGACGCGCCAGGGCCGCGAGTTCAAGGTCGTCGATGCGAAGACCGATGAGGATATTACGCACAATGTTCTGACGCAGATCATCATGGAAGAGGAAGGTCGCGGCGCAACGCCGATGCTGCCGGTGAATTTCCTCCGCCAGCTGATCGCGATGTACGGCGATTCGATGCAGGCGATGGTGCCGGGGTACCTCGAGGAATCGATGGAGAGCTTCCGCCGCAATCAGGCGCAGTTCAAATCCGCCGTGGAAGGTGCCTTCGCGGGCTCGCCGTTCGCCGAGATGGCGAAGCGCAACATGGCGATGTTCGAGGCGGCGACCAGCGCGTTCAAGCCGCAGAACCAGCCCGCGTCGCCGGCTCCTGCCGCCAGCAAGGATGACAAGATCGCCGCGCTGAAGGCGGAACTCGCGAAGCTTCAGGAAAAGGTCGACAAGCTCGGCTGACGCCGCCGCGGCGTCACCCGGCCGCCCTGGGCGGATGACGCGCAGCGAGCCGATCGACTCAGTTCGGCTTCACGAACTTCAGGGTGAAGCGATCGCTTTCGCCGATCGCGGTGTACTTGGCGCGGTCCTGATCCTTCAGCGTCAGCGTCGGCGGCAGCGTCCACACGCCGCCCGGATGATCATGCGTGTCCTTCGGGTTCGCATTCACCTGGCTCTCCCCGGCCAGCTTGAACCCCGCCGCCTCGGCCAGCCGGACGACCGTCGAGCGCTTGATATAGCCGCTCTTCTTCTCGAGCGCGGTGTCCATGTCCTCCGGCAGGCGGTGATCGACGACGCCCAACGTGCCGCCCGGCTTCAGCGCGGTGAAGAAGGCGGCAAAGGCGCCGGCCGCCGCCTTCGGATCGTCGTTCATCAGCAGGTTGTGGACGTTGCGGAACGTCAGCACCACGTCGGCGCTGCCGGCGGGCACCGTGCTGGTGCCAGCGGCGGGATCCAGCGTCGCCACACTCGTGGTGCCGAACCATGCCTGCTTCGCTGCCAGCATCTTCTGCGCGCCCTCGACGCCGCGCGCCGGAACCAGCGCGACATAGCTGCCCTTGCCGTTCACCAGCGGCGCGAGGATCTCGGTGTACCAGCCGCCGCCTGGGCTGAATTCCACCACCGTGTCGGTCGGCTTCACGCCGAAGAAGGCAAGCGTTTCGGCGGGATGGCGATATTGGTCACGCGCGCGGTTGGCGGCGCTGCGCTGCCCGTCGGCAATCGCCGCCTTGATTTCGGCGGATGGGGTGGCGGCAGGCGTCGCGGCGATCGCGGTTGCACTGGCAAGCAGAAGGGTCGCAAAGGCGATGGTGCGCATTATGTCTCTCTCCCGGGGAGTGTTCTGCTGCGGGTGTGGAGGCAAGCAGATGGTTACGCAAGCGGTACCAGATCCGGCATGACGGGTCCGGTGTTCCGTCCCGCGGGCGCGGGGGCGCTGCTGGTGGATTTCGGCGGCGGCATCGACGAGGCGATCTTCGCCCGCGTGGTCGCGCTGGATCACGCTCTTACAGCAGCGCCGCCGCGCGGGCTGACGGAGACGGTGCCGGCCTATACCAGCCTGCTGCTCGTGTTCGATCCGCTGGTGACCGATCACGCCGTCATCGAGCGCCATGTCGCGCCGCTTGCGGCTGACGCCCCCGCCGGCTTCGCCGATGCCGCGACACATGAGGTGCCGGTCCGCTACGGCGGCGATGACGGGCCGGATCTCGCCGAAGTGGCCGATCGCCTGGGGATGTCGCCAGAGGCCGTAGTCGCGGCGCATCTGGCCGGCGACTACCGCGTCTTCATGTACGGCTTCGCGCCCGGCTACGCTTATCTCGGCGGCGTGCCGGGGCCGCTACACCTGCCGCGCAAGGAAGCGGCGGTGCGCGGGCATCCGGTCGGCAGCGTCATGATCGCCGGGCCGCAATGCCTCATCACCACCTTGCCGATGCCCACCGGCTGGTGGGTGATCGGCCGCACGCCGCTACGCGTGCTCGATGCGACGGCCGACAAGCCGTTCCGCTTCGAGCCTGGAGACCGCGTTCGCTTCACCCGGAGCGCGGCGACATGACGGCTGGGCGGCTGCGCGTGGAGGCGGCGGGGCCGCTCACGAGCGTGCAGGATCGCGGCCGCCCCGGTTGGCGGCGCTTCGGTGTGCCGCCGTCCGGCCCTGTCGATCGCCGCGCCTTCGCTGGCGCGCTTGCCGCGATCGGGGCGGAGGCGGATGGAGCTGCTATCGAACTGTCGCTCGGCGGCCTCACAATGGTGTGCGAGGAAGCGCCGGTCTCGATCGCGCTGACGGGCGCTGCATCGGCAGCGATCGACGGAGCGGAGATCGGCGACTGGTGCGTCGCGACCCTCAAGCCTGGGATGCGCTGCCGGATCCGCCAGCACGGGGGCAATTGGGGTTATCTCGCCGTCGCCGGCCGGATCGGTCGGCCGCGCTGGCTCGGCAGTGCCGCCACGCACCTGATCGCCGGTCTCGGCGGTGGCCGGATTGCTGAGGGCGACGTGCTGGCCATCGCCGACGCGGCGGCCGACCTTACCGCCGCCGCGATTCCGTCGCCGGAGGCCCAGCCTATCACCATTGCACGTGTCCTGCTCGGCCCGCAGCAGCGCTATTTCGACGACGCTGTGCTGGCCACACTGGCGGCGCAGCCCTTTGCGGCGAGCGCGCGGTTCGATCGCATGGGCATGGTGCTGGATGGTCCGCTGTTGCCGCCGACGCGGATCGACATGCCGAGCGAACCGGCGGTGCGCGGCGCGCTACAGGTGGACGGGGCAGGCCGGGTCAGCCTGCTGACGGCCGATCACCAGACGACCGGCGGCTATCCCCGGATCGCGGTGGTAATCGAACCGGACATCGATCGTATCGCCCAATTGCCGCCGGGCGCGCCGCTACGCTTCGCGATCGTCGAGCCGGATGAAGCGGTCGCGCTCACCCGTGCCGCCGCCGCGCGAGACGCGGCGTGGCTCTCGCGAATCGCCGCAGCGCGCCGCACGCGACCATCGCTGCTGGACGCGAACCTTATCGGCGGCGTGGTCGACGCACTCGGTGATCCATTGCTGTCGAACGGAAGCTGACCGTCAGACGTGGCAGATTACTGCCCGAATCCGCCCGCGCTTGCCTGTGCGATCGCCTCGCGCGCCGCCGCCAGCAACGCGCCCGCCTTCGCCTCGCATTCGCGTTGCTCGTACGCCGGGTCGCTATCGGCGACGATGCCAGCGCCGGCCTGGACGTGGATCTGCCCGTCCTTCACCACCGCGGTGCGCAGCACGATGCACGAATCCATCGAACCGTCGGGGGAGAAATAGCCGACGCCGCCAGCGTACGCGCCGCGCTTCTCCTGCTCCAGCTCGGCGATGATCTGGCACGCGCGCACCTTGGGCGCGCCGCTGACGGTGCCTGCCGGGAAGCCGGCGAACAGCGCGTCGATCGCGTCATGCTTCGAGTCCAGCCGCCCCACCACATTCGACACGATGTGCATGACGTGGCTGTAGAATTCGACCGTGTAGCTGTCGGTGACGCTCACCGATCCCGCTTCGGAGACGCGGCCGACGTCGTTGCGCCCCAGATCGAGCAGCATCAGATGCTCGGCGCGCTCCTTGGGATCGGCGAGCAGGCTGGCCCGGTTCGCCTCATCCTCGCTTGCCGTCTTGCCCCGCGGCCGCGTGCCGGCGATCGGGCGGATCGTGACTTCGCCGTCACGCACCCGCACCAGGATCTCGGGGCTCGATCCCGTCAGCGCGAAGCCCGGCAGGTCCAGATGATAGAGGAAGGGCGAGGGGTTGATCCGCCGCAGCGCGCGGTACAGCTCGAACGGCGGCAGCCTGAAGGGCGCGGTGAAGCGCTGCGCCAGCACCACCTGAAAGATGTCGCCCGCGACGATATAATCCTTCGCCCGGCGCACCATCTCGGCATAGCGGCCCTCGGGCAAGGTCGGCGTCAGCGCGATCTCGCCCGGCTCGCCCTGCGCCCGCGGCGGCAGCGTGCCGGCCGCGAGCCTCGCCTCGGCCGCATCCAGCCGCTCCTCCGCCTCTGCGACGATCGCCGCGGTATCGCGTGCTTCGTCCGGCCACACCGGCGCGACGAGGAACAGCGCGTCGGCCAGCCGGTCGAACACCAGGATCACCGTCGGCCGAACGAACATCATGTCGGGAAGACCAAGCGCGTCCACCTCGCGCGGCGGCAGCTTCTCGACCAGCCCGATCGTCTCATAGCCGAAATAGCCGACGAGGCAGGCGAGCGCGCGCGGCAGCTCGTCGGGCACCTCCATCCGGCACGAGGCGACCAGCGCGCGCAGCGCGTCGAGCGTCGGCGCGGTGCAGGGCTCGAACGCCGAACGATCCGTCAGCCAGTGGCGATTGATCGCCGCCTGATTGCCCTCGGCACGAAAGACCAAGTCGGGGGCAAGGCCGATCAGGCTGTGCCGCCCGCGCACCGCGCCGCCTTCGACCGATTCGAGCAGGAAGTCGCCGCGCCCCGGCTCGATCAGCTTCAGCGCAGCGGCAACCGGCGTCTCGGTGTCGGCGATCCGGCGCCGCCAGACGAGCGCCGGCTGCCCCGCCGCCAGGGCTTCGGCCGGCTTACGGATTGGAGCCACCCTGGCCGTTCAGCGCCGCCTTCACCTTGGCGATCGCTTCCGGATTGCGCGTCACCTTCAGCTTCGCCTTCACCGCCTCGGTGAACTGCTGCGCATATTCGGCACCGACGAAGCGGCCCAGGTCCTGCCGCGTGGAGGCGACGACCGGCGGCACCTTCGCGGCGTCACCCGGCGAGATCTGGTTGAGCTTCACGATCAGCCAGCCCTTGCCGTCGGGCGATTCAAGCATCTTGGCGGTGCCGCCCTTCATGCTGAACAGCAGCGCCAGCACCGGGTTCGGCCCGCGCGGATCGGCATTGATCTGCGCGCGTGCGGCCACCACCCGGTCGACCTCGCCGCCGACCACCTTCGCTTCGGACAGCGCCTGCTGCAGAGTCTTGCCGCCGTTCACCGCCGCCAGCACCTTGGTGGCCGCAGCGCGGGCGGCGCGGCGCGCGCGGTCGTCGGCGACGTCCACGATCACCTGGTCGCGCACCTGTGCGAAGGGGCGGGGGGCGGCGCGGACCACGCGGTCGAGCGCGACGAGGGCGAAGCTGCCGTCGGGGCCGGTCTGTACCACCTGCGGATCGTCGCCTTCCTCGGATTGGAAGCCCGCCGACAGGATCGGCGCCAGCGCCGGATCGGGCTTGTAGGCGGGGTTTGCGGGGTCGGTGCCGGCCGCCGTCAGCGGCGGCGTGGTCGCCGCGTTCAGCTTCTGGTCCGCGACCAGTTCGGAGAAGTTCGCATTGTCGCCGATCGCGCCTTCCAGCGCCTCGCGGATGCCGTTCAGCGCTTCCGCCGTCTTCGACTTGGTCAGTTCCTCGACCAGCGTGCCGCGCGCTTCGGCCAGCGACTTGCCGGGCACCTGCGCCACGCCGTCCACCTTGCCGACGACGAAGCCGATCGGCCCGCGCACCGGCCCGATCACGCCGCCGGTGGCTGCCGCGAATGCTGCGTCCGCCACCGCGGTCGAGGTCGCCTGCGTCAGTGCGCCCTTATCCTGCCCTTCCAGCTTGCGTGCCTCGAGGCCCGCCGCACGTGCTGCGTCGCCCACGGACGCGCCGCCGCGCACTTTGGCCGCTAGCGCATTGGCCGCATTCTGGTCGAGCACGGTGACGAGCGAGACGGTGCGGGTCTGCCGCGCTGCCCAGCGTGCCTTGTCGCCGTTATAGGCCTTGGCGATGTCCGCATCGGTCGGCGTCGCGCGCGCCTTCACCGCCTCGGGCGTGACGATCGCGTAGCGCATCACGCGCCGCTCGGGCACCGAATAGCGCGCCGTGTTGCGGCCGTACCATTCCTGCAGTTCCTTCTCGGTCGGCGCAGCGCCCGATCCGACGCCGGTCGACGGGATCATCGCGACATCGCCGGCGCGCCGCTCCAGCAGCAGCGAGGCATAGGGGAGGGCGAGTGACGCCGGAACCTGGCTCGCGCCAAGCTGCGGGCGGACGAGGAACTGCACCATCGTCTCGCGCGCGATGTCGCCCTGCACCTGCGCATCGGTCAGCCGGTTGCGCGCCAGCACCTGCTCGTAGATCGCCTGGTCGAACTTGCCCGTCGGCCCTTGCAGCGCCGGAATGTTGCGCAGCTCGCTGCCCACCAGCGCACGGCTCACCACCATGCCCTGCTGCTTGCCATATTCGGCCAGCGCCAGTCCGTTGACGATCCGGTTCAGGACGCTGTCGACGCCGCCGGCGTTGACGAACTGCGCCATGTCGACGCCCGGGTTGTTCTGCTGCGCGGCGCGAAGCTCGCTTTGCGAACGCTCGGTGAGTTCCTGCTCGCTCACTTTCTCGCCGCCGACGCTCGCGACAGAGCTGCCGGTGATGCCGGTGCTCCTGAGGCCAGTGATGTCGCCGAGCGCGAACGCCAGCGCGATGATGCCCAGGACAAGGCCCGAAACGATCACGCCGACGCGCGAATTGATGATCCGACGGAAGAAACCGAGCATGAAGCGCCAATCTGTTGAACGGCGCTCGCTTTAAGGGGGCGCCTTCGTTACCGCAACGGCCGCAACAATCTGGGAGGGATCATGCGGCGGAAGTTCGTAGCCGGAAACTGGAAGATGAACGGCAACCTGGCAGCTTTGGCAGAACTTGATGCGATCGGCGCCAGCCTGGAAGCCACCGTCGATGTCGCCATCGCCGTCCCCGCAACCTTGATCCACCCCGCCGCTGCCCGCGCGAAATTTCCGATTGGCGCCGAGGACGTGCACGGCCAGGACAGCGGCGCGCATACCGGAGACGTCTCCGTTCCGATGGTGAAGGAAGCGGGCGCCAACTTCTCCATCGTCGGCCACTCCGAACGCCGTCAGGGCCATGGCGAAACCGATGCCGATGTGAAGGCGAAGGCCGAGGCCTGCCGCCGCCACGGCCTCGATGCGATCCTGTGCGTCGGCGAAACGCTGGAACAGCGCAGCGCCGGCGAAGCGGAAGCGGTAGTCACCGCGCAGGTGCTCGCCTCGCTGCCCGACGGCGCCGGCGGTGACTGGCTGGCGATCGCGTACGAACCAATCTGGGCGATCGGCACCGGCCAGGTGGCGACGGTCGCCGACGTCGAGGCGATGCATGCGGCGATCCGGGCGGCGCTGGTGAAGGCACTGGGCGAGGAGACCGGCCAGGCGATTCGCCTGCTTTATGGCGGTTCGGTAACGGCGGAAAACGCGCCCGGCTTGCTCCATGCGGCCGAGGTAGACGGCGCTCTCGTCGGTGGCGCGAGCCTGACGGCGGCGAAGTTCGTGCCTATCATCCGCGCGGCCATCGCCTGAACCTAAGCATGGGCGCCTGGCCGGCGCCCAGCACAGGCGTGACGCATCATAAGCGGCGTGCGCTTGCCCAACGTGCGGTTCGGCACGATCCTGTCGCGACCGTGCGACCGCGCCCAACAGGAGAGGATGATGCCCGAACCGTTACCACCCGTGCGTCGAATCGTGACGGCGATCGACGACGCCGGGCAATCCTATATCGCCGAGGCTGGCGAGAGCCCGGCGACGCTGATGCTGCCCGGCTCGCCCTATCGCAACGCGAACCTGTGGCGCACCGGGTCAGCGCCAAGCCCCGTGGAGGCGCCGGACGACATCACCGCGCACAAGGGCGTTCTCCCGCCGCCGGGCGGCAGCGTGCTCCGCGTGATCGACTTCCCGCCGATGGTCGCCAGCCGCGAGGAGCAGGCCGCGCTCACGGCGCGCGTGTTCGCGGAGCTTTACCCCGACGCCGATCATCACGCCGGTTCGAGCCGCAGCGCCAGCATGCACACCACCGACACGATCGATTATGCGATCGTGCTGGCGGGCGAGATCTGGGCGGTGATGGACCGCGACGAGACGCTGATGCGCACCGGCGACATCCTGATCCAGCGCGGCACCGCCCACGGCTGGGAAAACCGCTCCGGCGAAATGGCGCGCGTCGCCTTCGTGCTGATTGACGGCACACGCGAGGGAAAAAACCGGCGAAGCTGATCGGGGTGCCTTGCCTGAAGCGGGCAACCGCGACGGGAAAGCCGGTTGCCGCGAATGCTACAATGGCGTCGCCTGGGGCGTGGAACCGTCCAAGGGTACGGCGAAGATCCGGCTCGATCGCTGGTCCGTCACCTACCTTTAGAACGCCGGATCAGTGTGGCCGGTGGTGCCGCTCCGCTGTCCTACAGCCCGCCCGGCGTGGCATGACATGGCGGATGAGCGAGCGCCCGTCAGATCCCAATGTTGAGGCCGACGCGAAAAACACGCCAGAGCCTCAACTTCCTCAACATTCGCGGCGCCGCGCCGCGCTCGAAGTGGGCGCTGAGCGGTGCACGCACCGGCGAAATCCGAATGTTGAGGCCGGCGTGAAAAACGCGCCCGCGCCTCAACTTCCTCAACATTTGCGCTGTCGTGCCTCAGCCGAAGCGGGTCTTCAGCAGGCCCCACGCGGCGCGCAGGCCAAGCGCGTCGCCGCCCTTCGGCCGGCCCGGCTTCGAAGCGGGGCGCCAGGCGAACGTGTCGACATGCGCCCACGGCACCTGTTTGGGCACGAACCGGCGCAGGAACAGCGCGGCCGTCACCGCCCCGGCGAAACCACCCTCGGGCGCATTGACCATGTCCGCCACGTCGGATTTCAGCATGTCGTCATAGCCGTCCCACAAAGGCAGCCGCCACAGCGGATCATGCGCCCCCTCTGCCGCGGCCAGGAAGTCCGCGGCCAGCGCCTCGTCATTGGCGAACACCGGCGGCAGATCGGGGCCGAGCGCGACGCGCGCAGCGCCGGTCAGGGTCGCGAAATCGAGGATCAGCGCCGGCTCGTCTTCGCCTGCCCTGGCAAGCGCGTCGCCCAGGATCAGCCGCCCTTCGGCGTCCGTATTGGTGTTCTCCACTGTCAGCCCCAGCCGGCTGCGCAGAACATCGCCCGGGCGGAAGGCGTGGCCCGCGACCGCATTCTCCACCGCCGGCACCAGCAGGTGGAGCCGCACCTTCAGTTTCGCCGCCATGACGAGCCCGGCCAGCGCGATCATGTGCGCTGCGCCGCCCATGTCCTTCTTCATCAGCCGCATCCCGGCCGAGGTCTTGATGTCGAGGCCGCCGGAATCGAAGCAGACGCCCTTGCCGACCAGTGCCACGCGCGGGTGCGCAGGATCGCCCCATTCCAGCTCGATCAGCCGCGGCGCGCGATCCTTGGATGCTGCCTGGCCCACCACGTGGATCATCGGGTAACCCTCGGCCAGCGCATCGCCGCGGGTCACGCTGGTCGTGGCGCCATGCTTCTTGGCCAGGGTGTCGACGATCGCCTCGAGTTCGGCCGGCCCCAGGTCGGAGGCACCGGTGTCGACGAGATCGCGCACCAGCGCGGTCGCCTCCGCCAGTCGCACCGTCTCCTCGATCCGCGCCGGCTCGCCGGTCAGCAGCACGCGCGGCGCCTGCGGTTCCGCCTTGCGGTAGCGCGTGAAGCGGTGCTGGGCGAGACACCAGCCGAGCATCGCTGCGCCCGGCTCGCCGTCGGCCAGCCGGTACGTTCCTTCGGGCAGCCCGTCACCCAGCGAGGCGATGCGCCATGGCGAGGTCACGTCCTCGTTGCACACCAGCAGCATCGCCCAATCGTCCGCCGCGTCGCCGGGCAGGATCGCGCGATTGCCCGCCTTGCCCACCACCTTGTTGGCCGCGACCGCCGTGCGCGTGCGCGCCGGCTGCTGCGCCAGCCACACCTCGAAGCGATCCGGGTGAACGACATGGATGGTGCGCGCGGGCTGTCCGCGATCGGGGCTGAGGAACTGTGAAAAGTCGGTCATGGGGGGAGCAAAGCAGGACTTGTGTCGTGGCGCAATGCAAGGTTCCCATGGCCGGTGCCGCATCCTACATCGCGGGCATGACCACCCATACGACTCGCATGCTCATCCTCGGTTCCGGTCCGGCCGGGCTTTCTGCCGCCATCTATGGCGCGCGTGCCGGGATGAAGCCGATCCTCGTCCAGGGCATCCAGCCCGGCGGCCAACTGATGACGACGACCGATGTCGAGAACTACCCCGGCTTCGCGGACGTTATCCAGGGCCCGTGGCTGATGGAGCAGATGCAGAAGCAGGCCGAACATGTCGGCACCACGCTGATGTGGGACACGATCGTCGAGGTCGATCTGACCCGCCGTCCGTTCCGCCTGATCGGCGACAGTGGCGACGTGTACGAGGGCGAGGTGCTGGTGATCGCCACCGGCGCGCAGGCCAAGTGGCTCGGCCTCGCCAGCGAGGATGCGATGAAGGGCAAGGGTGTCAGCGCCTGCGCCACCTGCGACGGCTTCTTCTATCGCGGCAAGAAGGTGGCGGTGATCGGCGGCGGCAACACCGCGGTGGAGGAAGCGCTTTACCTCACCAACCATTCCGACGACGTGACGCTGATCCACCGCCGCGATTCGCTGCGCGCCGAGAAGATCCTGCAGGAACGGCTGTTCGCGCATCCCAACGTGAAGGTGTTGTGGAACAAGGAAGTGCGCGAGTTCGTGGACGGCGGCGGCAATGCCGGCCTGGTCGCGCTCGATCTCGTCGACACGGTGACGGGCGAGCATTCCCGCCTCGACGTGGAGGGTGGGTTCGTCGCCATCGGCCATCACCCGGCGACCGAGCTCTTCCGCGGACATCTCGAGCTTGACGAGGACCATTACATCAAGGTCGAGAAGGGCTCGACGCGCACCAGCGTGCCGGGCGTGTTCGCCTGCGGCGACGTGATGGACAAGACGTACCGCCAGGCAGTGACGGCGGCGGGCACCGGCTGCATGGCCGCGCTCGATGCGGAGCGCTTCCTGGCCGAGGCCGATTTCGAAAAGCTGGCCGAAGCTGCGGAATAACCTTCTTTCTCCGTCCTGTGGGCTTGACCCACGGCCCCGCTTCTTCCCATCAGGAGGGGAAGCGGGGGTGCCGGGTAAAGACCCGGCACGACGAAGAGGGGGTTTCATGAAGTTTCGTATCGCGCTCGCGATGGGCGCCGCATTGTTTGCCGTGCCGCTCACTGCGCAGGACAAGCCTGACGCGAAGGCCGAGAAGGCCGAGGCTCCGGCAATCCCGCCGCCTGTCGTCTCGGTCACCCGCCATTCCGGCACCTTCGGCGGCACGCGGATCAACTATCGCGCGATTGCCGGCGAAACCTACCTCAAGGACAAGGACGGCAAGCCGCTCGCGGCGATCACCTCCTACAGCTACATCAAGGAAGGCCCGGTTGATCCGAAGCGGCCGGTGACGTTCCTGTGGAACGGCGGCCCCGGTTCCGGCTCGCTGTGGCTGCACATGGGGGCCTTCGGCCCGCGCCGGGTGGTGATTCCTTCGGACGCGAAGGACGATGGCGCGCCGCCCTATCCGATCGTCGACAATCCCGATTCGCTGCTGGACGTCACCGACATCGTCTTCATCGATCCGGTCGGAACGGGGTTCAGCCGCGCGCTCGGCAAGACCGATCCCAAGGATTATTGGGGCGTCACCAAGGATGCCAAGTCCATGGCCGACTTCATCCGGCTGTGGCTGAACGCGAATGGCCGCTGGAATGCGCCGAAGTTCATCGGTGGCGAAAGCTACGGCACCACCCGGTCGGCAGCCGTGATCAATGAACTCGAGGGCGCCGGCTTCACCGACGTCTCGGTAAACGGGATCATCCTCATCTCCTCGATCCTCGACTTTAGTGTCGCGGCCGATACGCCGGGGAACGAGCTTGGCTATGTGACCAACCTGCCGTCGATGGCGGCAACCGCATGGTATCACAACAAGGTCGCCAACCGCCCGGCGACCGTCGAGGAGTTCGTTGCCGAGGCGAAGGCCTTTGCGATCGGCCCCTATGCCTCTGCGCTCCTCAAGGGAAATGCGCTGACCGCCGAAGAACGCCAGCAGGTCCTGCCGCAGTTGTCGCGCTATACCGGTGTCTCCCAGGATTACCTCGCTCGCGCTGACCTGCGCCTGTCGCCGGGCCGCTTCTATAAGGAGCTGCTGCGCGATCGCGGGCAGACGATCGGCCGGCTCGACACGCGTTATCTTGGCAAGGACTATGATGACGCCGGGGAGGAGCCGGACAATGATCCGAGCTTCTACGCCATCGACGGCGCCTATACCGCGGCGATGAACCAGCACTCGCGCGAGGTGCTGAAATATTCGCCCGACATCACGTATACCTCCATCGGTGGCGTGCGCGATTGGGACTGGAAGATCGGCGGGCCGCGCGGCGGTGAGGGGTATCTCAACGTTGCGCCGTACATCGGCCGCGCGCTGCGCGAGAACAGCGGCCTGCGCGTGTTCGTCGGCCAGGGCTATTATGATTTCGCCACGCCGTTCTTCGGGGCGGAATATTCGCTGAACCGCACGGGTATTCCGAATGACGGTCGCATCACCTGGCATTGGTACCACGCGGGACACATGATGTACGTGCGCGACGAGGATCTGCGGAAGCTGTCGAACGATATCCGCGCGTTTATTCGCGCGCGGTAATCACCTGGCGAATCACCGCTTCAAGCGCCGCGTCATCCCCGCGGCGCGCGAAGCTGTGCGAATCGGTGTCGATCATGACGGTGCGGGGCGCGATGCCGTGCCGCCGCGCCGCGTCGCCGTAAGCGATTGCGGTCGCATCACCGCGAGCGAGCACGATCATCGCGTCGTCGCCCCAGCCACGGATCGCGTCCAGCGTTTTGCTGGTGAGGTCCGTTTCCGCCGCAGGCTTGGTGATGCTCAACAGCCCGCGCGCCAGCTTCGGCAACGACACGCCCCTTCGCGCGATTCGAGCCCAAGCGGCCGGGCTGCGCAGCTGTGCGGCATAATGTGCGCGGACGGCCGCCGGCGGGGGCAGGTCGGATGCCGGTTCGACAACCCATGGATTGGCAAGGACAACCGCCTCGCAACCCGCCTCGCGTCCCCACCAGGCAAGGGTGGTGGCCGCGTCACAATTGCCGAAGCCGGCCAGGTGCGTGACGTTAGGCGCTGCGGAGCGAAAAGCGTGCGCTGCGGCCAGAAGATCATTCCGCGCGCCTGCGTACCCGGTATTGCTGCCGCTCGAATCGCCGATGCCGCGACGGTCGTAGCGGAACACGGGAAAGCCGCTCGCGGCCAAACGCGCCGCCAGCATCGCCATGCCGCGATGCGCGCCGCAGCGGATTTCGTTGCCGCCGGTGACGATCAGCAGACCGGTTTTTCCCCGTGCATCGTCGAGCGTGCCGACGAGGCTTTCCCCGGCGCAGGGGAAAGTCAGGTGCCGGCGGCTCATTGCTGCGCCGACCCGCCCGCACAAGCGGCGATCCAGTCTGCGATATCCTCCGCGACCTGCTGCTGAAAAACGGGGTCACTGTCCGGCTCGCTTGCTCTCCACAGCGGCGCAGCGGCCAGTTTTCGATCCGTGGCCTTCGCATCGCTTTCAAGACGCACGACCCGCAATAGACCGCTGGAAGTAGGTTGCGCGGCGGCCAGCCCCTCGATCATCGCGTCGGACAACAGATTGCCGGCATAATCCTCGCCGCCACCCAGGCCCCGCACGCGGGCGAGTTCGCGCATCAGGTCGGCGCCCGACTGTGGGGCGAGATACCAGCGGCTGGCAACATCGGCTGCGCTGTCCACCAGCGCACCGCTGCGCCAAGCGACCACGTGCACCGGTTGTGGCACGGCGGCGCAGGCTGCGGCGAAGGCTTCGCGCCAGTCGACCAGGCTAACGTCTGACGTCCGCTTCAGACTTTCGCCGGTCCCGGGCAGATCGGGCAGGGCACTCCCGATGCCGCGGGCGGCAAGCCGGCGCAGCACGTCGACCATGGCGGCGCGGGTTCGGTTCGCCTCCTCGAACATCGGAAGCGCTGCCACGATGGTCGGGCCATGCCGCGGTCCGAGCCGAAGCACCGCTTCGCGCCCGCCGGCATGGTCGTAGGAGTCGATGTGAAGGCCGGTCGTGCCGGCCATAGGGATCAGACCAGTGCCTTGGCGGCGGCAAAAGTGGTGAGCGCGCCAAACGTCTCGAGCATGTCGCCATCGACCTCGTCATCATCGACGACGATGCCCAGCCGATCCTCGATCTCGGTCAGCACGCCGGCAACCGCCATCGAATCGAGCTCAGGCAGCGCGCCGAACAGCGGGGTCGTGTCATCGAACGCCGCTACGCGCTCGTCGGACAGGCCGAGCACATCCTTCAATACCGCGCGAACCGTCGCGTCGACTTCCGTTTTTCCTTCCGGAATCACCTTCGTCCCCTCGGTTATGTTGCAGTGCGTTAAGCCGGGGGGATGAAATCCGCAACGCCCCGGCGCTATGGGTGTCCGATGGTCCCGCTCGACACAAATGCAAAGCCGATCGATCGCGTGCTTGCCGGCGCGTCCGATGCGCCGGCGCTCATCGACCGCGCCGGCACGCTGAGCTATGCGGAGGTGGAGGCGAGGGTGGCGCGGCTCGCGGGCTGGCTCGCGGCGCAGGGTTTCGCGCCGGGCGACCGTGTGGCGACGTGGCTGCCGAAGACGCGCGAGGCGTGCCTGATGCCGCTGGCCGCGCCGCGCGCCGGGCTGGTGCACGTGCCGATCAACCCGCTGCTGAAGCGCGCACAGGTCGCGCATATTCTTCACGATAGCGGTGCCCGATTGCTGCTGACCCAGGCCGCGAGGTCGGCCACGCTTGAGCCGGGCGATATCGGCCAAGCGGCTGTGCACGATGTAGCAGGCGAGGGTGATCCGCTGCCTCCCTCTGATGCGGATCCAGCTAGTCTCGCGGCCATCCTCTACACCTCTGGTTCTACTGGGCGTCCGAAAGGGGTGATGCTGAGCCACGCCAATCTGTGGCTCGGAGCAAACAGTGTCGCGCACTACCTGGGGCTGGCACCGGATGACGTGGTGCTCGGCGTGCTCCCGTTGAGCTTCGACTATGGCCAGAACCAGCTATTTTCCACTTGGGCCGCCGGCGCGGCGGTGGCGCCGCTCGACTATCTCACCGCGCGGGACGTGGTGAAGGCGGTAGACCGAGTGGGCGCGACGACATTGGCTGGTGTACCGCCCTTGTGGGTGCAACTTCTCGAAGCGGATTGGCCGATGGAGACGGCTGCGCGCCTGCGTCGGCTGACCAACTCCGGCGGTGCGCTGACGGTGCGGATGGTCCGTTTGCTTCGCGAACGTTTTCCGGCGGCGGATCTCTACCCGATGTACGGTCTGACCGAGGCGTTCCGCTCGACCTATTTGTCGCCCGCGCTGGCCGATTCGCATCCAGAGTCGATCGGACGCGCAGTCCCGCATGCCGAGGTGATAGTGGTACGGGGAGACGGCAGCCGCGCCGCACACGGGGAACCGGGGGAATTGGTTCATGCTGGCCCGCTGGTGGCGCAAGGTTATTGGAAGGATCCGGAGCGGACGGCGGCGCGGTTTCGGCCGGCACCGAAATCGTCGAGATATGGCGGGACGGCGGTTTGGTCAGGCGACACCGTGGTTGAGGACGCCGAGGGCCTGCTGCGGTTCGTCGGGCGTGACGACGAGATGATTAAATCTGCCGGCAACCGGATCAGCCCGGTGGAGGTTGAGGAAGCCGTCGTGGCCGGTGGCGAAGCGCTGGAAGCCGTGGCGATCGGCGTGCCCGATCCGCGGCTCGGGCAGGCGATCGTGGTGGTCGCACGCGGCGACGGGACACGCGACGGCGAGTTGCGTGAGCGGCTGAAGCGTGAGTTGCCGAACTTCATGCAGCCGGCTCGTTTCGTATGGCTGGACGAGCTGCCGCGGAACGCGAATGGCAAGCTGGACCGCGCCAGCCTCACCACCAGTGTGCGTGCTGCTGCGAAGGCGAAGGAGGCATCGTCGTGAGCAAACCGTTCGGTCCTCTGCCGCCGGAGTTCGCAGGCCAATCGGGCGATCTCGTCATCGGCGGGCGTAGCGCCAACGACTGGGTAAGCGAGTACGGCTCACCGCTGTTCGTCTATGATCCCGCGATCGTCGCCGCGCGTGTCGCTGTCTTTCGTGCGGCCTTCCCTGCCGTCGATCTTCATTACGCGATCAAGGCCAACCCATGGGCCCCCTGGCTCGCCGCCGTTGCACCCCTGGTCGATGGGCTGGACGTAGCATCGGGCGGGGAACTGGCGAATGCACTTCAGGTGAAGCCTGCCGCCGGGATCAGCTTCGCCGGGCCGGGAAAGCGGGACGCGGAGCTGGAAGCGGCGATCACGACCGGCGCGACGCTGAACGTCGAGTCTGCCGGGGAGGCGCGGCGGGCGCTTGCAATCGGCGACCGCACTGGCGTGACTCCCCGTCTCGCCGTCCGCGTCAATCCGGACATGGAGCTCAAGGGTTCGGGCATGAAGATGGGCGGTCGCCCGTCACCCTTCGGGATCGATGCTGAGCAGGCTGGCGCGGTTGTGCGAGAGATTGTCGCAGCCGGCGCAGAATGGCGCGGCTTCCATATCTTCGCCGGAAGCCAAGCTCTCGATACGACGGCGATCATCGATACGCAGGCGGCAACGCTCGCGCTTGCCGCCCGCCTAGCAGATGAAGCTGGCAAAGCGCCGCCGCTCGTTAATCTCGGCGGCGGGTTCGGCATTCCCTACTTCCCAGGCGACACGCCGGTGGACGTGGCCTGCGTTGGCGAGGCGCTCAGCGAGGCGCTTGCCGCACGGGCATCAATCCTTGCGGATAGCCGCTTCGCGATTGAACTCGGCCGCTGGCTCGTGGGCGAAAGCGGCGTCTACCTGACGCAGGTAGTGGATCGGAAGGAGAGCCGCGGGGAAACATTCATCGTCGTCGACGGTGGCCTACACCATCAATTGGCCGCCAGCGGCAACTTCGGGACGGTGGTCCGGCGGAATTATCCGGTGGCCGTCGCACATAAGATGACCGCAGATGGCGCGGAAACGGTATCCGTTGTAGGGTGCCTGTGCACGCCGCTCGACCGGTTGGCGGATCGGGTCGTGTTGCCGCATGCCGACGTGGGTGATGTGATTGCGATCTTCCTGGCGGGGGCCTATGGCCTCACCGCCAGCCCAACTGCCTTCCTTGGGCATCCCATTGCGGGACAGGTCATCGCCTAGCCTGTCCTAAACGCTATCTTCACCTCTTTCTTTGATATCCGGAGGAGAGCGCAACCGGCCGAGAGGCAGAATCTCCGGCTGGTCAGAAGGCGCCGACGGAGGTTTTTGCAATGCGTTTCTCGCGTGGTTCCAGGGTCCTGCTTACGGCGTCGCTGGCGTCGACGGCGCTTGCCGGGTGCATGAGTGCGCGCCCGGCAGCCGAGCTGCCGCCGGCAGCCTTTGTGGCCAGCAAGGAGCAGCCGGGCGAGGAATATGTCATCGGCCCGCTCGATTCGCTGCAGATCTTCGTGTGGCGCAATCCGGAGCTCTCGGCTAAGGTGCAGGTGCGCCCCGATGGCCGGATCACGACCCCGCTCGTCAACGACATGCCGGCGGTGGGCAAGACGCCGGCGATGCTGGCGGACGACATGAAGCTGGCGCTACGCCAGTACATCAACGATCCGATCGTCAGCGTCATCGTCGACAGCTTCTCGGGCACGTACAGCCAGCAGATCCGCATCGTCGGTGCGACGGAGAAGCCCGCGTCGCTGCCGTATCGCGCCAACATGACGCTGCTCGATGCCATGATCGCCGTTGGCGGGCTCAACGAATATGCCGCGGGCAACCGCGCCCGGCTGGTTCGCTATGACCGCGCGACCGGCAAGCAGAAGGAATACAACCTTCGCCTGAACCGCCTGCTCAAGAACGGCGACGCCTCCGCCAATGTGCGGCTGGAGCCGGGCGACGTGATCATCATTCCCGAAAGCATGTTCTGAGGCGATCGGCGTGAACGGTCTGTTCGAAGAAGTGAGGATCGCGCTGCACGCGATCTGGACGCGGCGCTGGCTGGCGCTGGCCGTCGCTTGGGCGATCTGCGTGCTCGGGTGGCTGGTGGTGAGCCAGGTGCCGAGCCGCTACGAGAGCCGTGCGCGCGTGTTCGTTCAGATGCGCTCGATCCTGCCGAGCGGAACCGATCCCGGGGCGCTGGGTGATCAGCAGCGTGACGTGGACACCGTCCGTCAGACTCTGACCTCGTCGGTGAACCTGCAGAAGGTCGTCCGCGGTACGGACCTCGCCAAGACCGTGTCGAACGATCGCGAAGTGGCAGACCGCGCCGCAGGCCTCCAGAACTCGATCAAGATCACCGCGCAGCAGGACAATCTGTTTGAGATCGTCACGACGGCGGCAACGCCGAAGCTGGCGAGCAGCATCACGCAGAAACTGATCGACATCTTCGTGGAGACGAACTTGTCGGGCGACCGGACGCAGAACAGCCAGACTCTGCAATTCCTAGACGGGCAGCTTCAGGCGCTTGGCGCGAAGCTGCAGGACGCCGAGGCGAAGCGTGCGGATTTCCAGAACCGCTATCTCGGCTCGCTGCCAGGCACCGGGTCGGTGAGCGATCGGATCGGTGCGGCGCGGGCGCAGGTGAGCCAGGTGGACGGCGATCTCGCGGCGGCGAACTCCAGCCTCGCCGCCCTTCAGGGTCAACTCGCCGGTACACCGCCGACGATCGCAGGACCGGGGATCGCGCCGGGCGTGGGCCCAGCACGCGCGCGGGTTGCTGCGATCCAGGGCCAGCTCGCCGACGCGCGCGGCCGTGGTTACACCGAGAATCATCCCGATGTGGTCGCGCTCAAGTCGCAGCTGTCGCAGGCACAGGCCGCGGCCCGCGGCGAGCCGGCGGGTGCCGCTGCCGGCGGGTCGCCCAATCCGGCGTATCTCTCGCTCCAGTCGATGCTGGCGGATCGCCAAGCGGCGGTGGCGGCGCTTCGCATGCGCCGCCAGCAGCTGCAGGCCGATCTGGATACGCTGAACGCGAAGCTTTCGGGTGATCCGGAGGTGGCGGCGCAGCAGGGCGAGATCGAGCGCAACTACACCGTACTGAAGGATCAATATGATCGCCTTCTTGCCCAGCGCGAGCAGGTGAACCTGCGTAGCCAGGCACAGACGCAGACCGATGCGGTTAAGTTCTCCGTGATCGATCCGCCGACCCAGCCGCGAACGCCGACTGCGCCGAATCGTCCGCTGCTGCTGACGGGGGTGCTGCTGGCTGGCATCCTTGGCAGCATCGGGGCTGCCTTCGCCATGGACAAGCTGCAGACGACCTTCCCGACCGCGCAGCGGCTGGAGAAAGCCTCTGGCATGCCGGTGATCGGATCGGTTGGCGAAATGCTGACCCGGCTTCAGGTGGAACAACGGCGCAAGAAGCTGAAGCTGTTTGCCGGCGGGGTCGGCGCGCTTGGCGTCAGCTACGTGGCACTGCTTGGCATCGAGATGCTCCAGCGAGGACTAGCGGCATGACGCAGGTTCCCAAGCGCAGCGACGAATCGCTGATCGAGCGGGCCGCGAGGGTCTATGACTTTGGCGCGCACTTGCGCCGCCGTGACACAGCATCCGACGCTTCGGTGGAGGTCCGGGCGGAAACAGATGACGCGGCCGTGCAGGCCGACGAACCGCTCGATCTGACGCTGGATCTCGTCCACGCAGCGCCGCCGCCGCCGCTTGGGGCCGAGCGGCTGTCCCCGGAAGCTGCCGCCACACTTGCCGCAATTCCGCCGGAACTGCGCGCAGGTGCTGAACCCGACACTGAGGGCGAGCTGCTGCCGCCCGGAATCGCGCACATCGATCGCACGATGCTTGCCGAGAAGGGCATGCTGGTGCCCGGCGCCCCGATCGGTGCACTGGCGGAGGAGTTCCGCCTTATCAAACGGCAGCTGCTGCTCAACGCCCGTACGATCGCCGAGGGGCAGCTTGGTCAGCGCGCACGCACCATCCTGGTCGGATCCGGCAAGCCGGGCGACGGCAAGACGTTTTGCGCGATCAACCTGGCGATCAGCCTCGCGGCCGAGCGCGACGTTGAAGTGCTGCTGGTCGACGGTGACTTCGCGAAGCCCGACGTGATGGCGTCACTCGGCCTCGACGATTCGACTGGTTTCCTCGACGTGCTGGGTGATCCGACGATTGATCCGGAAAGCTGTGTTGTCCGCACGGATGTGCCGCAGCTGTCGCTGCTGCCTGCGGGCGAGCGCACGCATTCGGATACCGAGTTGCTGGCCAGCGCACGGACCGGTGAAGTCATCGATCGCTTGCTCGCGGCCAATCCGCGGCGCCTGATCGTGTTCGATACGCCGCCGACGCTGGCTGCGTCGCCGGCATCGGTGCTGGCGCTGCACGTCGGTCAGGTGATGCTGGTGGTGCGCGCCGATCGCACCACGGAGGCGGATGTGCGGGAGGCGGTGAACCTGCTCGACGGGTGCGAGCAGATCAGCCTCGCTCTCAATTCGGTGTCCTACGAGCCGCACCGCGGCCGGTTCGGCAGCTATTATGGGCAGGAGCGGTAAGGTGCTGAGGCTGCGGGATCAGGCGCTGGCCGGTGGGATCGCGTTCGCGATGATCCTGGTGAGTGGCGTCGCGCAGGCGCAGTCGCGCAATCGCTATGTGCAGCCGTACATCGAGCTCGCCCAGGTCGTCACCGCTGATCTCTCCAATGATGATGTCGTCACCTATTCGCAGGTCGCCGCTGGCATCGATGCGGGCGTGCGCGGTCGCCGGGCCGAAGCACAGGTAAGCTATCGTTACGAACGGCGCATCCAGTGGGACGATCGCATCGGCGACGATGATGTTCACACCGGCCTTGCCCGTGGCTCGGTGCGGGTTGCGCCTGGATTTGCCTTGGAAGGGGGCGCCATTGCCACCCGTGCCCGCAGTGATATCCGCGGCGCGGCGCCGGGCAGCTTCGTCGGCAATGTCGATAATCTGACACAGGTCTATTCAGTGTACGCCGGGCCGACGGTGTCGACCAATGCGGGACCGGTGCAGATCGCCGCGTCTGCCTTCGGCGGTTACACGAAGGTCGAAGCGCCCAATGCGACGGGCGTTGCTCCTGGCCAGCCGCGGCTCGACTATTACGATGATTCCAAGAACTTCGTTGGCCAGGCCTCAGCCGGCGTCGCGGCGGGAACGGTGCTGCCGGTCGGCGTGACGGTGAGCGGCGCCTATGAGCGCGAGGATGCAGGACAGCTCGACCAGAAGTATGAGGGTTATTTCGCCCGCGGTGACGTGACGGTGCCGGTGAGCCGGACAGTCGCGATCCGCGGCGGCGCCGGATATGAGAAGATCGAGGCGACGCAGCGTGACGCGCTGGTAGACGCTAACGGCAATCCGGTGCTGGACGGCAATGGTCGCTTCGTCACCGATCCCGCGTCGCCGGAACGGATTGCCTACAACACCGATGGCCTGATCTATGACGCGGGCGTGATCTGGCGGCCAAGCCCGCGGTTCGAGCTGCAGGCGAACGCCGGTTACCGCTATGGCGGTGACATCTATTTCGGCTCGCTCAACTGGGCGATGGCGCGCGACACCGGGCTGCAGGTGGTGCTCTACGACGGGATCGAAACGTTCGGGCGCCAGCTCCGCGACGGGCTTCGCGATACGCCGACGGCATTCCAGGGCACCGCGAGCCCGTTCGGGCAGCAGTTCAACGGCTGCATCTTCGGCAGCCAGCCGGGGCAGGGCGGTGCGGGCGCCGGCGGGTGCTTCAACGACGTGTTCCTGTCGATCTCGACGGCGAGCTACCGCGCGCGTGGTATCGATGGGGTAATCTCCACCACGCGCGGGCGCACCAGCATGGGCTTCGGCGCCGGCTATGCGAACCGGAAGCTGAACGCGCCGCAGGTCGCACCCGGCACCACTGTGTTCGGCGTGACGGACGAGAGCTATTATGCCCAGCTCTTCTGGTCACGCGCGCTCAGCCGCGTGTCACAGATCGATGCAAACCTGTTCGCCAATTACTACCAGAGCGGCCTGCCGGGAGCCGATGGCGTGGTCGCGTTGAACGCCACCGGCACCTACAGCCATCGGTTTGGCCGGCTCGGCACGATTGCCTCGCTCGGCATCTACACCTTCGACCAGGAACGCTTCGACAGCCAATGGTCGGCACAGGCGCTGCTTGGCGCACGATATACATTCTGAGGAAGCCCGGCATGTACGAGGAACATTTCGGCCTAACCGACAAACCCTTCCAGCTGACGCCGGACGCGCGTTACTGGTTCGATTCCGCGACGCACAAGAAGGCGATGGCCTATCTCGGCTATGGCCTGGCCCAGGGTGAGGGCTTCATCGTCATCACCGGCGATATCGGCGCGGGCAAGACGACGCTCGTTGCGCACGTCACCGAGCAGATTGATCCGGCGAACCTCAACGTCATCAAGATCGTGTCGACCGCAATCGAGGCGGACGATCTGCTGCGCGTCGTCGCTGTCGGGCTGGACATCGAGCCCACCGGGAAGACCAAAGCCGAACTGCTGACGCTGATCGAGCGCGGCCTTCATGCGGTGGCGCGCACCGGGCGACGCACGTTGCTGATCGTGGACGAGGCGCAGGCGCTGCCGGTCTCGTCGCTCGAAGAATTGCGCATGCTGTCGAACTTCCAGGCCGGCGGGCGTGCGGTGCTGCAGATCTTCCTCCTCGGCCAGCCCGAGTTTCGCGAGCGGCTGAACGGATCGGATCGGCTGGAGCAGTTGCGGCAGCGGGTCATCGCGATCCACCATCTCGATCCGATGGCGCCTGAGGAAGTGGCCGACTACGTCGGCCACCGGCTGCGCATCGCCGGTTGGAAGGGATCACCCGACTTCGCTGAGAACGCGTTTGCGGTGTTGCACCGTGCGTCCGGAGGCGTCCCGCGGCGGCTGAACCAGTTGATGGGCCGCGTGCTGCTGCATGCCGCCATCACCGATGCCACGCTGATCGATGCCACGTTGATCAATGCCGTACGCGCCGATGCCGCGCGCGACTTGCCGAGTGCCGGCCGCGCCACACCA
Organism: Sphingomonas sp. 179-A 2A2 NHS; assembly: GCF_045371305.1. Classification (NCBI taxonomy): domain Bacteria; kingdom Pseudomonadati; phylum Pseudomonadota; class Alphaproteobacteria; order Sphingomonadales; family Sphingomonadaceae; genus Sphingomonas; species Sphingomonas sp. 179-A 2A2 NHS. Next base: position 454,152 of record NZ_JBIQDE010000003.1, on the reverse strand, counting down.
ATCATGCGGGCGGTGCCTTCGCAGTCCGCGCCGGCAGCGGCGTCTCCGTCAGCGTCGGCTGCCGTGGACTCGGACCTGCTCGAACGGATTACCATGCTGGAGAAGCGGATCGAGGAGCAGGACGCCGCGCTTCGCCGCGTGCTGACGCTTCTGGTCGACTGGGTGGAAAGCGATGCGCCTGCGCCCCGCGGCGGGCTGGAAGCGGTGCGCGGCGCTGCTGCGTGAGATGAACGCGCCTTTGAAGCCTGCGGGCGCGCCGGCCACGCTCGTCAACGGCCTGTCCGTCGACGTCGAGGAATATTTCCAGGTCGGCGCCTTCGAGCGGACGATCGGGAAAAGCGACTGGGATCGCTGGGACAGTCGCGTCGTCGCGAATACCGGCATGGTGCTCGACCTGTTCGCCGAAAGCGGCGCCAAGGCCACATTCTTCACGCTCGGCTGGGTCGCGCATCGCCACCCTGCGCTGATCCGCCGGATCGTCACCGAGGGTCACGAGATCGCAAGCCACGGCTGGGACCATCAGCGCGTCTTCACCATGAGCGCTGAGGAGTTTCGCGCGGACCTCGCCAGGGCGCGCGCAGCGCTGGAGGATGCGGCCGGCGTCGCGATCACCGGCTATCGCGCGCCGAGCTTCTCGATCGACGCGCGCACGCCTTGGGCGCATCAGGTGCTGGCGGAGGAGGGCTATGCCTATTCGTCCAGCGTCGCGCCGGTCGCGCACGATCACTATGGCTGGCGCGATAGTCCGCGCTTTGCATGGCGGCCGCTGGCGGACAGCGACTTGATCGAGCTTCCGGTGTCGGTCGCGGAGCTTGCTGGGCGCCGGATGGCGGTGGGCGGCGGATTCTTCCGCCTGCTGCCGGCCGTGCTGACCGACACGGCGGTTCGCCAGGCGAACCGGCAGGGCCACGCCGGCATGTTCTATTTCCATCCGTGGGAGGTCGACCCGGCCCAGCCGCGGGTGCCCGGCGCGCCGCTTCGTTCGCGGCTGCGCCATTACAGCCGCTTGTCGGCGATGGCGGGCAAGCTGCGCGGTCTGGTCGGCCGGCATCCTTGGGGCCGGGTCGATGAGGTTGCTGCGATGGAGCGGCGCTGGTGAACGCGAATGCCACGATTGACCACGCGCTGATCGTGGGCGAGTCCACAGACGATGCGAGGGTCGACACCTTCGTCCGCGCGCACCCGGATGCGACACCCTTTCATCTGCCCGCATGGAGCCGCGCGGTGGAGCGCGGCTGCGGCCAGCGTGCGCGCTTCCTCGTCGGCGAACGAGCAGGAGAGATCGTCGGCCTGCTGCCGCTCACCGAGGTACGCTCGCCGCTTTTCGGCAAGTCGCTCGTCTCCGCCGGCTTCGCGGTCGATGGCGGTGTGCTGGGCGAGGGAGTGGAGCCGCTCGCCGCAGCTGCCAAAGCGCTCGGTTATCCCTCGATCGAATTGCGCGGCGGCGCGGCGCCTGTCGGGTGGACGGTCGACACGCACACCAATCTCGGTTTCGCGCGCCCGCTCGCGGCAGACGACGAGGCCGAGCTGCTGGCGATTCCCCGCAAGCAGCGCGCGGAGGTACGCAAGGCGCTGGCGAACGATCTGGAGGTGGTGACCGGCTCGCTCGGTCTCGCCGCCGAGCATTACCGGATCTACGCCGAGTCCGTCCGCAACCTTGGAACCCCGGTCTTCCCCGGCAGGATGTTCCGCGAGGTTCTGGCGACGATGGACGCCGACATCCTGACTGTACGGCACCGCGGCAAGGCGGTGGCGAGCGTCCTCAGCCTGTACTTCAACGGCACGGTTTACCCTTATTGGGGCGGGGGGACGGCGGCGGCGCGGGGGCTGCGCGCCAATGACCGGATGTATTTCGCGCTGATGGGGCATGCCCGGGCGCGCGGCTGTACGCGGTTCGACTTCGGGCGATCCAAGGCCGGGAGTGGTCCCGCCGCATTCAAGAAGAACTGGGGCTTCGAGGGCGTGCCGCTGGCCTATGCAAGATGGTCGACCGGGCCGCTGCGGGAGGTGAACCCGCACAACCCGAAATACGCCTTGATGGTGCGTGCCTGGAAGAAGCTGCCGCTGCCCGTCGCGATGCGGCTTGGCCCGTGGATCAGCCGCGGGCTGGGTTGAGGTGGAAATCCTGTTTCTGGCGCACCGCGCGCCCTTTCCGCCGGATCGCGGTGACCGGATCCGCAGCTACAACGTCCTGCGGTACCTGAGCGCGCGCGCGCGCGTTCACCTCGTCGCCTTCACTGATGATGAAGCGGGGATGAGCGCGCAGGATGCCGCGATGGTTGACGAATGCGTGCTGGTACCGCGGCGCAAATCGCAGGCGCGCGCCGCGGTAGAGGCCTTGGCGAAGGGCGAACCAGTTTCGCTCGCCGCGTTTCGCGATCACCGGGTCAGCGCTGCAGTCAACGACCTGCTTGCGCGGCGGCAGATCCACGCGATCTACGTCTTCTCCGGCCAGATGGCGCAATATATCCCCGCGACAGGCCCTCGCGCTGTCATGGACTTCGTCGATCGCGATTCAGCCAAGTTCGCCGCCTATGCGGCGGACGCGCGCGGCCCGATGCGCTGGATGATGCGGCGCGAGGCGCGCCTCCTTGCTGAGGTCGAGCGTGAGGTTGCCGCGCGCGTTCACGCCAGCTTGTTCGTCAGCGCCCCCGAAGCGGCCTTGCTGCCGGGGAGCCGGGTGCTGGAGAATGGCATCGACAGCACCTTCTACGATCCCGCGACGCTGCCGGTTGCTGCACCGCGGCCGTTGATCGTCTTCACCGGCCAGATGGATTATCGCCCCAACGTGGAGGCGGTGACCTGGTTCGCGCGAGACGTGCTGCCGTGCATTTCGGGCGCGCACTTCGCCATTGTGGGGCGGGCGCCAACAGCGGCCGTGCGCGGACTTGCCGCCACAAACGTGACGGTCACTGGCGAAGTGCCTGACGTGCGCGGCTGGCTTGCCGCGGCAGACGTGGTCGTGGCGCCGCTCAAGCTGGCACGTGGAATCCAGAACAAGGTGCTTGAGGCAATGGCGATGGGTCGCCCTGTGGTGGCAAGCCCCGCCGCGGCCGAAGGGATCGACCACGCCGATACGATCCGTGTTGCGGCCAGTGCTTCGGAGTTCGCAGCGGCAGTCGGCCGGCTGATTGCCGATCGCGCGGGCGCTACGAGGCTTGGCGAGGCGGCCCGAGCTCAGGCAATCGCGCGCTATGGCTGGGAAGCCCGACTCGCGCCGCTCGACGATTTGCTTGGGCTCCCAAAACTGACAAGCGAAACCGCATGACGCTGGCGATCGCTCGCACGGATACGATCGCGCCCGCGACGTGGCGTCGCCATCTCGGCGCGTTGGCAGCAGTTAGCGCGGTTATCCTGCTGCTGTTCCACCGTGATGTTGCCGCGCTGCTGACCCTTTGGTGGACCAGTACCACCTACGGCCATTGTCTGTTCATTGCCCCGGTGGTCGTTTGGCTGGTGTGGACTCGGCGTGAGGAGTTGTCGCAGCTTCCTCCGCGAGCCTGGTGGCCGGGCCTTGCTGTTGTCGTGACAGGAGGGTTTGGCTGGCTGCTCGGGGAAGCGGCCGGCGTCGCCTTCGCGCGGCAGTTCGGCCTTGTCGTGATGCTGCAAGGAGCCGTGATCACGATCCTCGGGCCGCATGTCGCGCGCGGGCTTACCTTCCCACTGATCTTCGGCTTCTTCATGGTGCCGTTTGGCGAGTGGCTGGAGCCGCCGTTGCAGAGCATCACCGTCGCAATGGTGATGCCGCTGCTTCATCTGTTCGGCGTGCCGGCCGAGGTGGACGGCGTGCTGATCCGTGCTGGTCGCTACTGGTTCGAGGTGGCGGAGGCGTGTTCGGGTTCCAAGTTCGTCCTGTCGATGCTTGCCTTCGGCGTACTCGTTGCAAACACCTGTTTTCGCTCCTGGCGGCGGCGAGCGGCGTTCATGGCCGTGTCGCTGGTCGTGCCGGTGCTGGCCAACGGCGTGCGCGCCTTCGGGACGATCTATGCCGCGGACCTCACCAGCCTGGAAGCGGCGACGGGCTTTGACCACATCGTCTATGGCTGGATCTTCTTCGCGCTGGTGATGGCGGTGGTGATGGCAGGGGCGTGGCGCTGGTTCGACCGCGCGCCTGACGATCCCGCTTTCGATCCGGCCGCGCTGCCGCCACCGCGGCGACATACGCTGGCGCTTGCCCCCGCTGCCCTGATGGTGCTGGCAACCGTGGCGATCTTCCCAAGTTGGGCCGGGGCGATTGCTGGGCGCAGTCAGCCGCTGCCGCAGCAACTGGCGCTGCCGGAGGTGCCCGGCTGGGCGCGCGCACCACTCAGTAGCGACGCGCCCTGGCAGCCCTTCTACCCCGACGCCGATCACAGGCTGTTCGGCCGCTATGTGGATGGCGCCGGCAATGCCGTGGATCTCGGCATTGCGGTGTTTGCCGAGCAGCATGAGGGAAAGGAAGTCGTGACGTATGGCACCGGTGTGCTGCGTGAGGGCGATCGATGGGTCCGGGTTGCCGATTTGCCGCGGATCGATGGCGGCGCGGCGGTTCGGATCACCGCGCCGGGCACCGATGGCAGACCGGTGGAGCGCGTGGTTGCGACGTGGTACCGCGCCGGCGGAACCGTGACTGACCGACCGATCATCGTCAAACTCGCTACCCTCAACGCTCGGCTTCTGGGCGCGGAGCCGGCTGCTGTCGCGCTTCATCTGTCCGCCGAGAAGCAGCCGGGCCGTGATCCCGTGGTGGCCATTGCGCGCTTTCGTGCAGCGCTTGGCCCGATCGACGACGCCACCGCGCGGGTCACGCGCTGATGTGCGGGCTCGCCGGGCTCTATTATCCCGAGACTCCTAAGCCCGTTGATCCCGCCCGGATCCGCGCGATGACCGATGCCATGGCGGTGCGTGGGCCGGATGGGGAGGGCGTGTGGACCGCGCCTGGCGTTGGCCTTGGCCATCGGCGGCTGTCTATCATCGACCTGGAAGGCTCACCGCAGCCGATGCACGACGGAAGCGGCGCGCTGTCGGTTCTCTTCAACGGTTGCATCTACAATTACCAGGAGTTGCGCGAAGAACTGGGCGCCAAGGGCTGGGCATTCCGTACCGCCGGCGACACCGAGGTGCTGCTCGCCGCTTGGGCTGCCTGGGGCCCGGCGATGCTCGATCGGCTGAACGGCATGTTCGCCTTCGTCATCCATGATGCGCGTACGCAGCGGCTGTTCATGGCGCGGGATCGGCTGGGGATCAAACCGCTGCATTATGCGCGGCTGGCGGACGGCGCGCTGGCGTTTGCATCCGAGCTGAAGGGGCTGATCGCCCACCCGCTGCTCCGCCGCGTTCCCGACGTTCGCGCGATCGAGGATTATCTCGCCTACGGCTATGTGCCGGACGATGCCTGCATCGTTGCTGGGGTCAGCAAACTGCCCGCCGGCCATTATCTGCTGATCGAGCGCGGCAAGCCGGTGCCCGCGCCAGTGCAATGGTGGGACGTTTCCTTCGCCGATCGCGCCAAGGGCTCAGCGAAGGCTCTGGGCGAGGAACTGGTCGAGCATATGCGAAGCGCCGTCCGCGCGCGCCTCGTTTCTGACGTGCCGCTGGGCGCCTTCCTTTCCGGCGGGGTGGATAGCTCGGCGGTCGTCGCGCTGATGGCCGAGGCGTCGAAGCAGGCGGTGCAGACCTGCACAATCGGATTCGACGAGGCGGGGCACGACGAGCGAAGCTATGCCGCCGCGGTCGCCGACCGGTTCCGTACCGATCACCGCGAGCGCGTGGTGCGGTCAGATGATTTCGGGCTGATCGACCGGCTGGTGTCGGCGTTCGACGAGCCCTTCGCGGATGCCTCTGCGCTCGCCACGTATCAGGTCTGCGCACTTGCCCGGGAGAAGGTGACCGTTGCCCTGTCTGGCGACGGGGCGGACGAGATCTTCGCCGGGTATCGCCGCTATCGCTTCCAGGCGGTGGAGGAGCGGGTGCGAGGGATACTGCCGGACGAATTTCGTCGCAGCGTGTTCGGGAGGCTGGGCGCAATTTATCCGAAGGCCGACTGGGCGCCGCGGCCATTGCGCGCGAAGACGACCCTGCTGGCGCTCGCCGAAGACGGGGCGGAGGCGTATGCGCGCTCCGTCGGCGTGACCACGCCGGCTACGCGCGCGATGCTGTTTACCGACGCGGCGCGGCGCGCGCTAGGCGGGCACCGGGCGGAAGACCGCTACGTTCGCGCGATGCGCGATGCGCCGGCGCGCGATGCGATCGACCGCGCGCAATATGCCGACATCAAGATCTGGCTTCCCGGGGACATCCTCACCAAGACCGATCGCACCAGCATGGCGGTCAGCCTTGAGGCGCGCGAGCCGCTGCTCGACCACCGGCTCGTCTCCTTTGCCGCGCGGTTGCCAGCGGCGATGCGGCTGCGCCGGGGGGAGGGCAAGTGGCTGATGAAGAAGGCGATGGAACGCTATCTGCCAAAGGAAGTGCTGTATCGGCCGAAGATGGGTTTCGTGACACCGGTGAGCGCCTGGTTCCGCGGCGCGCTGGCGCAGGAGGCTGAGGGGCTCGCGAAATCCCGTACACTTGCGGACACCGGATGGTTCGACATGCACGCGATTGGTAGCCTGGCGGAAGCGCATGGTGCCGGACGGTCGGAGCATGGCCGCACCTTGTGGCAGTTTGTCATGTTGGAGCGGAGCCTGAAGCGGCTTTTCGGCTGATCGCCTAGCGCCGCGCCTTCGCCTGCCAGGCCCGATAGCGTTCGACCGCTTCGGATCGGCGCAGCACGCGCGCGGCGGGATCGATCACGACATGGGTGCCAGCCGGGACGGTGAGTTCGCCGCGCCCGCCCTCCATCGTCACGCGCTCCACCCGGTTGCCGATGCGCACCTCGACCGGCATCGGGAACGGCCCGCCGGCACGCCATTCGAGCCGCAGCCTGTCGCCGTCGCGCGCCTCGACCAGTTCGGGGAGGGCGGCGCGGCGGAGGTAGGCGTCAAAGAACCAGTCGAGATTGCGGCCGGCCTCTTCCGCGACGATCTGCTGGAACTCGCGCGTCGAGGCGAAGCGGGGTGCGAAATTGCCGGGCTTGGGATCGGGTCGGCCATAGACGAGGCGGCGGGTGGCGCGGAAGAAGGCCTCGTCGCCGATCAGCCAGCGAAGGGTGTGCAGCGTCCAGGCGCCCTTGAAATATACGTCGGTTCCGGCGCCGCCGAGCGCGGGTTCGTACACTTCCTCCTCGGTCAGGAGCTTGTCGCGCACCACCGGCGCCTTGTTGGTGATCCGGTTGCGCTGCGCATCCAGCATCACGGCATAACGCGCGTCGCCTTCGCGCCACTGGCCGTAAAGCGGCTGCATGTATTGCGCGAAGCCTTCGTGCAGCCAGTAATCGTCCCAGTTCGCCGCCGTCATCTGGTTGGCGAACCATTCGTGCGCGAATTCGTGCTGGAACAGCCAGTCGAACCCCTCCGGCGCCTTGGCGTAGTTGTTGCCATAGGCGTTGATGGTTTGGTGCTCCATGCCCAGGTGGGGCGTCTCCACCACCGCCATCTTCTCGTCGGCGAAGGGATAGGGCCCGATCACCTGCTCGAAGAATTCGAGCGTCGGGGCGAACTCGTCGAACAGCGCGCGTGCTTCTGCTGCCTTGCCGGGCAAGTGCCAGTAATGAAGCGGGATCGTGTTGCCGAAGCGGCTGCGATAGCTGCCGGTGATCTCCTCATAGGGGCCCACCGCCAGCGACACCGCATAGGTATTCGGCTGGCGCGCGCGCCAGTTCCAGCGAGTGCGCCCGTCCGGCAGCACGTCGACGCCGAGGAGGCGACCGTTTGAAGGTGCCTTCAACCCCGCCGGCACGGTAATGTGGAGATCGACCGATTTGGGCTCGCCGGTCGGAAAGTCGAGGCAGGGCCACAGCAGGTCGCAGCCATAGCCCTCGGTCGTCGTCGCCACCCACGGCTTGCCGTCCGGCGTGGTGGACCAGACGATGCCGTCGTCCCATGGCGGATTAAGCGCGACGTGCGGCGTGCCGCCGTAGCTGATTCGCGCGCGCACCGTCTGCCCCGCGACCAGCGGGCGCGGCAGGGTGATCGTCAGCTGCCCATCGGGGTTCGACCAGGCATCTTTGGGCACGTCCACGTCGTCGATCGCGATCGCCGAGACCGGCAGGTTGCGATCGAGATCGATCACGAGCCGCGACAAGGGCGCGCGGGCAGTGAAGGTGAGCGTCGCCACGCCGGTGATCCGGCGCCGCTTGGGCAGCACCTCGAAGGCGAGATCGGCATGGTCGAAGACGACCGCGGTCTGCTCCGCCGGGCGGGGGCCGCCCGACTTCTGCGTTTGGGCGGTGAGCGGTGGCTCTCCCTTGGCGGGCAGAGACGCTACGGCTGCAAGCAGCAGGGCGGCGTTGATTAGCGGCACTCGGACGCTGGCCGATTGATGGAAACGACTTTAACCCCATATAAGCCGAGTATGCCGCCTGTTCGGAGCGGCACCGGAGTTTTCATGACCCAGACTTTCCCCGTTCTTCCGCTGCGCGACATCGTTGTTTTTCCACACATGATCGTGCCGCTGTTCGTCGGCCGCGACAAGTCGGTCGCCGCACTCGAAGCGGCGATGGCGGCTGACAAGGAAATTTTCCTCGTCGCCCAGCTCGATCCGGCGGAGGATGATCCCAAGGAAGACGATCTCTACGACATCGGCGTGACCGCCACGGTCCTGCAGCTGCTGAAGCTGCCCGACGGCACGGTACGCGTGCTGGTCGAAGGCAAGCAGCGCGGCCGGCTGGGCGGGCTGATCGATGCCGGCACCTATGTCACCACGGAAGTGACGCTGATCGACGAAGTGGAGGCCGAAGGGACCGAGGTTTCCGCGCTGATGCGATCGGTGATCGACCAGTTCGAGAATTACGCCAAGCTCAACCGCAAGCTGCCGGCCGAGACGGCGGTGCAGCTGGCCGAGATCGAGGACGCCTCGCGCCTCGCCGACGCGGTTGCCGGCAACATCTCGATCAAGGTGGCCGACAAGCAGGCGCTGCTGGTGGAGGGTGATCCCGCCCGCCGGCTGGAGATGGTCTATGCCTTCATGGAAGGCGAGCTCGGCGTCCTGCAGGTCGAGAAGAAGATCAAGAGCCGCGTCAAGCGCCAGATGGAGAAGACGCAGCGCGAATATTACCTCAACGAGCAGCTGAAGGCGATTCAGCGCGAGCTCGGCAACGAGGGCGAGGACGGCGAGGGCGACGAGGTCGCCGAGCTGACCCAGAAGATCGCGACGCTGAAGCTTTCCAAGGAAGCGCGCACCAAGGCGACCGCGGAGCTGAAGAAGCTGAAGACCATGGCGCCGATGAGCGCCGAGGCGACGGTGGTGCGCAACTATCTCGACGTGCTGCTCGGCCTGCCGTGGGGCAAGAAGAGCAAGCTGAAGAAGGACATCGCCGCGGCGCAGGCGATCCTCGACGAGGATCATTATGCGCTGGAAAAGGTGAAGGACCGGATCGTCGAATATCTCGCGGTTCAGGCGCGCACCAACAAGCTGAAGGGGCCGATCCTGTGCCTCGTCGGGCCGCCGGGCGTGGGCAAGACGTCGCTCGGCAAGTCGATCGCTAAGGCGACCGGGCGCGAGTTCATCCGCCAGTCGCTCGGCGGCGTGCGTGACGAGGCCGAGATCCGTGGCCACCGGCGGACGTACATTGGCTCGCTCCCCGGCAAGATCGTGACGAACCTGCGCAAGGCAGGGGCGGCGAACCCGCTGTTCCTGCTCGACGAGATCGACAAACTGGGCCAGGATTTCCGCGGCGATCCGGCATCGGCGCTGCTCGAGGTTCTGGATCCCGAGCAGAACGGCAAGTTCAACGATCACTACCTCGAGATCGACATCGATCTCAGCGACGTGATGTTCGTCTGCACGGCGAACACGCTGAACCTGCCGCAGCCGCTGCTCGACCGCATGGAGATCATCCGCCTCGAAGGCTATACCGAGGACGAGAAGGTCGAGATCGCCGAGCGTCACCTGATCGCCAAGCAGATCGAGGCGCACGGCCTGAAGGAAGGCGAGTTCACGCTGACCCCGGAAGGCCTGCGTGCGCTGATCCAGCGCTACACCCGCGAGGCGGGCGTCCGCACGCTGGAGCGCGAGATCGCCAAGCTTGCGCGCAAGGCGCTGCGCCAGATCCTGGAAAGCAAGGCGACCAGTGTGACCATCACGCCGGAGAACCTCCACGAGTTCGCGGGCGTGCAGAAGTATCGCCACGGCCTGTCCGAGGAGGAAAACCAGATCGGCGCCGTCACTGGCCTCGCCTGGACCGAAGTGGGCGGCGAGCTGCTGACGATCGAAAGCGTGACCGTGCCCGGCAAGGGCGCGATCAAGCTGACCGGCAAGCTGGGCGACGTGATGAAGGAATCGGCGGAGACGGCGATGAGCTTCATCAAGGCACGCGCGCCGTCCTACGGGATCAAGCCGAGCCTGTTCCATCGCAAGGACGTGCACGTCCACCTGCCGGAGGGCGCGGTGCCGAAGGACGGCCCGTCGGCCGGCATCGGCCTTGTCACTTGCATCGTTTCCACGCTGACCGGCGTGCCGGTGAAGAAGGAAGTGGCGATGACCGGCGAGGTCACGCTGCGCGGGCGGGTGCTGCCGATCGGCGGCCTGAAGGAAAAGATGCTTGCGGCGCTGCGCGGCGGCATCACCACGGTGCTGATCCCGCAGGAGAATGAGAAGGACCTCGCGGACATCCCGCAGAACATCAAGGATGGCCTGAAGATCATCCCAGTGACGCATGTCGACGAGGTGCTTCGCCTGGCGCTGACCGAGCCGCTGGAGGCGATCGACTGGACCGATGCGGACGAACTGGCGGCCCAGCCGCCGGCCCCGATCGCGCCGGCCGGGGGTGAACTTCACCACTAAGTCGTTCTGATTAATAGGCGCATCGACCACGGCGGTTCGTCGCAACCGCCGTGGTTTCGTTTGACAGCGCGTCGGGCAGCCGCCTTACTGGTCCGATCAGCCCATCGATGGGCCGAATCCAATTATTCACACATACGCACAGCAGACGGGGGTCCGTGCATGAACAAGCAGGAGTTGATTGCGGCCGTGGCGAACGCGTCGGGACTTGCCAAGGGCGATGCGGTCCGCGCGGTCGAGGCCGTGTTCGACACGATCACCGCGCAGCTCAAGAAGGGCGACGAGGTCCGACTGGTTGGCTTCGGCACCTTCGCGGTGTCGAAGCGCAAGGCCTCCACGGGCCGCAATCCGCGCACCGGCGAGCCGATGAGCATCAAGGCGTCGAGTCAGCCGAAGTTCAAGGCCGGCAAGGTGCTGAAGGATTCGTTGAACTGAATGTGTTTTGACGGGCTGGACAGGCGGCGACGTGCCGCCTAAAGGCCCGCTTCCGGTTCACACCGGGCGCGTAGCTCAGCGGTAGAGCACACCCTTCACACGGGTGGGGTCACAGGTTCAATCCCTGTCGCGCCCACCATATTCAGCCCCGTCGGTCACTTGACCGGCGGGGCTTTTGGTTTGCGGGCTCCATCGGCCAACCGCCGTACCGAGCGTCCCGCCGCGGCACCGGCGGCGCGTTTGTCACGCCTTCGCAACATATCCGTCACGCCGGCGTCTCCGAACCTCCACGCAGCTGTCATCGCGCGCCTCTAGCGGCGCTCTCGAAAGGCGAACGGGCAAGCGGCTCGACTCGTCTTTGGTCCGGGGGACGGGCCGACGATCAACGGGAGTGACACATGCTGAGCATCGGCCGCCGTAACCAGTTTCTCGCGGGCACCGCCTGCCTTCTGCTCGCCGCCTGCGGCGGTGCGGATGGTGTCGCCTCGCCTGGTGCCGGCAACATCGACGTGATCGTGACGCCGCCGGCGCCGACGCCCACCCCGACCGGCACGCCGACCCCGTCGCCGATCACCGCGGCGCAGTTCGCCGTGGCGACGACCGTCAACGGCGTGACGATCACGGCCGACGAGCAGCTGGCGATCGTCAATGCCGGCGCGAACAACAATGTGAACGGCGCGGCCGGGCTGAACGGCGTCTATCCCGCCAGCGCGTCATCGCTGACCGCCGCCAGCAACCCGACCTCGCTTGGCAGCTTCTTCACCGCCACCAACTTTGTCGGCGCGCTGAACGGGCCGAACGACACGTCCTTCCAGGGCTGGACCTGCAATTCGACTGCGGCGAACTTCGGCGGTGCGTCGGTCGCCTGCACGGCAGTGCCCAGCATCGGCAGCGGCGGTGCGACCGCGGCGTGCCCGGCGGGCACGGTCGATGACGGGATCGTCGCGACGTTCCGTGCGTGCCGGCTGCCGACGGTCATCTCGTCCAGCCTGTCGCTGCCGAAGATCCCGGGCGTGTTCTACCGCTTCCGCGGTCAGACCGAAGTGGGCGTGGATGTCGGCACGACCGGTGCCTCCTCGGGCGTCGTGCTGACGATCGCGCCGGGCGTGGTGCTGGCGGCGGATTCGTCGGAAGCGTCGAACGACCTCATCATCGTCAACCGTGGCAGCCGCATCAACGCAGTGGGCACGGCGGAAGCGCCGATCATCTTCACCTCGCAGCAGAACCTCAGCAGCAATGGCGTGTCGGATGCGACGCAGGGCCAGTGGGGCGGGCTGATCCTGCTCGGCCAGGCGCCGACCGCGGTGTGCGCGTCGGGCACCGGCCCGAACAATGCCGACGGCTCCAGCACGACGTGCCAGAACCCGATCGAGGGCGTGACGGGCCGCTTCTATGGCGGGCCGAACAAGGAGAGCAATTCGGGCACGCTGCAGTACGTCCAGATCCGCTACACCGGCATCGCGATCAGCGAGGGCAACGAGCTTCAGGGCCTGACGCTGGGCGGTACCGGCAGCGGCACGACGATCGATCACGTGCAGAGCCACAATTCGGCCGATGACGGGATCGAGATCTTCGGCGGCACGACGAACCTCAAGTATTTCGTCGTCACCGGCGCGGACGACGACGGCTTCGATGTCGACAACGGCTGGCGCGGCTTCATGCAGTTCATCATCGCGGCGCAGAAGGCGTCGGGCTCGACGGCGGACTCGTTCGCGACCGAGATCGACTCGAACAACGCCGAGGACCTGCTGCCGCGCACCTTCGGCCGCTATGCCAATTTCACCTTCATCCAGAGCCCGTCCTCGGCGCCGGCGGCGATCCGCCTGCGTGGCGGCGCGGACTTCGCCTTCGTCAACGGCGTGGTGAAGACGGCGTCGGGCCAGGGCTGCGTCAACATCATCGCCGGCGAGGGTTCGGGCGACAGCCGCACGACGATCCGCCCGGCGAATGCGGCGCTGCAGGATGCCGGCGCCCCGACGTTCAACTCGGTCTACTTCCAGTGCCAGGGCCGCTGAGCCAGTCACTCCCCTTGTGACGACCGCGGGCCCCGGTGATCGCCAGCATGGCGGCACCGCGGGCCCGTTCACCAATATCGACCGGAAGGCCCGATCATGCGCCAGCGCATCGCCTATTCATCCCTGCTTCTGCTGACCACCATCCTGGTGGCCCCCGCCGCGCTGGCGCAGGTCGCCCCGTCCACCGGCGCCCCGTCGACCAGCGCGCCCGCCGGTCCCGAACCGACCAGCACCACTGCCACCAGCGCGCCCGAGGTGGCCGCGGGAACGGAGCAGCAGGCGGCCGAGGTCTCGGCGCCGGGCGTCGATGCCACCTCGGGTGACGACATCGTGGTGGTGGGGCGCAACATCCCCAATTCTATCCGCTCGACCGCGCAGGTCATCAGCGTGCTGTCCACGGCGGATATCGCGCGGACCGGCGAGGGCGACATCGCCGGGGCGCTGACGCGCGTCACCGGGCTGTCGGTGGTCGGCAACGGCTATGTCTTCGTGCGCGGGCTTGGCGATCGCTATTCCTCGGCGCTGCTCAACGGCTCGCCGCTGCCGAGCCCCGAGCCGCTGCGCCGCACGGTGCCGCTCGACATCTTCCCGACCAGCATCGTCGGCTCCGCGCTGGTGCAGAAGACCTATTCGGTGAACTATCCCGGCGAGTTCGGCGGGGGCGTGATCAACCTCACCACCAAGGCGATCCCGGACGAGAATTACGTCACCATCGGTGCGTCGGGCGGGATCGACACGGTGACGACCGGAAAGCTCGGCTACACCTATTACGGATCCAAGTCGGACTGGCTCGGCTATGACTCCGGCACCCGCAAGGTGCCCGCGTTCATCCGCAACGCGCCGTTCGGCAATGGCGTGATCCCGACCGCGCAGGTGGCGCAGCTCTCCAATGCGCGCACCACCTTGCTGCAGCAGAATTTCGACATTCCGGCGAACTGGTCGGGGGACCTCAACCTCGGCCTCGTCGGTGACCTCGGCGCGGGGCGGATCGGCATGATCGCCACTGGCAGCGTCTCGAACACGTGGCGCACGCGTGACACGACGCAGCAGGACACCGTCACCGCGACGGGCGCGCTGCGCAACGACTTCGATACCGTGATCACGGACAATCGCGCGGTGGTGAACGGCCTGCTCGGCTTCGGTTACGAATTCGACGAGAACCGCATCCGCTGGACCAACGTCTATATCCACGACACGCTGAAGCAGGGCCGAGCATCCGCCGCGACGGTGTTCAACAATTCGTCGGGCAACCCGATCTTCCAGCAGAACACCAACTGGTTCGAACGGCAGCTGATCGAGACGCAGCTGGTGGGCGAGTTCAAGCCGATCGACGATTTCTCGATCGACGTGCGCGGCGCCTATGCCAATTCGAAACGCAATTCGCCGTACGAGCGGCAGTTCATCTATAACTGCAACACCAGCCTCGACGTGCGGCCGAGCCAGCCGGGCAGCGTGCCGGGCGTGGGCGCGATCATGTGCCCCGGCGTGTGGCAGGCGACCAACGCCTTCGACCGCTTCGCCACCGTGGTGTTCAGCGAGCTCAACGAGGATCTCTACTCGGGCCAGGCGGACCTGACGTACAAGCTGTCGACCGAGCGGCCGTTCACGCTGTCGGCGGGCTATTATTATTCGCAGAACGAGCGCACGTCGCTGCGCCTGCCGTTCACGTACCAGACGACCACGGGTGGGGCGATCCCGTTCCCGTGCAACCTGTTCCGGCCCGACTATCTGCTGTCGCCGGACGTGCTGAACGGCTGCCCGGTGGCGACGAGCGGCAGCCAGGCTGAGAATGCGGTGCAGCTGCGCTTCGACTCCGGCCTGAACGGCTCCTACGCCTATGACGCGAGCCTCAAGATCCACGCCGGCTATGTCCAGGCCGAGGCCGAGGCGATCGACGGCGTGCGCGCGATCGTGGGTGTGCGCTACGAAACGGCGAAGCAGCAAGTGACGCCGATCGGCGCGACCTCGACGCGGCTCAACAACGATTACTGGTTGCCCGCCGCGACGCTGACGTGGAACTTCGCACCCGACATGCAGCTGCGCGTTGCGGCGGCGAAGACGATCGCGCGGCCGCAATTCCGCGAGCTTGCCCCCCAGGCGTTCCGCGATTTCGAATCCGACCGCCTGTTCTTCGGCAACCCGCTGCTGCGCGATTCGACGCTCTACAACCTCGAGGCGCGCTACGAATGGTTCTTCGACCGTGACCAGCGGCTGACGGCGGCGGGCTTCTACAAGGAGATCAACCGGCCGATCGAGCAGGTGGGCTTCTACCCGACGCCCGACGCGCGGCTGCAGACCGGCTTTACCTATCTGCCCAAGGCCACCTTGTGGGGCGGCGAGATCGAGATGCAGAAATACGTGCCGCTCGATTTCATCAACGGCGACTGGGCCGGCAAGCGCCTGGTGGTGATCGCAAACTATACCTACACCCAGTCCAAGATTACCGCGAACAGCCAGTGCGTGCCGAGCGTGCTGGGCGTGACGCTGGGCGGGTGCGGCGACGGGTTCGCGCCGGCGAACCTCCAGTTCCGTGACGGCGCGCCGCTGACCGGCCAGTCCGACCATCTCGTCAATCTCCAGCTCGGCTACGAGGACAAGGAGAACGAGATGCAGGCGACGTTCCTGTTCAACTATGCCAGCAACCGCGTGACGAACCGTGGGCCCTCGCTGCTGACGGGCGTCGGCTTCCAGCCGGACATCATCGAGAAGCCGGGAATCCGGCTGGATTTCGTGGCGCGCCAGACGGTCGACTTCCTTGGCCAGCGGGTGGAGCTGAAGGGCGAGGCGCGCAACCTGACGGGCACGAAGTACCAGGAGTTCCAGACCTTCGCGGACGGGCAACGGGTGTTCATCAACCGCTACAACCAGGGCCGGTTGCTGACGCTGGGCGCCAGCATCACCTTCTAGGAGGTGCTTCCATCCCCGGCCCAGCGGCAGCCCGAGCGGGTGCCGCCGGGCTCGGCGCGTCTCAGCCCCACGGCTTCTCGCGAAACCATTTGGTGATGATGTACTTGGTGCCGGCGCGCACCTTCATCCCGTGATGGATGGTGGCGGGGTTGGGCGAACCATCGGCGCGTCGGTTGTTCCACGCCACCAGCTTGCCGGTTTGGGGCTGGATCGTCTTTTCGATCGTCTTGAAGCGGGTGGCGCCGCCGGCCTCCGGCTCGTTGAGGTAGATCATCACCGTCCAGGTGCGGTTGCCGGCCACGGCGCAGAAGCGGTGGAAGTCGACCCCGTTGGGCTCGAAATAGTCGGTATGCGCCTTGAACTCCTGCCCGGGCGCATAGCGCTGGCCCTGCGGCGGCTCGCCGAACATCGGGTGGAGCCCCGTCGCGGCGCCAATCGCCGCCTCCACCTGCTGCACGACCGGGTCGGCGGCGTCGAGATCGCAGGTCTCGCTGGTACGGAAGGCGGCATCGCCATTGGCGTCTGCGATCGTGGAGGGACGGCGGTTCGCGTCGATCAGCGCGACCAGCGCAGCGCAGGTCTCGGCATCGAGGAAGCCGCGCTTCATGAACAGGCTGACCTTGGGGCTCGGCACCCGCTGGATGCCGGGGTGCGCGGCCAGCTGGGCGATCACCGCGGCCTCGTCCAGGCCGGACAGGGCGGGGTCAATGAGCGATGTGTCCATGGTGGCCATTCTGCCAAGGCGAATGATGGCTCACCAGCCTCGGAAATATTACACTTCCTTGCAATGCCGCTGTAACATCACCGACATAGCGGCGGCAGGGGCGGGAATTGGCAGGTCCATGCGATTGAGTTTCGACGCTCGTGCGCGGGCGCTTCTGCGGCGGATGCCCGCCGTCAACGTCTATTCGCTGGCCGAGCTGGTTCTGCTTGGCGTGCTTGCCGTGCAATGCGCGCGGCTGGTGTGGACGGTGCTGACCCCGGTGTCGCCGCTGGGGGACTGGCGGCCTGCCGGGGTGACTCTGCCGGCCGCGCCGGGCGAGGTGCTGCGTGGGTTCGATCCGTTCTATCGCATCGGGGGCACGCAGGGCGGCCCGGCGGTGGTCACCTCGCTCCAGCTCAAGCTGTTCGGCACGCGCATCGACGAGGCAATGGGCCGCGGCTCGGCGATCCTCGCCGGGCCTGACGGGGTGCAGAAGAGCATCGCGGTGGGAGAAGAGATCATTCCGGGCGTGGTGCTGAGGGAAGTCGCGTTCGATCATGTGACGATCGAGCGCGGCGGGGTGCGCGAGGATTTGTTCCTCGATCAATCGGCCGGGGCGGCGGGCGCCGGGGCTGCGCTGCCGGTGTCGGACGGCGGATCGTTCGCGTCCGAGCCGGTGCAGGCCGGGGCGGGCGGCATCACCGTGCAGCAGTTCCAGGACGATATCGGCTTCGTTCCACGCGTCGAAGGAGGCCGGATCAACGGCCTTGTCGTTCGGCCGCAGGGCACGGGCGCGGCGTTCCGCGCCGCAGGCTTGCGCGAAGGCGACATCATCATCGAAATCGGGGGGCGGCCGGTGCAGGGGCCGTCCGACGTGGAGCGGCTCGCCGCGCAATTTAGCGGGGGTGGCACCTTGACGATGACGGTGAACCGGGGCGGGCAGAGCCTGCCGCTGAGCGTGCAGGTGGCCGGCCGATGAAGCGATTGCTGTTAGCGCCGGCACTGGCGCTCGTCCTGGCGACGCAGGCCGCGGCGCAGACGACGCTGAACGTGCGGGACGCGGATATCCGCGCCTTCATCGCCGATGCCGCCAAGGTGACGGGACGCACCTTCATCATCGACAGCCGGGTGCAGGGCAAGGTGACGGTGGTGACCGACCGGCCGCTCAGCCGCTCGGAATATTTCGAGGTGTTCCTCTCCACGTTGCGCGCCAACGGGCTGGTCACGGTGCCCACCGCGACCGGTGCGCTGCGCGTCCAGCCGATCGAGAATGCCGCCGCCCAGCCCGGGCGGGTCGGCAGCGCCGGCGCCGCGCGCAACCAGTTCGTGACGGAAATCGTCCGCCTGTCAGCGGTCGATGCGCAATCGGCGGTCGATACGGTGCGGCCGCTCGTGTCGCCGCAAGGCTCGGTCAGCGCCAATCGCGGCGGCAACTCGATCGTCATCGCGGATTTTGCCGACAACGTCCGCCGCGTGCGCGAAGTGCTGCGCCGGATCGATACCGACAATAATTCGACGCGCGTGATTGCTTTGAAGAACGCCGGCGCGCGCGATATCGCCACGGCGCTGCAAGGGCTGGTGGGCACGCCGGCGCAGGGATCGACGCAGACGACCAGCGTGGTGGCAGTGGAAGGCGCCAATTCGATCGCGCTGCGCGGCGATCCGTCGACGGTCGCGCGGCTGGCGCAGGTTGCGCTCGATCTCGATCAGAAGGCGAAGAGCGGCACCGAAATCCGCGTCGTGTTCCTGGAGAACGCCGATGCCGCGCAGCTCCTGCCAGTGCTTCAGCAACTCGTCGGCCAAACCCCTGATTCCGTGCCGCAAACGACGCTGAGCCAGTCGAACTTCGGCACCAGTGCCAATGGCGGCAGCGGCACCGGCCAGCCTAGCATCGGCGGCGGCGGCGCCAGCCAGCAGCAGAGCCAGGCGGCCCCGGGCGGCGGCGCGAGCGGCCAGGCGGCGGTGCAGGCGCAGGGGGGCAGGGCGCCCGCCGTGGTCACCCGCTTCGTCGGCGCCAATGCGATCGTCATCGCCGCCCCGGCCGATATCCAGCGGCAGCTGGCCGAGGTCGTGCGCCAGCTCGATACGCGGCGCGAGCAAGTGCTGGTCGAGGCGATCGTCGCCGAAGTTTCCGACCAGACGGCGAGCCGGCTCGGCTTCCAGTTCCTGCTCGGCAGCCTTTCCGGCGGCGCGTTCGGCGCGACTAGCTTTTCCAATTCGGCGCCGAACCTGCTTTCGATCGCCGGGGCGATCGGGGCTCGGAGCCTGGCGACGACGACCACCACGGTGAATGGCACCACCACGACGACGACCACCGACAATTCGATCAGCGATGCGCTGGCGCAGCAGGCGGTCAGCTCGATCCTGGGCGCTGGGGGTGGCTTCGGCGGGTTCGGCGGCAATATCGGCGGGGACACGATCTTCGGCGCGATCATCAACGCGGTGAAGAGCGACACGACGTCGAACCTGCTGCAGGCACCCAGCCTCATCACGCTCGACAACCAGGAAGCGCGCATTCTTGTTGGCCAGGAAATCCCGATCACCACGGGCCAGGCATTGAGCCAGAATTTCGACAATGCCTTTCGCACCGTGCAGCGCGAGAATGTCGGCATCCAGCTGGAAGTGCGGCCGCAGGTGAATTCCTCCGGCTCGATCAAGCTGTTCCTCCACCAGCAGGTGAGCTCGATCGCCGGGCCCGTCAGCGACGACAATTCGGATCTCATCCTCAACAAGCGCGAGGTGGAGACGACGCTGACCGTGGACGACGGGCAGATCGCGATCATCGGCGGCCTGCTGAGCGACGACGAGCGCCGCACGCTGGAGAAGCTGCCGTTCCTCGGGGACATTCCGGTGCTGGGCAATCTCTTCCGCTCCAAGGGCCGGCAGCGGACGAAGACGAACCTCATGGTGTTCATCCGCCCGACGATCCTGCGCACGCCGCAGGACACGCGCCGCGTGACCGAGCAACGTTACGGATATCTCAGGCTGGAGCAGGGGGTGCAGGATCCCGGCCGCGAGCCCTCGATCGACCAGCTGGTGCGCGATTACATGGGCGCCGCCCCGCCGATCCCCAGCGCGCCGGTGCCGGGGAATATCGAGGACCCGCGCGTGAACGTGCCTGTGCAACGCAATTCCACCGTCACGATCAAGCGGCGCGGCAATTGATCGCGCGCGCGCCTTGGTGCTTGATCGTGCGCGCAGGCCGGGGCGGGGCGTGAGCGATCCGTTGCCGCTGCCGATCGCGGGGGCGCAGCCGCTGCCGGAGCCGGTGTTGCGGCTGGGCGCGGAGCTGGAGGCGGAGGCGCTTGCGCCCGTCGCGCTTCCCTATGCCTTCGCGCGCAAGTTCGGCGTGACGCTGTCAGGCGAGGGCGTTGCGCTGCGTGAAGGGGCAGACCCGCGCGCACTGATCGAGGTGCGCCGCGTGCTTGGCCGCCCGTTCGATGTGACGGTGCTGGAGCCCGCTGCCTTCGACCGGCTGCTGGGTGACAATTACGCGATGGACGGGCAGGCGACCGCGCTCGCCGCGGTTGGCATGGGCGACGAGCTCGACCTGCTCGCCGACGGCATCCCGACCGCCGAGGACCTGCTCGATACGGCGGACGATGCACCCGCTATCCGCCTGATCAACGGCGTGATCGCCGACGCGGCCCGCCACGACGTGTCCGACATCCATATCGAGCCGTATGAGAGCGGCCTCGTCGTGCGGATGCGGATCGACGGTGTGCTTCGCGAGACACTGCGCATGCCGCCGCATGTCGCGCCCGTCGTCGTCAGCCGGATCAAGGTGATGGCGCGGCTCGACATCGCCGAGCGGCGCGTGCCGCAGGACGGGCGCATGGGGCTGACGCTGGGCGGCAAGCTGCTCGACGTGCGCGTCTCCACGCTGCCGAACCGCGCGGGCGAGCGCGTGGTGCTGCGTATCCTCGACAAGGACAAGGCGGGGATCGACCTGAACGCGCTGGGCATGGATCCGCGGATGCACGGCATGCTCGACGCGGCGATCCATGAGCCGAACGGCATCGTCCTCGTCACCGGCCCGACCGGCAGCGGCAAGACCACGACGCTCTACGCCGCGCTGCGCATGCTGAACGATGGCAGCCGCAACATCCTGACCGTCGAGGACCCGGTCGAATATGCCGTCGACGGCGTCGGTCAGATGCAGGTCAACGCGAAGGTGGGACTCACCTTTGCCGCCGGCCTCCGCGCGATCCTGCGCCAGGATCCGGACGTGGTGATGGTGGGCGAAATCCGCGATCGCGAGACGGCGGAGATCGCAGTGCAGGCCTCGCTGACCGGGCATCTGGTGCTGTCCACCGTCCATACCAATGACGCCGTGGGCGCGATTACCCGCATGCGCGACATGGGCGTGGAGCCGTTCCTGCTCGCCTCCACCTTGCGCGCGGTGATCGCGCAGCGGCTGGTGCGGCGGCTGTGCCCGGAATGCCGTCGCGCGGTTCCGGCTGGGGACACGGTGGCGTCGCTGTTGGGCATCGCGCGCGAGGTCACGGTGTACGAACCGGTGGGCTGCGCGGAATGCAACGGCACCGGCTTCAAAGGCCGCGTCGGCGTGTTCGAGGCGATCCGCATCGACGAGACGGTGCGGCGGCTGATCAACGACGGCGCGGACGAGACGGCGATCGCTGCGCACGCCTTCACGCGCGGCGAAACGCTCGCGGCGGCGGCCAGGCGCATGGTGGAACAGGGCGTGACGACGCCGGAGGAAGCGGTGCGCGTGTCGCGCCGTGACAGCGATGGCTGATCGCAACGCTTCCGGCTGCGGCGTGCGTTCGGGTCAGCCCGGTGCCTGACTTCGATTATCTCGCGATCGACACGCGCGGACAGGAAACGCGCGGGCATGTCGCGGCGGTCGACGCCGAGACGGCGCGCGCGATGCTCGACCGGCGACGGCTATACGTCGTTCGGATTGAACCGGGCAGCGCCCCCGCCGCACGTGGGCGCCCGCTGTTCGGGCTGCAGCTGGGCCGCCCCAAGATGTCGGCCAAGCAGCTGACGTTGTTCACGCGCCAGCTCGCGACCCTGTCGCTCGTTTCCCCGCTCGAAGAGTCGCTCCGAACGATCACGCGCCAGACCGAGCAGGAAAAGGTGCGCGAGATCGTGCAGGCGGTTCACGCCGGCGTCGTCGAGGGGCGGCGGCTCGCGGATGCCATGGCGCGTGAGCCCAAGAGCTTCCCGCCACTATACCGCGCGATGGTGGCCGCCGGCGAAAGCTCCGGCACCCTGCCGACGATCCTCGAGCGGCTCTCCGCGCTCCTCGAGCGTCAGGCAGAGATCCGTGGCAAGCTCCTGACGGCGCTGGCTTATCCGATCATTCTTGCCGTCGTTGCGATGGGTGTCGTCACGGCGCTGATGATGTTCGTCGTGCCGCAGGTCGTGGAGCAGTTCGACACGATGGGACAGGAGCTTCCGCTGCTCACCCGGCTGGTGATTGGGCTTTCGGACGTGCTGGTCGGCTGGTGGTGGCTGATGCTTCTGGCGGCTGCGGCGATGGTCGGGCTGTTAGTCGTCGCGCTGCGCCAGCCGCCGATCCGGCTCGCGTTCGACACGTGGCTGCTGCGCGTGCCGCTGTTGGGGCGGTTGCTGCGTGATCTTCACGCCGCGCGGATGGCGCGTACGCTCGGCACGATGGTGGCAAGCCGCCTGCCGCTGCTGGAGGGTTTGTCGCTCACGGCGGGGACGATCCACAACCGGCGGCTTCGCGCCGCATCCGACGAAATCACCGATTCGATCCGCGCCGGCGGCAGCCTCTCGGCGGCGATGCGCCGTGCCGCCGTCTTCCCGCCGCTGCTGATCTATCTTGCTGCCTCCGGCGAGGCGGCGGGGCGGCTGGACGAGATGCTGGAGCGCGCCGCCGACTATCTGGAGCGCGAGTTCGATCGCTTCACCGCCACCGCCATGTCGCTGCTCGAACCCGCGATCATTGTCGTCATGGGCGGCGTGGTGGCGACGATCGTGCTATCGATCCTGCTCCCGATCCTGCAACTCAACACCCTTGCCGGCCAATGAGAGAGATGATGCGAAAAGAAGCCCACAAGCGTCGGAAGAAGAACGGTTTCACCCTGGTGGAGCTGATGGTCGTGATCGTCATCATCGGCCTTCTGGCGACGATCGTCGCGCTCAACGTCATCCCGTCGGGGGACACGGCGCGGGTGCAGAAGGCGAAGGCGGATATCGCGACGATCGAGCAGGCGCTGGAGATGTACCGGCTGCAGCAGAACAATTACCCGACGACCGCGCAGGGCCTTGCCGCACTGACAAGCCCGCCCGCCGGCCTTGCCAACCCGGCCGCCTATCAACCGGGCGGTTATATCAAGCGCTTGCCGGACGATCCTTGGGGCCGGCCGTATCTTTATGCGTCGCCCGGAAAGCACGGCGCGGCGGACGTCTGGACCAACGGCGCCGACGGGCAGGAAGGCGGCGAGGGGATCAATGCCGATATCGGCTCCTGGCAATAGCCGCCCTGCGGCCGAACGCGGCTTCACGCTCGTCGAGCTGATGGTCGTACTGACCGTGATCGGCCTTGCCTCCGCGGCCGCCGTGCTGGCGATGCCGGATCCGCGCGGGCGCCTGGTTGACGAGGGCGCGCGCTTTGCCGCCCGCGTTCGGGCGGCGCAGGATTCGGCGGTTATTACCGGCCGCCCGGTCAGCGTCTGGGTGACGCCGACCGGCTATGGCTTCGACGAGCGCCGTGACGGGCGCTGGGTGGCGCTGGCGGACAAGCCGCTGCGCGTCGCCAATTGGGGTGAGGGCACGCAGGCCGTGATCCGGGAGCGCACCCGCGTGACGTTCGATCCGATGGGCATGACCGATCGACCGCTAAGCGTCCTTTTGCGTCGTGACCGCACCCGCGTGACCGTCTCGATCGGCGCGGACGGGCGCGCGAAGGTCGACAGCTGAGATGCGGCGCGGGGGGGCAGATCGGGGCAACATCAGCGATCGGGGCTTCACCCTGGTCGAGGTGATGGTGGCGCTGGCGGTGTTCAGCCTCGCCGCGTTGGCATTGATCCGGCTGCAGGGGGCGACGGTGCGCTCGACTGCGATCCTCGGAGATACCGTCATGGCGCAGATGGTCGCGCGCAACGTCGCGATCGATGCGGTGACGGCGGCGCGCGCGCCGGCGCTGGGGCGAGCCACCGGCGTCGAGCAGAACGGGGGCCGCGCATGGCGCTGGACCCGCGACGTCCGCCCCACCGGCGACTCGCGCGTGCTGCGGATCGATGTCGCGGTGAGCGACGCCGGGGGCCGCGCGCTCGGCCGGCTGACGATGATTCGCCAGGAGCAGCCCGAAGTGACCGTCTCGTGACGCGGCGGCGCGCGCGGGCCTCGCCGGTCCGCAACGGCTTCACCTTGGTCGAGGTGATGGTCGCGCTGATGATCTTCGGGCTGATCGCCTCGGCGGGCGTTGCGCTGCTGGCCGTCAGCGTGCGTGCACAGGGCGCGACGACCGCACGGCTGGACGATATCGGCGCGCTCGCGCGGCAGTCGTCGCTGCTCGCATCGGATTTGGCGCAGGCGGTGAACCGCCCCGCCCGTGACGAGCGTGGTACGTTGCTGCCGGCCTTTGTCGGCGATGCGGCCAGCGTCACCTTCGTGCGCAACGGCTGGACCAATATCGACGGACAGCCGCGATCCGCGCTGCAGAAGGTGAGCTATCGCGTGAACGGTGACGCGCTGGAGCGGATCGCCTGGCCGATGGTGGACGGCGCCGCCGCATTGACGCCGGTGCCGGTGCTGGCGGGCGTGCAGCGCGCCTCGTTGCGCTATCGCATTTCAGGTGGCTGGAGCGATCGCTGGGATGGCGCCACCGCGCCGCTGCCGCAGGCGCTGGAACTGGTGGTGCAGCGCGCCGACGGTGCCGTGTTCCGCCAGTTGTTCCTCGTCGGGAGCGGGGCGCCCCCCGTGCCGAAGGTGCCGACCGATGCGTCGTGAGCCCCCCCCAGGCAGGCCGGGGGAGCGGGGCGCGGCGCTGCTTACCGTGCTGCTGCTCGTCGCCGTGATCGCGGTGATGGCGGCTACCGCTCTC
The DNA here is from genome assembly GCF_045371305.1 of Sphingomonas sp. 179-A 2A2 NHS. NCBI lineage: Bacteria > Pseudomonadati > Pseudomonadota > Alphaproteobacteria > Sphingomonadales > Sphingomonadaceae > Sphingomonas > Sphingomonas sp. 179-A 2A2 NHS. The sequence goes on along the minus strand of NZ_JBIQDE010000003.1, from coordinate 429,191 downwards.
GAGCGGCTTCGCCTGTCGACCAGGCTGACGGCCAATGCCGTCGCGCTCGATCAGGCGCGCGGACTTGCCTTCGCAGCGGAGGCGCTGGCGACCAGCCGCGTCTCCGATCTGCTGCGGCAGAACCCGGATCGGGTGACGCTGGATGGCGGCTGGAGCAACCGGCCCTACACTATCCCCCTTCCGAACGGACGTGCCGTCGCGCGCGTCAAGGACGGAGGGAACTGCTTCAATCTCAATAGCCTGGTGAGCGATCTTGATGGCACGTATGTGGCGGATCCGACGACGATCACCCAGTTCGCACGGCTTGCGAGGTTGCTGAACGTGCCGGGCGGCGACGCGATCGCGGCCGCGGCGGCGGACTGGATCGACAGCGATGATCAGCCTCTGGCCGGCGGCGCGGAAGACAGTGCCTATACTGGCCTCGCGACGCCGTATCGCACCGCCGGCACGCTGATGGCGGACCCGAGCGAGCTGCGCGCGGTCGCTGGCGTAACGGACGAGGCCTATCAGCGGCTGCGGCCATGGCTGTGCACTTTGCCACGCACCACCCGCGCGACGATCAACGTCAACACGCTGATGCCCGAACAGGCGCCGCTGATCGCGATGCTGCTGCCCGATACGCTGGGCGTGGCGGGCGCCGCCGCGGGGCTGCTGCGCCGGCCGCCGGGCGGCTTTGCCGATACGCAGGATTTCTGGAAGATCTATGCCGCGTCCGGCATCACCGCTGATCCGGCGGCCGAGCAGCAGACGGGCGTGAAGACCAGCTGGTTCGATCTCACCGTTGATGTGAGCGTCGCAGGCAGCGATCTTTCGGAGCGGGCGCTGATCGACGCGACCACGCTTCCCGCGCGGCTCGTCTCGCGGCAATGGGGGGAGGCGACATGACGACGATGATCTTCCTTCCCGCCCATGTCGACGATCCGTGGCATTGGCTGCGCACTGGCGAGGACAGCATCGTGAGCGGCGGCGAGGGGCTGCCGGATGGCGATCTTGGGGCGGTGATCGGTGTCGCGCCGGCGGATGCGGTGACGCTTCACTGGGCGGTGCTGCCGGCCCGCTCCCCCGCGCAGGCGAGTGCGGCGGCGCGCATCCTCGTGATGGACGCGGTGGCCGGGCCGCTTGACGATCTGCATGTCGCGGTCGGTGACGAGGGGCAGGAGGAACGGCCGATCGGCGTCGTCGCCGGTGCGCGGATGCGCGGCTGGTTGGCATCCTTCGCCGCCCTCGGGATCGATCCCGTTGCGATCCTGCCTGCGCCGTTGCTGCTGCCGCGGCCGGAGAGCGGCTTCGTGCGGGCGAATATCGGCGGCCAGTCGGTGGTGCGCGGCACCGCGAGCGGCTTTGCCGACGAGGCGCGGCTGACCGAGCTCATCACCGGTGATCCACCCGAGACGCTGACGCGCGATGCGCTCGACGCGGCGGTGGCAGCTGCGGCCGCCCGGCCCGTGCTCGATCTGCGCCAGGGGCCGTTCGCGCGGCGCAAGCGGCGGGCGATCGACTGGCGATTGGTGCGCCGGCTGGCCGCGCTTGGCGCGCTGATCCTGCTGGTGACGCTGGTTATCGACCTTGCGCGGATCGCCAAGTATTCGATCGCTGCCGATGCCGCCGAGGCGAAGGCTGAGGTGCTGGCGCGCAGCGGCCTGCCGCGGGGTGCCGACCAGGGGGATGCGGACCGGCTGCTCGCCGAGCGGCTCTCCGACCTGCGTGGCCCAGGTGCCGGGTTTACGGCGACCACGGCTGCGGTGGCGGATGCGGTGCGTGGTATCGCCGGGACGGAGATCGTTGCGTTGGCCTTCGAGCCGACCGGCGAGTGCCGCGTCACCATCGCCGCACAGGGCGAGGCGCAGGCGAACCAGCTGGTGGCCCGACTTCGCAACATGGGCTTTCGCGTGACGGCCAGCACCTTCGAGGCGAATGGCGAGCGGCTGCGCGGCGATGTGACGGTGAGTGTGCCATGACCGGGCTGATCACGTGGTACAATGGTCGGTCGCTACGCGAGAAGCGGCTGATCCTGGTGATGCTGGCGCTGCTGGCGGTGACGATCGTCTGGGCCGGGATCATCCGCCCGGTGCGCGATGGCCTCGAATCGACGCGCGAGCGCCAGATCGCGGCCACCATCCGGCTGGGCGAGGTGCAGCGGCAGGTGGCGGCGGTGAAGGCGCTGCAGCGCGGGCGCGTTCGCCCGCTGGAAGGGCCGATCGCCGATGCGGTGCGGATGCGCGCCGACGAGGCCGGCTTTGCGCTCGCCAGCCTCGATCCCGATGGCGCACGGGTGCGCATCACGATCGCGACGGCCAAGCCCGGAGCGCTGCTCGCCTGGATCGCCGGGCTGGAGGCCGATGGCATATTGGTCGATTCGTCGAGCATCACCGGCAATGGTGACGGCACGGTGGCAGCGACGCTGACGCTGAAGGGACGCGCGGCATGAGGCGGATCCGGCTGGCGACCGGCCCCGGCGCACTGTTCCTCGCCTTCTTCGTCGCGGCGATGATCGCCTTCCTGCCGCTCAGGCTCGCGCTCGGCTGGCTGGGGCTGGCGGAACAGGGGATGACCGCGCGCGAGGTGCGGGGCAGCATCTGGGCCGGCAGCCTGCGTGAGGCGCGGTTCGGCGATATCGTGCTTGGGGATCTTTCGGCCGGCGTATCGCCGCTCCAGCTGCTGCTCGGCCGTGCCCGCGTGCATCTGCGCGGCAGCGCGCCGCCGCCCGCCCCGCAACTCGCGGGCGCGATTGGCATCACGCGTCATACGTTCGAACTGGACGGGATCAGCGCGACGCTGCCGGTTGGCACGGCCTTTCGCCCGTTGCCGGTCACCACGCTGAACCTCGATGAAGTGACGGTGCGGTTCCGCGGCGACTTCTGCGAGCGGGCGGAGGGCCGGGTGCGAGCGACGCTGGGGGGTGAGATCGGCGGGCTGCCGGTGCCGGCGGCGCTGACCGGCACGGCGCGCTGCGACGGCGGCGCCTTGCTGCTGCCGCTGACCAGCGCGGCGGGCGGCGAGGGGAGCACGATCCGCCTGTGGCCGGACGGCCGCTACCGCGTTGAACTCACGCTGCAACCCGGCGACCCGGCCGCGACTGCGCGGCTGCAGGGCGCGGGCTTCGTCCAGACGACGAACGGCATGGAACTGGCGATCGAGGGGCGTTTCTGATTGCCGCACCGTTGATCGGCGCGGCAACCACAGAATTCTCGCGCCGCAAGCTTGACGCTTCCGCGCCCTAGCCGTAGGGGCGCGCTCTCTTGCGGCGATCGTAGCTCAGTTGGTTAGAGCATCGGTTTGTGGTACCGAGGGTCGCGGGTTCAAGTCCCGTCGATCGCCCCATTCTTTTCCCCGGGAATGACATGACCGCGTGGGGCCTCCCCGATTTCGACGACCATGAAGGCGTCCATCTTTTTACCGATCCGGCATCCGGTCTTCAGGCAGTAATCGCGGTTCATTCGACCGCGCTTGGCCCGGCGGCGGGCGGCGTGCGTTTCTGGCATTACGCCGATCACACGAGCGCCATCACCGATGCACTTCGCCTGTCGCGCGGCATGAGCTTCAAGAACGCCATGGCGGGTCTGGAGCTTGGCGGCGGCAAGGGCGTGGTGCTGGCCGACGCGCCGGGTGCGACGATCACCGAAGCGCAGCTGCGTGCCTTTGGCCGTGCCGTCGAGTCGCTCGTCGGCCGCTATGTGACGGCGGAAGATGTCGGCATGTCCGAAGCGCGGATGAAGGTGATTGCGGAGGAAACACGCTACGTCTCCGGCCTGCCTGTGGCCAGCGGCGCGGCGGGCGGTGATCCCGGCCCTTACACCGCGCACGGTGTCTATCTCGGCGTGAAGGCGGCGGCGAAGCGCGGCCTTGGCGCGACCGACATGAAGGGCGTGCGGGTCGCGATCCAGGGTGTCGGCTCGGTCGGCGGCGGACTTGCGAAGCTGCTCGCCGCGGACGGCGCGATCCTGACGCTGGCTGACGTGAACCAGGCGCGCGCCGACGCGCTCGCCGCGGAACTTGGCGCGACGACCGCGCCAACCGAGACGATCCTTGCTGCGGACGTCGATCTGGTCAGCCCGAACGCGCTTGGCGCGGTGCTGACCGAGAAGTCGATCGATGCGCTGAAGGTGAAGGTTGTCGCCGGCGGGGCGAACAACCAGCTTGCGACGCGTGAGGACGGGCGCCGCCTGCACGAACGCGGCATCCTCTATGCGCCCGATTACGTCATCAACGCCGGCGGCATCATCAACGTCGGGCTGGAATATCTCGGCCACGGCGACGAGGCCGAGGTGATGGCGCGCATCGCCCGCATCCCGGAACGCCTCATCGAGGTGTGGGACGAGAGCCAGGCGAGCGGGGACCCGATCTCCGAAGTCGCCGATCGGATCGCGCAGCGGCTGATCGGCCGCGGCTGAACCATCGCCGGACCCGTGTTTGCCGTGACGGAAGCGACCAGACGGTCGCTTCCCCGGTACCTAGCGGATGACGTCCGGCAAATTTCGCCATAAGGGGTGATCCGTCGTGCCCGCCCTTCATGCCTTCGCCAACCCTGCGCGTTTCCTGAAGATTGCGCGCCCGCTCACGCCGCTGCTCTTCTGGGCCGGCGCGGTGCTGGTCGCCATCGGCTGCTGGGCCGGGCTCACGCAGACGCCGCCGGATTACCTGCAGGGCGAATCGGTGCGCATCATGTACGTCCATGTGCCCGCCGCCTGGCTTGGCATGGGCGGGTGGAGCGGCATCGCCATCGCCAGCATCGCCTATCTCGTCTGGCGCCATCCACTGGCAGAGGTTGCCGCGCGCGCGATTGCCGTGCCGGGCGCAACCTTTGCTGCCATCTGCCTGGTTTCCGGCGCGATCTGGGGCCGGCCCACCTGGGGCACGTATTGGCAGTGGGACGGCCGGCTGACGTCGATGCTGCTGCTGTTCTTCGTCTATCTCGGCCATATCGCGCTGACGATGGCGGACCGCGAGCGCGGCGGAGACGGCCGCATCCCGGCGCTGTTCGGCATCGCGGGCACGGTGCTGCTGCCGATCATCCGTTATTCGGTGGTGTGGTGGAACACGCTGCACCAGGGGCCCAGCATCGGCCTCACCAAGTCCAGCATCGACACCTCGATTCTGTGGCCACTGCCGATCATGGCGCTGGGCTTCAGCCTGCTGTTCGGCGCCATCGTGCTGATGCGGATGCGCGCGATGCTCGCGACTGCCAAGGCAGAAGCGCGGATGCGCCGGCGGGCAACCGCATGAACGCCTGGCCCTATGTCCTTGCCGCCTACGCGGTATCCCTGGGGGGAACGGCGATCGTTGCCCTGTTGAGCTGGCGCGCGATGCGCCGCGCGGAAAAATCGGACCGATGAAGGCAAAGCATCAGCGACTGGCGCTCGCGGGGGCAGCCGTGGTGGCGATCGCCATTGCGGCGCTGCTCGCACTTTCCGGCCTGCGCGACCAGGCAGCATTCTTCTATGCGCCCTCGGACGTGACGCGCGAGGTCCTGTCTTCCGACCGGGCCGTTCGCCTCGGCGGCATGGTCGCGGCGGGATCGGTGTCGCGCGCGGCGGACGGCGTGACGGTGCAGTTCCGGGTGACGGACGGCAAGGCGATGACGCCGGTGACCTTCGCGGGCATCGTGCCTGACCTGTTCCGCGAAAATTCGGGCGTGGTGGCCGAAGGCAGCTTCCGCCCCGACGGCCTGTTCGTCGCCACGAACCTGCTCGCCAAGCATGACGAGAAGTACATGCCGCCGCAGCTTGCCGGGAAGATGCACGAGACGACGAGCCTGGAACCGTGAGCGGCTTCGTCGCACTCGCGATCGTCGGCGCCTTGGCCTTCGGTGCATTGCTTCTTCTGCGCCTGCCGCGGTTCGTCTGGTCGTTCGCTGGGGCGGCGCTGTTCCTCGGCGCGGCGGGCTACGCCTGGCAGGGCAGGCCGGCCTTGGCCGCGTCGCCCGCGCGCCCGCAAGCCGACACTATGGAGATCGATCCCGAATCGATCGCGTTGCGCGATCGCCTGATGGGTCGCTTCACCGCCGACACCGCCTATCTCGTCGCGTCCGATGCGATGCTGCGCACCGGCAACCGCCGCGCCGCCGCCAACGTGGTGCTTGGCGGCGTCAGGGCGATTCCGGGCAGCTACATCCTATGGACGCAGCTTGGCACGAACCTAGCGCTGCTCGACAATGACCAGCTGTCGCCGGCAGCGAAGCTCGCGTTCGGCCGCGCGCTTAAGCTGGCGCCGAACCATCCCGCGCCGCCTTATTACGCCGGCCTTTCCTATCTGCGCTCGGGTGACCTCGCGACGGCACGGCGGCTCATCGCCCGCGCCGTCGCGTTGTCGGCGCCGGGCGCCGACTATCGCGACACGATCGCGGGGCAACTCGCTATGCTCGATCGCTATATCGCGGCGAGCGAGCAGATCGAGCGCGCCCGCGCCGCCGGTTCCCCCGCGCCGCAGCCCTGATCGACGAAGCGGCCGGGCCTATTTGCCCCGGCCGGTTTTCTCCTGCAGCGCGTCGATCCGCTTTGACGCGTCCGCCTTGGTGAGCGAGTCGTCGAACGTCTCGCCTGCTTCTTCGCTCAACGTCTTCAAATAACTTGCCTGCGCGCCCGTCATCGGCTCGTCGCCAGTGGTCCAGTCGTCAGGATCCTTCTCTGCATTGGAGAAGGGTTGGGTCTTTGGATCGGCATCGGCCATGGACATCTTCCTTTCGGCACATCCAACACCTATGTTCTCGCAACGTTCCCTTTGCGGCGGGCTCTGCCCGGTGCTAGGCGCGCCGAGGCTTCGACAGGATGATGGCGGTTTCTTTTCCCGTGACCCTGAGTCCAGCGACTAGCCGGTGACCACCACCGACAGCGCAACCGTGCCCGCCGGGCACGATCACCACCACCACAACGACGGTTTGGCAAAACTGGCGCTGGGGGCGATCGGCGTCGTCTATGGCGACATCGGTACGAGCCCTTTGTACGCGATGAAGGAAGTCTTCGTCGGCCACCATCCTCTGGCGGTCGATCAGCTTCATATCTTCGGCGTCGTCAGCCTTATCTTCTGGTCGCTGGTGCTGATCGTGACGTTCAAATACGTCATGGTGATCCTGCGCGCCGACAATAATGGCGAGGGCGGCAGCCTGGCGCTGCTCGCGCTGATCCAGCGGCGCAGCGGGGCCGGCAAGCGCTGGGAACCGGGGTTGATCGTGCTCGGCGTGCTCGCCACCGCCTTGTTCTTCGGCGATTGCATGATCACGCCGGCCATCTCCGTCCTATCGGCGGTGGAGGGTTTGGCGACGGTAGAGCAACGGTTCGACAGCTTCGTCATCCCCATCTCGGTCACCATCCTGGTCGGCCTGTTCTATCTCCAGTCGGTCGGCACGGCACGGGTGGGGCGGCTGTTCGGGCCTATCATGGGGGTCTATTTCGTCACCCTCGCGGGACTTGGCCTCAGCCATATCATTGCCGAGCCGCAGATCCTGCTCGCGCTCGATCCGCGCTGGGCCGTGCGCTTCGCGGCGACGGACGGCATGCTGGCGTTCCTGGCGCTGGGCTCGGTCGTGCTGGCGGTGACGGGCGCAGAAGCGCTCTATGCCGACATGGGCCATTTCGGCCGCCGCCCGATCGCGCTCGCCTGGCTGTGGATGGTGTTCCCGGCGCTGATGATCAATTACCTCGGGCAGGGCGCGCTGCTGCTGTCGGATCCCACCGCGGCGCAGAACCCGTTCTTCCTGATGGCGCCGGAAAGCTGGCGCCTGCCGCTCGTCATCCTCGCGACGCTTGCCACCGTCATCGCCAGCCAGGCGGTGATTACCGGCGCCTATTCGGTGGTGCAGCAGGCGATCCAGCTGGGCCTGATGCCGCGGCTGCGCATCTCGCACACCAGCGCCTCTGCTGCCGGGCAGATTTACATTCCGTCGGTGAACTGGGCGCTGCTGACGATGGTGCTGCTGCTGATCCTGGGCTTTCGCGAATCTTCGAACCTCGCCGCCGCCTATGGCATCGCGGTCACCGGCACGATGTTCATCTCGACCTGCATGGTCGCGGTGCTGATCCGGCGCGTGTGGCACTGGCCGACGTGGACGGTGGTGCCGTTCATCGCCACTTTCCTGCTGATCGACGGGCTGTATTTCTCGTCGAACCTGACGAAGGTGCCCGACGGCGGCTGGTTCCCGCTGCTCGTTGCGATCATCGTCTTCGTCCTGCTCACCACCTGGGCGACCGGGCGCAAGCTGATGCTGCAGCGGATGCGGGAGGGGGCGATGCCGATCAAGGTGTTCATTAACTCCGCCGCGAACAGCGCGACTCGCGTTGGCGGCACCGCGGTGTTCATGACGTCGACGCCCGATGGCGTGCCGCACGCGTTGCTCCACAATCTGAAGCACAACCGCGTGCTGCACGATCGCGTCATCCTGCTGACGGTGAAGGTGACGGACATGCCGTACTTCCCGGAAGTCGACCGGTTCCTGCACGAGGATCTGGGCGAGGGGTTCCACCGCGTGATCCTGCGCTACGGCTTCATGGAGTCGCCTGATATCCCCGCGGCGCTCAAGTCGTTCCACGAATGCGGCGACGACTTCCGCATGATGGAGACGAGCTTCTTCCTGTCGCGCCAGACGCTGCTTGCTTCCGACCGGCCGGGCATGGCGATCTGGCGCGAGAAGCTGTTCGCGTGGATGCTGCGCAATGCGGAAAGCGCGATGGAGTTCTTCCGCTTGCCCACCAACCGTGTGGTCGAACTCGGCAGCCAGATCGAGATTTGACGGGCGCCGTGCTCTCGCCTGCTGAGGCCGCGCCGATCATCGTGACGGCGCTGTTCGGCAAGGCGGATCAGGCGTGGTTCGATGCGCTACGCCGGGCGCACTTCCCGCCGGAGCGCAACCAACTCGCCGCGCACCTCACCATGTTCCACCATTTGCCGCCGAGCGCAGCCGATGAAGTCTCATGGCGGCTGAAGGAAGAAGCGCGCGGTGTCGGTGCGCCGCGTGCGACGCTCGCGGCGCCTTACTCGCTGGGGCGAGGCGTCGCCTATCGCATCCACAGCCCCGATCTGGAGGCAGCGCGCGCGCGAATCGCCGACGCCTTCACCGGCCTGCTGACGCCGCAGGATCAGGCCGGCTGGCGCCCGCATGTGACGGTGCAGAACAAGGTCGCGCCAGGCGAAGCGAAAGCGCTGCTGGCCGAGCTCTCACGCGGATTCGTCGCACGCCCGGTCTCGATCATCGGTCTAGCCGCCTGGTGGTATCGCGGCGGCCCGTGGGAGCCGCTGTCGCGCCACCTGTTCCGCTGAGGCAGCGCTCAGCTGGGGTGGGCTTCGCTCTCATCCTCGCTGCGCCTTAAATCCCCATCGACCGCTGGTGCTGTATCCTGACCGGCAGCGGTCTCCTCCGCGATGCCGGCGTCCTCACTACGGTTCGCGCTTTCCCGGAAACCGCTCGGCTCGGGCTGGTCTGGCTTGTGATCGGGCATCGTCCACTCCTTCGCTGAAGGAACGAGCGACGCTGGCCTTGGTGCCGCCAACGCGCCATCACGCCCGCCCGGAACGACAAAGGGCGGCGGTCCGAAGACCGCCGCCCCCCGGCTTTTCAGATCCTTGCGAAAGGGATCAGAACTTCACGCGCGCACCCACGGTGAACGCCCGACCGATCGGATCGTACAGCGTCGGGAAGGTGTTGCCGCTGTTGAACGACGTACCACCCACGCCCGAACCGACGAGCGGCGGGTCGCGATCGAACAGATTGTCGATCGTGAGGCTCAGCTCGAACTGCTCGGTCGGCATGATCCGCAGGGCCAGATCGAAGTAATCATAGGCCTTGATGCGGCGGAATGCCGGCTGAACGCCAGCCGTCGGCACGTTGGTGTACTGGATGCCGTTCAGCACGAAGCTCGAGCTGCCGGTCAGCGCCGGGTTCGGGCCGCCCGGCTGCGGGGTGTTACCCGGCAGACGCGTCGGGAGGTACGGCTCCAGCGAGACGGGGCTGATGTGGGTCCACAGCAGCGACACGTCGAACAGGTTGGTGCTGTACGTCGCACGCCCGTTCCACTTCCACTTGGCACGCGGGTTGGTGCAGCCGCTCGGGCTGTAATAACCGGTGCAGTCGCGGTTGATCGCGTTCGGCGTCGCCTGGAAGTGGTAATAGTTCAGGCGGGTCGCGTTCATCCCGAAGGTGAAGGCGCCGTCCTCGCTATTGATGCCCAGGTCGCTCAGCCGCACGCGCTGGCTGACGCCGATGTCGAAGCCCGCCGTCTCGATCACGCCGAGATTCGACGACGACAGGATGACGCCCGGCGTCTCACCCGCGCCGTTCAGCGTGCCGGTGAGCGGATTACGTCCGATCAGCGCGCAGAACGAGTTGAAGGTGAAGGTCGGGTTCAGCGCTGCCGAATAGCAGCCGTTCAGGATGTCGCCCTGCGCCGGCTGCGTGATCGCATTGGTCACGCGGATGTTGAAATAATCCAGCGTGAACGCGAAGCCCGGCAGGAACTCGCGCGGCGAGATCACACCACCCAGCGTGTAGGTGCGCGCGCGCTCGACATCGAGGTTGCGGTTGCCCGAGGTGGTGTTGTTGATCTGGCCCGACGTCGGCGCCGGGATCGATCCGATCGTGCCCGGAGGAGCCCCGGTCGCGACGCACAGCGCGGCGAGCGCCGCGTTGCTCACCGGCCCTGCGCCCTGGCACGGATCGCTCGTCAGGTTGCCGAGCGCCTGCACCGGAGACTGGAACAGCTCCGAGATGTTCGGCGAGCGAACTGCCTTCTGATACATGCCGCGGAACTTGAAGCCTTCGAACGGCTCGTAGTTACCGCCCGCCTTCCACGTCGTGCTGCTGCCCGTCGTGGTATAGTCGGAATAGCGGATGCCGCCTTCAGCCGTCAGGCGATAGAAGAAGGGCTTGTTCTCGATCAGCGGGACAATGAGCTCGCCGAACACTTCCTTCACGCTGTACGCGCCGCGATCCGGCGGGGTGCGTGCGCCGGTGCCGAGGACTTCGCCCTGGATCTGGCTGGGGTTGTCCGGAAGGCTCTCGGCGGTGATGCGACGGTATTCGCCGCCGATGGCGAAGCCGATCGGTGCGTTGGCGAGCGGCGAGGTGGCACCGAACAGGTCACCCGAGATGCTGCCCGTCACGACACCCAGCGTCACCTTGCGGTTGATCAGCGCGTCGAGATCGATGAACGCCAGCTGGTCCTGCGTGATGCTGCCGTTCGGCCCGAACAGGTTGAGCGGTACGCAGCCGTTCGCCGTGTTCGTGCAGACCGGTGTGCCGGCGGCGTTGGTGTAGGCCCGAAGCGCCTGCTGCACCTTCGAGAAGGAGCCCCAGTTCTCGCGGGTCTGGTTCTGCGTCGTTTCGCCGTACTGGCCCGAGATGTCGAACTTGATACCGTCGACGATCGTGCCGCGCAGCCCGGCCTGGACCTGGAACTGGCGCGATTCGACCACGTTGCCGCGCGGCCCGTATTCCGTGAAGCGGCGCTGCGCGACGACCGGGATTTCGACGTAGCCCGGCGTGCCAGGCCCGCCCTGAACGGCAGCCGCCGCAGCGCAAGCAGCCGGCGCGATCGGCTGGATGCCGGCAAGCGACGTGTTGGTGTCAAATGCGGCGCACAGCTGGTTGCGGATGCCGGCCGGCAGGTACGGGTTGTTCAGCGGCAGCTGATAGGTGTTGCTGAACGTGCCCGAGGAGGCGAGCTGCAGGCGAACCTCGTTGCGGGTGAACTGACCCGAGGCATAGGCTTCGATCGCCGGCGTGATTTCATACCGGGCGCTGCTGAACACGTTGATGCGGTTAAGCGGCGTCTGGAAGTACGTGCCGATGTTGGTGTTGTAGGTGTCGGCCGGGGTCGCGGTCTGCAGCAGGCCGGTGGTCGGGTTGACGACCGCACCAAGGTTCGAGCCAGCCGGCAGGCCAAGCGCCGCATTGGTCGGCGAGGCGAAGATCGTCACCTGTGCCGCGGTCGCGCCCGAATAGAGGCCGGTCACCGAGCTGATCGGCACCGCGCTGATGTCGCGCTGCGTGTGCAGCAGCGGATCCGACTTGGTGTAGCCGATCGAGAGCACGGCATTGCCGCGATCATCGTCGAAGTTGACGCCCATCGTCAGGTCCGCACGCAGGCGCGCTGCGTCGCCACGCTCGGAAATGCGATAATTGGCGTTGAGGTCGACGCCCTTGAAGTTGCGCTTCGTGATGAAGTTCACGACGCCGGCAACCGCGTCCGCACCGTACACGGTCGACGCACCGCCAGTGACGACGTCGACGCGATCGAGCAGCGCGACCGGGATGGTGTTGAGATCGACCACGCCGTCGAGCCCGAACGGCACGATACGACGGCCGTCGAGCAGCACGAGCGTACGCTCCACGCCGATGCCGCGCAGATCGATCGTCGCCGCGCCGCCCGAGCCGTTGTTCACGCCCGGGCCGATCGACGGACGAACCGCCGGCAAGTCACGCAGCAGCTCTTCCGCGGTGCCCGGCTGGCGGAAGTTCAGTTCCTGCTGACCGATGACGGCGACCGGGCTCGACGTTTCGAGATCGGGGCGCGCAATGCGCGAACCGGTGACGACGATTTCCTCGCGGCCTTCAGCGGCCTCGGCCTGATTGCTCTGTGCTTCCGGCGATGCCTCCACCGGAACACTGACCTGTGCGGCGGCAGGCAAAGCTGCGAAAACCGCGCCTGCAGCGATGGTCGACGCCAAAAGATAATGGCGCATCTTAGATGCCATTTGTTGTTTCCCCCAATACGACAGATGCCACCCCCGTGACACCTTCGGGACCGATCCGGCCCACTTTTGCCTTGCACTGCAGCAGCGCCGCTAAACAATGCAGCCTAGCTGCCGCATCTCGCACTTTGACGGATATGTTGCATTTTGGCGACAGCGCGGTGCTTCAGCATTTGGCAAATGACCTAAAGTGCTACTTTTCCCGGCACTGCACTTTGCCGATTAACTGCTGCAGTGTTGTGTTATCACAACGCTTCCCGCGTCTGCGGTCGATAACAGGAAGACAGGCCCGCTTCGCAATGTGGCCGCTGGGTGTGACGCTGCGGGCAGGGATCATAATCACGTGGTGCGCCGCGGCATGAGCGCTGATGCTGTAGATATATATCAACAGTCACCATCTCATTCGTCGTGGGGAATTGCCGGGCTTCCGCTCGTTCCCTTGCGCTTGATCATGATGACTGGGGTGCGTTGGAAGAAACAAGGCTATTGTGGTCGTGCCCGGCTGAAGAGCTTAAGACATCGAAAAAAGACGATGGCGATCAGATCAGAGTCACACCCGCGATCCGCCTCGAACATCGCGTCGATCACCTCTTCGGCGATTTGAGTGGCCGCCCAGGGCTGATGCATCCGAGTTAGGCCGAGTGCCGCACGGAGAAGCAGTATCCACAACTGCCATCGTCAGCACCTAGGCGCCGCGCAACGCGGCAATGATGGTGCAAACTGACGACAGGCCACGCGCTGGCGCTGGGCGTGTCGGCAGGGCGCCCATTGAGCGCGCGCGAGCCAAACCGTAAGCAATTCAGGGAATGGTAGCGGAGGAGGGACTTGAACCCCCGACACGCGGATTATGATTCCGCTGCTCTAACCAGCTGAGCTACTCCGCCCCAAGGGCATCCGCCGGCGGCCGTTCGGCCGGGCGAGGCGCGCCTGATAGCAGGGCGCGCCTACGCGTCAAGCGGGAACGCCAAACAGATCGTGTTCGTCGGCATCCTCGATCGTCACCCGGACGATATCGCCTTCGGAAAGGTGGCCTGCATCGCGCAGATGCACCTCGCCGTCGATCTCCGGCGCATCGGCATAGGAGCGCCCGGTGGCGCCTTCGTCGCCCACGGCGTCGATGATCACCTCGAACGTACGACCGATCTTCGCCTGCAGCTTGGCGGCGCTGATCGCCGCGGTCTTGGCCATGATTCGCGCGTAGCGCTCCTCCTTCACCTCTTCCGGCACCGGATTGGGCAGCAGGTTCGCGCTCGCGCCCTCGACGGGCTCGAAGCGGAAGGCGCCGACGCGGTCGAGCTGTGCCTCGTCCAGCCAGTCGAGCAGGTAGTTGAAATCCGCCTCTGTCTCGCCGGGGAAGCCGACGACGAAGGTGGAGCGGATCGCGATGTCCGGGCAGATCTCGCGCCAGGCTCGGATCCGGCTCAGCACCTTGGCATCGTTCGCCGGGCGCTTCATCGCGCGCAACACGTTCGGTGCGGCATGCTGGAAGGGGATGTCGAGATAGGGCAGGATCAGCCCCTCGGCCATCAGCGGGATGACATGGTCGACGTGCGGATAGGGATACACATAGTGCAGCCGCACCCAGGGCGCGATCCGGCCCAGCTCGCGCGCCAGGTCCGTCATGTGCGCGCGCACCTCGCGCGGCGGCTCGCCGGGCGCGCTGGGCTTCAGCGGATAGCTCGCGTGGCGCAGGTCGACGCCATAGGCCGAGGTGTCCTGGCTGATGACCAGCAGTTCCTTGGTGCCCGCCGCGACCAGCTTCTCCGCCTCGCGCAGGATCGCGTCCGGCCGGCGGCTGACGAGGTCGCCGCGCAGCGAGGGGATGATGCAGAAGGCGCAGCGATGATTGCAGCCTTCGGAGATCTTCAGATAGCTGTAGTGCCGCGGCGTCAGCTTCAGCCCGGCGTCGGGCACGAGATCGATGTACGGTGACAGGTTCGCCGGCGCCGCCTCGTGCACCGCCTCCACCACCTGTTCGTACTGGTGCGCACCGGTGACGGCCAAGACGTTGGGAAAGCGCGCGCGGATCACCTCCGCCTCGTTGCCCATGCAGCCCGTGACGATGACGCGGCCGTTTTCCGCGATGGCCTCGCCGATCGCCTCGAGGCTTTCCTCCTTGGCCGAATCGAGGAAGCCGCAGGTGTTGACCAGCACCACGTCCGCCCCGGCATAGTCGGGGGACATGTGATAGCCGTCTGCGCGCAGCTGGGTCAGGATACGTTCGCTGTCCACGAGGTTCTTCGGACAGCCGAGCGACACCATGCCCACGCGGGGCGGTGAGGGAAGACGCGTTGCCATGAGTGGCGGCGCACATAATGCGCCTTTGGCCGATTTGCCATATCCCCGCCGAAATGCGCGACTTATGAGTTCGCCTTTGTGCCGCGGGGGCGGTTGGAAGCGGGAATGGAATGATGCTGGCGATTGGTCTCATGTCCGGGACGTCGCTCGACGGGATCGATGCGGCGCTGATCGAGACGGACGGGGAGGGCGAGGTTCGCGCGGTCGCGTTCCGCGGGGAGCCCTATTCGGATGCCGCGCGCGCGCAGCTCGCCGCCGCGACGGCGCTGGCGCTTACCTTCGAAAAGCCGCGGCAGAACCCGGAGATCGTCGCCGCGGCGGAGCTGATCACCCGCACCCACGTCTTCGCGGTGCAGAAGCTCCTGCGCGATGCCGGTCTTTCGGCGGACAAGGTCGACGTGATCGGCTTCCACGGCCAGACGGTGGCGCATCGCTCGGATCGCGGCTGGACGTGGCAGATCGGGGACGGCCAGGCGCTGGCCGATGCGACCGGCATCACCACCGTGGCGGATTTTCGCAGCGCGGATGTCGCGTCAGGCGGGCAGGGCGCGCCGCTGATCCCCGTCTATCACGCCGCGCTCACCGCCTCGCAGCCGCGGCCGGTGGCGGTGCTGAACCTCGGCGGCGTCGCGAACATCACGTGGATCGGCCCAGACGGTGCGCTGGTGGCGTTCGACACCGGCCCGGCGAACGGCCTTATCGACAGCTGGGTGGAGGCCGAGACGGGCGCGCGCTTCGACGAGGGCGGCGCGCTTGCGGCGTCGGGCCGCGTGAACGAGGCGGTGCTGACCGCGATGCTCGACCATCCCTTTTTCGCGCAACCTGCGCCCAAGTCCCTCGACCGCAACGATTTCACTATCCAGCCGGCGCGCGGCCTCGCGAGCGCAGACGGCGCCGCGACGCTGACCGCCTTCACTGCCGCCACGATCGCCGAAGCACTGACGCTGCTGCCGCAGCGGCCCGCGCGCCTGCTCGTTGCCGGCGGGGGGCGGCACAATCCGACGATGCTCGCGATGATCGCCGAGCGTACCGGCCTCCCGCCGCAGCCGGTCGATACGCTCGGCTGGAACGGGGACGCGATGGAGGCGGAGGGCTTTGCCTATATGGCGGTGCGCACGTTGAAGGGCCTGCCGATCTCCTTCCCGGGCACCACGGGCGCGCCGTCGCCGCTCACCGGCGGCGTCATCCACCGCCCGCGCGATCGAACGGCGGAGTAGCGGCCGCATCGGACAGGGGAAGTTTCGGCAACGGGGGGAAGAATGGCGCAGACGCTGGACGGGAAACGATCGCCGTCGACGATCCTGCTGAAGGGCGATTTCAGCCCGAAGCTGCGTATCTATTTCATGGCTTATTGGACGGCGCTGATCGCCTGCACCATCGTCGGGATCGTCATCCTGCCGATCTGGCTGGTGCTCGGCCCGCTCCTGATGCGCAAATACCACGCGACGCTTCGCTGCGAGTTGACCGAGCGCGATGTTGTCGTGGGCAAGGGGCTGATCTTCCGCCGCGAAGTCACCATCCCCCTGGACAAGATCCAGGACATCTCGATCCACGAGGGGCCGCTGCTCACCGCCTTCGGCCTCTTGCGCCTGCGGCTTGAGACGGCGGGGCAGAGCAATGCCGCCACCGGGCGGTCGGATGCCGACCTCATCGGCCTGGTAAACGCGCGTGCCGTCCGCGACCGCATCCTTGCGCAGCGCGACGTGTTGTCGTCACTCGGTCAAAAGGCGCCCGCCGCGGTCGATCCCGATCGCCAGCTGCTGACGGAGATCCGTGACAGCCTGCTCCGGCTGGAAGAAAGGCTCGCCGCGACGGCGCGGTAACGCCGGATCAGCGCCGCGGCTGATCAGCGATCGATCGTCACCGTCGAGGGATGGTGGCGATCGAGGTGGCGCTTGATCGTCTTCAGGTTGCGCGTGTTCGATCGGTAGAAGAAGTCCGCCGCGTCGCCGACGAAGGGGATGAGCCCAATCGCGGTGTCGAAGCCGACCCGCGCGCCCATCCGCGCCAGCTGCAGCTTCGTCATGCCAAGGTTGCGCGCTTCCCACACGATCCACGCGCCAAGCGCCGCGGCGACAGCGTCACCGATCACCGGGACGAGGCCGATGATGAAGTCCAGCCCGACGCGCCGGTTCATCCCCGGCACGACGAACATGCCTTCGAGCAGCTGCTCCATCGCCTCGATGCGCCGGCGAACCGACGCGGGATCGCGGCCCAGGGGCAGCGAGCCGGCGAACTGGCTGGCGGGATGGCGAGTGGCGCGGTCGTTCATGCCACTTAATTGGTATCGCGGCGAAGCCGGTTCAACGGGTGCAGCACGCGGTCGTTCGGCTGCCAGGCCCGCAGCCGCTGCGAGACGAGGGACCAGCGCAGCGGCCGCGCGATCGGGATGAAGGAGACGTCCGCCGCCAGCGCGGCATCTGCCTCCGCCAGCGCCCGTGCGCGCGCCTCCAGCGTCGGCGCAGTTCGCGCTGCCTGGATCGCCAGCGTCGCCGCCTCGCCGCAAGGCTGGCAGGCGGTGGCGAGGTACCAGCGCGCACTGTCGTAAGGCGCGACGGCATCGATCAGGCGAAGCTCCGCCTCGTCGTTAAGCGCCACGCGCACCGGTGTGATGCCAACCGCATAGAGATCCGCCGCGATCCGCGCCCACAGCAGCGTGCCGCCCGGCCCGCCCGGCAGGGCAATGCGCAGCGTCGGCAGCTCGCCTCCGTCCGCACGCCACGCGTTGACCTGCGCACGCGCCGCACCGCGCCGGTCACGCGCGCTGATGATCGTCCAGGGCGACTCTGCCGGCGGCGCGCCCGAATCGAGCGCTGCGGGAAGCAGCGTCTCGGTCGGCAGCCAGTCCGCCGCGATGCTGCGCACCAACGCGGTACGATCGATCGCAAGGGCGATGACGGCGCGGTTCTCCGGCAGCGCGAGGAAGCCCTCGCGGCTGGTGACGGCCAGGCCGAACAGCCCGGCCGCCGAAT
This sequence comes from Sphingomonas sp. 179-A 2A2 NHS, assembly GCF_045371305.1. NCBI lineage: Bacteria > Pseudomonadati > Pseudomonadota > Alphaproteobacteria > Sphingomonadales > Sphingomonadaceae > Sphingomonas > Sphingomonas sp. 179-A 2A2 NHS. The sequence goes on along the minus strand of NZ_JBIQDE010000003.1, from coordinate 411,243 downwards.
CGAGCCGGACGTTGGCCGGCGCCACGTCCGCCGCGCCCACTAGTGGCCAATCACCGATCGTCCCGCCGGCCACCAGATCGGACTTGCGCACGGCGAACCGCGCCACCGCCGCTGCCGCCCGTTCCGCAATCAGCAGGACGTCATCCTCCGGCGCCAGCTCGACCTGCTCGTCGCTCGCACGGTCACGATCGACGATCGGCGTCAGCCGCGTCACGCGCCCCGCGGTGCCGACGATCCGCATCGGCCCGGTTCCGGCCGGCCGGCCAAGGCGGATGATCGCGAGCTCGGGCTGCGCGAACAGTTTCAGCAGGTCAGGCCGCGGCCGCGACAACTCGATCTGGATCACCTGCGGCGTCATCTCGACGACCGAGTCGACCGCGGTGAGATAAGGCGACAGCGGATTGTCCGCGCGCGGCGACAAGCGGCGGCGCAGGATGGCGACGACTTCGGCCGCGCGCAGCGGCCGCCCGTCCGACCATGTCAGGTCACGCAGGCGGAAGATGAAGGTCCGCCCCTCGTCCGTCACGATCCAGCGTTCCGCCACACCGGGTTCGATCTGGCCAGCAGCATCGAAGCGCACCAGGCCCTGCGCCACGCTGTCGACCAGCAACCGCTCGGCCGCGTCGCTGCGTTCGGTGATGGAGGTGGAAAGGCTGGGTGTTGCGCCGATCGCGCTGACGATCACGGGGCCGACATCGGCCCGGCGCTCACACCCGCCAAGCGCTGGCGCGATTGCGAGCGCCAGCGACAGCGTGATGGTGCGGACGGCGGGACTCGAACCCGCACGCCCATACGGGCAGAAGATTTTAAGTCTCCGGCGTCTACCGATTCCGCCACGTCCGCGCATCATTGGGACCGAAAGCGGCACCAGCCGCGTCGCGTCAAGCGCTTAGACGTTGAGGCGCTGGCGCATTTCCTTGCCGGGTTTGAAGTACGGCACGCGCTTGGCCGTCACGTCCACCAGTTCGCCGGTGCGCGGATTGCGGCCGGTGCGGGCATCGCGCGCCCGCGTGGAGAAAGCACCGAAACCACGCAGCTCGACGCGGCCATCCTCGGCCAGCCGGCGCACGATCTCGTCGAAGAAGGTGGATACGATCGCTTCGATATCGCGCAGCGAAAGCTCGGGGTTCTGTTCCGCCAGCTGCTGCACCAGTTCCGATCTGATCATCACCCACCCCGAAAAATCGAAATCGACTTAACACACGTCAAGCCGCGCCGGAATAGCAGGGAAGCGACGAACAGCGTCGATTCCTCGACGAAGCTGCACCGGGCGGCATGAAAACCGCCCGGTGCCCGCTACTTACTTCTTGCTGTCGCGGGCCTTGAGGGCCTCGCCCAGGATGTCGCCCAGCGATGCGCCCGAATCGGACGAACCGTACTGCGCCACAGCCTGCTTCTCTTCGGAGATCTGCATCGCCTTGATCGAGAAGGTCGGCTTCTTCGAACGATCGAAGCCGGTGACCATCGCGTCGAACTTCTGGCCGACCTGGAAGCGCTCCGGACGCTGCTCGTCACGGTCACGGCCAAGATCGGTGCGCTTGATGAAGCCGGTCGCGCCATCGTCGCCAGCCTGCACTTCGAGGCCCGCGTCGCGAACTTCGAGGACAGTGACGGTGACGATCTGGTTCTTGCCGACACGCTCGCCGCCAGCGGCTGCGCCGCCAGCTGCCGGTGCGCCGCGCTCCAGCTGCTTCATGCCGAGGCTGATGCGCTCCTTCTCCGGATCGACGTCAAGCACGATCGCCTGAACGGTCTCACCCTTGCGGTGCAGGTTGAGCGCGTCCTCACCCGAAACACCCCAGGCGATGTCGGACATGTGGACCATGCCGTCGACGTCGTTGTCGAGGCCGATGAACAGGCCGAACTCGGTTGCGTTCTTGACTTCGCCCTCGACAGTCGAACCGACCGGATGCTCGGCAGCGAAGCGCTCCCACGGGTTCTGCTGCGCCTGCTTCAAGCCCAGCGAGATACGACGCTTGTCGGCATCGACCTCGAGCACCACCACGTCGACTTCCTGCGAGGTCGACACGATCTTGCCCGGGTGGACGTTCTTCTTGGTCCACGACATTTCGCTGACGTGCACCAGGCCCTCGATGCCCGGCTCCAGCTCGACGAACGCACCATATTCGGTGATGTTCGTGACGCGGCCCGAAAGCTTCGCGCCGACCGGATACTTGACCGATGCGCCATCCCACGGATCGCTCTCGAGCTGCTTCATGCCCAGCGAGATGCGCTGCGTGTCCTTGTTGATGCGGATGATCTGCACCTTCACGGTGTCGCCAATGTTGATCATCTCCGACGGGTGCTGGACGCGCTTGTAGGAGAGGTCGGTGACGTGCAGCAGGCCGTCGATGCCGCCCAGATCCACGAACGCGCCGTAATCGGTGATGTTCTTCACCACGCCTTCGATGATCTGGCCCTCGTGCAGGCTCTGGATCAGGCCCGAACGCTGCTCGGCGCGGGTCTCTTCCAGAACGGCGCGACGCGACACGACGATGTTGCCGCGCTTGCGGTCCATCTTCAGGATCTGGAACGGCTGCGGGATGTCCATCAGCGGCGTGACGTCACGTACCGGACGGATGTCGACCTGCGAACCCGGCAGGAAGGCCACGGCGCCGTTCAGGTCGACGGTGAAGCCGCCCTTCACGCGGCCGAAGATCACGCCTTCGACGCGGGCGGTCTTGGCGAACTCGGTTTCCAGCTTGTCCCATGCGGCTTCGCGGCGTGCGCGGTCACGCGACAGCATCGCTTCGCCATGCATGTTCTCGACGCGGTCGACATAGACTTCGACTTCGTCACCGACCTTCAGCTCGGCCTTCTGACCCGGCGCCGGCGCGAACTCGCGCAGTGGCACGCGGCCTTCGCTCTTCAGGCCGACGTCGATGACGGCCAGGTCGTTCTCGATGCCAGTGACGGTGCCGAGCACCACGCGGCCCTCGAAGCTGTCGGCGCCGCCGAACATGTCATCGAGCATCGCCGCGAAATCGTCCCGCGAGGGAGCTGCCGTTGAGGCCATAAAAAAGTGTTTCCTAGTCAGTTCGTTTCCGGCCAAGCGGTTGGTTCCGCTGGTCTTGGCCTTCACTGCCGCGCCGGCCCCGTGCCGTCGCGGCATCCGGGCGAACCAGAGGAGATGGAGGCCAAGACGCTTGAATGCGAAAAGGGGCGCGAGAGGATCTCCTCTGCGCCGCGCCTCCACGAGCTCCAGCTCGCCGGACGGCGCGCCATACTGCAAAGTGCCTTGCCGAACAAGGAGAATGCCGGTCTGCGCCGATGAAAGCGGTGACGGCCGAAATATGCTTGCGGAACAAGGATGCCGTAGCGGCAGGTCAGGACTGGCGGCGCGCCTCCACCAGCGCGATCGCTTTCTCTACCGCCGCGGCGATCGACAGGAAGCTGGTATCGAGCAGCGCCGCGTCGGTCGCCGGCACCAGCGGTGCGGCGGCGCGTGAGCTGTCGCGCTGGTCCCGCGCGCGGATGTCCGCCAGCACCTGGTCGAACGTCACGCTGGATCCATTGGCCTGAAGCTCGGCATGGCGTCGCCGCGCGCGGATGGTCGGCGTCGCGCGCACGAACAGCTTGGCATCGGCATCCGGCGCGATCACCGTGCCGATGTCACGCCCGTCGAGCACCGCGCCGCCGTCCTGATGGGCAAAGCGCTTCTGGCGCTGGAGCAGCGCCGCACGTACCAGCGGGTGTGCCGAGACGATCGAGGCGAGCTGGCCGATCTCGTCCTCGCGCAGTTCCGGATCGGCCAGCGTCGCATCGTCGAAGCTGCAGGCGGCAACCGCATCGGCTTCCTTGCTCGGATCAAGGCCCATCCGCTTCACTGTCGCGCCGACCGCGCGATAGAGCAGGCCGGTGTCGAGATGCGGCAGGCCATAGTGTTTCGCGAGCGCGCGGGCGATCGTTCCCTTGCCCGATGCAGCGGGCCCATCCACGGCGATAATCATACAAGCCTATCCTGTCGTGCCAGCCATTGGCCCAGGATCGCCCTGGTTTCCTCCGGCCGCTCGGTGAAGAAGCCGTGGGAGCCACCGGGCACCACGGCATATTCGGCGGCCGGAACGCGGCGCGCATAGCGCTCCATCGTGGCCGGTCGCGCCTCGTCGTACTGGCCGCATACGAACAGCGTGCGCCTGCCGTCCAGTCGCGCGAGCAGCGGTTCACCGTCATAATCCTTCAGCGTACCGGTCGAGACGAACTCGCTGTCGCCCCACATCGCGCGGTACAGGGCCGGGTTGAAGCCGCGGCCGGATTGGTCGCGGCGATACGCCTGCAGCGCCGGGCCAGGCGGCGTCCTGCCGTTGTAGCTGGCGTAGAAGTCGCCCGCCGCCGCGTTGCACGTGGCGGGCTGGGGTGCGGGCAGGGGCTTGCAGCGGCGGAGTTCCTGCGCGGTTGCTGCCGGCAAGTCGTCGATCAGCGCATCGGCATCCGCCAGCCAGCTGCGCGTCGCCACCAACGGGCTGGCGAGTGCAAGGCCGGCGAGCGCCTCGGGCCGCTGCGCGCCATACTCCAACGCGACCGTTCCGCCCCAGCTGTGCCCGATCACATGCCATCGCGGCACGTCGAGGTACTCTCTTACGCCATCCAGCTCCTTTACGAACCGAGAGACATGCCAGTTTTGCACGGCATTTGGCTGGTCGGAGCGGCCCGAATCGAGCTGGTCGTACAGGATCACCGCGCGGTCCGATGCCAGCGGCAGCATCTCCAGAAAGGCCGAATGGGTGCCCCCCGGGCCGCCATGAATGAACACGACGGGCGGTTTCGCGGCGATCAGATCACCATTCACGCGCACATAGACGCGCCCGCCCTCCACCGGCACCATCGCTTCGCGCGTCGGCGCCGGATAGGCCGGGAGGAACGCGGCGCGCGCCGGCGCGGCAGCCAGGCAGGTAATCGCGCCGAGGAGGGCGCGCCTGCCGATCACGACCATTCGACGCCGCCGCCGAGTGTGCCGAGCTGCTCGAAAAAGGTCGGAAAACTCGTGCTCACCGGAGCCGCATCATCGATCGAGATCGGCCGGCGCGCGTGCAGTCCGGCGATGGCCATGCTCATCGCGATGCGATGATCCAGCTTCGACGCGATCGTCGCGCCGCCCGCAATCGCCTCCCCACCGCTGCCCTCGATCGTCAGCCCGTCGGGATGCTCCTGTGTCACCACGCCGTTCGCGTCGAGCGCGGCCTTCATCACGGCGATGCGATCGGATTCCTTGACCCGCAACTCCTCCGCGCCGCGCGCTACGGTGGGGCCCTTTGCGAAGGCAGCGGCAACGAACAGGACGGGATATTCGTCGATCATCGACGGCGCGAGATCGGGCGGCACCTCGATCCCGCTCAACGCCGCATGTCGCACGCGCAGGTCCGCCACCGGCTCCCCGCCGACGATGCGCCGGTCTAGCTCGACGATATCGGCGCCCATCATGCGCAACGCGACGAGGAGGCCTGCGCGTGTGGGGTTCAAGCCGACATTCTCGATCACGAGGTCACTGCCCGGGACGATGGACGCTGCCACCATCCAGAAGGCTGCCGACGAGGGATCACCGGGCACCACGATCGATTGCGGCTTCAACTCCGCTTCGCCGGTCAGCGAGATGATCTTGCCGCTGTCGTTCTGCTCCACGCGGATATCGGCGCCGAAACCCGCCAACATGCGCTCGCTATGATCGCGCGTCGCAACCGGCTCGATCACCTTGGTGGTGCCCGGCGTATTGAGTGCGGCGAGCAGGATCGCCGATTTCACCTGCGCCGAGGCGACCGGCAGCTCGTAGGTGATCGGAACGGCCGGACAGATGCCGCGGACCATCAGCGGCAGGCGATCGCCGGACGTCGCGGTGAAGTCTGCGCCCATGGACGCAAGTGGATCGATCACCCGCTTCATCGGCCGGGACGAGAGCGACGCGTCGCCCGTGAACGTGGCGGTGATCGGGTGGCTCGCCACCAGCCCCATCAGCAGCCGGGTCGACGTGCCCGAGTTTCCCATCTCCAGCGCGGACTGCGGCTGAAGCAAGCCGCCGATCCCGACCCCGCTCACCCGCCAAATGCCATCGTCGCCGCGGTTGATCGTGGCGCCCATGGCCCGCATGGCAGCGGCGGTGGCGAGCACATCCTCGCCCTCCAGCAGACCCTCGATCCGGCTTTCGCCGACCGCGAGCGCAGAGAGCATCAGCGCGCGGTGGCTGATCGACTTGTCGCCGGGAATACGGACATGGCCGCGCAGCTGGGAGGCGGCGTGGATGGTGACGGGGCGGGGGAGGGAATGCGACATTGCGCGCCGCGCCTTGCCAGCGGGGTTGTGCTATGGCAATGGCCGCCCCACTTCGCAGACCGGGGCCATCCTCGGCCTGTTGACCCATCCCATCCGAAAGGCACGACGCGGCATGATTAAGCCGGAATGGGGCACGAAGCGGACGTGCCCGAAATGCGCCACGCGTTTCTATGACCTGCAAAAGGAAGACCCGGTTGCCTGCATCGAATGCGGCTACACCTGGATTCCCGAGCCGATCCTGAAGTCCAAGCAGCCGATGCCGTTTGAGGCGGCGAAGTCGGAGAAGGAACCCGACAGCGATCTCGCTGGCGATGACGATGCCGATCTGGTGGCTGACGAGGACGAGGAGCCCAGCGCAGACGACGAAGTCGATCTGGGTGGCGACGACGACCTCGGCGTGGAAGCTCCGACGGACGACGACGAAAATAATTGATCCAGGTGGGCAGGCGGCATGAAATAGCCGCTTGCCACACTCGCAGCGCCCCGCTAGTGGGCGCTTCCCGGACGGGAATGGGGCCGTAGCTCAGCTGGGAGAGCGTCGCAATGGCATTGCGAAGGTCAGGGGTTCGATCCCCCTCGGCTCCACCATTCCAAGTTTCCGCAGATACCGCGGAGCGTCCTGAGGACGGGCCGCATCATGCGGTGCCATCTTCCCTCTTGTGACAGAGCAACGAGTGCATGCTCGCTTTAGCGGGAGCGGACTGTGTGCCACTTGCCTTGAGTTGGCCGATCAGCGCCGTTTCACCCGCTGATCTGCCTCTACGCTAGAACTCCTTTGCTACCCGTACGATCACCTCTCGCGGTTCGGCGGGATAGCCGATCGTTCCGACACTGCCGGTGTTGTAGCGGCGGTCGGTAAGATTGGTCGCCGCCAGCGTGACATTCCAGCCGCGATATTGAACGCCAGCCTGCATGTTGAGCGCAGACGCGTTGGTGACGCGATGCTGCGGCTCATTGCACAACGCAATGTTGTAGGGGGAGGCGCCGCTGTAGTCGGCGCCAACCCGGACCTGCGCTTCCCCCACCGGGCGCGTAACGCTCGCGCGCACCTGATAGCGGAACGAAGGCGTGAAACGCAGATCGAGATCGCGCTCATTCGCGATGAATGCGGTGCAGCCCGGGCTGGACGCCAAGCGCGTGAAGCGATCGGCCAGCGTCGCGATCCAGCCGCCGAACTCGACGCCGGGCAGCGGGTGTGCGGTCCATTCCACCTCCAGACCCTGGATCTCCGCATCCCCTACGTTCTGGCGGAAGATGTCGGGGGGACCTGCCGTAACCCGCGAAGCGGAGAAGGCGATATTGGTATAGTCGCTGACGAAAAAGCCCGCGTTGATGCGCAGGCGTCGATCGAACCAGTCGGATTTGACGCCTGCCTCATAGGTCCAGACGGTTTCCGGAGCGATCGGGCCCTGCCGATTGAGCACGAAGTCGATGTTGCGGGCGCGGCCATCGAAACTGCCGCTGCGGAAGCCCTTGGTGACTGAGCCATAGAGCAGGGCCGCATTCTTGCCGTCGACAAGCTTGTAGTCGATCGCGAGGCGCGGCGAGACATCTGTCCAGCGGTCGGCAATCCGACGGCTTGCGGCCCTGCCGTCCGGAAGCGCCAACACTTCATCGGGCGCCGACAGAAAGCGGACTGCATACCGCTTGCGCTCATTTGTATAACGCAGGCCGGCGGTGAGGTTGGCGCGCGCGCCGAGCGCCATCGTCGCCGAGCCGAAAACCGAATAGCTGTGCGTGTCCAGCCGAGGTTCGTAGGGTGACCAGTTGCCGCTAACACCGGGCGAACGCGAGGGCGCGTTGAAGAAATCCCGATTGCGGAAGCGCGCGGCGGTGCCGACAGGTGTCGCGAGGCTGACCGCGGTCAGCTGATCATTATGCTCGTTGAAATAGAAGGCGCCGGCGAGCCATTCGAGGCGCCCGTCGAGGGCGGTGCCGGCGAACTGCAGTTCCTGGCTGAAGCTGTGTTGCCGCTGATCCTGCAACAGGATGACATTGCTTCCAATGCCAGGCGGATTGGCCGTCTGGTCGAAGCCGATTTCCGATCGCAGGCTACGATAGGCGGTGATCGACGACACCTTCACAGTGCCCAGGCGGTAGTCAGCGTGCAGCGACGCGCCACCATAGTCGGTGCGGTTCAGCGGATCGGTGTCGGCCGATTCGAACTGGTCGATGTTGCCGCCGGTGGTGTCGAATTGGTTGGTGTAGCGTCCAGGGATCGCGGGATCGGCGAGGAAGCGTTGGGGGAAGCGGGGGCTTGAGCGGTCGCGGGTCAGGTCGACCGCGGCGTAGAGCGAGAGGTCCGCGATCGGCTCCCACAGCAGGGACATTCGCCCACCCAGCAGATCCTGGGTGTTGACGCGCGCATCATTGGTGAGATTGCGACCCCAGCCGCTCTGGTTGCGCGAAAGGCCGGATACCCGCACCGCGACTTTTGACGTCAGCGGCAGGTTGATCGCTGCTCGGGCGTCGAGCCGGCCGTAAGTGCCGACCGTCACATCAGCGTTGCCACCAACCCCGTCAAAGGACGGGCGCTTCGTCACCAGCTTGATCGCGCCGCCGCTGGTGTTGCGGCCGTACAGCGTGCCTTGCGGTCCGCGCAGCACCTCGATCCGTTCGATGTCGATGAGGTCGAACAGCGAGCCCGTCGAACGTGGGAAGATCACGTCATCGACATAGATGCCGACGGGCGGATCGTTGGTGAAGATCGAGTCGCCCTCGCCAATGCCGCGAAGGAAGATGAGCGCGCCCGAACTCGTGCCGAAGTTGCGCGCCAGATACAGATTGGGGACAGATGCGCCGATCCGGTCGAGGTTTGACATTGCCTCTTCCTCGATCCGCGCATCGGAGATCGCGGTTACGGCAAGCGGCACGTCCTGCACGCTTTGTTCGCGGCGTTGAGCGGTGACGACGATGTCGCCGACACCTTGGCGCTCAGGTAGCGGTGTCTCCTGTGCAACGACCGGAGCGCTGGTGACGCCCGCTAGAATCACCATCGCTCGCTTCACATTTGCCTCCCGTTCGTGCGGGCGCAGCATGAGGAGCCCGGCGCGCCCGCTACGGAGGGGATGCTGGCCGGTCAAGCGAGTGTGCAAGCAGTGCGGAATCGCTCCCGCCGGAAAGCGTTGCTCTTTATCGATCAAGCGATGGGGGGTGTTTCTAGATGCCAAGACCTCGTAAGTTTCACCTGCGCATCGCAATTGCGGAGAAACACTTTCGTCGCAAGGCACAAGCTCCTGCTTTTATTTCGCGCCATCTTCTGCATGCTGCACGCGATTGGCGGAGAAAGCGGAAGGGTTGCGGACGTGCTGGATCTATACGGCAACCATGTCATCACTGCGTCGCGGACGGCCGTCGATCATTATGACCGGGCGCTTGTCCTGATGCGGCGCTACGAAGGGGATCCGCTGGCAGCGCTCGACGCGGCACTTGCTGAAGACCCCTACTCTCAATGGCGTGGGCAGTTCGGGCGGAACTGTTGCTGCAGCAGACCGATCGCACGCTGGTCGCGGAAGCGCGACGATCGATCGCGCGGGGCAGGGCCTGTGCGGGCGACGCGACCGAGGCCGCGCACCTTGATGCTGGGCGGATGGTCGGATAATTTCTGCACTGAACGGGTTTGTCGGCATCGTTCGCGACAATCCGAATGATATGGCTGCGTTACAGACAGCGCACCTCGGGTATTTCTTTGTTGGCGACGCCGAGGCGCTGCGCGATCTTCCTCGTCATGTCCTGGAAACGCACCGGAGCATTCGGAGGGACGCGCGGCAGTCCTTGGCATGGCGGCGTTCGGACTGGAAGAAACCGGCGACTATAGCGCGGCGGAAGTGCTCGGGCATGAAGCCGTGGCGCGGGATCCGCGCGACGCCTGGGCAGTTCACGCGATTGCCCAAGTGTATGAGATGCGCGGTGACACCGACGCCGGGCTGAACTGGCTGAATGCCAGCGCTAGCGTGCTCTCTCCTGACAACGGGCTCATGTATCACAATTGGTGGCATCTTGCGCTGCTGCACCTTGATCGTGACGATCATCGCGCCGCGCTGGATGTTTATGACACGAAGGTACGGCCAGATCCGGCGAGTGACGTGGTCCTGGAGTGGATTGACGCGTCGGCACTGCTGTGGCGGCTGCACCTTGACTGCGTCGACACTGGCAACCGTTTCGCTCTGCTTGCTGATCGATGGGAGCGCGCTGTCGATGACCGCATTTACGCCTTCAACGATTTGCATGCCACCATGGCTTTTCTCGGCGCAAATCGGATGGAGCAGGCGCGGCGGAGCATACGAGCGCTGGAGGCAACTGCGACGGAACCGATTGATAATGGCGTCATGGCCCGAACGATCGCTTTGCCTCTGGCCACCGGCTTCCTAGCATTTGCCGAGGAGCGGTTCGACGCAGCGCTTGATGCAATCGGTGCCGATCTTCCAATCGCTCAAGGGTTTGGTGGATCGCACGCGCAACGCGACGTTCTGGAGCTGACGGCGCTTCACGCCGCGCTCCGGGCAGGCCGTCGCGAAGCGGCGCGCCGCCTCGCAGAAGGGCGGCTCCGTCGCCGCCCGCAAAGCATTTGGGCCAGGCGCCTAATGCTGCGCGCCGCCGCGTTGGACGCCGCGGGCAAGGGATGTTGATCGGACGCACTGACCTTGAGCGCGCGTCGGATCAGTCGGCGAGCGCCTGACGGATTGCTGCACTCGCAAGCTTCGCAGTGGACAGTAGCTGTTCCAACCCGTGGCCATTGCGCGCCTTTGCCGACATTCCGGACATGGTGGTGCTGACAAAATCGGCGACGCTGTCAGCCTGCTGGGGATGGCGCCGCGCGATATACTCCCGGAGACCTGCTTCGGCCGCGACATTGCGGCTGCAGGCGGCGGCGCGCGCATCCGGATCGTTGCAGCGCGTTCCCTCTATGACAAGGCAGCCGGCCGCTTCCGCATCGCCGGCGTAGCGGCGTGCCGCCTCTTCCAGCAGCGACGACAGAGCATCGGCCACCGGCCTATCCGCGGTGAGGATTTCGGCAAACGGGATGGCGCCGGTCTCGGTCCAGCGATCGAGAACGCGGTTGTATAGCCCCGCCTTGCTGCCGAAGGCTGCGTAGAAGCTCGGCGGCTTGATTCCGAGCGCGTCAGTCACTTCCGCCACGCCGACCGCGTCGTACCCGCGAGTATGGAATAGCTGCTGCGCCGTCGCTACCGCTTCCTCGGGGTCGAAGCGGCGCGGCCGGCCCCGGCGCTGCTTCTTTTCTGTATCAATCACTACATAATCCTTGACGCAGCGTCTCGAGAGGTTATGTAGCTACCACTATATAAAACCTCAAGGTGAACAGTGATGCCAGGATATCATGGGAAATCTGTGCTCGTGCTCGGCGGAAGCCGCGGGATCGGCGCGGCGATCGTACGGCGCTTCGTCGCTGATGGCGCGACGGTGACTTTCACTTACTCCGGCTCGCCACAGGCCGCGCAGGATCTTGCGGCGGAAACGGGAGCGACGGCGGTACAGGCGGATAGCGCAGATCGCGATACGGTGATCGCGACGGTGCGTGACGCTGGTCCGATCGACGTGCTGGTGGTGAATTCTGGCATCGCAATCTTCGGTGACGCCCTAGAGCAGGATCCGGACGCGATCGACCGTCTGCTGCGCATCAATGTGCACGCGCCTTATCACGCATCCGTCGAAGCGGCGCGTCAGATGCCGGAAGGCGGGCGCATCATCATCATCGGGTCGGTGAACGGTGACCGTATGCCGGTGCCGGGCATGGCTGCGTACGCGCTCAGCAAATCCGCGCTTCAGGGCTTGGCGCGCGGCTTGGCCCGTGATTTCGGGCCACGCGGCATTACCATCAACGTGGTGCAACCCGGACCGATCGACACCGATGCGAACCCGGCAGACGGACCGATGAGCGATCTCCTGCACAGCTTCATGGCCATCAAGCGCCACGGCCGGTCCGAGGAAGTGGCCGGCATGGTCGCGTGGCTGGCCGGCCCGGAGGCAGGTTTCGTTACGGGTGCGATGCACACGATCGATGGCGCGTTCGGCGCCTGATGAACATGACGCGATTGTCCCCCCAGGCGCGGTGCTTGGGGGGATGATCACGTTGGTACAAGGCTGCTGCCACCCGCCTTCGGACAGCGAACGCGGTCAGGCCATACCCGTGAGGAATCCGACGCCAACGACCGCCGCCAGCGTGCCGACGGGTCGAAGCAGGCTGCTGCCAGCTCTGCGCGCAACGATGCCAAGAGCATAAGCTGAGGCAATGCCGATCGTGATCAGCAGCGCGGTCCCAAGCATGAACCCGGCTCCATAGGATAGCGCCCCACCGCCTGCGGGCGTTTCTGCGCCATGGGCAAATCCGTGGAAGACGGCGAAGAGCCCGACCGCTGCTGCAGCCACGGCGACCGGCGTCTTGACGTTGAGCGCCACAGCAGCTCCGAGCGCGATCACTGAGACAGCGATGCCTGTTTCGATGGCTGTGGTGCCTGGCGCAGCAAAACCGAGAAAGCCGCCCAGCGCCATGGCGCCAAGAAACGAGAGCGGCAGCAACCATAGCGCCCGGCCGCCGAGTTGGTAGGCGAACATCCCCACCAGCATCATCGCCAGAAGATGGTCGAGCCCCGTGAAGGGATGCAGGATGCCGTGGACGACGCCGGCCACTTCATGACCGGGATGGGCAAGAGCAGTTCCAGGGAGCACGAGCAGGGCGAGCCCCAGCATGCGCATCAGGCTTTTCAGGGTCTTGGATGTGTCTCGAGTCATCCTTCTCGCTCCATCATTCCCATGGCTCCCCGATGGCTCAAATGACGAAGAGTCGTGGGAAAGTAGATCAGGAATAATACTATGGTGCCAGCGTACAGACTGAGCGCTACTTTGGTGATGAGCACGATTGCCTAAGCAAACTGGTTCTGGGCGGACGCTGAGGCTTTGATCTGACGCGCCGATGACCGTTGGTAAGCCGACGATCCCCGGGAAAATACGGGTGCGTAACGCGAAAGCGGGTGACTATGCTGTTATCGGACGTCGCATTGGTCGCCCTGGGTGGAGGCGTGGGCTCGCTTCTGCGATGGGGCGTCGGAAAGCTGGTCCCCGGGTCAGGCGGCATTCCTTGGTCCACCATCATCATCAATATCACGGGCGCTTTTGCGATCGGCTACCTCTCCGTGCTGTTTTCCGTCGAATGGCATGACCGATACGGCAGCTTCCTGAAGTCCGCGATCCTGACCGGCGTTCTTGGTGGCTACACGACGTTCAGCACCATGGAGCTCGATACCGTAAAGATGTTTCGCGCCGGCAATGCGGTAAAGGCTGCCTTCTACATCATCGGGCAACTCGCACTTGGCGTGGCGGTGGCGGGCCTCGGCGCAGAATTGGCCCGTGGCGGTGCTTAGTAAGGCCGCTGAGCAAAGGCGATCCGGCCGTAGCAGGGTCCCACGTCTCGGACGAAGGAGGCCGGTATAATGCGTGCAGTAGCTCTGGTGTTCATCGGCGGTGCTGTCGGCGCGGTGATCAGGGAATTGCTGATGCTCAGCGTGCCAACCGCGAAGGACGGGTTCGTGTGGTCGATCTTCGTCGCTAACATCGTGGCAGCATTCATTCTCGGCATGGTGACGGCGCTGCATTCCCGCAAGGCGCTCGGGACCGATGCCAATCTGATGCTTGGAACGGGGCTGACCGGTGGTATGTCGACCTTCTCGAGCCTGGTTTATGCCACCTTCGTTTTGCTCGCGGGGTCGGCGGTCGGGGCAGGCCTTCTCTACATCGGCGCAAATCTAATCGTGGGCTTTGCGTTGGCGCTTGCCGGCCTCAAATTCGGCCGGTCGATCGGGCGCAGGGGGCGCTCGGCCTGAGCAGGCGGCCGGAAGCCTCCCATCATCGCCGCTTTCTCGTGCCGTGCCTTTAAGTTCCTTTGCTCGTCTGGGTGAGCAAATCGGTTCCTGGGCCTGCATCCCCGCGCGTTCTCCGCTGCCTGTCGAGATAAGCACCGGACCTACGTAGTTATCACAGATGGCACGGTTTATCCCATGCAGTACTGTTGCAGATGACAACACTTGATCCTGACGCCGCATCTTGCGCGGGAGGACGCGCGGAACCGTGAGATAATAAGAATTCAGAGGTTGGTCATGCATCTGACGCCGCGAGAAACCGACAAGCTGCTCATCTACATGATGTCCATGGTAGCGCAGCGCCGCAAGGACGCGGGGCTGAAGCTCAACCATCCCGAGGCCGTCTCGCTGATCGCGGCTGCCGCGCTCGACAGTGCGCGCGCGGGCAAGACGGTGGAGGAGGTGATGGAGCTGGCCCGCAAGACCATCACCACGAGCGACGTGATGGACGGCGTGGTCGACATGATCCCCTATGTCCAGGTCGAGGCGGTCTTCACCGACGGCAGCCGGCTCGTGACCGTCCACAATCCGATTCAATAGGCCCGTCCAAAAGGCCCATCCAGCAGGAAGGACGCGCGTGATGGCGGCTAAGACAGATCCCAAGACGCAGACTGCGCCCGTCGGCGGGCTCATCCTCGCAGCGGGCGAGATCGAGATCAACGCCGGTTGCCCGACCACCACGATCAAGGTGCGCAACACCGGTGACCGGCCGATCCAGGTGGGATCGCATTTCCACTTCTTCGAGGTGAACGCCGCGCTGGAATTCCCGCGCGAGCAGGCGTTCGGGCAGCGGCTGAACATTCCGGCGACTACCGCCGTCCGGTTCGAACCTGGCGACGAGCGCGAGGTGGTGCTGATCCCGTTCCAGGGCCGGCAGCGTGCGATCGGCTTCAACGGCTTGGTCAACGGCTGGGTCGGAAACGAGAGCTACGACGCCTTCCGACCGCGGCTCGCCGACGCAAAGGAGCGGATCGCGCGCTACGGTTTCAAGGACAAGCCGTAAGCATGCCGATCCCTTCGCCCCCTCCAGAACAGGCAGCTGAACCATGGCGAACATCTCCCGGCGTCAATATGCCGACCTGTACGGCCCGACCACCGGCGACAAGATCCGGCTGGGTGACACGGACCTGTATATCGAGATCGAGCAGGACCTGCGCGTCTATGGCGAAGAGGCCGTTTATGGCGGCGGCAAGACGCTGCGCGATGGCATGGGGTTCGACAATGAACTGACCAGCGTCGGTGGTGCTCCCGACCTCGTCATCACCAACGTCACCATCGTCGATGCGGTGCAGGGGATCATCAAGGCGGACGTGGGCATCAAGAACGGCCTGATCTGCGGCATCGGCAAGGCGGGCAATCCGTCGATCATGCCCAATGTGACGCCGTCGCTGGCACTGGGACCGGGGACCGACGCGATTTCGGGCGAGCATCTGATCCTGACTGCGGGCGGCATCGACGCGCACGTCCATTTCATCTCCCCGCAACAGGCGCAGGCGGCGCTCAGCAACGGCATCACCACGCTGTTCGGCGGCGGCATCGGGCCGACTGACGGCACCAACGGCACGACGATCACGCCCGGCACCTGGAACATCGAGGCGATGCTGCGGTCCTTTGATGGCTGGCCGGTCAATGCCGGCGTGCTGGGCAAGGGCAATTGTTCGAGCCCCGGGCCGATCGAGGAGCAACTCGTCGCCGGCGCGATGGGGCTGAAGATCCACGAGGATTGGGGATCGACGCCGATGGCGATCCGAACCGCGCTGGGTGTCGCCGACCGGTTCGACGTGCAGGTTTGCATCCACACCGACACGCTGAACGAGGCAGGTTTCGTCGAGAACACCATCGCTGCCTTCGAAGGGCGCACGATCCACACCTATCACACCGAGGGGGCGGGCGGTGGCCACGCGCCCGACATCATCCGCGTGGCGGGACAGCCCAATGTGCTGCCGAGTTCGACCAACCCGACGCTGCCCTATGGCATCAATTCGCAGGCCGAACTCTTCGACATGACGATGATCTGCCACAATCTCAGCCCCAAGATCCCGACCGACGTGTCGTTCGCCGAAAGCCGCGTGCGGCCGGAGACGATCGCGGCGGAAAACGTGCTGCATGATCTGGGTGCGATCTCGATTATCTCCAGCGACAGCCAGGCGATGGGGCGGGTCGGAGAATCCTGGCTGCGAGCCGTCCAGATGGCGCATCTGATGAAAGCGCGGCGCGGGGCCTATGCGGGCGACACGTCGAACAACGACAATCAGCGCGTGCTCCGCTTCGTCGCCAAGGTGACGATCAACCCCGCGATCGCGCAGGGGGTGAGCCAGATCATCGGATCGGTCGAGGTCGGCAAGATGGCGGACCTAGTATTGTGGTCGCCCGCCTTCTTCGGCGCCAAGCCCAAAATGGTGATCAAGGGCGGGTTCATTTCCTGGGCGCTGATGGGCGACCCGAACGCATCGCTGCCGACGCCGCAGCCAGTGACCTATCGTCCGATGTTCGGCCAGATGGGATCGGCGCTGGCGCAAACTCGGGTCACCTTCACCTCGCGTGCCGCGATCGAGGACGGGATCATCGAGCGGTATGACCTGCAGTCACAGGTGATGCCGGTGTACGCAACCCGCACGATCGGCAAGTCGAGCATGGTGCGCAACAATGCGCTGCCCGTCATCGAGGTGAACCCGGAGACGTTCGCCGTGACGGTGGATGGCACCCACGCGACGATCGAGCCGGCGCAATCGCTGCCTTTGACGCAACTGCACTTCTTCAGCTGACCGCGAGAACAGAGATCGACGCCAATCGGAGAGAATGATGATCCTGGTGGAAAAGACGCTCGGCAATGTCAGGGATCAGGGGTGGGAGGGTGCGAGTGTCGAGGATCTCGTTCTCGAACAATGGGAAGCGCCGAAGAGCCGGCTGCGCAAGAACACGCCGAGCGGGATCGAACTGGCCATCTCGCTTCCGCGCTCAGAGCATCTGCACGACGGCGACGTCCTCTACCATGATCCCGACAATCGGCGGATCGTCGTCGCCCGAATCCCGCTGAAGGAAGTGATGGTCATTGACCTCGACCTGCCGACGCTGATGCCGCAGTCGGAGATGCTGCGGCTGGTGTTCGAACTGGGCCATGCGCTCGGCAACCAGCATTGGCCCGCCGTCATCAAGGGGCAGACAATTTACGTGCCGCTGTCAGTCGACCGGAAGGTCATGCTGTCGGTGATGAAGACCCATGCGTTCCAGCATGCGTCAATCCGCTTCGAACCGGGCGAGGCGGTCGCGCAGCGCCTGGAGCCGAGCGAGATCCGGCTGCTGTTCGGCGGCGCCGACGCCACCCCGCACCATCATCATGGTAACGGCCAGGCCCAGGGTCAGGCAAAGGGTCAGACGCAGGGGCAGGGCATGGCCCTATGAACGTCGCGGCGCAGGCGATCGGGCCCGATGTGGGTCGCCTTGCGCGCTTGTTGCAATTTGCCGATTCCACCCTGCCGGTCGGTGCCTTCTCCTTTTCGCAAGGGCTGGAATCCGCGGTCCAGCTGCACATCGTCACCGACGGCGACAGCCTCAGGGATTACCTGACGCTCATTCTGCGCCAGGCCGCCTATATGGATGGCATCGCGTTGCTCCATGCCTGCCGCGCGGCGGCGTGCGGCGATTATGCGGCGCTGCTGGCCGCCGACAGCGCGCTGTGGATCCGCCGGGTCGGCGAGGAGCAGCAGATGATGCTGGCGCGGATGGGCAAGAAGTTCGCCGAGCTGGCGTCCGCCATCGCGCCATCGCCGCTGCTGGCCCGCTGGCTGGACGATATACGCGGCAATGGGACGCCCGGATGCCTGCCGGTGGCGCAGGGGATTGTGCTCACCGGCCTCGGCGCGCATAAGGCGGAGGCGTTCGCGGTCCACCAATATGGGCTGGCGTCGATGATCCTGAACGCCGCGCTTCGGTTGATGCGGATCGACCATGTCGCGACGCAGCGGCTGCTGTTCGACGCACAAGCCGCCACCCACGACCATTACCGCGCCGTGCAGGCGCTGGAGCTCGAGGAGATGTCGAGCTTCGCCCCCGTGTTCGAAGTCGTCGTCGCCCACCACACCAGGACGCACCTGCGCCTGTTCATGAACTGACCTGTCCAACCAGGAGCAACCGATGAAGAAGATCACGCGCATTGGCATCGGGGGGCCGGTCGGTTCCGGCAAGACCGCGGTGATCGAGACGATCACGCCGCGCCTGATCGAGCGCGGTGTCCGGCCGCTCATTATCACCAATGACGTGGTGACCACCGAGGATGCCAAGCAGGTCCGGCGCACGCTGAACGGCATCCTGATCGAGGAAAAGATCGTCGGCGTCGAAACCGGCGCCTGCCCGCACACTGCGGTGCGCGAGGATCCGTCGATGAACATCGCCGCGGTCGAGGAACTGGAGGGGCGCTATCCAGACAGCGACGTCGTGCTGATCGAATCCGGGGGCGACAATCTGACCCTGACGTTCAGCCCGGCGCTCGCCGATTTCTACATCTACGTCATCGATGTCGCGGCGGGCGACAAGATCCCGCGCAAGAACGGCGCCGGCGTCTGCCAGTCGGACATCCTGGTGATCAACAAGATCGACCTGGCGCCCTATGTCGACGCCAGCCTTGAAGTGATGGACCGCGATTCACGCCTGATGCGCGGGACCAAGCCGTTCGTCTTCACCAATTGCAAGACCGGCGAGGGCGTCGAGACGCTGATGGACATGATCATGGACATGGCGCTGTTCGACGTGCGGCCGCCCTCAACGGAGCCAGCGATGGTGGGGGCGCAGGGCTAGCCGATGGCGCTTCACGAGCAACTGGCGCGGATCGACCGCTACCGGGAACTCGCAGGGTTCCAGACCGAGCCGGCGCAAATGCGCGCTGCGGGCCCGGGCAAGATCGGCGAATTGCGGCTCGGCTTTTCACTGCGCAACGGCCGCTCCGTGCTGCACGACCTGTACCGGGCAGCGCCGCTGCTGGTGCAGCAGGCGCTCTATTGGGACGAGGCGATGCCGGAACTGCCGATCGTCTCGGTGATCTCAGTCGGCGGCGGCATCCTTCAGGGCGACCGCTATCATGTCGCGATTGACGTCGGGGAAGGAGCGTGCGCGCACGTCACCTCGCAAGGCGCGAACCGCATCCACCAGATGGACGCGAATTACGCCTCGCAGCATCAGGAGATACGCGCGGCGGCGGGATCCTATCTCGAATATCTGCCGAACTTCACCATCCCCTATCGCACCTCACGCTTCGTCAGCGAGACCGAGATCATCGCCGATGAGAGCGCGACCGTGCTCTACGCCGAGATGGCGATGACCGGGCGCAAGCATCACAATGCAATGGAGCGGTTCGGCTTCGACCTTTTGTCGATGCGGGTGCGCGCGCGGCGCCCGGACGGGCGGCTGCTGTTCGCCGAGAAGCTGCTGATCGAACAGGGCAACGACACGCTCGACCTTCCCGCCGTGGCGCGGGGCTATGACGCCTTTGCCAATGTCCTGTGCCTGACGCCGCCCGAGACGGCGGCGCGGATCGACCAACGGATCACGATCAACGCTGCGCCGGGCCATCCCCGCGCCATGTCGGGTGTGTCGCGGCTGCCCAATGGCGCGGGTCTCATGTTCCGGGCGGTCGGGGTGGAAAGCTATGACGTGCGGGCGGAGGTGAAGCGCTTCTGGACCGTGGTGCGCGAAGAGGCGCGGGGGCGAACCCTGCCCGAAGACTTCCTGTGGCAGTGACATCCTGAGGGAATGATCATGCGAGGTGAGAACGGCAATTTCATCACAGTCTGCCTGAAGGGCGCCTCGCAGGTCTTCTTCATGGAGAATGTGATCACGGGCGCGCTGTTCCTCGTTGCGATCTTCTATGCCGCCGTGATGAGCCAGTCGCTCGCGACATTCATTGGCGCGCTCGTCGGCGTCGTCGTTGCCAGCGCTGTCGCCTACATGCTCAATTTCGACGCAAGCTCGCGCGCCTCGGGCCTGTTCGGCTTCAACGGCATCCTCATCGGCATCGCTCTGCCGACATTCGTCGCACCGTCGCCCGAGTTGTGGCTGTACATCATCGTTGGCGCAGCCTTCACCACTGTCGTGACCGCCGCCTTCGCTGCGACCCTCACCAAGAGTTGGGGCGTCCCCGGATCGACTGGTCCGTTCGTGTTGATTGCCTGGTTGATGCTTGCCGGCGCTTATTCCTTCGGGTCCCTCCACATATTGAGCGAAACACAGAAGCTCGCGACCGATTACCAGCTTGGCGCGGTATCGCTGCCCGGGCCGGTGGAGGCGGGGGAGATCTTTTTCCGCAACATCGGCCAGGTCTTTCTGCTGGGCAGCTGGATCTCGGGCGCGATCATATTGCTCGGCATCTTCATCGCCTCCCGTCCTGCCGGTATCGCGGCGGTGGGCGGATCGCTTCTTGCGATGGGGACGGCGTTCGTGATGCGGGCAGATCCCAGCTTGGTGTCGCAGGGGCTGTACGGTTTCAGCCCGGTACTGACTGCAATGGCGTTGAGCGTGGTTTTCGTTCAGCCATCAGCGATGGTGATCGCTTACGCTGCGCTGGGCGTCATCGTGACGGTGATCCTGCAGGCGGCGTTCGACCTGATCCTCGCGCCGATCGGGCTGCCATCCTACACCGCGGCCTATGTGCTGACGATGTACCTGTTCATCGCGCCGCGCAAATTCGCGCCGCCTCATCCGCACAAGCCCGTGGCCGAGCATGCGCTCAAGCCAGCCGATCATGGACCGGCCAATCTCACTTCAATTTCCGCGGCCAAGAAACCCAGTCGGTAGGCGGTTAGCCGACCGAAGATGAAAGCTCCTGCCTGAGCCAATTACCCTGAGAGGAAGCGCTGATGAGAGGAATCGAACCGGGCGATACCGCCTTTCTGCTAGCCTGCACTGCGCTTGTCCTCATGATGACGCCCGCATTGGCGCTGTTCTATGGGGGGCTTGTGAGGGAACGCAACGTTCTGTCCGTCATGATCCAGAACTTCGTCTGCATCGGCGTGGTCGGGATCATCTGGGTATTTGGCGGCTTCAGCCTTGCCTTTGGCCCGTCGATCGGCGGCTTCATCGGCGATATCCGTACCTATTTCGGCATGCATGAGGTGGGTGTGGCGGCCGATCCCACCTATGCGGCGAACGTCCCGTTTATCCTGGTGTTCGGTTACCAGATGATGTTCGCGATCATCACGCCGGCGCTTATAACAGGCGCGTTCGTCGGCCGGATGCGGTTCGGCCCCTTCCTGTGGTTTGTCGCGCTGTGGACAATCTTCGTCTATCTGCCAGTAGCGCACTGGATCTGGGGCGGCGGTTTCCTGTCGCAGCTGGGCGTCGTCGATTTTGCTGGCGGGATCGTGATCCATGCCTCGGCCGGCGCGTCCGCGCTGGTGACCGCCATCTATCTTGGGCGCCGGCCAACCGGTGACAGCGGGCCGGTTCCGGCCAGCCTGCCGTTGGTCGCGCTAGGCGCAGGTCTGTTGTGGTTCGGATGGTTCGGCTTCAATGCGGGCGGCGCCTATGCCGCCGACGGCCTTGCGGCTTATGCCTTCACCAACACCATGCTTGCCGGAGCGATGGCGATGCTGGTGTGGATGTTCTGGGAGTGGCGGGAAGCCGGGCACCCGACATTCTCCGGTGTGCTGGTCGGGTCAGTGACGGGTCTTGCCACGATCACCCCCGCATCGGGATATGTTGAGCCAATGTCGGCGCTGCTGATCGGCGCGATCGGCGCTACCTGCTGTTATTTCGCCAAGTACATCCAATCGTGGTTGAAGGCGGAGGACACGCTGGAGGTGTTCCGCGCGCATGGAATTGGCGGAATCACCGGCTCGCTGTTGATTGGCGTATTGGCGAGCCCCGCGATCAATGCCGTCGCGGCAGGAGGCCGGCAGCTGTCGGTTCAAGCAATCGCGGTGGCGGTCGTCGTCATCTACGCCGTGATCGTCACCACCATCATCCTGTTCCTGCTTGACAAGCTGAGCAAGCTGCGCGTGCCGGTGGAGGTCCAGCGCGAGGGCCTGGACGAGTCGTTCTACGGAGAAAGCGCCTACAGCCTGTGGGGCATGAAGGCGGGGAAGCCGGACTGAGCCGCCGCTCCGGGGGCCGTGACGCAGCACCGGCCGCCTGCATTTTCCTTCTCCCGCCTGGGTTGGATCGCCTCTGCGATGGAACTGACGCTCGTCATCTTCTTCCTCGTCTACCTCGCCATGGGGCTGGGCTCGCTTCCCTTCTTCCGGGTGGGGCGGACCGGCGCTGCAGTTATCGGCGGCATGGCAATGTTGACGATCGGGAGCATCACGCCGCGACAGGCCTGGAATGCGATCGACTATTCCACCATGGGGATGTTGTTCGGCCTCATGGTAGTCTCAGCCGCGTTTGTGGTCTCCGGCTTCTACGGCTGGCTGGCGAGCAAGGCAGCAAGCTCCAACGTGTCGGAGCGCGCTTTGCTGGCCATCCTGATCGTCGTCGGCGGCGTCATGGCCGCCTTTCTGACCAATGACGTCGTCGCGGTATCGATGTGCCCGTTGTTGCTGTCGATAACCTTGGCAAGGGGATTGAACCCGGTTCCGTTTCTCCTCGGGTTCTGTTTCGCCGCCAATACCGGAGCGGCCGGCACGATCATCGGCAGCCCGCAGAATATCATCGCGGCGCAGAAACTGAACTTGTCATTCGCCGGCATGTCCGCAATCACCGCCATCCCGGCGCTGATGTCGCTGCCGGTAATCTGGCTTGTGATCACCTTTCTGTACCGCAATCGGTGGAAACTGGCTGCTCCAGCCGGCAGCGGCGAGGATGCCGGCCAGGCGCCGGCGCCGCCACCGTTCTCGCTTGGTGAGACACTGAAGGCCGCGTTCACCGCGATCATCGTCGTGTTCGCCTTCATCTTCAGCGATTGGCCGCGCGAGACCGTTGCTTTGACCGCGGCGGGCTTTCTTCTGCTCAGCAGGCGGATCTCTTCAAAATCACTGCTACATGAGGTGGATGGCGAACTCATCCTCCTCATCATGGGGCTCTTCATCGTCAACGCCGGGCTCGCTGCGACGGGGCTGCCACAGCATCTGGTGACCGGCCTTGCGGCGGAGGGGATTGACCTAAACAATCCGCCGATCCTCTTCCTGATCAGCAGCGTCATCAGCGATCTGGTCGGGAACAATCCAGCTGTGATGATGCTCGTGCCTTATCTTCATTCCGAAGGGGACGCGAATTACCTGGGTGCGGCACTGTCGCTCGGCACGCACTTTTCCAGCAATCTGGTCGTGTTCGGCAGTCTGGCAGGGATCATCATGGTCGAACAGGCGAAGGACCGCGGGGTGAGGATTTCCGCTACCGAATTCTCCAAGGCAGGAGCTTTGGTCACGGGGGCTACGATGATCATCGCGATTATCTGGCTGATGATCTGAATGGGACGCACCGCATTCACTGCGCCGCCGGCATCAACCGGAACGCCGTTCCCTTTCGATGGCGTCCAGCATCCGCGACAGGATCACTGCCGATGATCCTGCCTGTCCATCCTTTTCCAGTGTTTGAGCGGAGGCCGTTTCGGCGGGGTTCGGAACGGGGTGGCCGCTGGTTGAGCCGTTCGCTGCCGTGGCTCGCAGACGGCGGCTCAGAGCAAGCAGTGCGCCCCTCTGCTGCTCGTTCGGCTCCTTGGTGCGGAAAGTGCGCTCCAGCTGATGGGCAGCATAGGCCATGACATAGGCCTCGCGCAGAACATCGCGCCCGGCGGTCATCATGTTCCCGACGGACCATGTGCTCCGGAGCGGGCCAATAGTGGTCAGAACTGCGCCCACATTGCGGTCCACCGCTGCGGCATTGCGCGCGAGTGATCTTCCGCGATCCTGCTTTCCGACGTCCGAAATCGCCTCGAGGAGGTCTGCAAGTGCGATAAGCAGCGCGTTAATGGCCTTCGCAATTTGCTGGTGCAGGCTGATCGGGAACAGGAGCAGCGCGACGAGGGCGCCTGATCCGACGCCGATCGCGGTTTCCTGGAGACGAAGGACAAGCAGCTCTGGCGTGAAGATGCCGATCAAGCCGTAAATCAGGGACAGCGAGATGGTGAGAAACAGGCTCATCGCGACGTAGGAAACTCGCGCCACGAAGAAGGTAATGAAAACGGAGATCGCGAGCGCTGCACTGAGCCACAGGAGATGATTGTGCGTCAGCGTGGCGAGTATGATGCCGATGACGATGCCGATTGCAGTTCCCCAGGCTCGATCGAAGCCACGTACGGCCACCGCCGCGCCGGATTGCGCATTGTTGAAGATCATGAACGCGCTGATCACAGCCCAGAACCAGCGCTCAGACGAGATTGCTTCGCCTAATAGAGCGGCTATCGCGCAGGCGAGGGTCACCTGAAGAGCGCGGCGCAGGGTTTGGTCCCGCAGCCATTCCCCGCGCTTCGGGAACCAGTCTGCTTTTGTGACGGGCGTGTCATTGCCCACGGATGACGGGAAACTTGCGGGAAGGGCGGCAAGCCCGGCTTGCAAAGCAGTCTCTGCCTTCAGCACCTCGCTGATTGCTGCGTCGGTTCGGGGTCGCGCTTGCCGGTTCTCAGCTTGCTGTCGCGACGCCTCGTGGATCAGCGTTTCGGCCGCGACCTGGAGGTCGAGCAGCCTGAGCGCGATGGTCGTCTCGCTGTCGTCAAGTCCGGGATTCTCGAGAGGAAGGGCGGATTCGCAGGCCCTGATCTCTGCGCTGAGGGCGGTCATCACGAGCCGCAGGTCCGAGGCTCGCGGCTCAGCCCTCCCGACAGCGTGAACTAACTTTCTGAGCTTCTGCGATACTGAGAGGGCCGCGCTGACAAGGCGCCTGAATTCCAGCGCCGGCCTATCGGGCACGACGACATTGCGGACCAGGTGGACGACAACGCCGGAGATCAGCAGCGCGCTCGCAACCGTCCACAAATCGCGCTCGTCCTCCCGTAGATAGGAAGCGATAACGGCGCACATGAATGTGAAGGTTCCAACGCCCCGCCATCGCACGCCGAACCGAGCCGCATAGCTGGCAGCGAACGCGATCATCACGAGGACCATGTTGATTTGTTCCAGGGAACCGTGAACCGCGGTGATGGTGACGATGGCGGCGAAAGCCGATAAAGCGGCACAGATGCGGGTGATTGCGCGCGCTGAAGCCGAGCTATCGTTGACCTGCAGAGCGCCTTGCATGGTCGCGATGAGTGCCAGGACGAAAGCTGGCCGCGGCATCGGGTACCACCTCCCGATGAGCGACAGGATGCCGCAAACGAGCGCCATGCAACGATCATGCCGCTCGAAAGCCGAAGCGCGAAAAGCGCTGGATCCGCGCCGAGAACCAAGAATTTTAGTCGATTTAGGCGCGTCACCTCAGGTAGCTTTTCGCCGAGCGGGATTTGGCGCTCTAATGGACCGCGGCAGGTAATATTGCCTGACAAACATTAGCAAATGCCAGTTATTCGGGCGCGCATCGCCGGTCGCGGTAATATTACAATCGCGGTGTTAAGATCGTTACGTGTTTACCCTTATTCGCGCCTAACGTGCCGCAGAATACTGCACTGATGGCGACAGGCGTGTTGCTTACCTGCTCTCCAGCAAGAACGCGACGGGTCGGCGCGTGGATGAAGCGGCCTGATCCGCGTCGAACACCATTGGGAGGGACTTCTGGTCGATCCGAACCCAAGCACCCTCCGCTCTTTTCTGCATCCCAGTGAACAATGGGCCTGCGGACGCAAGGAAACTTCGCCACGCGCGCCACTGCGCCTTTCCTTTGTAATCTGCGCGGTATGCGCCACCGCAATGCTGCTCGCCAATGAGGTGGATGCCCAGCAGAGCGAGGCATCCGTGGACGAGCACCGCGATGCCATGAACGAAGCCGACATCGTTGTTTATGGGCGGGCGCTACCGCAGATCGGCATCGCCACAAGTGCATCTCAAGGTACGGTCGGTTACGAAGACTTCTCTAACCGACCCGTTTCGCGAGTAGGCGAACTGGCAGAAAATGTGCCAGGTCTGATAGCAACGCAGCACTCTGGCACGGGCAAGGCCAATCAGTATTTCCTCCGTGGGTTCAACCTTGATCACGGGACGGATCTTGCAGGCTACGTCGATGGCGTTCCGATCAATATGCGCAGCCATGGCCACGGCCAAGGATATCTCGATCTCAACTTCCTGATCCCCGAACTAGTCGAGCGGATCGACTACTCGAAGGGGCCATACAGCGCGGACGCGGGCGACTTTTCGGCGGCAGGTACGGTTCACTTCCGCACCTCCGATGCGCTGCCCACTACGATCGCCGAGGTTATGGTCGGCAGCAATGGCTATGCACGCGCGCTGGCGGCAGGCAGCACGCCAGTGGGCGAGGGTACGTTGCTGCTCGCGCTTGATGGAACGCTCTACGATGGGCCTTGGACACTCGCCGAGGATCTGCGCAAGGTAAACGGTCTTGCGAAATTCTCATCTGGCACGGACGCCAGCGGCTGGAGCGTGAAGTTCAGTGGCTATCATGCCACTTGGACGTCGACGGATCAGGTGCCGTTGCGGGCGATCGAAAGCGGCGCGATCTCTCGGTACGGGTACATCGACCCTGACCTGGGCGGTCGAACAACGAGGCTGGATCTCGCAGGCGAGTGGCATAGCGGCAGCACGCGCGCTTTGGCCTACGCGACCTACTATGATTTCAAGTTGACCTCCAATTTTACCTATTTCCTCAATGATCCGGTGAACGGAGACGAATTCCAGCAGGCGGATCGGCGCGGGATCTTTGGCGGGTCCGTGGAACACACCTTTGGAGAGGCGATGGTGTTCGGCGCGCCAGCAACCATCCTCGCGGGTGCCAATCTTCGATATGATTTGATCGACAAAGTGGGTCTCTACACGAGCACGGCGGGCATGCGCACCGGCACCATCCGCCAAGACCGCGTCGATGAGGTGAGCGGTAATGCCTGGGCGCAGATCGAAGCACGGGTTGCGCCATCGCTACGGCTGATCCTCGGCGGCAATTTCGCGCTCTACGGCTATGACGTGCGGTCAGAACTGGCCGCCAATTCGGGCTCCGGGAGCGATGCGCTTTTGTCACCCAAGGCCGGTCTCGCGTGGAGAATTGCGCCGGCTGTAGAACTCTATGCCAATTACGGCGACAGCTACCATTCCAACGATGCGCGTGGTGCAACCACGAGGATCGACCCCGCGACCGGCACGCCGGCGGATCCCGTTCCGCTGCTCGTACGTGCCCGCGGCCAGGAACTGGGCGCGCGCGTCGAGACGGGGGCAATGAGCGCTACTTTCGCGGCCTATCATCTGACGCTCGCGTCCGAGCTCGTCTTTGTCGGCGATGCAGGAACAACTGAGCCGAACGCCGCCTCGCGACGCTACGGCGCGGAGGCGACATTGTTTTGGCGCATCAACGACACATTGGTGCTCGACGCGCAGGGCGCGCTCACCAATGCCCGTTTCAGGGGCGTACCGAAAAGCGAGAACCGCATCCCCAACGCAGTGAGCGAGGTAATCTCGGGTGGCGCAACATGGACACCCGTGCCGGCATTGACCTTGACCGCGCGACTGCGGCACTTCGGCGCCGCGCCGCTCGTGGAGGACAACAGCGCGCGGTCTGATCCTACCACCTTGGTCAACGCCGGTGCTTATTACCGGATCGGCAAACTGCGCGTCGGGCTCGATGTGCTCAACGTCTTCAATAGCCGGAAGGCGGACATCACTTACTTCTACGCGTCGCGCCTGCCGGGCGAACCGGAGGAGGGGGTGGAGGATTATCACCTCCATCCGGTTGAGCCGCGACAAGTGCGCGCGTCGCTTCGTTACAGCTTTTAGGCACAGTCCAGCGCCGCCGCCAATATCGGCTGCCGACAAGAACGGCAGGAAGATGTGGCTACCTCACGCGCAAGCGGCGCGGGCGCTTTCCACTTCTCGTTCGGCCTGGACGAAGCCGTAATCCGGGATGATCTCGCCAGCACGATCGGATACCTGCTGCCACTTGGCGAGTAGCGTCTCGCCGGCCTCCGGGCCGCCCCCGATGTGGGCGCCTTGGGTGAGTGTCACGTTGGCGCAGGCGAAATGGCCCGCGCCGGCGTTCAGGATCGTGCGGGTCGGCGCGTCGGGGCCAACCAGCGCGAGCAGCCCGGGGCTGACCAGCGCCGGGTCGAGCGCGGCGAGGCTTTCGTCCGATAGCACGCCTTCGGTCATCTGGGTCGCCGCGGTCGGCGCCAGGCTGTTCACGCGGATGCCGTATTTCTCGCCCTCGATCGCCAGCGTCTGCATCAGGCCGACGAGAGCCATCTTCGCCGCGCCGTAATTGGACTGGCCGAAATTGCCGTACAGGCCAGAGGAGGACGTCGTCATCACGATCCGGCCATAGCTCTGCGCGCGCATCGTATCCCACACGGCCTTGCTGCAGATCGCTGCGCCCATCAGGTGTACGTCCACCACGAGGCGGAAATCATCCATGGTCATCTTGGCGAAACTCTTGTCGCGCAGGATGCCGGCATTGTTGATCAGGATGTCGATCCGCCCCCAGTCGTCGGTGACCTTTGCCACCATCGCGCTGATGGCCGCCTCGTCCGTCACCGAAGCGGCAACTGCCATGGCGCGGCCGCCCCGCGCGGTGATCTCGGCTGCAATCGTCTCGGCAGACTCAAGCGAAAGGTCGTTGACGACCACACTGGCGCCCTTGCCGGCCAGATAGAGTGCATGGGCGCGGCCCAGCCCACCGCCTGATCCGGTGACGATTGCGACCTTCCCGTCCAGCATCCTGTTCATCCTTCTCGCATTTCACTAACTAGCCAGTGAGTATTGGAAGTGTGGCGCGGCGTTAGCCCGCCTCCTCAGTTCTTGGTTCGCTCGTGACAGATGTCGCGCAGCCCAGCGGCCATGAATGCGGCCATGCGCGCCTTCACCGCCTCGAAATCGTCGGACCGGCACAGCCCGTTCGAAAGCTTGTCGATGCGGCCCGTGCGCGCGAGCGTGACCATCAGCGCGCCCGTCACAAAGTGATAGCCCCAGTAGATGTCTTCCTCGGCGCAACCCGGCAGCGCCTTCTTCAGCAACGCGATCAGCCGCAGCACCACGGGGTCGAAATGCTCGTCCATGAGTTCTGCGCCCCATTCTGGCGTATTGGCAACCAACGCGCCGAGCGCCCCGTAATTCTTCCAGCCTTCCCCGCCCTTGATGTAGAGATCGAGGTCGGTGTCGAGAAACGCGTGAAGCGCCCCTTCGACGGTCGGCTTGTCGCCGCTGGCAGCCTCATATTCATCGAGCGCGCGCATCCGCTGTTCGCTGGTCACCACGGCGCGACGTGCAAAGACCGCATCGAACAGCTTTTTCTTGTCCTCGAAATAATAGTTCATCAGCGTGTGATGCACACCGACGCGCTTCGCCACGTCCTTCAGTGTCACGCCATGAAGGCCATGTTTGGAGAACAGGAACTCGGCTTCGTCGAGGATCTGTTCCATCGTGTCAGCGCGCTGTTCGGCCTTGGTGGTACGGCGACGGGGCTTCTTCTGCGGCGTTTCGATAGCGGTCACGCGGTCGACTGTCCCTTTGCTTGGCGCGCCTTGCCCGCCGCTTTCCTCAAGCGCCTCCATGCTCGGCCCGCAACCGTATCTTGTCGATCTTCCCCGTGGGGGCAAGCGGCAGGGCCGGTAGCCTGACGACAGCGTCAGGCACCCACCAGGGCGCGACGCGGCCAGCCAGCGCCGCCAGCAGGCCATCGTCGCCTAGAGCTTCGTCGCGCATTTCAACCAGCAGGATCGGTCGCTCGCCCCACTTCGGATCGGTACGTCCGATTACCGCGGCCTGCGCCACTTGCGGCAGCGCGCCGATGATCGCCTCGATCTCGGCCGGGTTGATCCATTCGCCGCCCGACTTGATCAGGTCCTTCGCCCGGCCCGTAATGATGAGGTTGCCGTCACGATCGATCCGCGCCAGATCGCCGGTGGCGAACCAGCCGTGCCCATCGGTGGCCGGGGTGTCCTGGCCGAAATAGCGCTCGATCACTGCGGCGCCGCGCACGCGTAGATGCCCTTCGATGTCGCGCTGCTGGGGCAGGGGGGTGCCGTCCGCGTCGGTAAGCAGCAGGTCAACGCCAATGGCGGGCTTGCCCGATGCGGCAGCGGAGCGTGCTGGATCATGCGGCGGCGAAACGGTGCCGGAGGGAGACAGCTCCGTCATCCCCCAGCTGGTCTGGACGGAGACGCCAAGCCGCTGCTCGAGCCGCTCCATCAACGCCGGCGGCATGGGAGCGCCGCCAACGATGATGCGATTCAGGGTCGGCACCTCCTCGCCGGTTGCGTCAAGATGCTCCACCAGCCCCAGCCAAACCGTCGGCACGCCGACGCCCACCGTTACCCCAGCCTCCCTGATCAATCGTGCAAGGCTCGCGCCGTCGTTGCGTCGCCCGGGCAGCACCAAGCGGCCACCAGCGGCGGGAACGGCAAATGGCAGGCCCCAGGCGTTGGCGTGGAACATCGGTACCACGGTGAGCACCGCATCAGTTCGCGCGATGGCCATCACATCCGTCTGCAGCGTGCGCAGCGTGTGGAGGAAACTCGAGCGATGCGTGTAGGTGACGCCCTTGGGCGCGCCGGTCGTGCCGGACGTGAAGCACAGTCCGGAGGGCGCCGTCTCGGGGAAGGCACCCCAGGCGACACTCGTCGTCACCGTTTCGATCAGCGGCTCAAGCGCTTGCGCCCGAGCAGTCGGCGTCACTTCGCCATCGATGACCAGAACCTGCCCGATGTTGCTCGCCAAACGCGCAATGTCGTGCGCAAGAGGAAGAAGGTCAGTGCTCGCAATGAGCAGCTTCGCCTGCGACTGTCGGGCCATTTCGGCGAGTTGCGTCGCCGTCAGCCGCGGGTTCAGCGTGTGGCAGATCGCGCCCATGCCCATGACGCCATACCATGCCTCGACATGCGCTTGGCTGTTCCATGCCAGCGTGGCGACGCGATCGCCAGGCTCGATGCCGAGGTCGGAGAGCACGCCGGACACTCGCCGAGCGCGGTCATGCAGCGCGGCGTATCCGATCCGTCGCACGCTTCCGTTCTCCTGCGCCGTGACCACTTCCGCCTCGGGGTTCCATTTGGCGGCATGCGTCAGGAACTTGTCCAGCGTCAGCGGAAAGTCCTGCATTGATCCGTCGATCATCGGCAGCCCGCCGCCTTCGTCAAGACCGGTGAGGCGAGGCCCGCGTTCCAGTTCCATGGCTGGTCGCCCGCAGCGCGGCGCCGGCACATCGCCGCCTCGTGCAGCGTGAACATGCCGGGGGACAGCCTCGTGCTGGGCTTGGGTGCCTGGGTAAACGCCATGTAATGGCCGGCATCACCGAACGGCTGCCATTGCGGCTCACTAGTTGCGACGGGCTGACCGGTGCGCGCGAACGACAGCCAATATTCCATCATCGCGGCAGACAGCCGCCGGTCGACCACGCCATCCGGGCCCTTCGGCCACAACGGCGGCGTGTTGCCGTTGGTACCGAAGACGTAGGGGATTTCGGCAGCGTGAAAGGCGTGAAGGCCGTTCTCGCTCGCCGCCGGATAGGCATGGTCGAAATAATAAAGGTACCCTGGCCGCCCGATCGCGGTTTGGCCGATTGCCAGCCGATGCGACGTCCAGCCGTAGAGCGCGTCGCGCGTCGTCGCGAGCATCGATTCGCCGATGCTGCTCGATGGGTAAAGCCGCAGGAACGGCTCGGCGAGATCGCCATAGCGATCCTTGATCGTCGCTTCATAAGCGGCAGCATTGGCGGGGGCGGGGGGTAGCAACATGCGGAGCGAGCGCACTTCACCAGCATTATAGCCGGTCAGCACCGGAACCCGCGCTTGCTCGCCGCGGTCCCAAGTGTCGACCAGCTGGCGGGTGAGTAGCTTGCCGTCGATGGTGCCCCACGGGCCGTAGCCCTTCATCGCCGCATTCTGGGTCAGCGTTCCGGCGTCCATCTCGCGTAAGCCCGCAAGATCCTTCGCGCCCAGCGTCGTCATGATCTGCTTGCCAGCGTCTTCAGCGGCCGGAAGGCCGTGGCGGGCCTGCTTCAGTTCCGGCGCCGTAATCATGTAGGCGCTTTGCGCGATCGCCTTGTGGAACAGGCCGCGCGCCTCCGGGCTCGTCATCAGATACATGACGCTGAGTGCCCCGGCGGACTCGCCGGCGATGGTGACATTGGCGGGATCGCCGCCGAACGCCGCGATGTTGCGCTTCACCCAGCGAAGCGCTGCCATTTGATCCATCAGGCCGTAGTTGCCGGAGATGCCGTCGGGAGATTCCTTGCTCAGCTCCGGATGTGCCAAATAACCAAGGATGCCGAGGCGATAATTGATCGAGACGATGATGGCGCCGAGAGCGGCCATCCTCGCACCGTCGTACATCGCCTCATGACCATAGCCACTGACCAGCGCGCCGCCATGGATCCACACGACCACCGGCAGGTCCTTGGCGTCCTGCGGCGCCCAGATGTTGAGCGCCAGGCAGTCCTCGCTCATCCGCTGTGGCGGATTGGCGTAGATGTTCGTCCCCGGGAAGGTCGGCTGTACGCAGGCTGCAGCGAAGCCGTTCGCTGGGCGCACGTCCGTCCAGAGCTTGGCGGGCACGGGCGGCTTCCAGCGAAGCGTCCCGATCGGCGCTTCCGCATAAGGAATGCCCTTGAACACCCGCACCTTACCCTGTGTGGTACCCGCCACCGCGCCATCTGGCGCGCGGACGATGGGAGCATTGGCGGATGCAGGGCCGGCCGCTGCAGGAATGGCAGCTGCCAGCAGGGACGCCGCGAGTGCGGTGCCAGTTGATGATGTCATGCGCGCGTTTCCTCGCGGCGAAGCAGTCGCGCCAGCCACAGGAACAGCGCGATCGCGATGAGATAGAAGGGCGTCAGAGTATAAAGCGCGGTCTGCAGCGCATGGCCGTCACCCTGCGCCTTGAACCAGTCGCTCGCCTGACCGACCCACGTCGGCCCCAGACCCAGCCCGATGAAGTTCATGATCAGCAGCAGCAGCGCGCCCGACAGCACGCGTTGGTCTGGCCGTACCTCTTCCTGCACCAGCGCCACGGACGCAGAGAGGTAGAAATAGTTGAACACCATGACCACCGACAGCAGCATCAGCGCCATCGGCCAGGTGGGGGCCCAGATGAAGCCGAGGTAGAATGGCATTGCGATCGCCAGCGACATCGCCGGAGCGGTCGCATAGCCAACGCGTGTGCGGCGTGCCATTCGGTCGATCACGCGGCCGGAGACGACCATGCCGCCGCCCATGCCGATGGCCAGCACCAGCGCATACCAGACGGCGACGTCGCTCAGCTCCATGCCCTTTTCGCGCATCAGGAACAGGACCGCGAAATTGCCCAGGCCATAAGTGACGAACTGGGTCGCTCCGCTGCCCAGCGCCGCCAACATCAGTACCGGATTTGTCAGGAACATGCGGACGGTGGACCAGAAGCCGGCAGGCGGCACCGCTGCAATGGCGTTGGCCCCCGCCGGGTCGGTCGCGCCGCGCGGAGGTTCCTTCATGAAGATGCGCAGCAGTACTGCAGTGACGACGCCTACGGCGCCGATGATGATGAACGGCATCCGCCAGCCGAAATGCTCGGCGATCAGCGCACCGAATGCGACGCCAATCGCAGCGCCGATTGCCGGGCCGAGATTGAAGATACCGAACGCGGCGGCGCGCTTGCCCGGCGGATAGGTGTCAGTAATGATCGCATAGGATGGCGGCACGCCGCCCGCTTCGCCGAAGCCGACGGTCATGCGCGCGATCACCAGCTGGGTGTAGTTCTGTGCCAGCCCGCAGGCGACGGTAGCGCCGCTCCAGATCGCGCAGGCCAGCGACAGCACCGTGACACGGCTGGATCGATCCGCCAGCCAGCCCACCGGGATCGCGATGAAGCAATAGAACATCGCGAAATACAAGCCGCCGATGAGGCCCAGCTGGCCGTCTGTAACGCCGAGCGAGTCTTGGATCGGCTTGGCGACAATGCCGATCAACTGGCGATCGAGGAAGTTCAGCACATAGACGAACGTCAACGTCGC
Source organism: Sphingomonas sp. 179-A 2A2 NHS (assembly GCF_045371305.1). Classification (NCBI taxonomy): domain Bacteria; kingdom Pseudomonadati; phylum Pseudomonadota; class Alphaproteobacteria; order Sphingomonadales; family Sphingomonadaceae; genus Sphingomonas; species Sphingomonas sp. 179-A 2A2 NHS. The sequence continues at coordinate 377,110 of NZ_JBIQDE010000003.1, read as the reverse complement.
CAGCACGAAGGCCGGCCGCTGCGCACGGGGGCTCGCCCCGTGCGCTTCAACCGCCGCGCTGGTGGCCGCGGTCATCGATCAGATCCCGTAGCCGAGGCGGATCCCCACGGTCCTCGGCCGCAATGTGCCGAAGCGGCTGACGAGGAACGCCTCCGGATGGATGTAAGTGATCGAATGATCATCGAAGACGTTCTCGACATACAATTGCCCCGTCCATGCACCACGTTTCACGCCAAGGTTGACGTTCACGTTCACATATTCGTCGGTCTTGCCGAACGTTGACAGGCGGAGGTTCGGATTGCCGGGCGTGTTCGGGAAGGAACTGTTGTACGATCCCACATATTGCGCGTTCACCGCGAACGTGCCCTTGGTGCTTTCGCCAAGATCAAAGCCGATCGAGGTATAGGCTGCGCCCTGCAGCCGCGGCGCTGACAGGCGATGTCCCAGCACCGCGCCGGAAATCGCTGCCTCTTCCGGCGTCAGCTTTGTGATCTTGGAATCATTGTATGCCGCATTGAAGCCGATGAAGACGTCAGTGGCGGGGATGATCCCCATCTCCACCTCGAAGCCCTTGCTGCGCGCCGCGCCAATGTTGGTGGCGAACTGCACCGAGTCCGACACGCGGTTGGCCTGCGCCTGGATATTGCTCCAATCGATCAGGTACGCGGCGACGTTCATCGTCACGCGTCCGTCGAGCCAGCGGCCCTTTGCGCCGATCTCATAGCTTTCGAGCCGGTCCGACGATGCGCCATTGGGAATGATGATGTCATTCTGGTCGACGACGCTCGCGCGGCCTGCGAAGGCGTTGACGATCGGCGCACGAAAGCCGGTGGAGAAGGTGGCATAGGTCGTCACCGTGTCCGTCGGCTTGAAGGAGGCGCTCGCCTTCCACTGCGGCTTCTGGCCTTTCGCCTTCACACCCTCGGCCGCTTCGTACGCGGGGAAGCGATTGAATGGCAGGTTGCGCACGTTCCCCAGCGCAAGCTGCAGATAGTTCAGGTCGACCCCGAACTCTGGATACGTCGCCATCGCGAGATAGCCGCCGGCTTCGGTGAACGCCTGCGCCGAGATGCGGCCATAACGCATGCCGCCCGTCAGCCAGAAGCGATCGGAGAAGCGATACGTCAGCTCGCCGAATCCGGCGAGTTCCTCGTTGATCTGGTGCGTGTACTGCTTCTGGTAATATTGGTCCGGCAACCCAGCCATGCCGCGCGCGGCCAGGAACTCCGGGTTCGAACGATAGAGGAAATCAGTATCGCGGCGACGCTTCAGGTAGAAACCGCCCAGCGTGAACTGCAGCGGCCCATCCAGCGTCGAAACAAAGCGCGTCTCCTGCACGAACACCTTGTCATAGGCATTCGCATCGAGCCCGAAGGCGATCGGCGCGCCCGGGAAGGAGCCTGCCGGGAAGGTGCCGGCGAGATCCAGCCAGAAGCGCTGGTCGAAGTCAGAGAAGGTCGAGGAACTGGTCAGACGTGCGAAATCGAACTCGTAATCGATCGTCGCGTTGGCGATCAGCTGCTTGCCGGTGAACCGGTCCGGCTGGTCGGAGATACGCTTCTCGCGGCCGAGCGACGGGCTGGTGAGCGATGAGTCCTTCGGGTCGCTGTCTTCGTAGGAGCCGAGCAGCTTGATCGACAAACGATCGGTCGGCTTCCACAGCATCGTCAGCCGGCCCCCCCAGTCCACGAGCGTGTTAGAATTGCGCACGCCGGTCCCGACGTTGTCGAGATAGCCTTCTTCATGGCGGTAAAAGCCGACGCCGCGGATCGCGAGCTTGTCGCTGACGATCGGCACGTTGACCATCAGGTTGTAGCGCTGGCGCAGGCTGTCGGAGCCGGTCAGGCCGATGTCGACGAGCGCCGACGTGTCGAAATGATTGAGATCCGGGCTCTTGGTCAGGATGCGCATCGCGCCCGACAGGGACCCCGAACCGAACAGTGTGCCCTGCGGACCGCGCAGGAATTCGACGCGTTCGACGTCGAAAAGGTTCGGATCGACAACGGTAGTGTTGCCGATCGTCGAGACCGGCAGCTCGTCAATGTAAACGGCGACCGAGCTTTGCAGATTGGCGTTATAGCCGTTTGTCGCGATGCCGCGGGCGGTGAAGTTGTTGAAATTCTGCGTTGGGCGGTTGAGCACGACGCCCGGGGTCTCGCGTGCGATCCCTTCGAAGCCGACAATGCCTTTTTCGGTCAGCTCCTGCTGCTGAAACGCGCTGACGCTGATCGGCACGTCCTGAATACGCTCGGCCCGGCGCGTCGCCGTGACGTAAATGTCGCCGGAATCGATCGCATCATCGCTCGCGCTAGCCGTCAGATCGCCCGCAGGCTGATTAGTGCTGGCCTGATCGGTCCCAACCTGATCTGAAACCGGCGCGTCCTGCGCAGCTGCCGGTGCAATTGAGATAAGCGTCATCGCCGCAGCGGACGCCAGCAACATGGCCCTCATCGATCCCCTCCCTAAACCCAAGCCTGAGCTTGTTGGGTTTCTGGGTGCCCGAAATGGTTACATGTGTCAACACTCACTCTCTCGAGCGTGAGTATCTGAACTGGCTCGACGGTCGGGGCAGGCTTCGTGTAGGAATCGGTCGTCGCACATCAGCGTCGACGTTCGCGGCACCTATCGGGTCGCCGACAGTTGCCGCCGTGGCTTAAGATCTTTCGACCACAAGCGAGGTATCGTGGCGCCCACCCTTACTTTCATCAGCCATGATGCTTTCGCGGCGGATGTGCGTGCGCTTGCAGCGGCGCTGACGGCCACGCCTGACTGGCAACCCAGCCTGCTCATCGGCATGGGGCGCGGCGGCTTGGTTCCCGCCGTGTATCTAAGTCATGCAGCCGATCTGCCGATGATCTCCTGTGACTTGTCGAGCCACGCGACGGCGTTCGCGGATGCGACGCTAGCGCGGCTCGCGGAGCGCACGCGCGACGGCACCCGGCTTCTCTTCGTGGACGATATCAACGACAGCGGCCGCACCATCGGCCTGTTGCGCCGCCGCCTCTCCGATTTCGACGCAGCGCCGGGCAGCGTCCGCTTCGCGACGTTGCTGGACAATGAGGTGTCGGCCGAGCGGGTCGAATATTGCGCCAGAACCATTGATCGCCGTGTGGTCAAGGATTGGTTCGTCTTCCCATGGGAGGCGCTCGCATCGAAAGAGGCAATTGCGGAGGACGCAGCAGAGGTTCCGGAACGAATTCAGTAGCGCAGAGCATCCCGCGCCGATTCGAGTCGCCAGATCGTGGCAGAGCGAATGGCTTCGCAAGGTTGCAGGATGGTCGATCGGAGATGAGGCTGGTTCGAGTTGTCGGCGGGGCGCTGCGTCTCGAGCCGGGCGTCGGCAAACGGCGCCATTGGCCGGCGGCGCGGGCTGGACCGATCCGCGTCATTCAGATAACCTGCGGTCTGAATCTGGGTCGACCGTTTTCTCTCGATCGTCGGCGTCCGGTCAGACGCCGGATTGGAAGGCCAGACCTCTGGCGCCACCTTTTGCCCCGGCTTGTCCCGTCGACCTGCCTCGCTCGTGCAAGGTAATTAGGCCGCAGCCGGACGCACCGCAGCCGCGACTTTTGGCGTACTTGCGGTGACTGCAATGCGCTCCCTACGCCCGAGCTTCTTGCTGCGGAGATCGTCACGATGCGCCTTCTTCCCCATCTGCTTTGCCTAGGCAGCGCGGTCTCGATCAGCCCGGCCGTGATCGCGCAGACGATTCCTGCCGACGCGGCAAGCGCGTCCGAAATCCGCGCCCGCGTCGCTGTGCTTGCCGAGAGGATGGGCGCCAGCAGCTTTGCCTATGATCCATTGTTGATGGATGGCGAGACGGTCGCCGCGCTGGAGTATTGGAAGGCACCGGGAAAGCCGGCAGTTCACCCTGATGCGGCCGAATATGCCATTGTCATCGAAGGCGCGGGGACGCTGGTCTCGGGCGGTACATTAGTGGCGCCCCGCACGACCAAGCCAGGGCTGGTCGAGGGACGCCGGATCGAGGGTGGCACATCCCGAACACTGTCTCCGGGAGACATTATCTTGATCCCCGCCGGCGTGCCGCACTGGTTCGGGATCGAGGGCAAACTAGTACTGCTGGGAATGAAACTGCCGCGGCTGGCATCGGCGGATCAGCCCGCGAAGCGCTGACCAAATCATGTTGCCTGATCCGCGATTGCGACAATGCGGCTGAAGCCATGATATGATTTGATGATGATGAAGCCAGCAATCACGATCCGGCGCGCTCAGGCGGCCGACTTTCCGACTCTAAAGCTGGTGCTGCGTGAAACCTTCACGAGCACGTGGGAGCCAGAGGTGACGAGCGAAGCGGCTGCCCGCTACCTGGACAGGTCGGTCGAATATGTTGAGGAGCGCGGCCACTTGTTTTGGGTCGCAGTTCGCGAGGCTGCGGTCGTTGGCCTTCTCGATTTCCATGCGAACTTCGTCCACGCGCTGCATGTCCGCCCGTCGGTCGCGCGTGCCGGCGTCGGCACCATTCTCATGGAAAAGGCGGAGGCCGAGATTGCCGCCGCCGGCTTCCCTTCCGCCCGCCTCGAAACGGATACGTTCAACAGCCGAAGTCGCGCCTTTTATGCTCGCCGCGGTTATCGCGAGATCGATGAATATCCCGATCAGGAATGGAACAGCGGCCTGACGACCCTTCTGCTGGAAAAACAGCTAGCCTGACGGTCACTTACCCAGCGCACCAAGACGACTGGTATGGGAGTGGTTGATGCAAGCTGCGACGCTCAGGCGCCGCCTGCGTCCAGCCATTCCAGCGCCATGCGGCACAAGTCCGGCGGAGCTGCGCTCGATCGTAACGTCAGCACTGCCTCGTCAGCCGTTGGTCGCTCCAGTGTCGCCAACTGACTGTTGAGGAGGCTCGCGGGCATGTAGTGGTCCGTTCGGTCGGACAATCGGCGCACCAGTTCATCGCGATCATTATCGAGCAATATGAAGCGCATATGCCCTCCGGCCGCGGCTGCCAGTCGCTCGCGATAGGATCGACGTAACGCCGAGCAGGCCGCCACGGCGCAACCGTTTGTCGCCGCCGCTTCGCCCAGAGCATGCCCAACGCGATCAAGCCATGGCCAGCGATCGGTATCGTCCAGCGGCTGTCCCGCGCTCATCTTTGCGATCGCGGCTGCGTCGTGGAACTCATCGCCCTCGAGAAACGGGCAACCGAGCGCATCGGCTAATAGCCTGCCGAGCGTCGACTTGCCGCTGCCGCTGACGCCCATGACCACGATCGCCATCGGCGCGTTCCTGTTCGCGACTTGTTGGTCCACGTCGGCACCCCGCTGGCTTGCCCGCCCATCACCGGACGACGAGTGGGTTCGCCGCCTGACTAGCTGCGGCTCTCGCGTGCCGGAACTACGACCATGGTCGCGGATGCTCTGCCACCCGGCGCGGCTTATCAACTCGTCCATGGGGCGGCGGCACGTATCACTCGTACATAGGAGGGAGAATGCGGACCACGGCTCTACTGGCGACGACGCTGCTGACGCCGGCTCTCTCGACGTAAATCGCGTCTACGATCTCTCGACTTGTTGAACGCGGGTTTCAACGTCGACAATCTGTTCGACCGCGATCCGCGACCTTCACCGCAGAGCAACACCGGTATGGCATCAACCAGCAACTCTATGACATCACTTGCCGTGTTTATCGCGCAGGCGTCCGCTTCAAGTTCTAACCGCTGGGCAGCCGGGTTCGGCTGCCGCTGATCCCCCAACTGTCCCGGCGCCCCGGCCGGGACACTTTTTTATCAAGGAGGCCGGCGTGAAGCGTCGCATTGTTTGCACCATGGCGGCGTTCGCCGCAGCGCTCGTCGCGAGCACTTCTGCTCTGGCGCAGGCTTCCGCTTTTCTCGCCGCGCCGAACGACGCGCGTGCTACCACAGTTCGCGGCATTGGGGATGGGCGGGCGGACGACACCGCAGAGATCCAGCGCGCGATCGACGAAGCTGCGGACCAGGGTGGCGGTGGCATCGTGTTCCTGCCTGAAGGCACCTATCGGATCACGCGCACCGTCTACATCTGGCCGGGCGTGCGACTGTTCGGCGTCGGGAATGCGCGGCCCAAGATCGTACTTGGGGACCGCACCCCCGGCTATCAGCGCGGGCTTGCGAACATGATCATTTTCGCGGGCGCACGGCGGGTCGAGCCGGGGCAGGTGCGCGTCCCGTTCCCGCCGCCCGGCAGCGTGCCGTTCGATCCAAACATTGCAGACGCCAACCCGACCACGTTCTACTCCGCGATGAGCAATGTCGATATCGTGATTGGAAAGGGCAATCCGGCTGCCGTCGCCATTCGCTTCCACGTCGCGCAGCACGCCTTCGTCAGCCACATGCGGTTCGATCTCGGCTCCGGCCTCGCCGGGCTCTATCAAGTCGGCAACATTGGCCAAGACTTGCATTTCCGCGGTGGCCGCTACGGTATACTGACCGAGAAGCCGTCGCCCGCATGGCCTTTCGCACTGATCGACGCGACTTTTGACGGGCAGCGTGACGCGGCGATCCGGGAGCACGAAGCGGGCCTCACATTGGTCAACGTCTCGATCCGCGACACGCCAGTCGGGGTCGACATCGACAAGGGCTATGGCGACTGGCTTTGGGGCAAGGATGTCCGCTTCGAGAATATCGGCAAGGCGGCAGTCGTCATCTCGAACGAGAACAACGTCTATACGCAGATCGGGTTCGAGAACGCGCTTGCCAGTGGCACCCCGGTCTTCGCCCGCTTTCGCGAGAGCGGCCGGACGGTTGCCGGGCCCAGTGCCTCCTACAAGGTAAGCGCATTCAACTACGGCCTCGCCGTGCCGGCGCTGGGCCGGATGGGAACGTACAAGACGGTGATGGACGCATCGCCGCTACCGGCGCTGCCAGAGCGCCGCGCCCCTGCGATCCGCGCACTTCCGCCCACCAGCGAGTGGCGCAATGTTAGGCTGGATGGTGCCAAGGGCGACGATCGCACCGACGATACCGCGGCCATCCAGCAAGCGATCAGCGGCAATCGCGTCGTCTATTTTCCGGCCGGCCGCTACGTCGTCACCGATACGCTGAAGCTGCGGCCGGACAGCGTCCTCATCGCCCTGCATCCGAACCTGACGCAAATCATCCTGCCGGATGGTACGCCCGCATTTCAGGGTGTCGGCACGCCGAAAGCATTGGTGGAAACGGCGCGGGGCGGAGACGCGATCGTTTCCGGCCTCGGGCTCTTCACCGGCGGCATCAACCAGCGCGCGACGGCCTTGCTGTGGATGGCCGGCGAGAATTCGCTGGTCGACGACGTCAAGTTCCAGGGTGGCCACGGCACCGACCTAGCCGGCGGTAAGCGCTTCAACCCCTATAACGCAACTGCAACCGGCGATCCCGATCCGGCCAAGCGCTGGGACGCGCAATATCCGAGTCTGTGGGTTACACGGGGCGGGGGCGGCACGTTCAACAATATCTGGACCCCGAACACCTATTCGCAGGCGGGCTTCTACGTCTCCGATACCGAAACGCCCGGCCACCTCTATCAGATGTCAGCCGAACATCATGGCCGGGTCGAGATCGCGCTCAACCGCGTCGCGAACTGGGAGTTGCTCGCGCCACAAACCGAAGAGGAGGGCGGGGAAAGTCGCGATGCGGTGGCGCTGGAGATCCGCGACTCCCGCGACGTCTTGGTCGCCAATCTCCACGCCTATCGCGTGACCCGCACGAGCAAGGCGAAGCCGGCGGCCGTGACGCTCTACAACAGTCGCAACATCCGCTTCCGCAATGTCCACGTGAACGCCGAAAGCGGGCTCGGCACCTGCGACGAGAATGGCTGTGCGACCTATTTGCGCGCGAACAAGTTCCCGTACGAAAATGCCATCGTCGACGTGCCAAGCGGGCTCCAGGTGCGCGAGCGCGAGTTCGCCATGCTGGACATCGGATCGGAGCTGCCGGCAGCCCCTACGCCAGCCCGGATTGGCGAAGGCGTGGTCGAGAAGCTCGCCGGTGGCTTCGATGCGCTGGGCGGCGCAGTCACGACGCCGGATGGCACGCTTTATTTCGTGGATCGCACGCAGCAGCGCATCTTTCGCTGGGACGAAGCGCGCGGCCTCGGCATTGAGCGCGATAACACGCTCGACGCGATCAACCTTGCCGCGGACCAGTCCGGCAACCTGCTGGTTCTCTCCGCCTCGGGGCGCAACGGCACGGTCTACAGCTTCCGCCCTGGCTCGCCCGAGACCGAGCTCACGGTGTTGCCAGCGACGCCGGCCCGGCCGCTTGGCGAGGCGCGCATCGCACTGCCGGGCAACTGGTGGAACAATGGCGAGTTCAAGGACCAACTCGACACGAAGACGCTGCAGTTCCCGACGCTGGCGGAGATGTTCGCCCGCGATGTTGCGGTGCCCCCCGCCCAGCAATATGTCTCGACGGATGGCAGCATTGTCCTGCCTGCCTATCGTGTGTTCCAGCAGGGGCCAGCTGATTTCCGCGCACGTCGTTTCTCCCCGATGCTCGATACCTATGGCTTCGTCGCCGGACAGCCAGGCGGCCGCGTGCACGTCAGCAATGCGTCAGAGGCGCGGACATATAGCGCGCTGGTGACTCCGACCGGTGCGCTTACGGATCTGAAGGTCTTCGCGGATCGCGGCGGCGAGAGCGTCGCAACCCATCCTGACGGACGCGTGTTCATCGCCAACGGGCAGATCTTCGTTCACGACAAGGACGGGCGTGAGATCGGGCGGATCGATATGCCGGAACGGCCGATCCAGCTGGTCTTTGGTGGGGCCGATGGGCGCACCTTGTTCATGCTGGCGCATGGCGGGCTCTATCGCGTCCGCCCGTAACTTTGACGCCTGGAGAGGGAGAGGGCGATGATCGAGTGGAACAGGCGAACCGTGCTGCAGGGCATCGGTGCGGGCGTGGCGAGCGTCGCGCTGCCGGCGGGTGCTAAGGCTCAGGCGGGCGCGCCGCCGCGCAAGCTAGGCTATGCGATCGTCGGCCTTGGCAGCTACGCCACGCGGCAGATCATGCCGCGGCTGAAGGACTGCGAGTTCGCCCGGCTCACCGCGCTGGTCAGCGGCACGCCCGAGAAGCTGGAGCGCTTTGGCAGCGAATATGGCGTGCCTAAGACGCATCGCTACAGCTATGCCGATTACCATCGGATCCGCGACAATCCGGATATCGACATCGTCTATGTCGTGCTGCCCAACTCGATGCACGCCGAGTATTCGATCCGGGCAAGCCAAGCCGGCAAGCATGTGATGTGCGAGAAGCCGATGGCGGTTTCCGCGACAGAAGCAGAGGCGATGATCGCGGCGGCGCGCAAGGCGGACCGCAAGCTGATGATCGGGTATCGCAGCCATTTCGAGCCGTACAATCAGCGGGCGATCGCGCTGGTGAAATCCGGGTTTGTCGGGCGGCCGACGCTGATCACCGCGGAACACGGGTTCAATGCGCAGCCGAACCAGTGGCGGCTCGACCGGCCGTTGTCGGGCGGCGGTTCGCTGATGGACATCGGCATCTACAGCCTCAACGCGGCGCGCTATCTTGCCGGTGAGGAGCCGGTGGAAGTGGTCGCCACCGAGGCGACCGATCGTAATGATCCGCGTTTCCGAAACGTAGAGGATCGCATTGATTTCCAGATGAAATTTCCGTCGGGCGTGATCGCCAATTGCGTGTCGAGCTATTCCTCCGGGCACAACGCCTATCGCGTGACGGGAACCAGGGGCTGGGTGGGAATGGAACCGGCGACGCCCTATGAAGGCCACCAGATGTGGACCAGACAAAACGGCAAGACCGAGCAGGTGACGCTGCCGACGCCGAAGAAGAACCAGTTCGTGGCGCAACTCGATCATTTGCCGGAGAGCATCCTGACCGGGGTGCCGCTGCGCGCGTCCGGCGAAGAGGGGCTGCGCGACATGAAGTTGATCGAGGCGATCTATCGTTCGGCCCGGGAACGGCGTGCAGTGGCGTTGGTATGACGGTTTTTCGACGGTCGGTTTTGATCGGCATTGGTTCGACTTTGGTCGCCAGTGGCGCGCGAGCGGGCACGGGTGGTACGGGAAAGATCACCCGTTTCGACGCTGCGCTCGATCAACTGCTCAATACCGCCAGTCCGATCGAGGTGATCGCGGACGGGCTGCGGTGGGCAGAGGGGCCGGTGTGGGTGCGGGAGGGCGGTTACCTGCTGTTCTCCGACGTGCCGGCGAATGTCGTCCACCGGTGGCGGAAGGGCGAGGGGGCGCGGCCGTTCCTGGCGCCGTCGGGACTCGCCGGGCCGGTCCCGGCGGGGATCCGGGAGGCGGGGGCGAACGGCCTGGCGATCGACGCGGACGGCGCACTGATCATGGCGGACTCGGGCACGCGCGCGATCGCACGCGTCGATCTGACGACGAAGCGCAAGACGATCCTGGCGGACCGGTTCGAGGGCAAAAGGTTCAACAGCTGCAATGACGTCGCGATCGCGCGCGACGGCGCGATCTATTTCACCGATCCGCCCTATGGCCTTGCCGATGGTGACGCGTCGCCGCTGAAGGAGCTGGCGTTCAACGGCGTCTATCGGGTGGTGCCCGGCGACGCGCCGCAGTTGATCGACCGCAGCCTTCGCCGGCCCAACGGCGTCGCGCTGTCGCCGGCCGGAGATCGGCTGTACGTCGCCTGCTCGGATGAAGCGGCACCGGAAATCCGCGTCTATGATCTGGGGAAGGACGGGCTGGCGACGGGACCCGGACGGCAGTTCGTCGACTTCGCCCCAGAGCATGCCCGAGGGCTGCCGGGGCTGCCCGATGGGCTGAAGGTTGCCGCATCCGGCCATCTGTTCGCGAGCGGGCCGGGCGGTATCTATGTCATCACGCCGGAGGGGCGGAAGCTGGGGCTGATCGCGACCGGCAAGGCGATCGCCAATTGCGCTTTCGGCGAGGATGGGCGCACGTTGTTCCTCGCGTCGAGCGACAAGGTGGCGCGGGTGCGGCTGAAGACGTCCGCCTGGTGAGGGAAGAGCAGATCAAGCCTATACCTAGGTAGCTATACGTAAGCAGACTGGCGGGGCCTAGATCCCCCGCCAGGGTCTCACGGCCCGATCCCGGACCATGTGCAAGCGTTGGAGCAGGCGTGACCCCTCAAGGCATGAACTCACCCCCCGCGCGCGATACGACCGCCCGCCGGCCGCGCATCCAATCGCTCGACGTGATCCGCGGTATGGCGATCCTCGGTATCCTTGCCGTCAACGCGGACGGCTTTGCCGCACCGCAATCGGCGTCGCTCAAGCCGCTGCTGTGGATGTACCCGAATGAGGGTTGGACCGCCTTTTCCTATTGGATCATGGAGACCTTCTTCCACGAGAAGTTCCTGATCATCTTTTCGATGCTGTTCGGCGTGTCGCTGTTCCTCGTCGGAGGCGACGGCAGTGATCGACAACGCAACAGGATGCTCGTCCGGCGCCTTGCCGTCCTGCTGCTGTTCGGCCTCATCCACGGCTTCGCCATCTGGTGGGGCGACATCCTGTCGCTCTACGCCGTGACCGGCTTCCTCATGGCGCTGGCCCGCGGGTGGCGGCCAAAACTGCTGCTGCTGGGCGGCATCGCGCTTTATGGCGGGATGGCGATCGCGACCATTCCGGGTGCCGCACTGCCCTTCGCCTCCCCGCAGGCCCGGCAGGACGCGATTGTGGCGATGACGCCCAAGCCGGAGGCGATCGCCGAGCGCAAGGCCGTTGTCGCGACGCGGATCGAGCAGGCGAAGGCGTCCTGGGCCGGGGCCTACAGCCTCAATGCGCAGGAGTATCGCAACCTGCTGTCGGGAGACCCGTGGCTGATCCCGTCGACGCTCGGGCTGATGATGACCGGGCTCGGGTTGTTCAAGACCGGGTTCCTAGCGGGTCGATCGAGCCGCCGGCGATACCTGATTGCGCTGGCGGCAGGCGCGGTTGCGTTGATCCCGACGGGCTGGATCGCCTGGCAGGTCGCGGTGCTGGAGCGCCCGATCCCCGGCGCGCATGGTGCGGTGCTGCTTCTGTCACCCTTTGTGTCGCTCGCTTATGTCAGTGCGCTCATCCTGCTGCTGAACGGCGGCGCGGCGCGCGTTCTGGCGCCGCTTGCCGCGGCCGGGCGGATGGCCTTCACCAACTACATCAGCCAGTCGCTGATCATGACGTCGATCTTCTACGGCGGGCGCGGCGGGGTGATGGGAGAGGTTGACCGGCCAGGGCTATGGGCGATCACCATCGCCGTCTGGGCGCTGCAGCTCGCCTGGTCCCCCTGGTGGCTGGCCCGGTTCGAGATGGGGCCGCTGGAATGGGTGTGGCGCTGCCTGACGATCGGGCGCCGTATCCCGCTGCGCAAGAGGAACGATGGGCGGCCGGGCGAACCGGTCGGGGCCTGAGCGCTGTCGCGCACCGGCTTGCATCAGGGGCGGGGGTGGATCGCCCCCTCGATGGCGGCGAGTAGCGCATCGGGGTCGATCGGCTTTGACAGGAAGGCACGCGCACCATGGCCAAGTGCCTCGTCGCGCGCCTCGTCGGTGGGATAGGCGGTCATCATGATCAACGGCTGGAGCCAGTGACGACGCGCCATTTCGCGCTGGAGCTCCAGCCCTGACATCTCGGGCATGTGCACATCGGTGACGATGCAAGACAGGGCGTCCGCCGTCAGATCACCGAGGAGATCCCGCGCGCGGGCGAAGCAGCGCGCGCCGTGGCCGGCGGAGCGCATCAGTGCGTCGAGGCTTGCCCGTACGTCAGGATCGTCATCGACGATGGCAATGAGCGCGGATCGCTGCACAGGCTGCACAGATGGGTACTCCGGAACTGCGGCGCCGGGCGCCGATACGATAGAGATGCGCGGTCGCGCATTGCCGCTCCATCAGACGGAGGTCTGATAGCGATGGGCGCTTTCGTCGCGGACGGCGAGCGCCTCCGCCATGCGCACGAGATCGGCGAGCGACTGCGCCTCCATCTTGCGCATCACGTTACCGCGGTGGATTTTCACCGTGATTTCGGAAAGCTGCAGCCGGCCGGCGACCTGCTTGTTCATCAGCCCGGCGACGACCAGCGCCATCACCTCGCGCTCACGCGGCGTGAGCCGGCTGTAGAGCCGGTGCAGCGCAGCCGTGTCGGCAGCAGCAGCGCGCCGCGCGCGATCCGCCTCCACGGCGGCCGAGACGGCATTCAGGATCTGCTCCTCGCTGAACGGCTTGGGCAGCACGTCAACCGCGCCGGCGCGCATGCCGCGCACCGTCATCGGGATATCGCCGTGACCCGTGATGAGCACGACCGGAAGCGAGTGGCCGAGCGCTGCCAGCCGGTCCTGGAAATCGAGCCCGCTTTGCCCGTGAAGCCGGATGTCGAGGAGCAGGCACGAAGCGCCGGCCAAATGCCCGCCTTCGAGGAACGCCTCCGGCGAATCGTACAGGATCACGTCGAACCCGGCCGAGCGCAGCAGGCTGCCGAGCGAGGCGCGCACGTCCGGATCGTCGTCGATCACGCAGATGCAAGGCGTTGTCGTCATGTCGTCAGCTCGCTGTTTCGAGCGGCGGGCAACCGGAAGGTGAAGGTTGCGCCGCTTTCGGGGTTGTTGGCGGCGAGCAGCCGTCCGCCATGCCGCTCGATGATCGAGCGGCAGATCGACAGGCCCATGCCGAGCCCGGCCGGCTTGGTGGTGAAGAAGGGCGCGAACAGCGCCTCTGGATCGCCCTGGATGCCGGTGCCGCAGTCGCTGACGTTGACGATCACCTCGCCATCCTCGGCGACGGCCTTCACGCACAAGGTGCGCGCGTCATCGGGCAGCTCCATCATCGCCTGCTCGGCGTTCAGCATCAGGTTCATCACCACTTGCTGGATCTGGATCGGATCGCCTTTGACGGGCGGGAGCTCGGGCGCGATGTCGAGCTGCAGCCCGACGCCGTTCGCGTTGAGATCGAGGCTGAGCAGCGCGGCCGTTTCCTCGACCAGTCGGCCGAGCGACATCAGTCGCTGCTGCGGCTGGCTGTTGCGGGCGAGCGCCCGGACGCGGGCGATCACGTCCGAGGCGCGGCCGCCGTTGGCGGCGATCTGCTCCAGGCACGTGATTGCCTCAGCCGTCTCGGGCACGTCGCGGTTCAGCCAGCGCTTGCCCGACATGGCATAGGCCATGATGGCGGAGAGCGGCTGGTTCACCTCATGCGCGATCGAGGCGGCAAGCTGCCCCAATGTCGTCACGCGCGAAACATGAGTGAGCTCCGCCTGTGCCTGTTTGAAGCGAGCCTCGGCGCGGCGCCTTTCGGTGACGTCCATCGCCATCAGCAGCACGCGCTGCCACTGGCCGTCACTGGGGGGCAGGGTGACGTGGACCACCACGTCGACCAGATCACCCTGCGCGGTGCGGAAGCGCGCCTCTTCCACGATCGTCGTCTCGCCGCGGATCAGCGCCGCGATGATGCGGCCGAACGCAAACTCCGCCGCCGGTGTTAGGTGATCGGCGATGGTGTTGCCGATCAGCGCGGCGCGATCGTCAAGGCCGAACATCGTCGCGGTTGCATCGTTCGCATCGCGAATGATGCCGCTGCGCGCCGCCTCCTGCAGGACCCGGTGATCGTGCAGTTCGCCCGATCGCAAGGTGCGATACGCGTCGGACCAGTCCTCTTCCCAGATTGGCAGCGCGGCGGCGTTGAAGATCGTGCGGTAGCGAAGCTCGGACTCGCGCCGCGACTTGGCGATCTTCTGGTTGCGCAGGCACAGCAGGGTGGTGATGCCGATCGCCACCAGGCTGACCGCTAGGCGCACCGCGGGTGAGCCGAACGGCTCGTACAAATGGCTGATGAGATAACCCGCAAGCGCCAGCCAGATGACGAACAGGGAAGTGCCGATGATGAGCAGGGGGCGTTGCGTGCGCGCGATCAGCAGCACGACGGTGGTGTAGAGGACGGCGACCGCGCCCTGCAGCGGGCTCAGAACGTCGAGCAGGAAGATGACCAGCGCGAGCAGCATGGCCGCGCCGCCGTACACCCGCTGAAGCAAGCGTTGGCCTGAGGGGTCCTCCCGCATCATCGCCTCCATCAGCCCGGCTACACGGCCGAGCGGAGGGAGGCTGACGCGAGGTTCGTCGATGCGCAACCGGCAATCACCCGTAGCGGACGCAGGCGGTGCCGGGATGAACTCTGCCGGTGCCGCGGATGGCGGATCGATGCTGACGGAACCGCTTTCCGCCCGGTCGCGCAGTTCGGCGTCGGTCATAGCGGCACGCGCAGGATGAAGCGGGTGCCGGGCTGTTCGTCCGCCCAGGTCAACCGGCCGCCGATCCGCGCCGACATCATGGTGATGAGCTGCATGCCGAGGCTGGGGGACTGGGCGCCTGCCTCCGCAGAGAAGCCGCATCCGCGATCTGCCACCTGGAGCACGTATTCGCCGCGCTCGCGGCGCAGGGTGACGTGCACCTCGCCCGGCTCATCGGCGCGATAGGCGTGCTTCCAGGCATTGGCGACCAGCTCGGACGTGATCACGCCGATTGCGGTGGCGCTGGCGGTTGCCACTTCAACCGGGTCCGCCGTCAGATGCACCCGGCGGCCCTGCGCGGGGTCCGCGAAGCTTTGCTCCAGTCCGGTCACGATCGCGCGGAGATAATCGTGGAGCGCCACGCGGTCGGCCCGGCGCGTCTGGTGCAGGTGGCGATGGAGGCTCGCCATGGCGGCGATGCGGTGCGTCGTCATGTGCAGAACGTCGCGCGCGACCTCGTCGGTCAGGTTGCGCGCGGCGAGCGCGATCATCTGGATCAGGAGCTGGAGGTTATTGGCGATCCGGTGATTGCTTTCGTCCACCATGTCCGGTTCGCGCAGCGCCGGGAGGACGATGCACTCGGCTGATGGATCGGCAGCGATGGTGTCCATGATCGTCAGCCCCCAGGCGTTATGGTGTCGCCATCATCGCGCGGGGGCGGACGCTGGTGGAATCATACGCTGGTTTACGTTGGCGGCGGGCTAGCCGGCGGTTCCACATTGCCGGGCGACCTGCTGCGCGATGGTGCGGAAGTTCATCGTGATGACGCTGCGATCATCGGGACGCGTGGCAAGCGAGATGCGGGCGACGGGGCCCGGGCCGCTGATCGACAGGTAATGCACGCCGGGGAGCCGCGCGCTCGCCAGTTCGGACGGGATAATCGACACGCCAAGCTCGACCGCGACGAGGTTCGCGATCGAGGTGATCTGGGGCGCGACCTGCTCGACGAGTGGATCGAGACCCGCATCACGACAGACCTCGATCAGTTCGTCGTAGAGGCCGGGGCCGAGGACGCGGGAGAAGAGGATCAGCGGCTCGCCCTCCAGTTCGCGCAGCGTCGCTGATGCGCGGCCGGCGAGCCGGTGTTCGGCGGGCACGACGATCGCCATCTTCGCTTCGGCAAGCGGCAGCACGGAAAAGGCGGGGGGCGGCTCCTTGCCGGGGCGGAAGAAGGTGGCGTCCAAGCGGCCTTGCCCGAGACGGACCAGCAGTTCGGCGCTGTTCAGTTCCTCCAGCACCATTTCCACCTCGGGATAGGCGCGGCGGAAGGTGCGCAGCGTGGTGGGGATCAGCGGATTGAACGTCGTCGAGCCGGTATAGCCGACGCGCAGCAGGCCGACTTCGCCGCGCGCGCCGCGCTTTGCCATGCGGACCGCGCGGTCGAGGCGCTCGAACACGGCGGGGACGGCGGCGAGGAAGGCGTGGCCGGCCTCGGTAAGCTCCGCGCCCTTGGGCGTGCGGCGGAACAGCGGCGTGCCAAGCTCGCGCTCGAGATCGCGGATCTGCGAGCTGAGCGGCGGCTGCGCGATGCCCAGCCGCTCGGCGGCGCGGCGGAAGTTGAGGTCGTCAGCGACCGCCAGGAAGTAGCGAAGGTGGCGAAGCTCCATCCGCGAAATGATACGCCGGACGTATCAACAATAATATTCGATATATTGGACGGTTTGGCGGCCTCTTCCCAACTTGCCGGCACCGCCCGGGAGCGCCGTGTTGATGGCGCCGGGCTCCAAAATTCAGAAACAGAGGCTCTTATGATTACCGTTTACAATCCCGCTGACGGATCGGTGGTCGGTGAAGCGCCGCAGATGGATGCGGCCGCGGTTCGCGCGGCGGTCGACCGCACCTGCGCTGCCTTCCCGGTCTGGTCGCGCCAGCTCGCCCGCGATCGCAGCGCGCTGCTGCGCCGCTGGTTCGATCTGGTGAGTGCCGACCGGCGCGCCTTTGCCGAGATCATGGTGAAGGAAAATGGCAAGTGCCTGTCCGAGGCGCTGGGCGAGATCGACTACGGCCTTGGGTTCATCGAATGGTATGCCGAGGAAGCCAAGCGGGTCTACGGCGACACGATCCCCAGCCATGCGGCGGGGGCGTCCGTCCTTGTGACGAAGGAGCCGGTTGGGCCGACCGCGGCGATCACGCCGTGGAATTTCCCGTTCATGATGATCTGCCGCAAGATCGCGACCGCTCTTGCGGCGGGCTGCACGATGATCATCAAGCCGTCTGAAGAGACGCCGCTCACCGCCTACAAGCTGCTGGACTACGCCCGGCAGGCCGGCATTCCGGAGGGCGTGTTCGAGATGGTGACGGGGGACCCGAAGGAGATCGGCGAGATCTTCATCTCCGATCGGCGCATCCGCAAGATCTCGTTCACCGGATCGACCGCGGTGGGCAAGCTGCTTGCCAGCGCAAGCGGCGCGACGCTGACGCGGATGACGCTGGAACTGGGCGGAAACGCGCCGTTCATCGTCTTCGATGACGCGGACTTCGATGAAGCAGTGGCGGGCGCGGTGGCGGCCAAGCTGCGCAATTCCGGCCAGGTGTGCATCTCGCCCAACCGCTTCTACGTCCAGGACGCGATCTATGACCGCTTCGTCGCGGCGATCGCCGAGAAGGTCTGGGGGATCGAAGTGGGCGACGGAATGCGGGAGGACTTCGTCGTCGGGCCGATGATCAATCAGGCCGGCGTCGACAAGGTCGCGGCGCTGGTGGCGGATGCCTGCGATCACGGCGCGCGGGTGCTGACCGGCGGCAAGCTCGATGCGCTGGGCGGCCTGTTCTACGAGCCCACTGTCCTTGCGGACATGGATGAACGCGCCAAGGCTGCGCAGACCGAGATCTTCGGCCCGGTGCTGCCGGTCTATCGCTTCACCACCGAGGAAGAGGTGATCAGCCGCGCGAATAACACCGATTATGGCCTGGTCGCCTACGCTTATACCCGCGATCTCGGACGCGCCTTCCGCCTTTCCCGTGAACTCGAGGCGGGGATGGTGATCCTCAATTCCGGTTCGGTCGGCACCGCTTCGGTTCCGTTCGGCGGGGTGAAGGAATCGGGCTACGGCCGCGAGGGCAGCCATTACGGCATCGAGGAATATGTGGACGTCAAATACGTCCTGATGGCGGGGCTGGATCGCCGTCACTGAGCGCGGCCGCGCCCCGGCTACCACCCGCAACCAAGGTATAAGTTACCAACCTCGTAAACCTGATCTACCTATCAGTTGGTAGGCAACAAAGAGGAGGCCGTCATGGCCGCAACCAACGTTCGACTTCCGGCTGCCGATGCGAACGCAGCATGGCTCAAAACCTACTACTTCCTGCGCTTTGCGGTGGCGGCCGCGTGGGTGGCCGTTGCCTTCACGCTGGCTGCGCACATGCCGACGCTCGCAGCGGTGATGCTGATCGCTTATCCGACGTGGGACGCGGCCGCGAACTATATAGATGCGCGGCACAGCGGCGGACTGGGGCGCAATCCGACACAGTTGCTCAACGTCGTCGTCAGCACGCTCACCGCCGTGGCGGTCGCGGTCACGCTGCGTCAGTCGATGAACAGCGTGCTGGTGGTATTCGGCGTCTGGGCAGGTTTTGCCGGCGTCCTCCAACTGGCGACGGCTGCACGCCGGTGGCGCTCCTATGGTGCGCAATGGGCAATGATCCTGAGCGGGGCACAATCGGCACTGGCCGGTGTCTTCTTCGTCAAGATGGCCGCGGGCACGATGCCGATCGGGATCACGACCGTCGCGCCTTATGCCGCCTTCGGCGCCTTCTACTTCCTCGTTTCCGCTGTCTGGCTGACGGTGACTGGCGCGCGCGCCTCGGCGCCGCACCAGGTGCCGTCCCGCTGATCCGGGTCGGGAGGCGCCCCGCGTTTAGCCCCCTGAGCGCGCTACGCCCCCGCCGTGCGCTGCCGCCCCTTATTTCCTCGAGGGGCGGCAGCGCACGAAGCTTCAGACAGGAAAGGAGCCCCTCTTGTCGAACGACATCATCTATCGCGCCACTGCCACGGTGCTGGACGCCCATACCGGCACCGCGGCCACCGAGGACGGCGCGCTGGAGGTGCTGCTGACGGGGCCGGGGACGCCGGGCACCAATGCCGAGCAACTGTTCGCGACCGGCTACGCCGCCTGCTTTCTCACCTCGCTTCAACGCGTGGCGACGCAGCGCAGGGTCACCCTTGTCGCGGGCACGCTGGTGACGGCGACGATCGGCATCACGCAGCCCTACCTCGGCGGGTTCCCGCTGAAGGCAACGATCCTTGCCACCATGCCGACGATCGACCGCACGATGGCGGAACAACTCGTTGCGGCGGCGTACGAAATATGTCCCTATTCGACGGCGACGCGCGGCAACATCGACGTGGCTCTGGATGTTGCCTGAGCTGACCGGCGGTTTGGCCGGGGGAGGTCTTCCGACATGACGAGCGAACGGCAGTATGACGCGATCATCATCGGCGCAGGCCAGGCGGGCCCGCCGCTCGCCGGCCGCCTGAACGACGCGGGCAAGCGCGTCGCGATCATCGAGCGGCATCTCGTCGGCGGCACCTGCGTCAACACCGGGTGCAAGCCGACCAAGACGCTGGTGGCGAGCGCCTATGCGCTCCACACCGCGCGGCGCGGCGGGGACTATGGCTTCACGCTGGGCGGCGAGCCGGCGGTCGACATGACCGCGACGGCGGCGCGGGCACGCAAGGTGATCCTCGATTCCCGCAGCAGCAACGAGACGTGGCTGGAAGGCATGCCCAATGTCACGCTGATCCGTGGCCATGCGCACTTCGTGGCGGAGCGGACGATCGAGGTGAACGGCGAGCGCCTGACGGCGCCGCAGATCTTCATCAACGTCGGCGGGCGGGCGGTGCTGCCCGATATGCCCGGCATCGACCAGGTGCGCGTCCTCACGAACAGCGACATGGTCGCGCTGGACGAGTTGCCGCGCCACCTCGTCGTCGTCGGCGGCAGCTATATCGGGCTCGAGTTCGCGCAGATGTACCGCCGCTTTGGCGCCGAAGTGACGGTGGTCGAGCGATCGGACCGGCTGATCGCGCGGGAGGATTCGGACGTGTCGGACGAGGTGCGCGCGATCCTCGAGCGCGAAGGGATTCGCGTGCGCACCGGTGCGGAATGCATCGGCTTCGCGCCGCATGGCGAGGACGTGTCGGTCACGGTCAGCTGCCGTCAGGACGATGCGCCGGCGATCGGCAGCCATGTGCTGGTGGCGGTCGGGCGGCGGCCGAATACCGACGATCTCGGGCTCGACGTCGCCGGCGTCGCGACCGACGAGCGCGGCTACATCAAGGTCGATGACGGGCTGGAGACCAATGTCCCTGGCATTTACGCGCTGGGTGATTGCAACGGCCGCGGCGCCTTCACCCATACTGCGTACAACGACTTCGAGATCGTCGCTGCCAACCTGCTCGATGGCGAGCAGCGAAAGGTGAGCGATCGGCTGCCGGGCTATGCGCTGTACATCGACCCGCCGTTGGGCCGCGTCGGCATGACCGAGGCGGAAGCGGCGAAATGCGGCCGCCCCCTGCTCCACGCCAAGCGGCCGATGACCCGCGTCGGGCGGGCAGTGGAGAAGGGCGAGACGCAGGGCTTCATCAAGATCGTCGCCGATGCGAAGAGCCGCCACATCCTGGGCGCGGCGATCCTCGGCACGGGCGGCGACGAGGCGATCCACGGCATTCTCGACATGATGAATGCCGGCCAGACGATCGAGGCCTTGCGGTGGGCGGTGCCGATCCACCCGACCGTGTCGGAACTGATCCCGACGGTGCTGCTGAGCCTGGAGCCCGCCGACAGCGCGGGCTGAGGCTAGCGGCGCGTCAGACGCGGATGCGGTCGATCGACGCCTCGACGATCATCGCGAATCGCGCCGGATCGTCATAGGCGCGCGCGGCCAGCATGGCGCCGTACGTGGTGGCCATGAAGATTTCCGCTTCCGCGCGCGGCGACCCCTGTAGCGTCATCGATCCTTGCGCGACGCCGAGCGCCAAGACGCGCTCCAGCCACGTCGACAGATCATCGAAATGTCCGCGCACGGCCGTGCCGACCTGCGGGGGGAGGTTCGGCAGCTCGGCGGCGAGCACCGCGGCGAGGCAGAAGGGCGCGGTCTGGTCGCGGATGCAGCGTTCCCAATAGCCGGTGTAGAGGCCCAGCTGATCCATCGCGACGGAGGTGGTTTCATCCAGCGCCGCGATCTGCGCACGGATCGCGGCACGCGCCTGCTCTACCGCGGCGACCACCAGATCGGCCTTGGAGGGAAAGTGGTGGTGGATGCTCGCCTTGCGAATGCCGATATGCTCGGCAAGGTCGGCATAGCTGAACCCGGCATAGCCGCCGCGCATCATCATTACCGTTGCGCTGTCGACCAGCCGACCTGCCGTAGTTCCGGGTGCCTTCACGATCATCTACCTTCCAATAGGAAGATGGCCTGCATGCGGCGGCAGCACAAGGCCGCGGCCTCAGCTGCACGTGGTAGCGAAGACCACCGGAAAGCCGGTGAAGGTCGTCGCGGCAAGGCCGGTCAGCGCCAGTGTCGGTGCGAGCCAGTCGAGCAGAGTCTCGCGCGTGGCGCGGTGCCACAGCACCCAGGCGAGCGACGCCAGCAGCGTGAGGCATAGCAGCCACGCCGCGATCAGCAGCTCGCGCCCACCGAGCGGAAGCGCCGTCATCACGCCAGCGAGCTGCGGCGAACAGACGAGGCCCTGCAGCCCGTAGATCAGCGGGAAGGCGAGCGCCCAGCCGATCAGCCCCGAAATGGCCCGCAGCAGCGCCGTCATCGCAGCAGCGCTGGAAGCTGCGTGGCGAGCGCGGCGATCAGGCCGGCGGCGGCGGCATAGTTGCTCCACAGCGTTGCGATGCGCACCTCGCCACGCCGCGCGGCGGACTGATAGCCGGCCCGGCGCCGCGCGCGGATGAAGGTGAGCATCAGCACGGCGAGCGCGGCGTGGAGCAATGCATAGCCGTTCATCATGCCGATCAGCGCAGCGGCGGCGTGCACGGTAGGAGGCGGGGCGATGACCTGGCTCGCTACCAGCGTCGCGATCAACAGCAGCTGGCCGATGATCGCCTGCTCCGGCTGCGCACCGGCGCGGCGCGGCGCAAAGGCGGCGAGGGCAGCTCCGGCGGCGGCGCCAAGGATCACGAGCCACGATCCGGAGAAGGGCAGCGGCGGCGGCCAGCCGGGCGCGACGGTCAGCAGGAAGACCTGGCCGAACAGGAGCGAGCCGAACAGCGTCGCATCGGCCAGCAACAGGGCGACGCTGCCGAGCCAGCCCGGCGGATCATCCACCTCGGCATGGGTGGGCGCGGTTTCGCCATGGCCGATCGGGAGCTCGCCCAGATCCTCGCGCCGGCCAAGTGCCCAGGCCCAGCGCCAGCCGAGCGCAGCGACGCCGACGAGCGCGATCGGGGCAAACCAGTAAAGCTTGAGGAGCAGCGCGACGAAGAACGTGCCGGTGACCAGCGCGGTGACGATCGGCAGCCGCGTGTTGCCGGGCAGAACGATGACGTGCCGGACACGGCCCTTGAGGTCGACTGCCAGCACCTCGCGCCAGCGATGCCGCACCTCGCCGAGGTAGCCTTCGCCGCGCGCCAACTGGTTGGCGAGATCGGGCGTGTCATAGCCCGGCTCGCGCGAGGCGACGATGGGCAGGCTGGCGATGTTGTAGGCGGGCGGGGGGATCATCATCGCCCATTCCAGCGTGCCGGCGTGCCAAGGATTGCGCGGCGAGCGGCGCGACAGGAATAGCTGAAGCGCCACGTCGATCGCGAACAGCGCGAAGCCGATAGCCATCACGAAGCCCCCGACCGACGAGATGAGGTTCATCCACGTCCAGCCGACGTCTCCGGGGTAGGTTTCCACGCGGCGCGGCTGGCCGAGCAGCCCGGCGAGGTGGAGCAGGAGGAAGGTCGCGTGGAAGCCGACGAAGATCAGCCAGAAGGCAAGCTCCCCCAGCCGGAAGGTGCGCTGGCGCCCGGTGAAATGCGGCAGCCAGTAATAAGCGCCGGCCAGCATCGGGAAGACGAATCCTCCGACCAGCACATAGTGGAGGTGGGCGGTGACGAAGGCGGTGTCATGCGCCTGCCAGTCGAACGGGACGACGGCGACCATCACGCCCGTGAGCCCGCCCATGACGAAGGTGACGAAGAAGCCGATCAGGTACAGCATCGGCAGCTTCATCTGCGGCCGGCCGGCCCATAGCGTGCCCAGCCAGGCGAAGATCTGCACCCCCGTCGGCACCGCGACCAACGTCGAGGCGGCAGAGAAGAAGGCCAGCGCCATGTGCGGGATGCCGACGGTGAACATGTGGTGGACCCACAGGCCGAAGCTGAGGAAGGCGAGCGTCAGCACCGAGGCGACGATGATGCGGTATCCAAGGATCGGGGTGCGCGCCATCACCGGCAGCACGGTCGAGACCACGCCCGCCGCGGGCAGGAAGATGATGTACACTTCCGGGTGGCCGAAAAGCCAGAACAGGTGCTGCCACAGGAGCGAATCCCCGCCGCGCCCCACGTCGAAGAACGGCCAGTCGAAGGCGCGCTCGATCTCGAGCAGGATCGATCCCAGGATCAGCGGCGGGAAGCCGATCAGCATCATCAGCGCGGTCGCCAGCAGGTACCAGACGAAGAGGGGCAGCCGGTCCAGCGACATGCCCGGCGCCCGCACGCGCAGGATCGAGACGGTGATCTCCACCGCGGCGGCGATAGCGGAAATCTCGACGAAGGTGATGCCGAGCAGCCAGAAATCCGAGTTGATCCCCGGCGAATAGGGCCGTGACGAAAGCGGGGTGTACATGAACCACCCGCTGTCGGGCGCGACGCCGAGCAGCAGCGAGAGGATCAGCAGCGAGCCGCCGAAGAGATAGCACCACCAGCCGTAGGCGGAGAGGCGCGGGAAGGCGAGGTCGCGCGTGCCGAGCAGCTTGGGCAGCATGTAGATCGCCAGCCCCTCGAACATCGGGATGGCGAACAGGAACATCATGATGCTGCCGTGCATCGTGAAGAGCTGGTTGTGGATTTCCGGCCCGGCAAAGGCGCTGCGCGGTGTGGCAAGCTGCGCGCGGATCAGCATCGCGAGCACGCCGCCGATCGCGAAGAAGGTGAAGGCGGCGATGATCAGCCGGCGGCCGATGTCGCTGTGGTTGACGGTGCTGATCGTGCCCCGCCAGCCGGGCGGTGCGCCCCAGATCGCGCCTAGCTCACGGTGGAGGCGAAGCGCCTTCATCGCGCGCCTCCCGCGGCGAACCGGCGCCACTCCGCCGGGGCATGGGCGATAACGCGGAAGTTGTGCCGGGCGTGGCCGGTGCCGCAATACTCCGCGCACTGGCCATAATAGATGCCGGGCGCATCCGCCTGGATCGACAGCCGGTTCACATGGCCGGGGATCGCGTCGAGCTTGCCGCCGAGCCGTGGCACCCAGAAGCTGTGGATGACGTCCGCGGTGCTGATCGCAACCGTCACTGGCTGCCCGGCCGGGATGTGGAGCACACCTTCGGTAGGTGCGGCGGCGGTGCCGGGATAGGCGAAGCGCCAGCGGTACTGGCTCGCCTCCGCACTTACGTCAAGCGCGTCCGCGCGCGCCGGGATCGATCGTTCGCCAAGCACAACGCCGGTGACGAGCAATGCGGTCAGCACCGTCATCGGAAAGACGATGCCGCCGCCGATCAGCCACAAGCGCTCCGGGCTGCGCTGCGGCGGGCGGCGGAAGGAGAGGGCGAGCAGCCCGAGCACCAATGCGAGGATCGCGGCGGCCCCGGCGAGCATGATCCACCACAGCCGCGCGATGGCCGCCGCTGACGGCCCGGCGGGGTCGAGCGTCGACAGCGGGCCACTGCACCCCGCCGCCGCCATCCCGGCGAGCAGCACGGCAGGGGGTGTCAGGACGCGGAAGGCGTGCGTAGGATAAGGCACATGGCCACGAACGAACCGACGCCCGAAGCCCAGCTGATCGATCCGATCAGCGCCTCGCCCCATTTCCATCGGTCCGAATCGAAGATCGCGATCGCCGGCCATCCGATCCACGCCATGCTCGTCGCCTTTCCGATCGCGATGAGCGTCTGCACGCTGGGGGCGGACCTGTTCTACTGGTGGACGAGCGACGCCTTCTGGGCGCGCGCCGGACTGTGGGCGATCGGCATGGCGTTCCTGATGGGGCTGCTCGCCGGCCTGTCCGGCACCGTCGAGCTGCTGCTGGTACCCGGCATCCGTGCGCGCGCCGCCAGCTGGACGCACTTCATCATCGCGGTGATGCTGCTGGCGCTGCTCGGCACGAACTGGGGCTATCGCCTCGGCGGCTACGAACAGGCGGTGCTGCCGCTCGGCATCCTGCTGTCGTTCCTGTGCGTGGCCTTCACCGGCTTCACCGGCTGGCATGGGGGGAAGCTCGTCTTCGACTATCAATTGGGAACCTCTTCCAGCGGCAACTGACGGCCGACCGGCGCGCGCAGCAGATCGGGCAGTTGCTGCACGTCGAGCGGCGGCTTCAGCAGCACCAGGATCAGGATGCCGAGGATCAGCACGCAGAGCCCCGTCATCATCGGCCAGGCGGGCGGGGGCTGCTGCTCGCCGGCTTCCTCGCCCATCTTCAGTACGATGTGACCGACGAAGGCGTGAAGCGCGACGAGCATCGCCACCAGCGCCAGCTTCGCGAACAGCCAGGGCACGAACATTCCGCGCAGGAAGATGAGCGGCGTACCTGCGGCGATCGCGATCACGGCGGCTGGGGTCACCAGCCGGGTATAGCTGTAATGCGTGAACTTGCGGATGCGGGCGTAGCGGAACTGGTGCTCGCCCTCCTCGTGCCGCGCCAGCATCAGCGGCAGCGACAATAGCCCAGCCGTCCACAGCAGCAGCGCCATGATGTGGATTGCCTTCAGAAGCGTGATGATCATGCCGGCGACAGATCCCGCCGCCATGCCCGCCGCGCGATAAGCGCACCGATGAGGAAATAGGGGATCATCGCCGGCACCCACATGATGAGCCCGGCAAGCTGCTGGTCCTCCTGCGGGGACAGGCCGAACGGCGCCGTCGTCACCAGATGGGCGGCGTAGAGCGGATCGGGCGCGAAGGTGAGGATCGCGCCGAGCAGCCCCATCTGCGCCATGGCCGCGAGGATGGTGAGCAGCGCTGTCACCGGTTCGCCGGCCGGATGAAGCACGCGCCGCCAGAACCAGGTTGCGCTGGCGAGCAGGCCCGCCTGCGTCGCCCAATAGACGGTAGTGCGCGACAGGGCTGCATCATAGGCGATCGGCCAATGCCAGAACCACAATGTGACCGTCGCGGCGAGGAGGGCAGGGATGGGGGAGCCGGCGCCCTTTCGATGCGTGATGAATGCCGGGGCGATCAGCGGCGCCGCGACCAGCACGATCAGCAGGTGGTGGACGGTGCGGGCGGCGAACAGAGCATTCGTCAGCGCACACAAGGGAGAGACGAAGGCGGCCAGGAGGGCGCCGATGCCGACCATCGCTGAACGCCTTGCGACCAGATCGCCCGCGGTCATCCGCCACAAAAGCACGGCCGCAGCGGCGATCGCCAGAAGCAACACCGGATCGAGATTCCACCGCAGCCAGAGCTCGCCCGGGAGCGGGGGCATGCCACAATAGCTGGCCGCCACCCTAACCGCGCCCGTTCCCGCGCCACCGCTGGTCACCACCGCCACCTCGCTGGTCAAACCTGTCCCCTTCGCCGCACCCTATCGCTTCTGGATAATGATTGGCGCGACGTTTTGTGTCTTGAGCGGTGCAGGACTGGCGGCGAGCGGCGCCCGTCGCGTCAGATCACCAGATAGCCGGTGATGACCAGGCAGATGGCAAGAACGATGATCCAGATCACGGGCCAGCTTTCGCCCTCGCCCTCCGTCGCCGACGTGGTGTCGATCGGTGCCGGTGAACTGGCGCCGGTGTCGTATTGCGTCTCGGTGCTGCTTTTGAGCGCGCGGTTGAGCTGCGTCTTCTGTCCGTCAGGCATGGGTCGCTCCCGCTTCGATGGTGTCTGAACGCGAGCGGCAGTCGGGCGCGGTCAGCCGCCAGTGGACCATCGCCGCAAGGCAGCTGGTGCCTGGATCGCTGCTGTCGCGCAGCCCCGACATCAAGGTCACCCAATCCTCTTCGCCGGCAAGGCGCGTGAAGTCGGCGATCGCCATGCGCGCATAGCCCGAGACGCTGAGGCCGAACCGGTCGGCCGCGGCGGCGGCTTCCCCGGCAAGCGAGGGATCGGTGTGGCCGAGCCATTGTTCGAGCCCGTCGGACGAGCGGCGGGCGGAAGCAAGGATGTCGCCCAGCGTTGCCATCACTCGCCCCCGATCCGGATGCCCTCGACATGGCCGCGTTCGGCCAGCGCGGCAATGTAGCGGGCCGACGCCATCGTCCAGCTGCGCGCCTCCAGCATCTCGGCGATCTTCGGCCGCACCACTTCATAGGGAAGCGTTCGGCCAGGAATTCGGCGTTGCAGCCGAAGCACGTGCCAGCCGAAGCGCGAGCGGACCGGGCGCGGCATGGTGGCGCCGTCGGCAAGTTGCTCCAGAGCCGCATGGATCTCGCCGACCAATTCGCCGCGACGGACCTGGCCGAGCGATCCGTCCTGTTGCGCCGAGGGGCAGCTGGAATGCGCACGTGCGGCGACGGCGAAGGCGGCGGGATCATCGCCGACGGTCTGCGCGATCTCGCGAGCGCGCTGCTCCGCCGCGGCCCAGGCATCGGGTTCGTCGCTGTCAGGCTCGATCAGGATATGCGCCGCGTCGAACAAGTCGGGCGTGCGCAGCCGCTGCTGGTTCGCCGCATAATAACGCTGGCATTCCGCATCGTCGGGAAGCTCGGGGCTGACCTCCGTTTCCAGCACGCAGCGGATCAGCGCGTCGTCTTCGGGCTCGATCCGGCCGGCTTCGTCCTCCTCGGGATCGGCGGTCAGATCCAGCCGGCGTGCCTCCTGCAACAGCAGTTCGCGCACGGCGAGCGCGCGCGCCGCCTCCGTCCAGGCCGTCTCCATGTCGGGCGCGGGGTGATGCTGGATTTCCTGGGCGATGCTCTCGGGGTCGATCTCGACGCCGTTGACGCGCACGTCGCCGAAGCTCGGCGGCCGGGGGAGCAGGGGTTCCGCCCCGCCGCAGCCGCCGCTGGCGCAGGCGGAGGGCATGCCGGTGCGCGGCGTCAGATCGAGCGTGTCTGCCTGTCGGGTCATATCGCCTGGCTCTCCTCGGCCTGCTGGCGAAGCATCGTATCTCCGCCGTAGCTCGCTGCGCCCCCGGCCATCCCGCGCGTCGGCGACAGGTAGCGCTTGCCGATCGGCATCCGCGACCGGACGATCTGATAGCCGGGGCGGAACAGGAACCAGACCGGCGCGCTCCAGATATGCACCAGCCGGGTGAACGGGGTGATCAGGAACAGCGTCAGCCCCAGGATGATGTGCAGCTTGTAAACCAGCGCCACGTCGGCGATTTCCTCCGGCGCGCCGGGGTTCAGCGTCAGGATGCCGTTTGCCCAGTTCATGAACCGAAGCATCTCGCTGCCGTCGAGGTGGCGGATCGTCCAAAAGGTGGTGAGGATGCCCAGCGTCAGCTGGCACCAGATCAGCACCAGCACCGCGATGTCGCCCCACGACGAACTGCGCCAGATGCGCGGATCGACCAGCCGGCGGTGCAGCAGCAGGGTGCAGCCGATGTAGGCCATGACCCCGGCGATTCCGCCGACGATCAGCGCGGCGAGCTGCTTGAACTCATGCCCGATCCCCAGCCGGTCGATCACCGTCACCGGGGTCAGCAGCCCGACGAAATGGCCGAACAGCAGGATCAGCAGCCCCATGTGGAACAGGTTCGATCCCAGCACCATCTGGCGGCGGCGCAGGAACTGGCTCGACTGCGATCGCCAGCTGAACTGGCTGGCGTCGAAGCGCAGGATGCTGCCGACGATCAGCACGGTGACGGCGAGATACGGGTACCAGCCGAATGCGAGTTGGTTGATGAACGCGTTCATGCTCCCGTGTCCCTCTTCTGGGCCCGATTGGAGGCGCGGATCTTGGCGACGACGCCGGTCGGCCCGCCCATGTCGTGCGCGGCGGAGGCCATGAAGCTGACCGGCGCCTCTTCCCATTCCTCGTCGATCTTTGCCGGATCCTCGGACGGTTGCCGTTCCTTGAGCTCCGCCAGCGCGCCGGCATCGGGCTTCACCCCGGCCAGCGCGAGCAGCGCGTGGAAGATGCTGGCATAAGGCGCCTCGCGCTCGTCCAGCCGCTCGGCCAGCGCGGCGAAGACATGCGCCGGCTGGCCCAGGAAGTCGCGCGCCTCGCCGGGCGGCAGGTTGGACGCATATTCCAGGAACACCGGTACGAAATCGGGCAGTTCGCGCGTGTCGAGCAGCAGCCCGCTGGCGGCATATTGCTGCCCGAGGTCAATCATCGCCTGGCCGCGTTCGCGCCCGTCGCCATGGACATGTTCGAACAGGTGGAGCGACAGCCGGCGCGAACGGTCGAACAGGTCGCTATAGGTGATCTGCAGGTCGAGCAGATCGTCGTTCGTCATCGCATCGAGCAGCGGCTGGAGCCGCGCCAGCACCGGCTTGCGCAGCGCGCCTTCCTCGCGCAGCAGCGCGCCGATCGCGGCGGCATTTTCCTGCAGCTCGGCGGAGGGATAGTCGAGCAGGGCGGCCAGCGCCTTCAGCGTCATCCTCATGTCGGGGCATCCATATAGCGTTTGCGCGGCGTTCGCTTCGCCCCGCCGAACAGGTTCACCTTGGTCGAGCCGTTGCTGTCCTCGCGGAAGCCGAAGCCGCTGTTGCCGCGCAGGACATAGGCGTCCTCCTCCAGCTCGCGGTGGGTGGTCGGGATGACGTAGCGGTCCTCATAGGCGGCGAGCGCCATGATGCGGTACATGTCCTCCACCAGCGCGCGGGTCAGCCCGACACGTTCGGGAATGGCGGTGTCGATGCGGCCGTCGATCGATTTCGCCCGCATATAGGCGCGCATCGCCAGCATCCGTTCGAGCGCCAGCGCGATCGGTTCCTCCTTCCCCGCGGTCAGCAGGTTGGCGAGGTAGCGAAGCGGGATGCGCAGGCTGCGCACGTCGGGCATCCCGTCGCGCGAGGACATCTTGCCCGCCTCCGCCGCCGACTGGATCGGCGACAATGGCGGCACGTACCAGACCATCGGCAGTGTGCGATATTCGGGGTGGAGCGGGAAGGCGACGCGCCATTCCACCGCCATCTTGTACACCGGCGAGCGGGTGGCCGCCTCCAGCCACAATTCGGGCACCCCGTCGCGCCGCGCGGCTTCCTGTACGGCGAGGTCGTTGGGATCGAGGAACACGCCAAGCTGCGCCTCGTACAGGTCCTGCGGATCCTCGACTGAGGCGGCGGCCTCGATCCGGTCGGCGTCATACAGGACCACGCCGAGATAGCGGATCCGCCCGACGCAGGTTTCGGAGCAGACGGTGGGCTGCCCCGTCTCGATCCGGGGATAGCAGAAGATGCACTTCTCCGACTTTCCGGTCGACCAATTGTAATAGATCTTCTTGTACGGGCAGCCCGACACGCACATCCGCCAGCCTCGGCATTTCTCCTGATCGATCAGGACGATGCCGTCCTCCGCGCGCTTGTAGATCGCGCCCGACGGGCAGGAGGCGAGGCAGGCCGGGTTGAGGCAATGTTCGCACAGACGCGGCAGGTACATCATGAACGTCTGTTCGAACTGGCCGTAGATCTCCTTTTCCACCCCGTCGAAATTCTGATCCTGGCTGCGCTTGGCGAATTCGCCGCCAAGCATGTCCTCCCAATTGCCGCTCCATTCGATCTTGTTGAGCGCCTCGCCGGTCAGCAGCGAGCGGGGGCGGGCGGTGGGCTGCGCCTGAAGCTCGGGCGCGGCCTGCAGCCATTCATATTCGAACGTATAGGGTTCGTAGAAATCGTCGATCTCCGGCAAATGCGGATTGGCGAAGATCTTCGACAGGATGCGCCATTTCGATCCCTGGCGCGGCTGGATGCTGCCGTTCTTCTTGCGGATCCAGCCGCCCTTCCAGCGTTTCTGGTTCTCCCAGTCCTTCGGATAGCCGATGCCGGGTTTCGTCTCGACATTGTTGAACCAGGCGTATTCGACGCCCTCGCGGTTGGTCCACACGTTCTTGCACGTGATCGAACAGGTGTGACAGCCGATGCACTTGTCGAGATTGAGCACCATGGCGATTTGTGCGCGGACTTTCATTCTGCGGCCTCCACGCTTGATCCGGTGCCCCAGTCGGCCGTGCCGCCGGTGACATTGGCGGCATCGTCGGCGCGCTTGTCGAACCAGTTCACCTGGCTCATCTTGCGCACGATCACGAATTCGTCGCGGTTCGCGCCGACGGTGCCGTAATAATTGAAGCCATAGGCAAGCTGGGCGTAGCCGCCGATCATGTGCGTCGGCTTCATGTTGATCCGCGTGATGGAGTTATGCACCCCGCCGCGCTGGCCGGTGATTTCGGACCCCACGGTGTTCACGAGCTTCTCTTGCGCGTGATACATGATCGCCGATCCGGGCATGATCCGCTGCGACACGATCGCCCGCGCGGTCACCGCGCCGTTGATGTTGAACACCTCGATCCAGTCATTGTCCTCGATCCCCGCGGCGGTCGCATCATCCTCGCTGATCCACACCGTCGGCCCGCCGCGGCTGAGGCTCAGCAGCAGGAGGTTTTCCGAATAGGTCGAATGGATGCCCCATTTCTGGTGCGGGGTGAGGATGTTGAGCAGGATTTCCTTGTTGCCGTTGGGCAATTGCCCGACGACATCATGCACCGTCTTGGTGTCGATCGGCGGTCGCCAGGTGACCAGGCTTTCGCCGAACGCGCGCATCCAATGATGGTCCTGGTACAGCGATTGCCGCCCGGTCAGCGTTCGCCACGGGATGCGTTCATGGACGTTGGTATAGCCGGCGTTGTAGCAGACCTTCTCGCTTTCCAGCCCCGACCAGATCGGCGAGGAGATGATCTTGCGCGGCTGCGCGGCGACATCGCGGAAGCGGATTTTCTCCTCCTCCTTGCCCTCCGCCAGATGCCGGTGATCGCGCCCGGTGGTATGGCCCAGCGCCTCCCACGCCTTCAGCGCGACTTCGCCATTGGTCTCGGGCGCGAGCATCAGGATCGTCTCGCAGGCGTCGATATCGGTATTGATCCGCGGCCGTCCCTCGGTCAGCCCGCCGGGCACCCGCCCGTTGAGGTTGCCGAGCAGCTCCACCTCGTGCGCCGTGTCCCAGCTGATCCCCTTGCCGCCATTGCCCAGCTTCTCGAGCAGCGGGCCGAGCGCGGTGAAGCGCGCGAACGTCTCGGGATAATTGCGCTCGACGATCTGCACGTTGGGCATGGTCTTGCCGGGAATGGGGTCGCATTCGCCCTTCAGCCAATCCTGCGGCTCATAGGGCTGTGCCAGTTCGCCGGGGCTGTCGTGCTGGATCGGGGAGAGGACGACGTCATGTTCGACCCCCAGCACCTCGGGGCAGATCTCCGAGAATTTCTCGGCGATCGAGCGGAAGATGTTCCAGTCGCTCCGGCTCTCCCACGCCGGATCGACCGCGGCGGTCAGCGGGTGGATGAAGGGGTGCATGTCCGACGTGTTGAGGTCGTGCTTCTCGTACCAGGTCGCTGTCGGGAGCACGATGTCCGAATACATGCTGGTGGTCGACATGCGGAAATCGATGTTGACCATCAGGTCGAGCTTGCCGACCGGCGCCTCGTCGCGCCACGTGACGTCGCGCGGCCGGTCGATCTGGTCGATGTCGGTATCGGTCCCGACGATGCCGTGCAGCGACCCGACCAGGTGCTTCAGGAAATATTCGTGGCCCTTGCCACTGGCGCCCAGCACGTTGGACCGCCAGAAGAACATGTTTCGCGGCCAGTTCTGCGGATTGTCGGGGTCGAGGCTGGCCGGCTTGATGACGCCGGTCTTCCACCCATCGGCCACGGCAGCGCCCGGATCGGTCTGGCTCTCGTGCAGCCGGCGACCGAGATCCAGGGGGTTCATCTGAAGCTGGGGCGAGGAGGGGAGCCAGCCCATCCGCTCCGCCTTGGCGTTGTAATCCAGCATGCTGCCCGACCAGTCGCCTTCGGGCGCCAGCGGCGACAGGATCTCCGACATGCGCAGCGTCTCGTACCGCCACTGATCGGTATGTGCGTAGAAGAAGCTGGTGCCGTTCATCTGGCGCGGCGGGCGCGCCCAGTCGAGCGCGAAGGCCAGCGGCAGCCAGCCGGTCTGCGGGCGCAGCTTCTCCTGCCCCACATAATGCGACCATCCGCCGCCCGACTGGCCGACGCAGCCGCACATCACGAGCAACGCGATGATCCCGCGATAGCTCATGTCCATATGGTACCAATGGTTCAGCCCGGCGCCGAGGATCACCATCGAGCGGCCACTGGTCGCCTCGGCATTGGCGGCGAATTCGCGAGCCACCTGGATGATTGCCTGGCGCGGCACGCCCGTCACCTTTTCCGCCCAGGCGGGAGTGAAGGGCACGTCGTCGTCGAAGCTTGAGCCGACGTTGCCGCCGCCGAAGCCGCGGTCGACGCCGTAATTGCCGCACATCAGGTCGAACACGGTGGTCACCGTCGCGCTGACGCCGCCGGCCAGCGTGATGCGCCGCACCGGCAGGTTGCGCAGCAGCACCTCGTCATGGTTGGTGGCGACGAAATCGTGCGGCGCGGTGGAGCCGAAATAGGGGAAGGCGACCGGCTCGACGCCGTCATTATGCGCCGCCAGCGTGGTGCGCAGCCGCACCTGGTTACCCTCGGCGTCCTTTTCCTCGAGGTTCCACTTGCCGACCTCACCCCAGCGGAACCCGATCGTGCCGCGCGGCGCGACCAGTTCGCCATTGGCGTCGTCGATCGCCACCGGCTTCCAGTCGGTGTTGTTGAGCTCGCCCAGCGCGCCGTCGAGATCGGCCGCGCGCAGCAGGCGATCGGGCACCAGCCGCCCGTCGCGCTCGACCAGCCGGACGAGGAACGGGAAGTCAGAATATTGCCGCGTGTAATCGGCGAAATATTCGACCTGCCGATCGACGTAGAATTCCTTCAGCACGACATGGCCAAGCGCCAGCGCGAGCGCGGCATCGGTCCCCTGTTTGGGGTGGAGCCACATGTCGGAGAATTTCGCCGCCTCGTTATAATCGGGCGCGATGACGACGCTCTTGGCGCCGCGATAGCGAACCTCCGAATAGAAATGCGCGTCGGGCGCCCGCGTCATCGGGATGTTCGATCCCCAGACCAGCAGGAACCCCGCATTGTACCAGTCGGCGCTTTCGGGAACGTCGGTCTGCTCGCCCCAGGTCTGCGGCGACGATGGCGGCAGATCGCAATACCAATCGTAGAAGCTCAAGAGCGTGCCGCCGATCAGCGACAGATAGCGGCTGCCCGCGGCATAGGAGATCATCGACATGGCGGGGATCGGGGAAAATCCTGCGATCCGGTCCGGCCCATATTCCTTGATCGTATAGGCGTTGGCCGCCGCGATGATCTCGGTCGCCTCGTCCCAGCCGATCCGCACGAAGCCGCCGCGCCCGCGCTTCGACACCCAGTCGCGCCGCTTGTCGCCATCCTGCACGATCGACTGCCAGGCCGCGACCGGCGCCATCGTCTTGCGCGCCTCGCGCCAGTGGCGGACGAGCCGCGCGCGGACGAGCGGGTATTTGATGCGGGTGCCGGAATAGAGATACCAGCTGTAGCTGGCGCCGCGCGGGCAGCCGCGCGGCTCGTGATTGGGCAGGTCGGGCCGGGTGCGCGGATAATCGGTCTGCTGCGTCTCCCAGGTGACGATCCCGCCCTTGACGTAGATCTTCCACGAACAGGATCCGGTGCAGTTCACGCCATGCGTCGACCGCACGATCTTGTCCGCCGCCCAGCGCTTGCGGTACGCATCCTCCCACGCCCGCGTCTCATCGGTGGTGATGCCGAGGCCATCGGAGAACTTCTCCTGCGCTCGGCGGAAATACGTCAGGCGGTCGAGGAAATGGCTCATGTATAGGCTCCGCTGGTCAGGTTGCGCTTGCCAGCGCCGGAAGGGGGGGTGCCAAGCCGGGGGCGCGATCCGAACATGCCGCGCGGGCCGCTGTAGGCGACCCAGGTGATCGCCGCGCAGCTGAGGTAGAAGACGAAGAACGCCCACAGCGCGGCATCGGCGGATCCGCTGCTGCTGATCGACCAGCCATAGGCCTTGGGGATGTAGAAGGCGCCATAGGCCGCGATCGCCGAGATGAAGCCAACGATCGCCGCCGCCTCGCGATCGGCATGCAGCCGCCGCTCGTCAGCGGGCATGTCGGCATGTTCCGCGTCGAACACCCGGCGCATGATCGCCGGCACCATCTGGAAGGTGGAGGCATTGCCGACGCCGCTGACGAAGAACAGCAGCACCGTCATCCCGAAGAAGCCGCCGAAACTGCGCGCGTCGAGCGACCAGATCATGCCGGCAATCGCGATCGCCTGGACGATGAACACCCAGAAGCTGACTTTCGCGCCGCCGATCCGGTCCGACAGGCCGCCGCTCCCGGCCCGCGCCAGCGCGCCGACCAATGGGCCGACAAAGGCATAATGCAGCGCGTCGATCTCCGGAAAGACCAGCTTGCACAACAGCGGGAAGCCCGCCGACATGCCGATGAACGTCCCGAACGTGCCGGTGTACAGCCAGCACATGATCCAATTGTCGCGCCGGCCAAAGATCGTCGCCTGGTCGGCGAAGGAGGATTTGGCGCTCAGGATGTCGTTCATCCCGAACCAGGCCAGCACCGTCCCCAGCATCACCGGCGGCACCCAGATGAAGCCGGCATTCTGCAGCCACAGGCTCGTGCCGTCGTTCGCCACCTGCGCCTGTCCGCCCAGCGCGCCGAACAGGCTCATGGTGATCGCCACCGGGACGACGAGCTGCATCACGCTGACGCCAAGGTTGCCGATCCCGGAATTGATCGCCAGCGCGCGGCCCTTCTCGGCCGCGGGGTAGAAGAAACTGATATTGGCGACCGATGAGGCGAAATTGCCGCCGCCAAAGCCGCACAGCAGCGCCAGCACCAGGAAGATGAAGAACGGCGTCCCCGGGTTCTGCACGGCATAGCCGATGCCAAAGGCGGGGATCAGCAGCGATGCGGTCGACAGCGTGGTCCACAGTCGCCCGCCGAAGATCGGCACCAGAAAGGCGTAGAAGATGCGCAGCGTCGCGCCCGAAATGCCGGGCACCGCGGCCAGCCAGAACAATTGGTCGGTGGTGAAGGTGTAACCGATGCTGGGCAGCCGCGCGACGACCACGCTCCACACCATCCACACGGCGAAGGACAGCAGCAGGCAGTAGGTGGAGATCCACAGGTTCCGCTTGGCGATCGGCCGCCCGGTCGCCTCCCAGAATTCCGGGTCCTCGGGGCGCCAGTCGGCGATCGGCCCGGCGCGCACCACCGGGCGCTTCGCGCCGGGTTCGCCCATGCCGCGGAACTCGGGCAGCTCGGGGCTTTGCGGCACGTTCGCCACCACCGCCGCGTCGCGCTCCATGTGCTGGATCGCGCCGTGCATCCACAACAGCGAGACGAGCACGATCAGGAACAGGAGCGCAAAGCTGCTCGTCCAGATGCCCGTGAGGTCAAGCAACGCGCCAAAGGCCAGCGGCAGGATGAACCCGCCCAGCCCGCCGATCATCCCGACCAGCCCGCCGACCGCGCCGACATGGTTGGGGTAATAGACCGGGATGTGCTTGTAGACCGCCGCCTTGCCCAGGCTCATGAAGAAGCCGAGCAGGAAGATGACGATCAGGAACGGCACCAGCCCCATCGAGGTGCTGAAGGTGATCGGCCCGTCGACCCCCTCGATGACGTAGGACGTTGGCGGGTAGGACAAGAGGAACGTGCACGCCACCGACACGATGAAGGTCGCGTACATCACCTTGCGCGCGCCGTAGCGGTCCGACAGCGTGCCGCCATAGATGCGGAACAGGCTCGCCGGGACCGAGTAAAAGGCCGCGAGCATCCCGGCCGTGCGAATGTCGAGGCCATAGACCCCGATCAGGTAGCGCGGCAGCCACATCGCCAGCGCGACGAACCCGCCGAACACGAAGAAATAATAGAGCGAGAACCGCCACACCTGGACGTTGCGCAGCACTTTCAGCTGGCTCGCCATGCTCTCGGCCTTCTGGCCGCCGCGTTCGCGGGCGTGCTGGTCTGGGTCCTCTGGCGTGACGAACAGGAAGATCACCCCCATCAGGATGATCGCCGCGGCCCAGATCTTCGCCACCATTTCCCAGCCCATCGCCACCATCACGAACGGGGCGAGGAACTTGGTCACCGCGGCGCCAATATTGCCCGCGCCAAAGATGCCGAGCGCGGTGCCCTGCCGCTCGGCGGGATAGAATTTGGAGACATAGGCGACGCCGACCGAGAAGGAGCCGCCCGCCAACCCGACGCCCAGCGCCGCGATCAGCAGCCAGGTATAGGTGTGGGCGTACGACATCAGGAACGTCGCGATGCCCGACAGCACCATGACCGCGGCGAACACCCGCCGCCCGCCGATCTGGTCCGACCAGACGCCCAGGAACACGCGCACCAGCGATCCGGTGAGGATCGGTGTGCCGGTCAACAGGCCGAATTGCGTGTCCGAAAGGCCCAGTTCCTCTTTCACGCCGAGCCCGACGATGGAGAAGATGGTCCAGACTGCAAAGCAGACGGTGAAGGCAATCGTGCTTGTCCAGAGCGCACGACCCGCGCCTTCTTTCGCTCGTGCAATATCCTCCGACATGGATGTCATCATCCCCAGCCGTCGAAAGGTCTCCGACAGCCGTCGTCATCCGCGCTTTAACTTGTGAATACAGTCAGTAATGTTCCTTAGGGGCGATTTTGGCTGCTACGGCTGTCTGGAACTAGCAAAGCGGATCAGTCCCTGATGCCGGTATCGGAAAACCGGAAGTTCATGCCGCGGAGGAAGTCGAGAAAGGTGAAAGCGGCGCAATTATCCTGTTGACTTAGACAGGTCTCAAACCCCGGATGTACAAGGAACGAGACGTGGTCTGCGCGCTAAGTGCGTACAATTCCTTATATTCATAACCGCTGCACAACGCAAAACTCAGTTGCTCCAATCAGGCTGCTTGGTCGTCGGCCGAGCTCGTCGCGAGCGGGTGAGGACCAGTTGATGGCAAAGAAGATTTTCGTTCTTGGTGGGGATGGCTTCTGCGGATGGCCCACCTCACTTCACCTGTCTGCGCTGGGCCACGACGTGCTGATCGTCGACAATCTCTCCCGCCGCCGGATCGACGCCGAGATGGGCGTGCGCAGCCTGACGCCGATCACCCCGATCGACATGCGGCTTCAGGCCTGGCGCGAAGCCAGCGGCAAGGAGATCCGTTACCAGTACATCGATATCGCGCAGGAATACGCGCGGCTCGCGGCGCTGATCGCAGAGGAACGGCCGGACGTGGTGGTGCACTTTGCCGAACAGCGGTCCGCGCCGTATTCAATGCGAAGCCAGGTCGAGAAACGCTACACCGTCGATAACAATGTGCGCGGCACGCACAATCTGCTGGTTTCACTGGTGGAGGCCGATCTCGACTGCCATGTCGTCCATCTCGGGACGACTGGCGTCTATGGCTATGCCGGCGCGGGTTTCGAGATCCCCGAAGGCTATTTGCCCGTCATGGTCAAGGACGAGCATGGCACGATCCATGAACGCGAGATCCTTTATCCGACCAAGCCAGGCAGCGTCTATCATACGACGAAGTCGATCGATCAGCTGCTGTTTCAATATTACGCCGAGAACGATCGCCTGCGGATCACCGATCTGCACCAGGGCATCGTCTGGGGTACGCAGACGCAGGAAACCCGGCTGCACCCGGCGCTGATCAACCGCTTCGACTATGAAGGCGAATACGGAACGGTGCTGAACCGCTTCCTGGTTCAGGCGACCATCGGCTACCCGCTGACCGTGCACGGCACGGGCGGCCAGACCCGGGCCTTCATCAACATCGAGGATACCGTCCGCTGCGTCGAACTGGCGCTCGACAATCCGCCGCGGCGCGGCGACCGGGTGAAGATCATCAACCAGGTGGCCGAAACGCTGCGGGTGCAGGACCTCGCGGAACTGGTGGCGCGCGTAACCGGCGCGACGATCGACCATGTGGCGAACCCGCGCAACGAGGCCGCCGAAAACGAACTGGAGATGCGCAACGCCACGTTCCGCGGGCTGGGCCTTGAGCCGATCCGCCTGTCCGACGGCCTGACGACGGAAACGTTGGAGATCGCCGCGCGCTACGCCGATCGCGTCGATCGCAGCCACATCCTCGCCCGCTCGGCCTGGAACCGGACGCAGCAGGCCGGGCTCGACCGGCAGACCGCCGAACGCAGCGCAAAATCGGAGGGAGCGCGCATATGAGACTATGGGTGCTATGTCTGTTGGCGCTACTGCTGGTCGGCCTGCTGGTCGCGGTGGAGCAAAGCGGGCTTTTCGACACGGTCACAGGCCGTAACGTGCGCAACAACGCGCCGATCTTCCAGGATTATGAGCGCGGTTCGATCCCGTTCGTCGATGCTGATGGCAAGAGCGTGTTCGTGGCGCAGATCCATCCGAACAGCCCGCAAATCCTCACCGGCTTCCCGTCCTACGCCAGCACCAAGTTCCGCCTGCCGGTCGACAGTCGACCGGAGAGCGGCACGTATGACATCAGCTTCGCGGCGGATGCGGTGAATGGCGCAGAGGGTGCGCTTCGGATCACCATCAACGGCATCAAGCGCGCTGAAACCGTGCTGCAGCACGGCACCTTCCGTCAGCGCGTTCGAGTCGAACTGACGCCGACCGAGCTGGCGGCAGGAGAGCTCGACGTGCGGCTGGCGCTGGTGGGGCAGGGGCCGATGGCCGAATGCACGCCGAACCAGGCGATCGCAGCTGTGCTGACGGTGCTCCCCGAGACCGGCCTGCGCCTGCGGCTCGACAAGTCGCCGGAGAGCATCCGGGATCGCCTGGCACTCTGGGGTGATCTGATCCCGGTGAAGTGGAATGGTGAAAAGGCGGCTGATACCGGAACGTTGCTCAATGCGGCCCGGCTCGCGGAACGCGGCTATGGGCTTTACTTCGGCGACGGTGGTTTTTCGGCTGCTTCTCTCGCCGACATCACCAAAGGCGCGCCGCTGCGCGTCGATGGTCTGCCGCAGCTGACCTACCCGATTTCACTGGTCTCCCAGGTGGAAAACGCGGGCGCGCGGCGGTTCGATCGTGAGACGACGTGGCGCTTCCGCTACAATGCGTCGCAGCTTCCCAACGGCGAGCTTCCCTCCGCGGTCGACCTGCGCATGATGCTGGGCCCGGTCGCCGGCACGCGCACCTCGCTGTTCGTGACGCTCAACAACCATCTGCTGCTCACCCGCGCCCTTGGAGACACGGATGAGCGCTTTGCCAACTCGCTGGCGCTGCCGGCAGCCGACCATCTCGACCGTAACGAGCTTGAGATTACGCTGACGTCGCGGCTGGAGGACGAAACACGGTGCGGCGCGATGCGGTTGATCGCGGCCGAGATGCTCCCCGACAGCGTCCTTCGCGGCGGCGGTGAGCGCCTGGTGACGGAGGCTGCGCGGCTGCGTGCTGCACTCGGTCCGAAGGCAGCGGTTGCCTTCAGGACGGGCGAACTCAGCGCCCCGCAAGCTCATAGTGTTGCGCTGCTGCTGGCTGATCTGCACCCCGACGGGCTGACGTTCGGCGGGGCGCAACCCGTCGCCACGGTGCAGGCGATCACCGGTGACCTGGATGCGGCGATCCGTCGCGTCCAGCCGACCGGCCAACAGTGGCTGATGTACTTCCCGACGGACGAGCGCGAGGGCGCATGGGTGGTACCATTCTCTTCCCGCCCCGCGCTCGGCGATACCGATGTCGCCTTGCTGGTCACGATCAACCGGCCGGCAATTGTTCAGCCCGCTCCAGCACCCTCGCCGACCGCGTCTGCGACCGCCCGGCCCCGCGCCACAGCCGATGCTGCGCGATAATGCCTCGCCAGCGGAGTCTGATCGGAAGCGCGCAAGTTTCGGATCATCCGACAGCTTGGCCGGCGGGCTCGCCGACCCGGTGTCGCTGTTGCAGGCACCGGCGCTTCTTCTGACCTTCTCGATCCTGTCGCTGCTTCAGCTTTCAGCGTTCCAGCTGGGCTATTTCAACAGGATCTTCAGCGTCGGGGATTACGTGGCCGGGCCGCACACCGGGATCAGTGCGGTGTCGATCCGTACGTTCATGCTGTCGTTTTTCATCGCTTTCTCGATCTTCACTTCGGGCACCGCCAAGGCCCGCACCCTGTTCTGTCTTGATCTGTGCTTCCGCTTCATCCTGCTCTGCGGCATCCTCGATGCCGGCAGCATCGCGCTGTACACCTACACCGGCAGGCCATTCCCGATGGTCGCGATCCAGGTGATGGCGGGTTTCGCGGGGATGGGCGTCTTTGCCTTTGTCATCATCCGGCGCGGTGCCATGCCGTCGCCGGAGGAAGTGGTGCGTGGCACCCAGCCGCAACTGCGTGCCTTCCTACGGCTCGGCGTAACGGGAACGGTCGCACTGGTTGCGTCCACCTGGGCGGCTGTGTCTCAGATCCCGCTCTTCGACGAACTGCGCCGCCTGGCGCTGCTGGGCGGCCTTGGGCCGGGCGTCATCCTCTTTCTCCTGGTGCTCTTCGCGCAGCTTTACATCATCGGGATTGTCGAGCGCCGCCGTCGATCGCGTGAGGATTTCCGGCCGCCGCTGTCGGTCGTCATTCCCGCCTACAATGAGGAATATGTGATCGGCCACACGATCCGGTACATCGATCGTGCCGCCGCGCACTATGGCGCGCCCGTCGAGGTGATTGTCGTCGACGATGCCTCAACCGACGAGACGGTCGAGACGGTGCAAGCGGTTACCACCATCTGCCACTCGATCAGCGTCCGGATCATCACGGTCGCATCCGGTGGCAAGGCCGAGGCCCTGAACCGCGGGGTAGTTGAGGCGAGCCACGATTTCATCGTGCGGATCGATGCGGATACGCTGGTAGGCGAAGACAATCTGACCCTCGCCATGCAGAGTTTCGGTGATCCTGACGTCGGTGCGGTTGGTGGCGTGCCACTGCCTCCCGGCGGCGCGATGTTCGACGCCGGTCGGCTGATCGAGGTGATCGTCAAGCACGGCTATTACTCGCCAGCGCTTGGTGCGGCCTCGGGGCTCGTGGGCATTCCCGGCATGTTCGTCGTCTACCGCGCCGAGGCGCTTCATGCCGTCGGCACCTTCGCCAGCGGGATGAATGGCGAGGATACCGACGTGTCGCTGCGGATCGCCGAGCGCGGTTACCGTACCCTGGTCGATCAGCGCATTACCTTCGTTTCGGAAGTGCCGGCCAGCTTTGCACATTTGCGCGAACAACGGCTCCGCTGGTTCCGATCGGTCTATCATGTCAGCGCGCGCGCCCACTCGCTGATCAGCTCGCCCAACTTCAGCGTTCGCGGCAAGCTGGTGCTGCCGTACATGCTGCTGAACACCGCCCGGCGCGCGATGATGATCCCGCTGGTCGTGTTCGGTCTGCTGGAGCTTCTGGTTACCTCCGGCACGATCGCGCTGCCGCATTGGCAGGCGGTCGCCGCGGTCCTGGTCGGCTCGCCGATGCTGGCAGCGACCTTCGCCATCCTGGTGAACGGGCGACCGGGCGCGCTGTTATCGTTGCCGGCGTACATCCTCTTCCGCGCCCTGCGCTCCTGGTACACGCTGGAATCGACCCTCAGCATCCCGATCACCTCGACGTCGACCCGGATCCAGATCGGGCGCCAGCCTTGGCCGAAAACGCCGCCGAGGCCACGCATCACGGAGGCCGTATGAACAGGATAGCCTTGGTGGCGGTGGCCGCCTGCGTGACGATACCGCAATACGCCTGGGCACAGGACAAGCGCCTCAGTCTTGACGGACTGTTGGCTTACGGGCTCGACGTCGTGCCGCCGGACGTTGTCGATACCTCGCCCGATCAGGATCGCATCCGCGGCATGTTGGAGGGCGAGTTCGGGGTCTCCTACGACATCGGTCCAGCCGTTGTCCGCGCGTCGGCAGGTGCCCGCGTCTTCCCCTCGGAAAGCGATTACAACCGCTACCCGCTGACGATCGGTGCGCGCTTCGATGTGCCATTGTCGAAGGATCGGCGGACGAGGCTGCGGCTGCTGCCGAGCTACGAATATGTATTCGGCGATGACGGCCGCGTGTTCGATCGGCTGCGGCTCGATGCGCAGCTCATCCACCGACACAATCCGTCGAACATCACTACCTTCCGGGTGCGCTACGGCTACCGCAATCAGACCGAGCGGCGCTTCTCGGGCTATGACCAGAGCGAATGGCTCACCGAACTCCGCCATTTCTGGCGCCCCGGCGGGGGGCCAACGCGGATCAACGCCTCGCTGCTTGGTCTTTTCGCAGACGCTGAGGCGAACCGCTTCAGCTACAACGGCTACGGTACGCTCCTGACCGCGCGTACGCCGCTCAGCGAGGGGCTGGAGGCCTATGGCCGCCTGTATCTCGTGCACCGCGATTACAAGGCACAGTTCTCGACGCTCTATCCCTACAAGAGGAAGGACACGCAGTTGCGGCTGACGGGCGGGCTGGAGAAGAGCCTGGACCAGCGCTTCAGTCTGTTCGGCGAGGCAGGCTATGCGCGCAACAAATCGAACGTTCCGACGCGG
The DNA here is from genome assembly GCF_045371305.1 of Sphingomonas sp. 179-A 2A2 NHS. NCBI lineage: Bacteria > Pseudomonadati > Pseudomonadota > Alphaproteobacteria > Sphingomonadales > Sphingomonadaceae > Sphingomonas > Sphingomonas sp. 179-A 2A2 NHS. The sequence goes on along the minus strand of NZ_JBIQDE010000003.1, from coordinate 333,285 downwards.
CGGTACGATGGCTTCGTCGGCCGCATCGGCATCCTGTTTCGGCAATAGGCGGGCAGGGTGGTGGCCGGCGCGTCACAATCGCGACGCGGGCAGTGCCAGGCGAAGCCGAAGCCGTATCTCGGCCCGTTTTGTTCCACGCGCGTCACGGGACCTCTGTGGAGGGGGTGGCCGGCGTTGCTGCTGGCCGGCTGCTCCTTTGCGCCGGCCTATGTTCAGCCTGAGCTGCCGGTACCGGCGCAGTACCCGGGCGCCGTGCCGGCTGGGGAGTCGGTGGCCCGGCTCGGCTGGCAGGATTTCTTCCGCGATCCGGAGTTGCGCCGGCTGATTGCGCTGGCGCTGGAGAATAATCGCGACATTCGCATTGCCGCCGCGCGCGTGCAGGAAGCGCGCGCAGCTTGGCGGATCGAGGGCGCATCACTGTATCCGCAGCTGAACGTTGCCGCGAGCGGGCAGTTCGGACGCACGGAGGTCGACCTGCCGCTTGCCCGCAGTGTCCCGCTCGACGTTCGGCTGATCAACGTCGAGGTGGGGGCGGGGTGGGAGATCGATTTCTGGGGGCGGCTGCGCAACCTGCGGGACGCCGCGCGCTGGCAATATCTTGCGTCGGAAGAGGCGCGGCGCGGCGTCGCCACCCAGCTCGTCGCCCAAGTGGCCAACGGGTATTTGCTCGAACGCGAATACGAAGAGCGCGCCGCGCTCGCGCAATCGTCGATCCGCACGCGGCAGGAATCGCTCAGGATCATTCGCCGTCGCTTCGAGGTGGGATCCGGCTCGAAGCTGGACATGACACAGGCGCAGACGCTCCTGGGCCAGGCGCAGACGGCCCTTTACGCGCTGGAGCAGGATCAGGCGGTGAATCGCAATGCGCTGGCGCTGCTGGTCGGTCGCCCAGTGACCGTCGCGTCCTCCAACCGCAGGCTGGCGGCGATTTCGGAAGATATCCAGCTTCCGCCCGGGCTTCCCTCCGAGCTGCTGGTCAATCGGCCGGACATCATCGCGGCTGAACGCCAGCTGCGCGCCGCAAACGCCAATATCGGTGCGGCCCGCGCTGCCTTCTTCCCGAACATCAGGCTCACCGGCGGGGTCGGTGTTTCCAACGGCGAACTCGGGATCGGCAGCGTGGAGCTGGGGGATCTGTTCAGCGATCCAGTGACGATCTGGAGCTTCGCGCCGACGATTAGCGTCCCGATCTTCAACGGCGGGCGGCTGCGATCGAACCTTGATGTCGCACGCGCGCGGCAGGTGCGATCGGTGGCGGAATATGAACGCACCATCCAGGTCGCCTTCCGCGACGTGGCGGATGCATTAGTGCGCCGCCAGCAGCTCGCGCGGCAGATCGATACGACCCGGCAGGTGCTCGATGCGCTCACCGAGCGCGCCCGCCTCGCCAATCTTCGCTTCGAATATGGCCGCTCCACCTATCTCGAGGTGCTCGAAGCGCAGCGTGACCTGTTTGAAACGGAGCAGCTGCTCGTTCAGCTGCGCCGCGCCGATCTGGCCAGCGCGGTTGCGCTCTACGCTGCGCTGGGGGGCGGGTTCACGCCGCCGACGGTGTTCGATTCCGATCCGCGCGAAAACCGAAGGGCGCCTGAGCCATGACGCAAACGCTGACGCCCCAATGGCGCAACCGTATCTTGGTGGCAGTGGCGATCGTCATCGCCGCCGCGCTCGCGTGGTTCTTTCTTCGCCCCTCTGGGATGCCGGAGGGGATCGTCAGTGGCAACGGCCGGATCGAGGCAGTTGAGGTCGATATCGCGGCCAAGATGCCGGGGCGGATTCGCGACATCACCGTCAGCGAGGGAGAGTTCGTCAAGGCCGGGCAAGTCGTGGCGCAAATGGATACCGACACGCTAGTCGCGCAACTCGCGGAGGCGCAGGCGCGGCTGGCGCAGGCGCTGAATGCGGTGAGGACAAACGAATCCCAGGTGGCGCAGCGCGAGAGCGACCGCGCATTCGCGGAAGCGACCGTCCGCCAGCGTGTTGCCGAGCTCAACGCCGCACAGAAGCGGCTCGCGCGCTCGACCACGCTGGCGCGCGAGGGCGCGACACCCGTGCAGGAGCGCGATAATGATCAGGCCGCCGTGGAAGGCGCGTCCGCTGCGGTGCAGGCGGCGCGGGCGCAGGTTGCGGCCGTGACGGCGGGCATCGCCGCGACGCGCAGCCAGGTTGCGGGTGCGGGGACGAACGTCGAGGCCGCCCGGGCCACCGTTCAGCGGATCATGGCCGATATCAATGACGCCGACCTTCGAGCGCCGCGCAGCGGGCGGATCCAGTATCGCGTCGCGCAGCCGGGTGAAGTGGTGGGCGCTGGCGGCCGCGTGCTGACGATGCTCGATCTCTCCGACGTATCGATGGTGTTCTTCCTGCCGGAAACCGTCGCGGGCCGCGTGGCGCTGGGCAGTGAGGTGCGCATCGTGCTGGATGCTTTGGCCGGTCGCGTCATCCCCGCGCGGGTCAGCTTCGTTGCTGACGTGGCGCAGTTCACGCCGAAGACGGTGGAGACGCAAAGCGAGCGCCAGAAGCTGATGTTCCGGGTGAAGGCTCGAATCGATCCCGCGCTCCTTCGCCGGCACATCACGCTGGTGAAGACGGGGCTTCCTGGCACCGCCTACCTGCGTCTCGATCCCGCCATTCCCTGGCCGAAGAACCTGTCGAACGTCATTTCGGAGTAGCACGGGTGAAGCCCGGTGCCTTTGCTCAGCCAGAACCCGCTCCTGCCGCGGAGCCGGTGGTCCAGCTGTCCGGTGTCACGCTGCATTACGGGCGGACTCAGGCACTGCGCGGGCTCGATCTCGATGTGCCGGCGGGGCGGATGGTCGGCCTCATCGGGCCGGACGGGGTTGGCAAATCGAGCCTCTTCTCGCTCGTCGCCGGATCGCGCGCGGTGCAGGAAGGCTCGGTCTATGTGCTGGGCGGCAGCATGGCGGATCGCGCGCATCGCAACGCCGTGTGCCCGCGCATCGCCTACATGCCGCAGGGGTTGGGCAAAAACCTCTACCCCACGCTTTCGGTAGAGGAGAACCTGCAGTTCTTCGCCCGGCTGTTCGGCCAGGATGCGGCCGAGCGGCGTGAACGGATCGACGATCTGACGCGCAGCACCGGGCTCTACGACTTCACCGGCCGCCCCGCGGGAAAGCTTTCGGGCGGGATGAAGCAGAAGCTGGGGCTATGCTGCGCGCTCATTCACGAACCGCGGCTGCTGATCCTCGACGAACCGACCACCGGCGTCGACCCGCTCGCCCGCGCGCGTTTCTGGGAGCTGATCGCGCGCATCCGGCAGCAGAACCCGGGCATGAGCGTGATCGTCGCCACCGCTTACATGGACGAGGCGCAGCGCTTCGACTGGCTCGTGGCGATGGACGACGGCGCGGTGCTCGCCACCGGCACGCCGCAGGAGTTGCTGGAGCGGACCGGCAGCACGTCGCTCGACGACGCCTTCATCGCCCTGCTACCGGAGGAGAAGCGGCGCGATCACACGCCGCCGACCAAGCCACCGCTGACCAACGACGATACAGATATCGCCATTGAAGCCCGTGATCTGACCATGCGGTTCGGCGATTTCACCGCGGTCGACCAGGTCAGTTTCCGGATCAGGCGCGGCGAGATCTTCGGGTTTCTCGGCTCGAACGGCTGCGGCAAGACCACGACGATGAAGATGCTGACCGGGCTGCTTCCCCCGACGGAGGGGGAGGCGCTGCTGTTCGGCAAGCCGATCGACCCGCACGACATCGCGGTGCGGCGCCGCGTCGGCTATATGAGCCAGGCCTTCTCGCTCTACAGCGAGTTGACAGTCCGCCAGAACCTCGAGCTTCATGCGCGACTGTTCCAGGTGGCCGCGCACGAGATCCCCGGGCGCGTCGCAGAGATGATCGATCGTTTCGGCCTGGAAAGCGCCGCCGAGAGCCTCCCGCCCGGCATGCCCCTTGGCGCCCGCCAGCGCCTCTCGCTCGCCGTGGCGATGGTGCACCGGCCGGAGATGCTGATCCTCGACGAGCCGACCTCCGGCGTCGATCCCGTCGCCCGCGACACCTTCTGGCGCCTGCTGATCGAGCTTTCCCGGCGTGACCGGGTCACGATCTTCATCTCGACGCATTTCATGAACGAGGCTGAGCGCTGCGATCGCATCTCGATGATGCATGCCGGCAAGGTGCTGGACAGTGACACGCCGGAGCGGCTGATCGAGAAGCGCGGGACGGCGACGCTGGAAGAAGCCTTCATCTCCTATCTGGTCGAGGCGGGGGGCGAGGACGGGGCGGCGGATACCATCGCCTTTCCGGCTGAGGACCCGGAGGAGACGGCCGGCGCCGGCCGCCGCCGCCCGTTCAGCCTCCGGCGGATGTACAGCTATCTGTGGCGCGAGGTGCTGGAGCTGCAGCGCGATCCGGTGCGCGGGGCGCTCGCGCTCGCCGGGTCCGTCGTGCTGCTGTTCGTGATTGGCTACGGCATCAGTTTCGACGTCAACGACATCCGCTTCGCCGTGCTCGACCGCGATCAGAGCAGCGCCAGCCAGCGCTACGAGCTCGAACTGTCCGGCTCACGCTATTTCATCCGGGAACGGCCGATCACCGATTACGCCGACATGGACCAGCGGCTGCGCAGCGGCGAGCTGACGCTCGCGATCGAGATTCCACCCGGGTTCGGCCGCGATCTTCGCCGCGGGCGGCCGCAGCCGATCGCCGCCTGGTTCAATGGCGCCATGCCGATTCGCGCCGAAACGGTGCGCGGCTACATTCAGGGTATGCACCAGCGCTGGTTGAGCCAGGAAATGCGCGCGGCCGGCCTGACCGGCGGGCCGCGCGCAGGCGCGGGCGCCACTGTCTCGATCGAGAACCGCTATCGCTACAATCCCGAGGTGCGCAGCTTGCTGGCGATGGTGCCGAGCGTGATTCCGCTGCTGCTCCTCGTCCTCCCCGCCATGCTCGCAGCGATGGCCGTGGTGCGCGAGAAGGAGACCGGCTCGATCATCAATTTCTACGTGACGCCAGTGACGCGCACCGAATTCCTCCTGGGCAAACAGCTTCCCTATGTCGGCATAGCGATGATCAACTACCTCGTCATGGTGGCGTTGGCCGAGTGGGTGTTCCGCGTGCCGATTACGGGCAGCTTCGCGGCTCTTACGGTCGGCGCGCTGGTCTTCTCCTTCATCGCGACCGGCATGGGTCTGCTCGCCTCCGCGGTCACGCGAAGCCAGATCGCCGCGATGTTCCTTGCCATGATCGGCACCCTGATCCCGACGCTCACGTATGGCGGGATGATCGATCCGGTCACGTCGCTGCAGGGCGGCGCCCGTATCTTCGGGGAGCTTTATCCGTCCGCCTATATGATCACGATCACCCGCGGCGTGTTCAACAAGGCGCTGGGCTTCCACGAATTGTGGCCATCGCTGTGGCCGCTGCTGGTGACGTGGCCGGTGATCACCGGGGTGGCGATCCTCACGCTGCGCAAGCAGGAGCATTGATCGGTGCGCGCCGTCTCCGCGATCTATCGGCTGGGCGTCAAGGAACTGTGGAGCCTGTGGCGCGATCCGATCATGCTGGTGCTGATCCTCTTCACCTTCACCGGTGTCATCTACACGTCAGCCAAGGCAATGCCGGAGACGTTGAACATGGCGTCGATCGCAATCGTGGACGAAGATCGCTCGCCCTTGTCACAGCGGATCACGGACGCTTTCTATCCGCCGCTGTTCGCGCCCCCGGTGATGATAAACAGCACGCAGATCGATCCCGGCATGGATGCGGGCCGCTACACATTCGTGCTGCAGATCCCCGAAGGCTTTCAGCGCGACGTTCTGGCCGGCCGGCCGGCGGAGATCCAGCTCAATACCGACGCCACACGCATGACGCAGGCTTTCTCCGGCAGCGCCTACATCCAGCAGATCGCGCTGGGGGAGGTGACGGCGTTCGTCGCGCGGCGCCAGGGGCAGGGCGGCCTGCCGGTTGAACTCGAGCTGCGGGCCCGGTTCAACCCGACGCTGGACCGGATATGGTTCGGCGCGCTGACCCAAGTGATCAACCAGATCACCCTGCTGTCGATCATCCTCACCGGCGCCGCGCTGATCCGGGAGCGCGAGCGTGGGACGATCGAACATTTGCTCGTCATGCCGGTGCGGCCGTTCGAGATCATGGCCAGCAAGGTGTGGTCGATGAGCCTCGTCGTGCTGCTCGCTTCCTTTCTGTCGATCCAGCTCGTCGTCCGGGGATTATTGCACGTACCCATCGCGGGATCTTTGCTGCTGTTCTTCATCGCTGCAGCGCTGTCGATGTTCGCGATGACATCGATCGGCATTTTCATGGCGACGGTCGCGCGCAACATGCCGCAGTTCGGCATGTTGACCGTGCTTGTCCTGCTGCCGCTCGAGATGCTGTCGGGCGGCATCACCCCGCGCGAGAGCATGCCCGAGGTGGTGCAGGATGTGATGCTTGCTGCGCCGACGACCCACTTCGTCGAGCTTGGCCAGGCGATCCTGTTCAGGGGGGCGGGCCTTGACGCCGTATGGCCGCAGTTCCTTGCGCTGATGGTGATCGGTTCGGTCTTCTACCTCACTGCGCTGGCCCGGTTCCGCAAAGTGTTGGTGACGATGGCGTGATTTCGGGTGGATGCGCCTATGCGTGGCGCACGGTTGCCTAGAGTCTGTCGCGAACGGCGACAGTGTCCAGAGTTGCTTCATCAAATTTATGAAACGATACGGAAAATTGCGTATCGAATTGCCAGTATGAAGGGCGGTAAAAGCAAGTTGTTAGCGGATGGTATCCCGATAACACCGATGTAAGTAGTCACCGATGCGAGGCGACTATTAGGCGACATCGCCAGATTGGCAGCTGACGATTAACATCTCAAGGATCTCCCGTATCCCCGCCGCACCTCCTCCCTCCCCCCAAGAAGGAAAGACGGGGAACTTCGCCCCGCCGCGCCCTAGCCGGCGCGACGGGGCGACTTCTTTGGGTGATCCTCAAGACTATCGATGAGCGCTGCGGCGGCGCGCGAGGGCAGGCGGCGATGCCCTTGAGCGGCCATACCGCCGGCGGTCGCTCGCGCTTTCGACAGGCATGAAGGAGAGTGGCAATGGCAGACTTGGTGGTGGTCGGCTTCGATGATCCACAGGAAGCGGATCGCGTGCTCAGCAAGCTGAACTTGATGCAGCGCGAGTATCTCATCGATCTCGAGGACGCCGTGGTCGCGATCCGCCAGCCGGACGGCAAGGTGAACCTGAAGCAGAGCGTCAGCATGGTCGGCACTGGCGCCGCCTCGGGGGGCCTCTCGGGGGTCCTGTGGGGCACGTTGGTCGGCCTGCTGTTCCTCAACCCTGTCGCCGGCATGGCGATCGGCGGTGCGATCGGGGCCGGTACCGGCGCGCTTTCGGGATCGCTGATCGATTACGGGATCAACGATTCCTTCATCAAGGAACTGGCGGAAACCCTGCAGCCGAATACGTCTGCGCTGTTCGTCCTGGTGCGCAAGGCGCAGCCGGAAAAGGTTCTTGCGGAGCTTTCCGGCGTGCACGGGAAGGTCTTGCGGACCTCGCTCTCGTCGGAACAGGAGGCCAAGCTGCAGGCTGCATTGTCCTCTGCGACGAACAGCGGCGCGTCTTCGTCCACTGCGGCTGCCAACGGTGACAAGATCTAGGAGCGAAGCGGCAGAAGTGGCACTGTCGAGGCGCACGGCCAGTCACCTGCCGGTCTCCGGATCGGCGGTGACTATGGCTGTTTCGTCAGCTCTTCTGGATCCCACTCATGTTCCGCGGCGCCACTTTGCTTCAACTGGCAATCAGCCATGAAGAGGGGTAGGCTAAGCTGATGTGGAGAGGATCTCCCCGCGGCTTCGACTTGCCACCCCAAAGCGGTGAGGGGCACGGTCGAGGCGCAAGCTGGGGAGAGAGTTTCTGGGTGGCGATGGCCACCGCGGCTACCCTCTGCGCTCCGTCCCCCGCTGCCGGTCAGCCCGTCGCGATGAGCTTCAGCGCAGCGCTCGAGCGATCGGATCGTGTCGCGCCGGCGCTTGCCGCGGCGAAGCACAGCGAAAATGCCGCGCGGCTGACGGAAGAGTCGCTGTCGACGCTCAACCGGCCGATCGTCACCGTCTCCGCGCAATATGTCGAGTATCAGAAGACGCTGTCCTTGGACCTCAGGGGGCCGCGGCAGGATGCGCTCGACAGCACCAACAGCTTCCTCAATTCCATTCCCGGCTCGGTCGCCCCGGCCTTCCAGGCGATCGCAAGCGACATCGTCGGGCGGATTTCCCAGGCACTGCCGGGGCTGTTCGCTGCCTTGCCGAGCGACTTGTCCTATCGCTTCCGCCAGGACGTGTTCCGCCCGACCATCCAGGGTATTCTGCCGATCTATACCGGGGGGGCGATCTCCGCGATCAAGCGCGGTGCTGAGGCGGGAACGGCCCTGAGCGAAGCGCGGGCGCGATCGGCACGCGATTTGACGCAGGTGAACCTGATCCGTGCCTATTTCGGTCAACTGGCCGCCGCCTCGCTCGAGGATTCTACCCGTGAGTCGCTGGAGGCGCTCGACAGCCTGCTGTCGGACGCGATCAAGCTGGAAATGGGCGGTCTCATTCCGCGCGCGCGCCGCTTGGAGGCGCAGGTAGCCCGTGACGCGGCGGAGCGTGAGCACGAACGCGCGGTACTGGCGCATGACAGCGCGCGGACAGATCTGGCGAGCCTGCTTGAGGTGGACGCGGTAACGCCGACCACGCCGTTGTTCGTCCAGACTGCGCCCTTGCCACCGTCGAGCGAGTTCGTCGGCGGCGAGGAGAATTTGCCGCAGACGCGCGAAGCCGATGCAGCAAAGTCGATCGCGCGTGCGTCGGTCGATCTGGCGAAGTCCCAGCAGCGCCCGCAGGCGTTCGCCTTCGGGGAATATAACGCCAATCGCTCCAATGCCTTGCCGGTCGAGCCGGACTGGATCGTCGGCGTCGGCGTTCGCTACACCCTGATCTCCAATATCGGCCGTTCGCGCGCGGTGGCTGCGGCGCGGGAACAGGAGGCCGCCGCTGACGAGGCCGCACGGGGCGCGCGGCAGACCAGCCGTTCCACGACGTTGCGGGCGTGGAACCTCGTCGAAAGCGCTCGTAGCTCGTTCGTTTCGCTCGACAGCAGCCTTGCCGCCGCGACCGAGAACCTGCGCGTTCAGCAGATCAGTTTCCGCGAAGGGGAGGGGACGGTGACGGCGGTGACCGGGGCAGAGGCGGCGCTAGCCGCGGCGCGGACGCAGCGCGTGGCGGTGGCCTATGAGTACGATCTGGCGCTTGCCGCGCTGCTCACGGCTGCTGGTCGGCTGGAGAGCTTCCCGCAGTATCTGGCGCAGGCGAATGTACGTATCCCGGTATCGGCCAAGCCGTGACGGACGCGGCGCGCCACGACCCGGCGATCGGCGCCGATCGACCGCCGTCGCGACGCGCGCGGTTGCTTCTATGGGGCGGCATCGCGATCGTCGCAATCGGGGTTGCGATCGGCTTGTGGCTGGCGAGCCGCCCCGCCGCGCCGCCGCTGCAAGGTGAGGTGGAGGCGGAGGAGGTCAACGTCGCCACGAAGGCTCTGTCACGCCTCGCCGAGATCAAGGTCAGCGAAGGTGATCGCGTGCGGCGTGGTGAAGTGCTCGCCATCCTGAACGCGCCGGAGGTGGAGAGCGGCGCGCAACAGGCCGATGCCGCCCTGCAAAGTGCCCGGGCGCTGCAGGAGATCGCCGACAAGGGCGCCCGTGAACAGGACGTCGCTGCTCTGCGTGCCAATTGGGAAGCGGCGAAGGCGACGGCCAACCTGGCGCAGGTGACCAGGCGGCGAACCGACAGCCTGTACGCGCAGGGCGTCGTTTCCGCGCAGCGTCGCGACGAAGCACGCGCGGCCCAGATCTCGACGGCGCGCATCGCGGAAGCGGCGCGGCTGGAGTATGAGAAGCTCGCTTCCGGTACACGACCGGAAAGCAAGGAGGTCGCGGCCGCTCAGGTCCGCTCGGCGCAAGCCTTGGTTGCCGCTGCCACGGCTATGCAACGCGAGACCGAGCTCGTGTCGCCGATCGACGGCGAAGTGTCCCGGCGGCTGGTGCAGCCCGGCGAGATCGTCAGCCCCATTCTTCCCGCGATCCAGCTGATCGCGATCGATCGGCCGTGGGTGACGGTCAACGTCCAGGAAGACGATTACAAGGGCATGAAGCAGGGCATGGTGCTGCGCGGGGAGGTGCCGGCACTGGGAAGGACGATCGATTTCCGCGTGACGAACATCGCACCGCAAGGAAGCTACGCCACGTTTCGCGCGACGCGGCAGTCGACCGGTTACGATGTCCACGCCTTTGCCGTGAAGCTGGAGCCGATGCAGCGCGCCACTGGGCTCCGGCCGGGGATGAGCGTCCTGTTCGATTGGCCGCAATGAGGGTGTTCGCGGCGTCCTTCTGGCAGGAAGCCGTACGGATCGCCCGCACCCCGGTCGACCTTCTGCTGCTGACGCTGTTTCCGCTTGTGATGCTGGGATCGATGGCGGCGATGATATGGGGCGGCACGCTGACCAACTTGCCGGTCGTTATCGTCGATCAGGACGGCGGTGCGCTGGCCCGCACGATTACGCGCAACATCGACGCGACGCCTTATCTGGAGGTGGTGGCGCAGACGCCGCAGCGGGCCGAGGCATTGGCCATGGTTCGCCGCGAACAGGCCGTGGCCTTCATGGTCATTCCCAAGGGCATCAGCGCCCGCTCGTCGAGTTCCCCGCCCGTAACGGTGTTCTACGAGGCGGTGTTCCTGTCGACCGGCTCGGTCGCCTCCACCTATCTGCGGCTCGTGACCACGGCGACCCTGCTTCGGCAGACGCCGCGCAACCTCGGCGTCGCTGGCGCATCAGTCGCGGACCGCACCTTGCCGACGATCCAGATCACGCTGCTCGGCAATCCGACGCTCAGCCTGGAGTGGTTCCTGGGCATGCTGATCGGGCCGAGCATCCTCCATCTGGTGATCGCCATCTCGTGCATCGGCTCGCTCGGGCTGCTGATGCGGGACAAGTCGTTCGGCGCCTACGTTCGCGAGACGCAGGCGCCGGTGGCGGCGCTGTCGGGGCGGTTGGCGGTTCATGTTCTGGCAGGCATCCTCTGGGCGATCGCCTGGCTGCTCTGGATGACGTTGGCGCGCGGCTATCGTGCTGAAGGAAGCGTTGCCCTGATCGTCGTTGGCTTCGTCCTCCTGTTCGTAGCGAGCGCGGCGATCGGCCTGTTGCTCATCGCGGTGACGAAGGAAGTCGGCACCTCCTTCTCCGGCGCCGTCATCGTTGCCGGCTCGGCGCTTGCGTACTCCGGGGCAACGCTTCCGCTCAGCGGCGGGCTGTGGTTCGCACAGGACTGGAGCAAGGTGCTGCCGCTCACTCACTTCATCATACTGCAGATGGATCAGTTGATCGGCGTCACCGCGCGGGCCGATCTGACGCCGATGATCGCGCTGCTGCTCTATCCGCTGATCGGCGGCGTCACCGGCATGGTGCTGATCCTGCGATCGAAGCGCCCGGCATGAGCTTCATCGGCGCGATCGAGCAGACACTGCTGACGATCCTCCGCACGCGCGAGTTGCTGATGCTCGCGATCATCTCCGTGCTCTTCTACGCTTTCTATTACCCTGCACCGTACCAGCAACAGACCGCGACCGACATTGCGCTGGTGGTGGTGGATGCGGATCGCTCGCCCTTGTCGCGCGCGCTGGTGCGTCATCTGTCGGATACCCGCGCCGTCTTCGTCGTGGTGGAAACAGGCAATCTGGGCGAGGCACGGGAGTTGGTGCGTGCGCGCAAGGCTGATGGCGTCGTGTACCTCGCCCCGCACCTGCAACAGCGCGTCCTTTCGCGCGGTACAGGGACGGGGATCGCGCTGTGGCTGAACGGCGCCTATTTCGTTCGCGCGGAGGCGATCGGGGAGACGCTGGCCGAGGTGGCGCTCGACGCGGTGAACGAGCTGGCGGATACCGTGCCCGCGGTTGCACGGCAGCGCGCGCCCGAGGTGCTGGTGCAGCCGATCTTCACAACGGGCGGATACCGCGATTACGTTTTTCCTGCTGTTGCGAACATCATTCTGCAGCAGACGTTGCTCGCCGCCTCGGCGCGTCTGGTGGCGGATCGGCGCCAGCGCGGATGGACGGTGATGCGCCGGGCGGAGGCGCTGGGGATGGTGACCGCTGCTGCCCTTGTCGGCGCGCTGGCCGCGGGATTCTACTTCGGCTTCGTCTACTGGGCCCAGGGCGTGCCACGCGGCGGCAACATGCCGGGGCTGCTGCTCGCGATCCCGCTGTTTGCGGTCGCCGTGTCAAGCCTCGGCCAGTTGCTCGGCAGCCTGTTTCCCACCGGTGACGATGCCTTGAAGGTAATCCTTCCTACGTCGCTGCCGCTGCTGTTCCTCGGCGGCTTCGCCTGGCCACTCTACGCCATGCCGCAATGGCTTGCGACCATCGCCTGGTTCTCCCCGGCAACGCCGGCGACACATCTCTTCATCCGCTTCAACCAGATGGGGGCCAGCTTGGCGGAGGCATGGGGGCCGTTCTGTGTGATGGCAGTGCTTGCCGCATGCTACACCGCAGGCTTCCTGCTTCGGGTGCGCCGGCTCAACCGTGAACCGGCGACGCCTGCGTGACGACCAGGACCTATGGCACTCGATGCCACGTCCGGCTTTTGCAGATGATCCGGCCGATGAGGCATCCCGTGCCGCGGATCGTGTTCGGGTCGACCAATGTGATCGTGCCGGAAAAGGTGGTGTTCTGATCGGGCACGAACACGCGCCCGCGCCACTGGTTCGTCTTTTGTTGCCGGAAATCGCGGAACACCGTGGTGCCAATCAGTTGCTGCGTGCCGCCGCGACGAGCGCGCTCTTTCGCCTGATCGGTTGCCCAGATGACGACCCCGCAGATTGCATTTCCGCACGGCTGCGTTCGGACGTGGACGCTGTCCTTCGGATCCTGCCATGTTCCGATCAGGCCATCCTGTGCTGCTGCGGTGGTTGCGACGAGGCAGCCGATCGCGGCTGATGCAAGACAAAGCGTCCGGTACATGACGGTCACCTTACGCGACAACACTGAATGACACCCCTGCCCCTTACGGCAGGCGTCGGATAATTGAGGCAAGAATGAACGCCAATGGTGATATATAGAATAGGTATGACTACTGCTGAGGCGATGATCTCGCGCGGCTTTCTTTATTGCTCGCGGCCCATCTCATTCGAAAAATTGTACGAAAAGCCACAATCTCCGTGCTTCTTGATCAAGCAATCTGGTCAGCATCCGTAGTATCCCGGATTACCGATGATATGCCTGGAACCTATTCCTTCTGGTAGCGAAACGTGGTGCGCTCTTGGGGAGCATGCGGATGAAAAAGGGATATCTCCTTGTCCTGATGCTGATCGCAGGCTGCGGGAAGCCGAGCGATACGAAGAACGTGACCGTGGTCGACCAACCCACCACGAATTTCGCTGCCCAGATGCTGGCATTACCCCAGCAATCCCGCGAGATCGCCTTGTTCCGCGCCATTCGTGATGCCGGCCTGCCGTGCCAGAGCGTCACCGGCGCACAACTCATCAACACGAACCCGGCCAGGCCTGAATGGCGCGCGCGCTGCGACAATGGTACCTATCACCTTATCACGGTGGATCCGAACGGTACCGCGCTGGTCGTCAGTCGAACCGAGCGTTGAGCGCCAAGGGATCGAACGAGGTCTTTCGACGATGCAGAAGTTCAGCGAAGCGCCATAGATGAGCCCCCGGCCGGCAAGCAACGGATCTCAGCGATCGCGCTTCGAACGACACCGGAGGGCCGTGCCCCATCCGGCGCTGTGACCTACGTCGGCGATCCGGCACGGGCCTGCTTCAACAGCAGCGCCATTTCGCCCGGTCGCCAGCAAGAACTTCGCCATGCCCCGTAATCTCGTCAAACCGCCAGCCGGAGGCACGGCGGCGGCGACAACGCCGTGGTTTGCGCTTTCCGGCAAGGAGTGTCTTGCCAGGCTTGGCGCGGATCCGGAGGGACTGACCGAGCGGCAAGTCGTCGAGCGCCGCCAGCACTGGGGCCGCAACGAACTCCCGCGCCATCGCCGCGCCTCCTGGCCCGAGCTTTTCGTTCGCCAGTTCCGCAGCCCGCTGATCTACCTGCTGCTGGGGGCGGCGGCTTTGTCGCTGTGGATGGGCGAACGGACGGATGCGCTGTTCATCGTCGCGGTCCTTGTGCTGAACGCGGTCATCGGAGCTGTCCAGGAGGGGCGCGCTGGCGCCAGCGCCGACGCGTTGCAGCAAATGGTGAAGCACACGGCCCGCGTCGAACGGGATGGGGCGGTGCGCGAGCTGGACGCAGCCGATCTGGTGCCCGGAGACATCATCTTGCTGGAGCCGGGTGCGGAAATTCCTGCGGATACTCGGCTGCTTGCGGCTTCAGACGTTCAGGCCGACGAGTCATTGCTGACGGGGGAAGCGCTGCCGGTCGCCAAAAGCGCTGATGCCGCGCTGGATGTCGACGTGCCGCTCGGCGACCGCACCACGATGCTGCACGCCGGCACCACATTGCTCGCCGGCCGTGCCAGAGGGGTGGTAGTCGCGACCGGTGAGCGCACCGAACTGGGCAGGATCGGCGTTTCGCTGCGTGAGACTGAGCCTACCCCGCCGCCGTTGATCCAGTATCTGGAGCGTTTGTCGAAGCAGATCTCCGTCGGGATGGCCGCCTTGGTGGCCGTGCTGGCGCTACTCCTGTTGGTGAGGGGGGCTGCGCCGGCGGAGATCCTGATCGTTGCCGTGGCGCTGGCCGTGTCCGCAATTCCGGAGGCGCTTCCGGTCGCGGTCACGGTCGGGCTCGCGGTGGCGACACGCCGAATGGCGGAGCGCAACGTCATCGTGCGAAGCCTGCCGGCCGTGGAGGGGCTCGGCGCTTGTACGATCATCGCGACGGACAAGACGGGCACGCTCACCGTCAACCGGTTGTCCGTGGGCGCAATCATCACCCCCGATGGGCGTCGGCTGAACGCGGGCGAGTGGAAGGATGACTTAGCCGCAGTCAGGCGTCTGGCGCGTGCAGGGGCGATCTGCAACGAGGCGAACCGCGTCGCCGGGGGCGAAGTGATTGGCGACAGTGTCGACGTCGCGCTTTTACGCTTCGCCGAAGACATGGAGCAGATCGAGGATCACCCGCGGATCGGCCTTTTCGCCTACGAACCGGTAAACCGCTTTTCGAGCGTTGGGATCGAGGCCGACGATGAGGTGCGCGTCGTCGCGAAGGGCGCCGTCGAGACGATTGTTGCGATGTGCGCGGAACCCGATCCGTCGCTCCTCGGCGCTGCCGATGGTCTCGCGTCAGACGGATACCGCGTTCTTGCTCTCGCCGAACGCTCGGTGCCGGACCTTGAGATGGTTGATCTCGCCCACCCGGCGCGGCTGCGGTGCCTCGGCTGCGTCGGGTTACTCGATCCGCTGCGCCCTGAAGCCGCTGCCGCGGTCGCGGCGTGTCGGGACGCGGGGATCGAGGTGCGGATGATCACTGGCGATCACGCGGCAACCGCGCTCACCATCGGGCGCCAGCTTGGCCTTGCCCACTCGCAAGCTGATGTCCTGTCGGGTGCGGCATTGTCTGCGCTCTCGGGTCAACGTGAGGCTCAGGCGGAAGCGATTGGGCAGGCAAAAGTATTCGCGCGTACCGATCCGGCGCAGAAGCTGCTGATTGTCGAGACCTTGCGCAATAGCGGGCACATCGTTGCCGTGACGGGCGACGGGGTGAACGACGGTCCGGCGCTCCATGCGGCGAACATCGGTGTTGCGATGGGCGAGGCTGGGACGGATGTTGCGCGTGGTGCGGCCGACCTCATCATCGTCGACGACAACTTCGCGTCGATTGTCTCTGGGATCGAAGAAGGACGCATCACATTCGGCAATCTGCGGAAGATAGCGATCTTCCTGCTTGGCACCGGCATTGCGGAGATCGCGCTCTTCCTGCTGGCGATAGCGGCTGGCCTTCCGCCGCCCCTGACGGCGGTTCAGCTGCTGTGGAGCAATCTCATTACTGAAACGCCGCAGGCGGTCGCGCTGGCCATGGGGCGGGGCAGGGGCGACGAGCTTCGTCGCCCGCCCCGCGCCGCGGACCGGCGATTGATCGATGGATCCGCGCTGCTTCTGATGGCGATCCCGGCGGTTGCCATGTCTGCGTTCCTGGCCGCGCTGTTCGGCTGGGAGCTTGCTCGTGGCGAAAGCCTGGAAACAGCGCGCAACAGCGTGCTCGTCGGCGTGATCCTGTTCGAGAACATGTTCGTCCTCGCCCTGTGGAACGACCGACGACCTCTGTGGGACCGCCCGCCGGGGGGGATCGCTTGGCTCATTGGCGGTGTGGGCGCCGCCCTTGGGCTGCAGGTGTTCGCAATGACGTTTCCGCCGGTCGAGAAGCTGCTGGGTATACGGATGCCGGACAGTGACAGCCTGATCGCCTGCCTGGGCGGCGCCGTCGTCACTGCTGTCGCTGCGGAGATCGCCAAGCGAATGTTGCGGCGTCGGGGGGATCAGCGAATCGACAACTGGCCGTCCCCTACCTCCGAGTCGTGAGGCGAAGTTTCCCCAAAGTTGTCCCGGTTCCGTAACGGAAGCTGCTGAAACGCGAGCAAATGTGCGATTTACCTCCGCCGGATCGGACTTCTTCGATGTTTCTGCCGCTGATGTTGGCGGATTTTGACGAGAACGATCAGTGCTTTACGTGAAACTACGTAATTGCGTCGAATTGTTGCTATCATACGGTGGGTCTCATTTTCTGCAGGGGGCTGCATGATGATGGACACGGAATATGCCCGGGAGCGAGCACGCTCCGAAACACGGATGGCGGCGCGAGCGCGATGTATCGAGGCTCGGGTCATTCACCTTGAACTGGCCCGACGTTATTTGGCGCTAAGTCGTCTCGGCTTCAAACATTGATCATCGGGCTGGCCCCTTCAGTGTCGGGCGGGCGCCAACCTGTCATGTCCCGCCCATGGTTCGCGTGCAAGCAATGGTTAACGAGCGATCCGAGTGCGTCTTCCTTGCAACGCCGAGAAGGATTGTCCACTTGCGCCGGTGACTTGGGTGTCGCCCAAGTCATTGACGATTCTTTATTTTTTAAGATCAGCATTGCAGATTGGTCTCAAACGGAACCTATCTAAATCGCCAACATTGTTATGCGGTGCTTCGCGGTGTTTTCATGAAGGGGCACTAACGGGCGTTGTTACAAACGATAACTGCCTTCTCCATTGGAATGAAAAGGGATGGTCTTGAAATAGCTAACTGGTCGCGCCTTGCGTGACGCTGCACGGATACGGAGTAAGACACATGATCGTGTATATCGTTGACGATGACAGTGTCAGCAGAAGAGCCATCGGAATGACGGTTCAGCGCCTGGGCTACAATGTGAAATACTTCACTTCAGGTAGAAGCCTAGTTGAGGAAGGCACCCTAGAGCCAGGCTGCATTCTGCTTGACCTGTGCATGCCGGACGGTAGCGGCATAGAAATCCTTGAACAGCTCTACGACCGCCGTTCGACATTTCCCGTTGTGATCATCACGGGGCTCAGCGACATCGGTGCCGTTGTTCGGGCAATGAAGCTTGGGGCGCTCGACGTCCTCATCAAGCCGCCGCAGACGGAAGCACTCGCGTCCGCGATTGAGCAAAGCGAAGTCGTCTTGAAGAAAGGCGCTTGGCGGCACGATGTGGCGGCCGAGGCGGAGCGAAAACTATCATGTCTCACGCCGCGTGAGCGTGATGTTCTTCTCGGCCTGGCGCGCGGCTTTCCGAACAAGACGATCGGCCACGATCTGGGCATCAGTTCACGGACCGTGGAGATACACCGTGCTCACCTGATGTCGAAGCTTAACGTGCACAGTCTCTCTGAGTTGCTGCGCATCGTCTACGATGCCGAATGGGACTTGAACAAGGAAGAGGATGCCTGAACGCTCGCTTGGTAGAACGATGATTTAGCGTGGTCATTATCAAGCGTAGGGATCGTTACGTATATATAACCGATCTGAAGTCCACCATCTTCAACAGTGAAACCACTTAGGAAGACTGTGGAATATGAGGTCGGTTCTGCTTTACGCGAATCGTGATGCTGGCACGATCGACCGGCTTGAGGTGGCGCTCACTGTCGCAGCTGCATTTAACAGCCATATTCACTGTCTTCAGGTAACTCCTTACAACAACTTCGTTGTCATGGACCCGTTTGGCGGCGTCTATGGCATGGCGGAGATGCTCGCCGACATCCGCGAGCGCGAGATCGAAAACCAGAATGAGCTGCAGGCCCGGCTCGAACGGGCTGGCGCATCATGGACCTGGATCAACGAGAACGGCGATCCGCAGGGCGCCGCGCTCGATCGCATGGATCTCATGGACCTCGCGGTGGTCAGCACCGGCGGCGAGGGGGATCTCCCGGATCACGCACCGGCTGCGGCAAAGCTCGCAACCCGCACCGACACGCCCATCCTCGCGGTCGCATCGGACGGGCCGCGGATCGACGTCGGCGGTAATGTCATGGTGGCGTGGAACGGCTCGCCCGAAGTCAGCCGCGCCTTGCGCCACGCCGTGCCGCTGCTGAAGTTCGCCCGCAACGTCACGATCGTGCGCATTGCGGAGGACCGTGCAGGTCGTCCGCTGGTCGATGCCGCGCAGTATCTCAGCTATCACGACATCAAGTCAGAAATACGCGAGCAGCCGCGCGACGATGAGATGGTGCATGACGCGCTGCGCCGCGCCGCGCTGGAGCTCGAGGCCAATTACATCGTGATGGGCGCCTATGGCCGCCCCCACCTTCGCGAACGGATGTTCGGCGGGGTGACCCTCGATTTTTCGCAGCACAGCCCGTGCAGCCTGTTCATGTCGCACTGACGAGGTGGATCGTGCCTCCATGCCCTCCAACCGCGCCTGAAATCCCGGGGCCGACCGGGCCGCCGGGCGCGCGCCGCGGTGGCACGACGCGCGACGAGCCGCCCTGATTGCCGGCGCGCCGGAAGTCGGATCTTCTTCAGTTTCAAGGATAGGTGTCTCCCATGAACCGGTTCCAAAAGGCGACAATCGTAGCTGCAATGGCCTCAGCCACGGCGATGCTGGCCGGGTGCGAAACGGCAACGCCCTATCAGCCGCTGGGCGCCCGCGGCACCGGCGCAAGCGGCGGCTATTCCGATCAGCAGATCACTTCAGACATTTGGCGCGTCACCTTCGTCGGCAACACGCTGACCTCGCGCCAGACGGTGGAGAATTATCTGCTCTATCGCGCCGCGCAGCTGACGGTTCAGCAGGGCTATGACAGCTTCACCATCGTCAACCGGGCGACGGACCGGAATGTGGAAACCCGCATCAACACCGATCCTGCCTTTGCAGGCCCCTATGGCTGGTGGCGGCCGAGCTGGCGCTATTACGGCGGCTTCGGCTGGCGCTCGTGGGATCCGTGGTACGGCGGCCCGTTCTGGGCGGACAACATCGATATCTCGACCGTCAGCAAATATGAGGCGACGGCCGAGATCAAGATGAGCAAGGGCACGACGCCGAACGACCGGACGACGTTCGACGCTCGCCAGGTGCTCGCCAACCTTGGCCCGACGATCCAGATGCCCAAGCAGTAACGGCCTTCTGTTCGTCACCCCGGGCGCGGCGCCCGGGGTGACGATCACGGCTGGCCGTATCATTTTCCGCTGTCAGGTAAGCGCCAGCAGCCGCTGGCAGTGGATCGCGATCATCTGCTCCTCGTCGGCCGGGATGATGCGCACGTCCACCGCGCTGCTCGGCGTATCGATGATCCGGCTGCCTTCCTCATTGGCTGCCGCATCCAGACGCACCCCGAGCCACGCCAGCCGCTCGCAGATGGCGCTTCGGATCATCGCGTCATTCTCCCCGATGCCGCCGGTGAAGACGATCGCATCCAGCCCGCCCATCGCCGCCACCAGCGCGCCAAGCTCTCGGACGATCCGCCACAGGAACAGAGCGATTGCATCTGCCGCGCCTTGCTCGCTGCTGGCCTGGAGCACCCGCATGTCGCTCGATATGCCGGAGACGCCGAGCAGGCCTGACTTCGTATATAGCGTTGCCTGCACCTCGTCGGGCGACAGGCCCTCCTCACGAATCATGTGAAGGACGACGCCGGGATCGAGGGATCCGCAGCGCGTCGCCATCACCAGTCCGTCAAGGACGCTGAATCCCATCGTCGTGTCGACGCTTCGTCCGTCGACCATCGCGCAGAGACTGGCCCCGTTGCCGAGGTGAGCGACGAGAACACGCCCGCGCGCCAGTTCCGGCTCCTCAAGCGCAAGCGTCCGTGCGATGTGTTCGTACGAGATGCCATGAAAGCCGTAGCTCATGATGCCACGCGCCTCCCAATTGGCCGGCACGGCATAGCGCTTGGCCACCGCGGGGCGGCGGGTGTGAAACTCGGTGTCGAAACAGGCGATCTGCGGCACATCGGGTCGGCGCGCGCGAAGGGCGCGGATCGCGGCGACATTGTGCGGTTGATGCAGCGGCGCGAGACGAGACAGTGCGTCAAGCGCGTCGAGCAGGGCATCGTCCACCACCTGCGGCTGGCTGAAGTCAGGGCCGCCATGAACGACGCGATGCCCGACCGCGGCCAGCCTGTGCTGCGGCAACTGTTCGATGGCGAGATCGATCAGCAAGCCCAGCAGGGAATCGTGCGTATTTCCCGCGCTCAGGGCCCGATCGATCAGGATCGTGCCGCCGGTCTCGCGCACGACGAGGTGTGGCGCGGTTCCGATCCCCTCGATCTTGCCGTGCACGGTGCGGCACGGCCCGTCGGGCTCGATCGTGAACAGCCCGAACTTGATGCTGGACGAGCCGGAGTTGAGGCTGAGGATTGCGCCGCTCATGCGATAGCGCCCGTCGGTGAACCCGGTGTTTTCACGGCGGACGCGCGTGCCAGCAACACGCCCACGGCACAGGAAGCGAGCCGGGTACGAACGGCGTCCGCGCGACTGGTGAGCACGATCGGCACTCGTGCGCCAAGGACGATTCCGGCGGCATCCGCACCGCCCAGGAAGGTGAGTTGCTTGGCCAGCATGTTACCTGCCTCGATGTTGGGCACGACCAGGATCTGCGCCCGGCCCGCGACGGGCGAGATGATGCCCTTGTCCCGCGCTGCTTCGGCGTTCACCGCATTGTCGAACGCGAGCGGGCCGTCCAGCAACCCACCGGTGATCTGGCCGCGATCCGCCATCTTGCACAGGGCAGCCGCGTCGATCGTGGATTGAAGGGCAGGGTTGATCGTCTCGACGGCGGAAAGGATCGCGACGCGCGGCTCTGCAATCCCCAGCACATGGGCAAGGTGGATCGCATTGCGGACGATGTCCGCCTTCTCGAGCAGGCCCGGGGCGATATTGATCGCGGCGTCGGTGATGATGAGCGGCGCCGGGTAAACTTCGACGTCCATCAGATAACAGTGGCTGATCCGGCGTTCGGTGCGCAGGCCGGTTCCCCTGTCCAACACTGCGTGCATCAACTCATCGGTGTGGAGCGAGCCTTTCATCAGCAGCGCGGCGTCTCCGCGGGCCGCCAGGCTCACCGCTTCCGCTGCCGCCGCGTGGCTGTGCGGTGCCGGCATGATCGTGAATTCGTCGAGGCGAAGCCCGGCTTCCCGCGCTGCCGCTTCAATGCGCGCGGACGGCCCGACCAGTATCGGATCGATCAGCCCCGCCCCTGATGCTTCTGCCACCGCCTGAAGTGCGCCGGCGCTGCATGGATGCGCCACTGCCGTGCGCAACGGCTCGCCCGAGGACGCGGCGGCATCGACCAGCCGTGTATAGGCTGCGTGGCTGCGTTGCATCCTGATCCTTTTGGTGCCCCGTCTCGCTGGACCGGGGCCGATCATTGGGTAGCGAGATCGTCGAAGCAGCGCGCGGCGGCGCAACCGTCCCGCCGCTCCGGCAGGGGTTATTCAGCCTCCACCGGAATTTGCCGTTTGCGATCCTCGGCACTCTTGTCCTTGGGCAAGGTGATTTCCAGCACGCCCTTCTTCACCTTCGCCTTGATCTTTTGGAGATCAGCGTCAGGCGGCGCTGCGATCTGGCGTTCGAAGGTGCCATAGGAACGCTCCGAATAGGTATAGTCCCGGTCCTTCTCCTGGCGCTCTTCCTTCTTCTCGCCAGCGATCCTGATCATCCCGTCCACCACCGACACCTCGACATCCTTCGCGTCGATGCCCGGTACTTCGGCGGTGAGTTGATACCCGGTTTCCGTTTCCTTCATGTCTACCGCAGGGGCGGCGAGGGGGAGGCGGAACTTCCCAGACTGAAGATGTTGCATCAACTGCGGCAAGTCGCCGAGCCATTGATCCATTTCCTCACGCAGCCGCGCGAGCGGCGCCAGAACCTGGATGTTCGGAGTTTGTCGCTTCTGGGAGGGGAGAACAGCCATATCACGAGCCACGGAGACCTCCTGTCATATTGCTTGCCGGAGGCGTAGCTTTGGTCAGAAAGTGGGGGAATACGTATCTCCCCGCGGCCGGATGCGCGGTTCCGGTGGCTTTATTGCGTCAGGCCAGGCGTTCCGTGGAGACAGCATGGAGCGGCCGACCAGTGGCGGCAAAGGCGCTGATATTGGCGATCGTCGTTTCCGCGATGGCGGTCAGTGCTTCCGTCGTGAAAAAGCCCTGGTGGCCGGTGATCAGCACGTTCGGAAAGGTCAGCAGCCGCGCGAACAGATCGTCCCGGATCATCTGGTCGGACAGGTTCTCGAAGAAGAGCTCTTCCTCTTCCTCATAGACGTCGAGGCCAAGGTAGCCGATGCGGCCGGACTTGAGCCCCTCGATCGCGGCCCGCGTGTCCACTACCGTGCCGCGGCTGGTGTTGATCAGCATGACGCCTGGCTTCATCGTCGCGATGGCGGCATCATCGATCAGGTGACGGGTGGCCGGTGTCAGCGGGCAATGCAGCGTGATGATGTCGCTTTCGGCAAACACCGTCTCCAGCGGCAGGTAGCTGCCGCCAAGGCGAACGAACTCCTCGCTCTCAAGGGGATCGCTGCCGATCAGGCGGCAGCCAAAGCCGTCGAGGATGCGAGCCACCTCGATCCCGATCTCGCCTGTCCCGACGATCCCGACCGTGCGCCCGCGCATGCCGAAGCCCAGCAGGCCGTCCAGCGCGAAATTGCCTTCGCGCACGCGTGCATAGGCGCGGTGGATCCTGCGATTGAGCGACAGGATCAGCGCGACGGTATGTTCGGCGATCGCGCTTGGCGAATATGCCGGCACGCGCGCGATGGTCATGCCAAGATCCCGGGCGGCCGCAAGATCGACATTGTTGAAGCCCGCGCTGCGCAGCGCCACGAGCCGACAGCCGCCGTCTGCCAATTGGATCAGCGTCTCGCGATCCAGCTGATCGTTGACGAAGGCGCAGATCGCCTCGGACCCGGCGGCAAGCGCAGCGGTGTGTTGGTTCAACCGAGCCTCGATGAAGACGAGGGCATGTGCCTTGTCCTGATTGGCTGCTTCCAGGAACCGGCGATCATAGCTTTTGGTGCTGAAGACGGTCACCTTCATTCGCTGTCGTTTCCCCTGGATCGCGGCATGCTCACGCGCCCTTTGTGAAGGCGTGGCATTGGACGTGCGAAACGAACCTAACGCCAGATCCGCGCCGGGGAAGGGGCCACGGGGGGAGAACTGAGGGTATCACCTGCAACGCGGCACCGGATCGCGGTGCAGCAATGCACCCGACAGCGAGCCCCATCGCATAGTTGAAGCACAGCAAATGCATGTAGAGATCTGCGCATCAATTACCCGCCGAGCATGTTCGTCACTGCCACTTCGCCGAAAGCGCCAAGAATAGAAATCGAGATCCTTCGCGGAAGGGAGTTAACCAGTTTCAACAGCAAATCGTTAAGCGTCAGCAGTGATCTTTGTTTTCCAGGAGATAATGTCAGGAAGGGCGGAGGCGAATGCGAGGCAGCGAATTCGACGGCGCTACCGCTATATATCATCGCCAACGTGCGCTCAGCGAGCGAAGAGCTGCTGCTCATGCGATCGACGAACGTGCACGCCGAGCCCATCTCGAACTTGCGATGCAGCACGAGATCGCGATGTTTCGCTTGCCCGATAGTCGCGCCGGCAACGAGATTGACACGCGCCCGTTCATGATCGGATCGAGGTTGCGGGATGTGATCGCCCTGCCGGATGCGATCTTGCCTGCTGACCCGGATCTCGGGGCGCCGCTCGCCTGAGGGCGCCCCGCCACTTGCTGCGTCTCAGGCGCGGGTAGGAATCTTCTCGAACGGCACGTCCTTGTCGACGCGCACGTCGCCCGGCAGGCCAAGCACGCGTTCGGCGATGATGTTGCGCAGGATCTCGTCCGTGCCGCCTTCGATCCGTGTCGCGGGGCTTCGCATCAGCGTCGCCTGGAAGCGTGCGGCGTGCGCCGCCTGTGCCGGATCGGTGAACACGCCGGCCTCTCCCTGCAGGTCGATCGCGAAGGTGGCGATTTCCTGGCTCGTCGCGCCGGCTACCAGCTTGCCGATCGAATTCTCCGGTCCTGGCTCCTGGCCTTTTGACAGGGCAGTGAGCGCGCGCATCGAGGTGTATTTGAGTCCGCTTGCCTTCGTCGCCCAGTCCGCCAGTTTGGAGCGGATCGCGGGATCGTCCACCAGCCGGCCCCCATCGGCACCCGGCGCCCGCACCGCATAATCAAGCAAGGTCTCGAACCCGGTCGACATGCCCGACCCGATCGAAAGCCGCTCGTTCATCAGTGTCGTCAGCGACACCGTCCATCCCTGGCCGACGCCGCCCAGGCGTTGGCTGTCCGGGATGCGCAAATCGGTGAAGAACACCTCGTTGAAGCCCGACTGGCCGTGCGCTTGCAGGATCGGCCTCACCTCGATGCCGGGCGAGCGCATGTCGACCCAGAACATCGTCAGCCCCTTGTGCTTCGCGACGCTCGGATCAGTGCGGGTCAGGAGGATGCCATATTGCGAGATATGGGCACCAGAGGTCCATATTTTCGAACCATTGATGACCCATTCGTCACCATCTTTGACCGCGCGTGTACGCAAACCCGCCAGGTCTGAGCCGGCGGAGGGCTCGGAAAACATCTGGCACCAGATGTCCTCGCCCGCGGCAAGCGGTGGAAGAAGCGCCTGTTTGTCTTCCTCGCTACCCCACGCCATCACCGTCGGGCCGCACATTCCCTGGCCGATGATGAAGGTGAAGGAGAGCTGGGCATAGACGCCTTCCTCCTGGTTCCAGATGACGCGCTGCATCGGCGTCGCGCCCCGGCCACCGTACTCCTTGGGCCAGTGAAGGCAGGCCCATCCGGCATCATATTTCTTCTTCTGCCACGCCTTGCTCTCGGCAAGCATGTCAAAATCCGCGATGTCGCCTGCCGTACCATGACCGGAGCCCGACAGTAGCGGATAAAGGTGCTTGGGCGCATTCGCGTCAATCCAGGCGCGGGCCTCGGCACGGAAGGTGGCTTCTTCGGGAGTATCGTCGAAGTTCATGGCTCTAGGCCTCCGATGATGGTTAGCTGTAGGGGGAGGTGGCCGACATCACGCCGCGAGTGGCTCGTTTGCCGCGGCGAGGCGGGTGACCAGCTTTTCTTCCCAGTCCGGCAGGCTGCCGAGCGCCAGCGCCAGTTGGTTCGCGCGGCGATAGAAGAGGTGGCAATCCATCTGCCACGTGAAGCCCATCCCGCCGTGCACCTGAATGTTGTTCTTGGCGCAGTGGCGGAAGGCGTTGGTCGCCGAGACGCGCGCCGTGGCCGCGGCACGTGGCAACTCGGCCGCGCCCGTGGAAAGTGCCCAAGCCCCGTAATAAGCGTTGGAGCGCGCCAGCGTCGCCGACACATACATGTCGGCCAGCATGTGCTTGATCGCTTGGAAGCTGCCGATCTGGCGGCCGAACGCCATGCGTTCCAGCGCATAGTCGCGTCCCATCTCCAGCGCCCGATCCGCGCCGCCGATCTGTTCGAAGGCGACGAGAACGGCCGCACGATCAAGCAGGATCTGCAGGTTCGCCCAGCCTTCGCCGCGCTCCCCGAGCCGTTCGGCGGCGGCATTATCGAAGGTGAGATGCGCTTGGCCGCGGGTCGGATCGATCGTTTCGACCGACCGGCGGGTGACGGCATCCTGCGACAGATCGACGAGCACGAGGCTCAGCGCGTCTCCTTCCTTCGCCAGTACGATCGCCACGTCGGCGATATCGCCGTCGAGCACCGGCGCCTTTCTTCCGTTCAGCACGCCGTTGGCGAAGGTGGCCCGGACCGTCTTCTCCGTCAGCCGCTCCCCTTCGGCGGTGGCGAGGCAGCCGACCGCCGCGCCGGCGGCGATCTTTGGCAGCCATTCGCTCTGTTGCTGCGCGTTGCCGAACGACTTGATGGCCTCGGCCGCAAGGTAGACCGACGAGAGGATCGGCAGCGGCGCAAGGGCGCGGCCAAACTCCTCCGCGACGGCGCAGAGCTCGAGATAGCCAAGGCCGAGACCGCCATGCTCCTCCGGAACCGCGATCCCGAGAAAGCCCATTTCGGCAACGCCGTTCCATAGCGCGCGATCAAAGCCGCCGCCTTCCAGAACCTTGCGTACTCGCTCCGTCGAGCATTCCGCCGCGAGGAAACGACGAGCCTCGGCGCGGAACTCATTCTGTTGTTCGCTGAAATCGAACTGCATCGATTCCTCTCCTATTCCTGAGGAAGCTGGTGAACGTACACTTCGTTGTGGGAAATCCGGTCGCCGTCCAGCAGCACCATGTCGAAACCGCGCAGGCGCCCGCCACCGGCCACGTCGCAATACCAGCGACCACAAAAGCCGCCCGGGATCGGCCACGTCTCGTCGGGCGTGTAGGTCATGGCGGGCGTCGCGGCGAATAGCTGCGTCAGATAGTTGCGCAGCCCATCGTGGCCGATGATGCCGGCCGCGGTCTGCGGATCGAAATAGCGGCAGTCCTCGGCGTAGAAGCCGAGTAGCGTTTCCACGTCCTTGGCTGTCCAGGCAGCAAGCCAGTCAGCATTGTAGCGGGCAATATCCATCGATCAGGCTCCGATCACGCGGGCGACATGCGCTGGTTCGAAAACCTCGGGCGGCACGGCCTCTGGCCCCGCCAAGGTTGCGACACCGTGGAGGCCGAGCATCGGATCCGCCGCGCT
This sequence comes from Sphingomonas sp. 179-A 2A2 NHS, assembly GCF_045371305.1. NCBI lineage: Bacteria > Pseudomonadati > Pseudomonadota > Alphaproteobacteria > Sphingomonadales > Sphingomonadaceae > Sphingomonas > Sphingomonas sp. 179-A 2A2 NHS. Next base: position 306,211 of record NZ_JBIQDE010000003.1, on the reverse strand, counting down.
TGCCTCGTGATAGCGTCGCCGGCGGGTGCGCGCCTCCTCGCCGAACTCCATGTCGAGCGTCGCCTGCATTTCCGACGCGATGCGCAGCCGCCGCATCCGCTCGGCGCGCTCTTCGGCGTAGGGCCGGAAATCCGGTGCAGCGCCGGTCGGGGTTTCTGTCAGAATGTCGCTGACGAACCGGACGTCCCGGTACGTTATGGACAGCCCAAGGCCCAGGATAGGATCGTTCCATCCAGCCGCATCCCCCACCAGCACTGCGCCGGGGGCGAACGGGCGCTCCGCGGCACTGCAATTGTTGTGGTAGGCGAACAGCGGGCCGGCGGGCGTGCCGGAAGCGATCGCTTCATTGTGCGGCGCGGACTGCATGCGGAACGCCTGTATGAAACGTGCCGGCCCCTCCGGCCCGGCGAAGCGCTTTGCGTCGGCGAGAGACCATCCACCATAAACGCGCACCCGATGGCCGCCCTGCGGGAAGGCAAGAAAGGCAAAATCGTCTTCGGTGCCGATGGCCTGGCGGCGATCGTCCCAGCCCTTCACGTCGTCGACGAGGAGGCCAGCGAACCAGTGATGCGGCTTGTCCTGATGGAGCGCGATGCGGGCCGCGCGCCTCACCGCCGACTGGCGGCCCTCGGCGCCGACCACGAGCGATGCGCGCGCGACATGCTCCGCGCCATCATGGGCATAGGTGACGCGGGGGGAGGCGCCGAGTTCGATCTGCTTTACCTCGACGCCGCGCAGTGCGGTCGCGCCTGATGCGGCGGCCGTGTCGAACAAGGTCTGGCAGTGCACCGGGTGCCGGATGCACAAGGGACCCGGCACATCCGGTGCGAACATGCCAAGTGGCAGGGTGCGCGCCTCCGCCTCGGCCGGATCGCGCGTCTCGTCGTACGTGACATGGCTGGTCAAGTGATGGCCGCCGGCGGCGACCAAGGTGTCGTACAGGCCCAGCCGCTTCGTTTCCGTCACGCCCCAAGGCGCGATCCACTCTCCGCGGACCTTGTCTTCGTAAACGGTGGTCTTTTCGAGCAGCAGAACGGACCGTCCCGCTCGCGCCATCACCGCGGCCAGCGCTGACCCGCCGATCCCGCCGCCGATCACGATGATGTCGTACGCCATGCCCGCTCTCCAGACCGCCCGCCGTCATCGTGGACAGAGGATCAGCTCAATTAAGTCGACCGACCTAATCTGCGACAGGTACGAGTGAGTTGCACAATGAGTCAATGGCGATGCGGCCGCCATCTTTGGCGCCCGAAACTACGGGAAACCCCGATTGCGGTTCGATCCGGCCTTGGCCAATTCTCGGCTGGTCGCGTGTGCAGGGAGCAACCATCGCAAGGTTGCCCGATGCGACAGGAGTTCCGAGTGTGAACGAGAAATTCGAGGCGAGCATTGCCGAAGCGGCGCAGACGGCAATCGCGCTTAGCCAGTCGGCTTTCAACGGCGTCTTCGCACTCGCAGCAGCAATGGCAGGAGGCGGCCTTCTGTCAAAGGAGTGCCTGGAGTATCTGCACCAGAACATGCTGCTTCCGCTTACATGTGAGGGTGCCATCCCCGAGGTGATGGCCCTTCAGGCGAAGCGGCTGGACGAGCTATGTGCAGCACTGTCGGTCGCGGTTGCTGCGCGCGCCGCGTGAGTGACCCAGACGCGATAAGCTAGCGGGCCGGCCGCGCCTCGGATTGTTCACGACGCAGCGGCGCGGGTTTCTTGCCGTCCGGTAGAATTTCGGCCACGCGATCATGCACCACCTCCGCGGAGAATGGCTTGCGGATGAAGACGGCGCCTTCCGGAAGCTGCCCCTCATCAGGCACCGAAGCGCCCGATGCGACGAGAATGCCGACGTCCGGCCAGCGCTCGCTAACGATTGTCGCCAGCGCGAAGCCGTTCATGCCGCTCCCGAGATCAACGTCGCTGAACAGCAAGGCAACCTGGCCGCCATGCCGCTCCAGGATGTCGATCGCCTCTTCCGCGTTCGCTGCGTCAAGGCAGCGGAAGCCTGCTCGATCAAGGATGTCGCATGCATCGAGGCGGATGAGGGGTTCGTCGTCGACGACAACTGCAAAGGGAGCATGTTGATCCGGCATCAAACCTTAATGCAGATCAAGGAGGATCGTTCACCAAGCGCAGAGATTTTCGTTTGCGCGACCGAAGTGGCACGCGGCCTGAGTAAGCCCGCCTCTCTCTGCGCGGGTGAGTCACAACATCTGATGGCGCGCCCGGCTGGATTCGAACCAGCGGCCCCAAGCTTAGAAGGCTCGTGCTCTATCCAACTGAGCTACGGGCGCCACCAAAGGGCTGTTAGCGTGGATTGCGGGCTCGGGAAACCGTCGTCATGATGCCTGGCCATGAGGGACGAGGAATTGCCGAACCGTGTCGCAGCGGCTGCGCTGCACGGGAAGAGCCTGCGCTACTACGACTATGTGATGGCAGCGTTCGTTGCCATCCTGTTGTTGTCCAATGTTCTGGGCGCAGGCAAAGTTGCACAGGTGTGGTTGCCGGGGATCGGATATTGGCCGTTCGGCGCCGGCATTCTCTTCTTTCCCGTCGGCTATGTCATCGGAGACGTGCTGACCGAGGTCTATGGCTATGCCCGCGCGCGGCGGGTGATCTGGGCAGGGTTCGCCGCGACGATCTTCATGGCCTTCATGGCCTGGGTCGTCGTCGCGCTGCCCCCGGCGCCAGACTGGACCAACCAGGCGGCGTATGAGGCGGTGTTCGGCCAGGTGCCGCGGATCGTGTTTGCCAGCATCTGCGCGTTTTGGGCCGGGGAGTTCGTGAACTCCTACGTGCTCGCCCGCATGAAGGTGATGACGGAGGGGAAGCATCTGTGGATGCGCACCATCGGTTCGACCATCGCGGGTCAGGGGGTGGACAGCCTGATCTTCTACCCGCTCGCGTTCCTTGGCGCGGAAGGATGGACGACGCAGTTGGTAATCACCGTATTGTTCACGCAATGGGTGCTGAAGGTTGGCTGGGAGGTGCTGCTGACCCCCGTCACCTACCTCGTTGTCGGGTGGCTGAAGCGGGCGGAGGGCATCGACGTTTACGACGAAGGCACTGATTTCACGCCATTCCGTGCACAGGTGTAGGCGTCACAATTCGCCCGCGCTTCGGGCGAGCTGGAGCCGGGCAGCGAGGCGACGGAGGGAATCGGGGCGCTCTGCGTAGATCCTGCCGGTTCGCAAGAGATGCCGGGTCATCGCGCGACAATGGCGGAGGTGAGCGATGGTCAGCGCGGCAGGGCCGAGGGACGGGGTAGTACGCTTGTAGCCTGCGCGATCCATCTCAGTGGCGCAGATCGTCTCAATCAAGGCGACGTCCGAAGTGGGAAGGTCATGCTGCCATTGATCGGCGCGAGCGGCATCGAAAGGGGCGTGCACATGCGGGTGTATCGCGGTGTCCAATGGCGCGATTTGGAATGCGGATGGTGCGTTTTGCGCGATCTTGGTTCCCAGACGATCAGCGATGGCCGTCAATGGTAGAGCGTTGGGATCGGTTAGGCGCTCGTAGCGGATCGTGACGACATCCCGGGTGACGGCGAGCCGGTCGATGCGCCTTATATTGTCGCGCCAGTGGCGGGCGGCGTAGACGATGCTGCCGCGGGCCATATCGAAGCCGGGCTTTTCCGGGACTGGCGTTTCGAGCATCGATCGCGCGACGGCGCGGGGATCGCGGAGCGCGTGGATGAGGAGTGGCGTGGTCAGAGCCGTGTCCAGTTCCGGGATGAAGCCAATATAGGGCTCGAGCTTAAGGATCATCGCTTTCGGGCGCCGGCCGGAAGCGGCGGTGGCGAGCGCGGTGAGGAGGCCGCGAAGATCTCTGGCGCCGTGATCGCGGGCGGCGGCGGCCATCTGCTCGTCGGCGAGACCGAGGCTGGCGAGGCGAACGTCCTCGCGCATCAGGCGGAGCAACTCCGGTGGCGGGATCGTGCGGCCACGGCGGAGCGCCACGAGCACGTCGAGCGTGAAGCGCAGTTCGGGGAAGACGAAGGTGTCCTCCAGCGATTCGGCGAGGAGCCGCGACAGGAGCGTCGAGCCCGAGCGGTTCACATAGAGGATGATGCCGACGCGAACCGTAGCGGCGGCGCTCACCGACCGGGCCGGGCAATCGGAACGCCGCCACACTCCATCGGGAGCGTGGCGGCGGGGATCATGCGACCAGTTCCAGCAGCCCTTCGAAGAGCCGACGGCCATCGTCGCCGCCATGGGCCGGGCCGATGCGGCGTTCGGGGTGCGGCATCATGCCGAGCACGTTGCCGGCCGAATTGAGGATGCCGGCGATCCGCCGCGCGGAGCCGTTCACTTCCTCGGCATAGCGGAAGGCGACGCGGCCTTCGCCTTCGAGCCGGTCGAGCGTCTCGGCGTCGGCGACGTAATTGCCGTCGTGGTGGGCGACGGGGATCTCGATCGTCTCGCCGGCATTATAGCGGCTGGTGAAGCTGCTCTGCGCATTCTCGACCGTCAGCGCGACATCGCGGCAGACGAAGTTGAGGCCGGCGTTGCGCATCAAGGCGCCGGGCAGGAGGCCGGATTCGGTGAGGATCTGGAAGCCGTTGCAGACGCCAAGCACCGGCAGGCCGCGATTCGCCTGTTCGGCGACCGCGCGCAGGATCGGCGAGCGCGCGGCGAGGGCGCCGGAGCGCAGGTAATCGCCGTAGGAGAAACCGCCGGGAACCGCGACGAGGCCAACGCCGTCGGGCAGCTCGGTATCGCGGTGCCAGACCATCTCCGGCGCGCGGCCGGTGACGTCCTCGAGCGCGACGGCGATGTCGCGATCGCAATTCGAGCCCGGAAAGACGACAACGGCGGTTTTCATGCCCGTTCGATCCGATAATTCTCGATCACCGTGTTGGCGAGGAGCTGGCGGCACATGGCGTCGACCTGCGCATCGTCAACATTATCGGCGACGTCGAGCTCGATCAGCTTGCCGACGCGGACGCCTTCGACACCGGCAAAGCCGAGCCCGGTCAAAGCGTGTTCGATCGCCTTGCCCTGGGGATCGAGGACGCCGGGCTTGAGCGTGACATGGATGCGCAATTTCATGGCGGTCCGCTATTCGATGCGCTGTCGGATCGCAACCGTCGGAGCATCGCTCCGGCTACGATCCGAGAGCCTGTTCGTCGTTACTTTCCGCGCTTCTCGCGGTGTTCGGCCATGTCGAGCACGGCCGTCTCGCCACCTTCGGGGAGAAGGCCAAGGCGACGTGCAACCTCTTGATAGGCCTCGACTTCGCCGCCGAGATCGCGGCGGAAGCGATCCTTGTCGAGCTTCTCGTTGGTGGTCATGTCCCACAGGCGGCAGCCATCGGGGCTGATCTCGTCCGCGAGGATGATGCGGCCGTAGTCGTTATCCCAGATGCGACCGAATTCGAGCTTGAAGTCGACAAGGCGGATGCCGACGCCAGCGAACAGGCCGGAGAGGAAATCGTTCACCCGAATCGCCAGATCGGCGATGTCGTGCATCTCTTCCTGGCTGGCCCAGCCGAAGGCGGCGATATGCTCGTCGGAGATCATCGGATCGCCGAGCGCATCGTCCTTGTAATAATATTCGATGATCGTGCGCGGCAGCTTGGTGCCTTCCTCGATCCCGAGCCGCTTCGTCAGCGAACCCGCGGCGACGTTGCGCACCACCACCTCGATCGGCACGATCTCAACCTGGCGAATAAGTTGTTCGCGCATGTTGAGACGGCGGATGAAGTGCGTCGGGACGCCGATCGCATCGAGCAGCGTGAAGATGTGCTCGCTGATGCGGTTGTTGAGGACGCCCTTGCCGTTGATCGTGCCCTTCTTCTGGGCATTGAACGCCGTCGCGTCGTCCTTGAAATACTGGATCAAGGTGCCGGGTTCGGGACCCTCGTACAGGATCTTCGCCTTGCCTTCGTAAATCTGCCGGCGCCGCGCCATCGCATCACCCCTGAAATGGACAGCCCCGGCGACGCGACGGAAGCGGCGCGGCCGGGGCGGGAATGGGGGCGCGTATAGGCCAAGGGTGCCGATGGCGCAATCACGGCGGGCCTGAAGATCAGTGGCGCGTCGCCGGGGAGCCAGCGAAGAACGACTGGATCAACTGGCGTGTCCCAGCCCAGGCGCCGGTATCCGGCGTCACGAGTTCGACATGGCCGGTGGCGGGCACCTCGATGAGTTCAACCGCGTCCCCGGCGTTCCTCGCGCGGGCAACATAGTCGGTTGCCATGCGAAACGGGATGATGCGATCCTCGCGCCCATTGACCAGCGTTTGCGAGACGCGGAGCGGGAAGAGGCGGGGCACGGACGTGTCGGCATACGGATCGGAGCGATCGGTGCCGACGAGCTTGCCCACCACCTCGGTGCCGCAGCCATTGTCCGGGCTTGATGCGGTGGCTTCGAGATCCGGGAGGCCGCCGAGGCTGATGACATGCGCGATCTTGAGCGGTGCGGCCGTGTAGAGCGGGCTGGTCGCCGGCAATTTGCCGCGGGCGGCGAGCCACAGCGCGAGGTGCCCGCCCGCGGAGTGGCCGACGGCGACGACACGGCTGGTGTCGAGATTATATTTCCGTGCGTTTGCCGCGAGTTGATCGGCAGCTTTCGCGGCGTCTATGAAGGTGCCGGGATAGCCGCCACCCGCACGATCCACGCCGCGGTAATCGATATTCCACACCGCGATCCCGGCACCGCGCAGGTCGTCTGCAATCCAGTCCATGATCGTTCGATCGGCGATGCTGGTCTGCCAGCAGCCGCCGTGGACCATCACCACGACGGGGTGGGGACCGGGGCCGGCGGGGCGCCACAGATCCACCTTCTGATACGGGTCCGGCCCGTAGACGATCGTCGCGTCGGCGCTGGGCCGGGCACGCGACAGCAGATCGGGCCAGGTGAGGAGTTTGGCTTCGGGTTCGGGCATGGCGGCGAGCAGCAGCGGCAGGAGCAGGGCGATCACGCGGCTACGCTACGTCGGCTTTTCCGTCGATACTATGAAGAAGTGCGCGCTGGTGTGTTTCGTAACCGGGCTTGTCGAAGTGCCGGCCGCATCGGCCCGTATGCCGCGGGGCAGGGCGGCGGGCATTCGACAAGCCGGAATGTGTGTTGTTCGTACCGGCTGTCGTAATCCTCGCATCAGCCGCAGCGCTCGCGCCGCGCCGTCTTCCAGGGGGCGTCGAACTGCCTGGCACGCAGCCGGGCGAAGGCGGCCATCGTGTTATCGATCAGCCGGCCGATCCCGCTCGACATGCTGCTGTGGTGCTCGGCCCAGTCGCGGCTAAGGAAATCGTCGCGCATTGTTGCCTCCTCTCGTGACGAGAAGAAGATGACGCTTGCCGCCCCGCGCGGCCAACAAATCGCTGGACCATTTCGATAAGCGGAGCTTATCATCTTCGGCCATGCGACGCCTGCCGTCCCTTGCTGCCGTTCGGGTGTTCGAGGCGGCGGCGCGGCACCAGAATTTCACCGCGGCCGCGCAGGAGCTGGGCATGACCCAGGCGGCCGTCAGCTATCAGATCAAGGTGCTGGAAGAACGGCTTGCAACTACCTTGTTTCGCAGGGAAAAGCGCCGCGTCGCGCTCACCGATATCGGTTCTCGGGTCGCTGCGCAGCTGATCCCGGCGTTCGATGCGATCGACGCCGCCTTCGCGATGGTACGGGCGGAGGATGCCGGGGTGCTGTCGATCACCACGACCAATACCTTCGGCTCGACGTGGCTGGCGCGGCGGATCGGCGGGTTTCAGGCGGCGCACCCCGATCTGGAAGTGCGCATCCAGACGACCAACACGATGATCGATTTCGCGACCGCGGAGGTGGATCTGGCGATCCGCAGTGGCACGGGCGGCTGGCCGGGGCTGACGCAGGAACGGCTGATGGCGGTCGACTTCACGCCGATGTGCAGCCCCGAGTTCTTCGAGCGCCACGGCGGGCCGAAGGTGCCGGCCGATCTGCTGCGGCTGCCGCTGATCAGCCCGGACGATCCCTGGATCGAGCAATGGCTGCGCGATGCGGGGGTGGACTTTGCCGCCGCATCGCTACGCCCGGCCATTCGTTACGATTCCCAGTCGAGCGAGGGGCAGGCGGCGATGGCCGGGCACGGCATCGCGATGCTGACGCCGAAGCTGTGGCAAGGCGAGATCGCGACCGGCCGGCTGGTGCAGCCGTTCGCCCAGGTATCGGAGCTTGGCCTCAGCTACTGGCTGGTCTGCCAGGAGCATCGCCGGCGCGTGCCCAAGATCGCGCGTTTCCGGGAATGGCTGCTGGCGGAGATCGCAAGCGGGCGATAGCCGCGCCCCGCACCCGCTGCTATCGTCGGCGACAATGACCGATCTTCGTGATGACCCCCCGATCGGCGTGCTGGACGCGCCGTTCGATTCCGCGCTTTCCGAACGCTATCTCGTCTATGCGCTGTCGACGATCACCGCGCGATCGCTGCCCGATGTCCGTGATGGGCTGAAGCCGGTGCATCGCCGCTTGTTGTGGGCGATGCGGCTGCTGCGGCTCGATCCGACGCAGGGCTACAAGAAGTGCGCCCGCGTCGTCGGCGACGTGATCGGTAAATACCACCCGCACGGCGACCAGTCGGTCTATGACGCGATGGTCCGCCTCGCGCAGGATTTCGCGCTGCGTTATCCGCTTGTCGACGGGCAGGGCAATTTCGGCAACATCGACGGCGATAATGCTGCGGCCTACCGCTACACCGAGGCGCGGCTGACGCAGGTCGCAATCGACCTGATGGACGGGCTGGACGAGGATGCCGTCGCCTTCCGCCCGACGTACAATGGCGAGGACCAGGAGCCCGAACTGTTCCCGGGCCTGTTCCCCAACCTGCTGGCAAATGGCGCGAGCGGCATTGCCGTGGGCATGGCGACCAGCATTCCGCCGCACAATGCGGCCGAGCTGCTGGACGCGGCGATCGCGCTGATCGACGATCCCGCCGCCGATCCGCTCGCGTTCGTTCAGGGGCCGGACTTCCCGACGGGCGGCCTCTTGGTCGATCCGCCGGCGATCATCCGCGAGGCCTATGCCACGGGGCGCGGATCGTTCCGCGTGCGCTGCCGCTGGAGCGTGGAGCGGGAGAAGGGCGGGGGCTGGCAGATCATCGTCAGCGAGATCCCGTACGGCGTGCAGAAGGGCAAGCTGATCGAGCAGATCGCCGGCCTGGTGAACGACAAGAAGCTGCCGATCCTGGCCGATGTGCGCGACGAATCCGACGCGGAGATCCGCCTGGTGCTGGAGCCGCGCAGCCGGACGGTCGATCCGCAAGTGCTGATGGACGGGCTCTATCGCCTGTCCGATCTCGAGACGCGCGTGCCGCTCAACCTCAACGTGCTGGATGCGCAGCGCACGCCGCGGGTGATGAGCCTGGCGCAGGCGCTGGCGTCGTGGCTGGAACATCAGTTCATCGTGCTTCGCCGCCGCACCGAGCATCGGCTGAACAAGATCGCCGACCGGCTTGAGCTGGTGAAGGGCTATATCACCGCCTTCCTCAACCTCGACCGGGTGATCGAGATCATCCGCACCGAGGACGAGCCCAAGGCGGTGATGATCGCTGAGTTCGACCTGACCGACCGGCAGGCCGAGGCGATCCTCAACATGCGGCTGCGCAGCTTGCGCAAGCTTGAGGAAATGGAGCTGAAGCGCGAACAGGTGGCCCTGGAGAAGGAGCAGGCGAGCCTTCAGCTGCTGCTGGGATCGGACGCGCGCCAGCGGACGCGGATGAAGAAGGATCTGGAGAAGATCCGCGACCGCTATGGCCCGGAGACAGCGCTGGGCAAACGGCGCACGACGATCGAGGAAGCCGCGCCGGCGCGCGACATCCCGCTGGAGGCGATGATCGAGCGCGAGCCGATCACCGTCATCCTGTCGCAGCGCGGCTGGATCCGGGCGATGAAGGGGCATGTCGAGCTGGCCTCCGCCGAGACGCTGAAGTTCAAGGAAGGCGATGGACCCGCCTTTGCCTTCCACGCGCAGACGACGGACAAGCTGCTGCTCGCGGCGGAGAACGGGCGTTTCTACACGCTGGCGGCGGACAAGCTGCCGGGCGGACGCGGCTTCGGCGAGCCGGTGCGCGCGACGATCGACCTCGATGGCGGGATCGGCATCGTTCGGCTGCTGAAGGCGGAGCGCGACGGCAAGCTGCTGGTAGCGGCGAGCGACGGGCGCGGCTTCATCGTGCCGGTGAACGAGGTGCTGGCCGAGACTCGCAAGGGCAAGACGGTGGTGACGCCGCGCACCGGCGCGAAGCTGGCGGTGGTGCGGCCGGTGGCGAAGGACGACGATTACGTCGCTGCGATCGGTGACAATCGCAAGATGGTCGTCTTCCCGCTGGCGGAGCTGGCCGAGATGACGCGCGGGCAGGGATCGCAGCTGCAGCGCTATCGCGACGGTGGCCTGAGCGACGCCATCACGTTCAAGTTCAGCGACGGGCTGAGCTGGCCGATGGGCGGCGACAGCGGGCGGACGCGGACCGAGGCGGACCTGTCGCCATGGCGCACCGCGCGCGGCGCGGCCGGGCGGATGCCGCCGACCGGCTTCCCGCGCGACAACCGCTTCGCCTGACAAGCTTTTCGCGGTTAAGCCAAACTTTACCGCAGAGCCTTAGGCGTCGGCCGATGCGCTTCACCGCCGCAGCACGACCGGACCATGACGCGTTCGCCACGCCCGACGGGCTCTCGGCGTCCGAACGCGCGCTAGAGCTGCTGCCGATCGCGGCGGTGGTGGCGACGCTGGTCGAGGGCAAACTGACCTTCGACCTGCCCAATGCGGTATTCCGCAGCCTGGGCCTCGGCATGGACCCGGTCACCTCCCCATTGGCGCGCGATCTGGGTGGGCGGATCATCGCTTTCCTCGGCGGTGGCGCGGTACGCGACCAGCTGCCGTGGCGGACGGGCAATGCGGTGGAGCAGCGCCATTTCGACGTGACGCTGGCGCGGCTCGATGATGGCACGCGGGCGCGCTGCCTCGTCACGCTGATCGATCATACCGGCGAAGTGCGCACGGAGCTGAGCCTGCGGCGCGAGATGAGCACCGACAGCCTGACCGGGCTGCCGAACCGCGCCGGGTTCAGTGACCGGCTGGAGGCGATGATCGAGGCCGGAGCGCGCGATTACGCGGTGCTGGTGATCGATCTCGACCGCTTCGGCCGCGTGAATTCCTGCCTTGGCAGCATGGCGGGTGACGAATTGCTCATCACCGTCGCAAGGCGGATCAAGGGTGCGCTGCGGACGAACGACGTGCTCGGCCGGATCGGCGGGGACGAATTCGGCATCCTGCTGGCGATCGATTCGGATCGGAGCGAAACCGACCGGGCGGCGCAGCGGATCAGGGCGGTGCTGTCGACGCCGTTCCGGCTGAGTGAACTGGAGATCCGCATTTCCTGCGCGATCGGTATTGCCTTCGGCAGCGAGGCTACGGGCGATGCGGAGGACGTGATCCGCCATGCGCAATTCGCCGTGCGCCGATCCAAGGAGACGGGGCAGGCCGAAGCCTATCAGACGCGGGCCCTGGACCGGGCACGCGAGCAATTCGTGATGGAGACCGCGCTTCGCCGTGCGATCGAGGCGAACCGGCTGGAGCTTCATTACCAGCCGATCTGCGACCTGGGCACCGGGCGGATCGTGGCGTTCGAATCGCTGGCGCGCTGGCCGGGCGAGAACGGCGTCGACATACCGCCCAACGATTTCATCCCCGTCGCCGAGGAATCGGGCCTGATCGTGCCGCTGGGCCGGTGGGCGATCGACGAGGCGATCCGCACGCTGGCGCAATGGGACCAGCGGTCGGGCGGAACATGCGGCGTCAAGGTGGCGGTGAACCTGTCGCCGATCCAGCTGCAGCGCGACCGGATCGCACCCGTGGTGGCCGAGGCGCTGGCGCAGCATCGGCTGAGCGGCGACCGGCTGAAGCTGGAGCTGACCGAAAGCGCGCTGATCGCCGATCCGGACGGCAATGCCGAGATCCTGCGCGCGCTGAAGGCGACGGGCGCGACGATCGCGATGGACGATTTCGGCACCGGCTATTCCAACCTCGCCTATCTCCAGCGGCTGCCGATCGACATATTGAAGATCGACCGCAGCTTCGTGACCGGGATGCTGGGCGACCGCGACAAGATCGCCATCGTCCGCGCGATCCTGAGCCTCGCCCAGGCGCTGGGCATGGAGACGATCGCGGAAGGGATCGAGGGACAGGAACTGGGGCAGACGCTGGCCGCGCTCGGCTGCACCTACGGCCAAGGCTACGCCTATTCGCGACCGCTGCCGGCGGAGGAAGCTTACCGGCTGCTGGTGTCGACCAACAGCTGAGCCGTCACCGCGTCAGCGATCTCGGCGACGCGGGTGGCATCCGGAAAGCCTTCAGCAATCCACTGGCTTTCGACCTGGCGCAGCGCACGGGCGACTTCAGGGCCGCGGGCAATGCCGCGCGCGACGAGATCGCCGCCGGAGATCGGGAGCCGCGGGGGCGTCCAGTCCGCCAGCGCATCGATGCTTTGGCCGGCAAGCAGCAGGCGATCGATCGCGATCTCGCGACCGACGCGGAAGGCGAGCCCGCGCGGGCCTTCGCTGCCGGGGCCGTCGCTGGCCGCGATCAGGCGCTTGCGATCGGCGTTGGACAGGCGAAGCCGCGCACCGACCGACTCGGCGCTGGCGGCGGGGATGAGCGCGGCGAGGCGGCGGATCGGATCGGGGGCGAGGCCAGCAGCGGCTTCGGCGGCGGCGAGATCCTCGAGCGCCGTCACATCGGCGATCTCAGGGAGGACGGGGCGGAAGATGCCGCGCTCTACCATCAGGCGCACGACCGGCACGGCGCGCGGCGCGACGAGGAGCTTCAGCAATTCTGCCGCGATTCGCTCGCGCGACAAGGCCATGAGATCGTTGGCGCGATCGGTGCAGGCATCGAGCCCGGAGGAGTCGATCACGTCGCCGAAGCGCGCGTGAAAACGGAAGAAGCGCAGGATCCGCAAATGATCCTCCGCGATTCGACGATAGGGATCGCCGATGAAGCGCACGTGCCGCGCCTGAAGATCGGCGAGCCCGTCGAACCAGTCGAACACCTCGCCGGAGACCGGATCGGCGTAAAGCGCGTTCATGGTGAAATCGCGCCGCGCCGCATCCTCGCGCCAGTCATCGGTGAAGGCGACCACGGCGTGCCGGCCATCGGTGGAGACGTCGCGCCGCAGCGTCGTCACCTCCACCACCGTGCCTTGCGACACGGCGGTGACAGTGCCGTGGGCGATACCAGTCGGGATTGCCTTTATCCCGGCACCCTCCAGCCGTGCGATCACGTCCTGCGGCGAATGCGGGGTCGCAAGATCGAGATCGGACACGTCATGTCCGAGCAGGGTGTCGCGTACCGCGCCGCCGACATAGCGCGCGCCGCCGTCGGCCGCGTCCAGCGCCTCAGCGAGACGACCAAGGCCAGCGCGATGACGCCAGGCGGCGTCGGGCAGCATCACGCGGTCCATCGCAGCCGCCGCGACAGGTTGACGATCATGGCGGCAGTCGCTCCCCAAATTCGGCGATCCTCCCAGAGGATCTCGTAATAGCGCCGCTGGCGGCCATTCCACTCAACGCTCGCCTCGATCTGATTCTTGGGATCGAGGAGGAAATCGAGCGGCACTTCGAACACGCTGGCGACCTCCGCCTCCGAGGGGCGGAGCGGCAGATCGGGCGGCACCACGCCGACGATGGGCGTCACGGCATAGCCGGTGACGGTGCGGTAGCGATCGGCCTCGCCAAGCACGGTCACGGCGCTCGGCGGCAGCGCGATTTCTTCGTCCGCCTCGCGCAATGCAGCGGTGACGGCATCTTCGCCCGGATCAAGCCGACCGCCGGGGAACGCCACCTGGCCGGCGTGGCTGCGCAGTGTCTCGGTGCGCTGGGTGAGGATCACGCCGGGGCGGGCCCGATCGGTCACTGGCACCAGCACGGCGGCGGGCTTGAGGCTGCCGTCCGACGCGCGCGGCAGATCGACATGGTCGCCGGCCAAGAGGACCGTCTCCTGGCCCATGCCGGCGGTGAGCGCGCGGCCGAGCCGGTCAATGAGTGCGGTCATGATTCGATCGGGAAGAAGGCCCCGCCGCTCCAGATGCCGGGCGGCTCGTCGTCACCCGACAGGGCGCGTTCCGCAAGCTCGTAAAAGAGCGGCCGCGAGATCAGCGCCTCCAGCCCGCCCCGCACGTGGACGTAAGGGTGGGGGCCGTCCTCGCGTTCTTCGAAGCGCAGCGGATGATCGGCCGATACCGTCACCATCTCACCCGTGTTGAGCCGGAAGGCGATCTGCGACTCGCGGCCTTCGCCCTCGGTCTTCATCTCCACCGCGACGAAGGGCGCGTCCTCCACCTCGATATCGAGCTTCTCGACCGGGGTGACGAGGACATAGCCGCCATCGGGCTCGCGGCGCAGGATGCGGCTGAACGCGCGCACCATCGCCATGCGGCCGATCGGAGAGCCTTCGTGAAACCAGGTGCCGTCACGCGCGATCCGCATATCGCTGTGCCCGCAATGCGCCGGGTTCCACAGATCGACGGGCGGCAGACGATCCGCTTCGGTCAGCCGCGCGATGTCGGCGATCGTCAGCGTGCTGAATTCGGGGGGAGGCGCCATTGGCATGAGCCCGAGGTAGGGAAGCGCGGCATCCGGGTAAAGATGCCGCCCACGATCACGCCAGCGCCGCGACGCGCGGGCCGATCGTCCCGGCGCCCGCAGGCACCCCGGCGCCGCGGGCGAGGAGGCGCCGCTGCTCGAACGGGCCGGGCAGGCGCCATTCGCCGGTGCGATCGGCGGAGAAGCCGAAAAAGCGGCCGTAATATTCGGGATCGCCGATGAGCATCAGCGGCGCATCACCCATCCGTTCCAGCGCCGCGGCGACCAGCATCCGGCCGATGCCGTCACGTTGCCGGGCGGGCTCCACCGCCACCGGGCCGACCAGCGCCATGGGCACGCAGCGCCCGTCATCGCCGGTGAATTGCACCGGCCAGAGCTGGATCGAGCCGACCAACGCGCCATCGTCAACCGCAGCAAGGCTGGGGCCGGTGAGGGCGGCGACTCCGTCGCGAAGGCGATAGGCGGTGCGGCCGTGGCGGTCGGCGCCGAAGGCACGATCGAGCAATTGCTCCACCGCCTGCGATTCCACCGTTTCCAGCCCCACGAGCTCGATCATGCCTGCCTCCCGCCCCAGAATCAGGGGGTGGCGCGCCTTAGACCCTGCAGGCCTGAACGCAAGCGGAATGGCGCCGCGGCGAAAGTGCCGCTAAGCGCGCGGGGGTGGAAGACACGCTCGAACTCGAAGTGCACGATCTGGAAGTGCCGGTGCTGACCGGCGTCTATTCAGAGGAGACGCACCTGCCGCAGCCGCTGCGGATATCGTTGACGGTGCTGCTGGATGCCCTGCCGCATTTCGCGCCGGATACGCCGCTGACGGCATCGAAGAACTATCTCGACCTGAAGCATGCCGCGACCGACGCATTGCCGCCGGGTGTGCATTTCACGCTGATCGAGGGCGTTGCCGATCATATCGCCGAGACATTGTTCCTGCAGGACAAGCGGGTGCGGCGGGTGAAGGTGAAGATCGTCAAGCTGGCGATCGCCGAGGCGGGCGAATCGATCGGGATCACGCTGGTCCGCCACCGCCGTTAAGGCGCGGCGGGTATCCGCCTCGCCCGGCGATGGCGCAGGGCGAGGCCTTCAACGTTACTGCGCCGGGCCCTGATCGCCGCGATCGCACGGGCCGAGCTGCTGGATCACGTAGCGATAATCCTCGCGCGCGACGGCGGCGTCGGCGGGCTCCAGCGCCTGCGTGCTGCGCGCCGGCAGGGCCGGGGGCAGGGCGCAGGCGAGGCGATACCATAGCAACGTGTCACGCTGCGGCGGGCCGGCGGCGTCGTCCACGATCTCCGACAGCGCAACGGCCCAGCGCGGCTGCTCGCCCGGACGGCGCAGGATCGATAGCGAGACGGGGCGATTGTCCTGCGTCGTCAGGAACACCTGGGTCTCGCCTTCGCCCGGCAGCGAGCCGGGCACGTGGAAGGCGTTACCGATGCCGGTGACGACCGGAGGCGCATCACCGGCGATCACTTCCTGCGCGATACGGCGGGTGAGGGCGTCAACCTCGGGCGACCACCATAGCTGCGCCGAGGGGGAGATGAGCTGGAGCTGAGTCGGGCTGCCGGGAACCGGGCGGGCGAACAGCAGCACGCGGGCGCGTTTCAGCTTCGGCTGGCGCCCGTCGGGGCCGAGCGGGGCATCGAGGAGATAGCCGACGCGCGGCGGGATGGCCCCGGGGCCGCGGACCAGCGCCAGGACATCGGCCTCTATATAATAGCGTGTGTACCCCGGCGAGACATTGGCGGCCTCCGCGCCCTTGATGCGCGTGGCGGAACGGATCGTTGCATCAACGATCACCGGACTCGCGATCACCATGTCCGCGATCCGCGCATAGGACAGCGCGGGGGCGGCGGGAACCATCGCGGGTCCCGGTTGTTGCGCATTGAGCGCGGCGGGAATCTGGAGCGGCGCCGTGGCCATCGCGAGGCCCAGCCAAACCGAACTTTTTCTTAGGGAAGCCATGCCCTTCGGTTAATCGATCCCCTTCCCGTGATACAGAAATAAATCTGCAGCAAGGCGATTGTTCGTTTGTTGCGTCCGACAAAGCGTTTGCGTGTCGTTAAGGCGCAAGTTAGGACTCGCACACCGCAGGGGTGTCGTTTAGCCCTTGCGGACGGACCGGCACGCCTACTCCGCCCCCCGCGGAGGCCGTGGCAGGCCGCCCGGCCCCTTCGGGCCATAGGGATTAGGGAGTGCTTTTGCTGAATGGCCTACTCTGACCAGAAGATGAGCGGGAGCAAGATCGTCGCGATCGTTATTGTCGCGTTGATCCATGCTGCTCTCGGCTACGCCTTCGTCACCGGCCTCGCGTTCCAATACGTGAAAAAGGTTTCGGAGAAGCTGAATACGTTCGACGTGGAGGAGCCGCCTCCCCCGCCGCCGGATGAGCCGCCGCCCCCGCCGCCGGATATTCCGATGACGCCGCCGCCCGTCGTGGCGCCGCCGCCCATCGTGACGACTCCGTCGCCGCCCGTCGTCATCGCGACCGTGCCGACTCCGCCGCCGGTATACGTGCCGACGCCGGTCTCGCCGCCTGCGCCGCCGCCCGCTCCCCCGGCTCCGCCGGTGGTCAGCAAGGCTGCGGGTGCCAAGGGCGATCCGGCACAGTGGATCACGAATGACGATTATCCGCCCAGCTCGATCCGTGCCGAGGAAGAAGGCACGACTGCGATCAAGTGGACAATCAATACGCAGGGACGTGTCGAGAACTGTGTCGTGACGGAATCGAGCGGATCCAACGCCCTCGACCAGGCGGCTTGCCGGGCACTGACCCGCCGGGCGCGCTATTCGCCGGCGACCGACGCTGCGGGTAACCCGATCGCAACGACGCAGAGCCGTCGCGTGGTCTGGCGCCTGCCGCGGGACTGATCTTCACACGCCAGAATTTGCGCTTTTCAGAGGGATACCAATCGAATGATCACCACCATCCTCGCTGCAGCCGCCGACCCGGCCGCACACGGCGGCGAAAACCCGTACGGCCTGGCCGCCGCGCTCGAGCAGGGCGGCATCATCGCCCAGAGCACCTTCGGCATCCTCGTGCTGATGTCGGTCGTCTCGTTCTACATCATGTTCACCAAGCTCTTCGAGCAGCAGAAGATCATCAACCAGGCGAAGCGCGTGCGCGCCTCGTTCTGGCAGACGACCTCGCTGCGCGAAGGTTCGGCGAAGCTGGAGAAGAACTCGGCCTACAAGCAGATCGTCGACGACGGCCTGCAGGCGCAGGAGCAGCACGCCAAGCTGACCGATCCGGTCGAAGCACATGACTGGCTGCACGGCTCGCTCGCTCGCTCGGAAGCGATGATCAACTCGCGTCTGGGCACCGGCCTCGCGTTCCTCGCGACCGTGGGTGCGACGGCGCCGTTCATCGGCCTGTTCGGTACGGTTATCGGCATCTACCGCGCGCTCATCAAGATCGGTGCGGCTGGCCAGGCGTCGATCGACGCGGTCGCCGGTCCGGTCGGTGAAGCGCTCATCATGACCGCGCTCGGTCTCGCCGTGGCCGTTCCGGCGGTGCTCGGCTACAACTGGCTGCAGCGTCGCAACAAGTCGATCGCGGAAGAGCTGTCGGCCTTCTCGAACGACGTGCTCGGCTACCTCGCGTCGAACGGCGCGGTGCGCCCGACGGTTGCCGGCGCGGCCAAGCCGGTTGCTGCCAAGCCGGTCGGCACCACCACGGCCGGTCAGACCGGCGGCGTGCAGCCGACCCGCTCGTAATGGGGGAAAGCGGGGTTGCCGCTCGGCGGCCCCGCCACCTTTCCCGGCCGGATGACCGGCGGGAACGAAGACATAGGATAGCCTGACTTATGGCGATGAGCGTTGGTGGAGACTCCGCCGCAGAAACCCCGATGTCGGACATCAACACGACGCCCCTCGTGGACGTCATGCTGGTGCTCCTCATCATCTTCCTGATCGCGGTCCCGGTCGTGATCCAGACGGTCCCGGTGCAGCTGCCGCAGGTCCGCTTCGACCCGACGACGACCAAGCCTGAGAATGTCTCGCTCTCGATCACCTCGGAGGACGGTCAGTGCGCCGTGTACTGGGGCATGACGAAGGTGACCCACCAGGAGCTGCTCGATCGCGCGGTGGCCAAGCTGAAGGCCGAGATCGAGCGCCAGGGCGGGGTCAATGCTCCGGGCCTGGAGCTTCCGGAAGCGCATGTGCGCGGCGACGTAAACACGCCGTGGAAGTGCGTGGCAGGCGCGATCTACAACATGCAGATGGCAGGCTTCGCCAAGGTGGGGTTCATTTCCGAACCGCCCCCGGGTGAGAACGTCTCGCGTCTTTAAGCACAGCCACGAGGAGTAATCGAAATGGCAATGAGTGGCGGCAAAGACGATGGCGAGCCGATGATGGAGATGAACACGACGCCGTTGATCGACGTCATGCTCGTGCTCCTCATCATGTTCATCATCACCATCCCGATCCAAACCCACGCGGTGAAGGTGGATCTTCCGCAGAATTCGCCGAACAACGCGCCGCCGCCGGTCCAGCCGGACAAGAACAAGATCGCGATCGCGGCCGATGGCACGATCACGTGGAACGGTTCGCCGGTCGATGCGGTGCGGCTGCGTCAGTACCTCGACGTGTCGGCAGCGATGAACCCGGAGCCGGAGCTGCACTTCCAGCCTGATCCGCAGGTGCGCTACGACGTCGTTGATCAGACGCTGGCGGTGATCAAGCGGTCGAACATCACGAAGCTCGGCTTCATCGGCAACGAGCAGTATTACCGCGACTTCTAAGTCCGCGGCGATCTGCGAACGATACGGGCGGCCCCTGGCGGGCCGCCCTTTTTTTATGTGCGTCGCGCGTCGGCCCCTGGAGTCATTGCATCACTGTCTCAAAAGTGACATTCTCCTGTCACAAAAATGAAACGCAGGCGTCATCCGCCTGTCATGCTGGGAGAATGGATATGCGCGTTATCCTCTTGGCGCTCTGCGGTGCTGCGATCGCCGCTACACCGGCGGCGGCGAGCGACCGGACCGGCTACCAGGCAATCTCGGCCGGTGATTACCAGGCAGCGGAAGCCACGCTTGTGGCGGAGCGGCGCATCTTCCCGCGCCGGCCTGAGCTGATGATCAACCTTGCGACCGTCTATGCCCGCACCGGCCGCATCGGCGAGGCGGCGTCGCTGTACCGTGCGGCACTGAACGCGAGCGATGTCGAGATGGCGATGCCCAATGGCGAGGTGGAGTCCTCCCGCGAGGTGGCACAACGCGGGCTCGACCGGCTGGGCGGGGTGACGCTCGCGGGGCGCTGATCAACCGCGTAAGCTGGTTTGCGCGGTCGCTTTGAGGGCGCTGACGGCGCATGCCTTGCCCCTGAATGCTGCCGGCGTTCAGCTAAGCTCGAGGTAGAAGCGGGATCCCGGGTCCAGCCCGGGGTGCCGGGGCGTCCCGGCACTATCGGCAAGATGCGCCCGGACGCTTTCTGGCCCAGGCGGAATGACCGATCGGCTTGGGCGTGGATGATCGTTCACCGGTGCCGGCGTGCCCGAAGAAATCTCCTCCGTCGGGGCGGCCGTGACGAGGTGGCGCCGCGCCGGGGAGCCGTCAGAATACCTGAGCGCGTCCTGACTGCACCTGGCTTCCCGCAGGGCATCAGTCTTGTCGGGTTCTGTGGTTCGCCCCTTGTCGTTGGAGGGCCTTACCGCCTTCCGCTCACAGCCGCGGCAGGGTGACGCCGCGCTGGCCCATATATTTGCCGGCGCGATCGGCGTAGCTGATCTCGCACGGCTCGTTCCCTTGCAGGAACAGGAACTGGCACGCGCCCTCGTTGGCGTAGATCTTGGCCGGCAGCGGGGTGGTGTTCGAGAACTCCAGCGTCACATGGCCTTCCCAGCCGGGTTCCAGCGGGGTGACGTTCACGATGATCCCGCAGCGCGCATAGGTCGACTTGCCGAGGCAGATCACCAGCACGTCGCGGGGCACGCGGAAATATTCCACCGTCCGCGCCAGCGCGAAGCTGTTGGGCGGGATGATGCAGACGTCCGTCTTGCGATCGACGAAGCTGTTGGCGGCGAAATCCTTCGGGTCCACCGTCGCCGAATCGACGTTGGTGAAGATCTTGAATTCGTCTGCGACCCGAGCGTCATAGCCGTAGGAGCTGAGACCGTAGCTGATGCAGCCATCGCGCCGCTGTGCCTCGACGAACGGCTCGATCATGCCGTTGGTGAGCGCCTGCTCGCGAATCCACCGGTCTGACTGCACGGACATTGTTGCGCTCCCTCCGCCGCGCTCTTCGCCGCCCGCGCGCGGCTTGGCAAGGTGCTGGTGCGTGTGGCGGTGCGAGAGGATGTGGCCGGCTCGTGGAGATCAGCTGCCGTGCGCCAACGGTCTGTCGAGGGGGGTCAGGCAGCGAGGTTCAAAGACCACGACGTGCGAGAGGCGGGGGCTCGAGCGCGACGAGTAGACCATCGCTTCCGCGCCGAGCTGTCTTGCCGCGTCAGACAACGGCCAGGTGGGCGGCGTCTCGCCTCGCCTGATGAAATCCTGCCAGTCAGCCGAGGCCGCCGTCACCTCTCGAATGTCCGCGGCACGGTTCGTCAGGAGGCGTAGCGGAACGAGGATGCGTCGGATGCCATCGGCGGCGTAGCGGCGCATGGCGAGCTCCGCGCCCTCCGGGCTTAGCGACGCATAGATGGCGATCTGGCCAAAATGGTGGAACCGGCCGCTCGGCGCCCTTGCCGGCGCCATCGGTGTGTTGATGAGCGCTTCATCGAGCAGGCGCCAGATGTTGGCCTCGAATGGTGCCGTGGGGATCATGCCTGCTGGCGCGGCGCTGCTGCGTTGGCCGCTGCCGATCGGCGAAGCACTGCGCCGCCGCCCGTCACCGCGGCAGGGTGATCGTGGCGGTGAGGCCGCCGCCGTCGCGGTTGGCGAGGGTGATGTCGCCGCCGGCATCGCGGACGATGGCGCGGGCGAGCGCCAGGCCAAGGCCGATGCCACCGGTATCGCGGTTGCGTGATCCTTCGAGGCGCGTGAAGGGATCGAACACGGCCTCCATGCGATCGGCCGGGATGCCGGGGCCGCGATCGGCGACGCAGACGAGGACGCGGCCGGGTGTCTGCTGCAGCGAGACCTCGACGGCGCCGGCATATTTGATCGCATTCTCGATGAGGTTGCGCACCGCGCGGCGGAAGAGCGTGGGGCGAAGCCGCATGCGGAGGCGATCGGCCTCCTCGAATGAGACATCGGCGCCAAGGTCGCGGAAATCCTCGACCACCGCATCGACCAGCGCGGCGAGATCGACTTCAGTGATCGCTTCGCTCGGGCGGCCAAGGCGGGCGAGCGAGAGGATGTCGTCCAGCGTGCGGCTCATTTCCTCGATCGTGTCGGCCATGCGGGCGCGGTCCTGCTCGTCCTCGACCGACTCGATCCGCACGCGAAGCGCCGCAAGGGGCGTGCGCAGATCGTGGCCGATTGCGCCGAGCATCCGGTCCTTTTCTTCGAGCATCGCGGTGACGCGGCGAGTAAGCGCGTTGAACGCGGCGACCACGTCGCGCACATCGCTCGGCCCGTCGACCGCCAGCGGCTCGGGCGCGCTGCCCGGCGTGAAGTTGCGGGCTGCCACCGCAAGCGCGCGCAGCGGGCGCGCGATGCGGCGCGCCAGCCACAGGACAGGGACGAGGATCAGGACATAGATGATCAGCGTCTGGGCAAAGAGCGCCCAGATGATGCGCATGTCCCGGCGCGGCCAGGGCGCGTTGGTGCTGATCCAGCTGCCGTCGGGCTGCTGCACCGCAATGACCAACGTGTCAGCGATTCGGGCGCGGTGCGCGCGGCCAAGGCGCCGTTGCCGCTCGTCGGAGACGCGGGTCGTCGGCTCGCGGGCATCGGCCGGACGAAGGCCGACCTCGATCCGCCCGGGGCTGACGCCGGCTTCGATCAGCTGGCGGCGCAGCTCCTCGGCGACGTCAGGGTGACGTTCCCAGGCAGGCTCGAGCGGATTGGCGGCGCGGCGGCGGACGCGGCCGCGGTCCTCGAAGATCGGCCGCTCGTCCG
Organism: Sphingomonas sp. 179-A 2A2 NHS; assembly: GCF_045371305.1. Classification (NCBI taxonomy): domain Bacteria; kingdom Pseudomonadati; phylum Pseudomonadota; class Alphaproteobacteria; order Sphingomonadales; family Sphingomonadaceae; genus Sphingomonas; species Sphingomonas sp. 179-A 2A2 NHS. The sequence continues at coordinate 283,657 of NZ_JBIQDE010000003.1, read as the reverse complement.
CGCGTTCAAGTGCGTCGGCGATCCGCACCGCGGCCGGACGGGTGGCCTGGGCGAGGCGGAAGTTGGCGCGATCGCGCAGCACGAGCGCAAGATTGATCGCCTGCGCGGCGAACAGGGCGATCGCCAGCAGCAGCGCCAACTGGCCCGGCAGGTTGCGAGGGAAGGGGAGCCTCACGCTCGGGCCGTCACAGCCGGGTTACTTCCGCGGCCAGCGTATAGCCGCCGCCCCATACCGTCTTGATCAGCTGCGGCGACTTGGGGTCGGCCTCGATCTTCTTGCGCAGGCGGCTGACCTGGTTGTCGATCGCGCGATCGAAGGCGGCCGCTTCGCGCCCTTGCGTGAGATCGAGCAGCTGGTCGCGGGTCAGCACCTGGCGCGGCCGGGTGACCAAGGCGTGGAGGAGGTTGTACTCGCCGGTCGACAGCGGGACGGCGACGCCCTCGCGATCGACCAGGGTGCGCTCGCCCGTCTTCAGCACCCAGCCGGCAAAGGCATAGGCGCTCGCGTCAGGTGCATGCTGCCGCGTGCCGCCGCCGCGCAGCCGGCGCAGCACGACCTTGATCCGGGCGGCAAGCTCGCGCGGGGAGAAGGGCTTTACGACATAATCGTCGGCGCCCATTTCCAGGCCGACGATCCGGTCGGTCTCCTCGGTACGCGCGGTGAGCAGGATGACGGGGATATCGCTGGTCTCGCGAATGTGGCGACACAGGCTGAGCCCGTCCTCGCCCGGCATCATGATGTCGAGCACCACGAGATCGATCGCATAAGCGCCGAGCCGCGCACGGGCAGCCTCGGCATCACCCACCTGGGTGACACGGAAGCCCTGTTTGGTGAGATATTGCGCCAGCGGCTCGCGGATAGAGCGCTCGTCGTCGACGAGCAGCAGGTGGGGCAGTTCGGCCATGGCGTCGGTGTCTAGCATGTCATGCTCCCGCGGGAAGCGCCGGGCGGGCTGAGAGGTCCCCGCCCGGCGCGCGCCGGCGTCAGCGAGCGCCGCCGGGCTGCGCTGCGCCACCGCCGCGACGCGCCTTCATGGCGTCACGGGCGGCGTCGCGTTCGGCCTGGTCGATCTTGCCGTCTCGATTGGTGTCGAGCCGGTCGAACATGGCCTGGGTTGCGGCGACGGCTTCGGCCTTGGTGACGACGCCGTCGCGGTTGGTGTCGGCCATGGCCATTGCGGCCATCGCGCCGCCGTGGCCGCGCCCGACGTGGCGCATGCCGTCCGGCCCGCCGCGCCCGCCGCGGTGCATGCCGCGCATTGCCTGGCGTTCGGTCGCGTCGATCTTGCCGTCCTTGTTGGCATCCGCCCGGTCGAAGCGGGCAAGCGCCGCCTGACGCATCTGCTCCTGCGTGATGTCCGGCATGTTGGTGCGGCGGCCGGACCGCTCGTCGGCGGTGATCTTGCCGTCCTTGTTGGCATCGAGCTTCGCGAAGCGCGCGTCAGTGGCGGCGATGACTTCGGCGCGGGTGATCACGCCGTCCTTGTTAAGATCGAGGCCCATGCCGCGATCCCCGCGGAACTTGCCCGCTGCGGTCGGCGCGGTCGTCTGGCCAGCGGTCTGCGCCGCGGCGATGCCGGTGGTGGTGGTGCCTGCGAGCGCGGCGGCGATGATGATACGCTTCATCCGTAATGATCCTTCGTGCGATGCGGGACCTTCCCCGCTGATGGGACCGATATGGAACCCATCTGTCGCGCGAGTGTGCCGTTACGGCCGGCAAGTGTCGCAATTTGTCGCGGCACGGCGGGATGTGCGCCGCATTGGTGCGGCATGGGAGGGACTTGGCGGCCCCTCCCGAACGCATCGCTCGATCAGGCGAAGACGGCGACCGACTGCATCTGTTCGGCGACCATTTCGCCGGCGCTGTTCCAGATACCCATCTGCTGCGAGGAGCTGCCGGCGCGCGCATAATCGGCGTTGGAGCGCAGCAGCCACCAGCCGTCTTCGGTCTTCGGCTGCGGCCCGAGGACGTTGAGGATCCACGTCATCGAGCTCATCGGCACGTTGCGGCCGAGCAGGCGGAGCGCGGCGGGCGGCAGGCAATCGCCGACCGCCATCAGCTCGACCATCGGATCGAGCCCCTCGCGTTCGTTGAGCCGCGTCCAGCGCAGCCATTCGGCGGGAAGCAGGTTCGGCCCGTCACGCCGATCAAGGAATTCGAAGTTCTGCGTGAAGGCGACGTGCGGGTTGCCCTTGAACGTTTTTTCCTCCGGGCCGGGCTGCTTGAAATCGGGGACGGTGGTGGTGGCGTAATCCACCTCGCTTTCGATCGCGCGCATGAAGACGAAGGTGCAGCGCAGGCCAAGTCCGGCTTCGCTTTCGATATCCGCCTGGATGAAGGCGGCGTTCTTGCCGCGGCGCAGGCGATGCGCGGTGACGAGGATCGGGCCGGAAAGCGGGCCGATGAAGCTGACCTGGGCCGAGCGGAGCGGGGGCAGATCGGTATCCGACTGCATCGCGCAGTGGAGTGCGATCGCCGCAGAGAGCCCGCCGTATGCGGTGCGGCCCTGCAGCCAGCCATCCGGAATTTCGCCGCGCCAGCCCGGCGCGTCGCCAAGCGGCGTCAGGCCATCGAGAATCTCTTTCAGGCTGGTCATGCGTCTTTCCCCCGGAAATCCCCTGCGGCGAGCCGATCGCGCAGCTCGCGCTTCAATACCTTGCCGATCGCGCTGCGTGGCAGCTCGTCAGCGACATACAGTTTCGACAGGCGCTGCGTCTTGCCGAGCTTCTCGTTGGTGGCGGCGCGGATCTCCTCCGCGCTTGCGGTGGCACCATCGCGTGGGACGTAGAAGCCGACCGGCGTTTCGCCCCATTCCTCGCTCGGCACGCCGACGACGGTACAGTCGGCGACGGCGGGATGCTGCGCCAGCACCGCTTCCAGATCCGACGGGTAGATGTTGAACCCGCCCGAGATGATCATGTCCTTCTTGCGATCCATGAGGATCAGGAAGCCGTCCTCGTCGATCCGCCCGACATCGCCATGGCGGATCCAGCGATTGCCGTTCGCATCGTAATATTCGGCGTCGCGCGTCGCGCCCTCGCGCTTGTGATAGCCGTTCATCATCGCCGGCGAGCGGCCGACGATCTCCCCCATCTCGCCGGGGGCGACTTCCTTGCCCTCCTCGTCGAGCAGGATCGCCTGGTGGCCGGGCGACAAGCGGCCGACGGTGTGGAGCTTGTCCGGATGCTCGTCCGCGACGAGGATGAAGGAGGCGCCGCCTTCCGTCATGCCATAATATTCGACCAGCTTGCCGGGCCAGCGATCGAGGATGTCGCGCTTCAGCTCCGCCTTAAAGGGGGCCGAGGTGCACGTCTTGAAGCGGAACGCGCTGAGATCGAACTTGTCGAAATCGGGCAGCGCCATGATGCGTTGATATTGCACCGGGACGAGCATGGTGTGCGTCGCGCGATATTTTTCGGCGAGCTCCAGATACGTGCGCGCGTCAAACTTCTTCATCAGCACCACGGTGCCGCCCCAGGCGAGGGTGGGCAGGAAGCTGACGAGCGTGGTGTTCGAATAAAGCGGGGTCGATAGCAGGGTGACGGCGGTGTCGAAGCCGGCGCCGCTGTTGCGCGAGAGATGCTGCCAGCGCATCGCGTGGCTCTGCACGATCCCCTTGGGAATGCCGGTGGTGCCCGAGGAATAGATGATGTTGAAGCCATCATCGGGCGCGATGCTGACAGGGGCGGGCTTGGCGTCGGCAGGCGCGAGCCAGCCGTCCAGTTCCTCCAGCATGATGATGCGGGCGGCCAAGGTCTCGTCCTTCAGCGCGGCGGCATTGGCGGCATCCAGGAAAACGAGGTTCGCGCCGCTGTCGGCGATCATGCCGGCGATCTGATCGGGCGTGGCGGAGGGCTGGATCGGCGCGGCGACCGATCCGGCCCGCACCGCGGCAAGAAAGACGATTCCCTGGGCCACACTGGGGTAGCTCACCATCGCCACTGCCTGGCCTTGCACCGTACCGTCGCGTTGAAGCGCGGCGGCGGCGCGGTCCATGGCGGCATCGAGTTCGCCGTACGTGACTTGCGTGTCGCCGTCGGCGATCGCGAGCTTGTCGGGCTGGGCCACGGCGTGGTGACGGATCAGGTCCGGCAGGGTGCCGAACGGCTGGGCAAGCAGATCTTCAACTCTCTCCATGATTCGGTCGCTAGCGGCACGATCCCGCGAATGCCATACGCCACGTTCGAAAATGCAGGAGAGCGTGATGGACGGCGGCGTGGCGATCGTGACGGGTGGGGGAACGGGCATCGGGGCAGCGGTGGTGCGGCGGCTGGCAAAGCGCGGGGTGCGCTGCGTCATCAACTATGCCCATAGCCGCGCCGAGGCGGAGGCGCTGGCCGCCGAGGTCGCGAACGGATCGATCGCGGTGCAGGCCGACATTGCCGAGGACGCCGAGTGCCGGAAGCTTGCCGCTGCGGCGACCGAGGCGTTCGGCCGGCTCGATTTCCTTGTGAACAATGCCGGGCGCACCAAGCATGTGGTGCACGAGGAGCTGGACGGGCTGGATGCCGAGGATTTCGTCGGCATCTATCGCCTGAACACGATTGCCGCCTTCCAGATGGTGCGCGCATGTGCGCCGGCAATGCGCGAGGGGCCGATGAGCGCGGTCGTCAACGTCGCCTCGATCGCCGGGCTGCACGGTGTCGGCTCCTCGATCGCTTATGCCGCGTCCAAGGGCGCGCTGATCACCATGACGCAGAGCCTGGCACGCGTATTGGCGCCGGCGATCCGGGTGAACGCGGTGGCGCCGGGCTATGTCGGCACCGGCTGGTTCGAAAAGGCGCTGGGCGTGGAGGGCAAGGCGAAGCTCGACCAGCGGATCGCAGCGCAGACGCCGATGGCGATGGCCCCGCAGGCGGAGGACATTGCCGGGCCGATCGAGATGCTGCTCGATCCCGCAGCGCGGGCGATCGTGGGCGAGACATGGCGGGTGGATGCCGGGTTCCACCTAGACACCGGCGGCAGCCGGCGGCCGGGGCGCGACTGAGCGAGGGATTGCGAAGTAGCGTCACCCCGGATCACGTCCGGTGTGACGCACTTCAGGATCGTGTGTGCATGGACGTGATCATGCGAGCTTGCCGCGGCGGAGCACCACGCCGAACAGGAAGATCGCGAAGGTGACGGCGCAGAGCAGCGAGGCGAGGGCAAAGGCGCCGCCCGCCGCGCCGCGCTCCGTGCCGAACGCCAGTGCCTGGGTCATCGCCAGTGGGCCGACGATCGCGGCAATGCTGGCGATGCTGGCCATGCCGCCCTGCAGCGCGCCTTGATTGGAGGCGTCGACCCGTGCCGACAGGATCGCGTTAATCGATGGGCCGACGAGGCCGGTCAGCGCCCCCAGCGCGATGAGCAGATAGATCTGCCACTCCGCCCGCGCGAAGACATAGCCGGCAAAGACGATCATCCCGGCGGCCAGCCCGATCAGCACGGTTCGCTCCTCGCCGAAGCGCCGGATCGCGCGGCCGATGAGGAAGATCTGCGCCACCATCATGGAAAGGCCGGAGGCGGCGAGCGACCAGCCGATCGCCTTCGCATCCCAGCCAAGCGCGATCTCGCCGAAGAACGCCCAGGTGGACGGATAGACCATGTGCGCGATCTGCCAGACGAGCGCGCCGGCGAGCAGCGCGGCCGCTCCGCCAGCGCGGAACAAGGGCGCGAAGGCACCCACCGCATTGGCGCGGCGCCAATCGAACGGGCGACGGCGCTCCGGCGGGAGGGTCTCGGGCATCAGGAACAGGATCACCCCGGCGTTGACCAGGGCCAGCGCCGCCGCCGCGACGAACGGCGCGCGGGTGCCGAATTCCACCAACAGGCCGCCGATCGCCGGGCCCAGGATGAATCCGCCACCGAAGGCCGCGCCGAGCAGGCCGAACGCCTGTCCGCGCCGTTCGGGCGGGGTGACGTCGGCGATCACGGCGTTGGCGGGGCCGTAGGTCGCGCCGGCGATCCCCGCGATAGCCCGGCCGAGGAACAGCCAAGCGAGGGTAGGCGCGAACGCCATCAGCCCATAGTCGATGCCGAAGCAGGTAAGGCTGATCAGCAGTACCCGGCGCCGGCCGAAGCGATCCGACAGGCTGCCGATCACCGGGCCGGCAAAGAAGTGAGTCACAGCATAGACGGCAAGCAGATAGCCGCCGATCCGCGCGCCCTGCGCCAGCGATACGCCGCCCAGTTCGACGATCAGCGAGGGAAGTACCGGCAACACGATTCCGAAGCCGATCGAGTCGATCAGCATGGCCAGGACGGCGATTGGCACGGCGCGGTGATCGAATCGCATCGCTCTGGCTCCCCTCAGCGCTGATCTAGCCGATCGGGGCTTGCATGTCCCTTTGCTTCCGCGATCAAACGTGCCATGACTTCGCGCCATACCCGATATTCAGAATCGGCTTCGGAGAATTGAACTGATGGCAACTGCCGCCGAACTCGAACGCCCCGCCGATAGCGCCGACGGCTTCCGCCAGGAGGCACGTGCCTGGCTGGAGGCGAATTTCCCGCAGAGCCTGCGCGGCAAGGACAACGCGATGTCCGCCGTCGATGGCCCGACTGACGAGACGCCCGAGCAGAAGCAGTGGCGCGAGGCGATGGGCGAGAAGGGGTGGGGCACGCCCACCTGGCCGAAGGAATATGGCGGCGGCGGGCTGACCCGCGAGCAGGCGCGCATCCTTAGCGAGGAAATGATGCGCATCGGGGCCTGGAACCCGATCGGCGGCATGGGCGTGATGATGTTCGGCCCGACGCTGCTGGAATATGGCAACGAGGAGCAGAAGCGGAAGCACATCCCGGGCATCGTCCGCGGTGAAGTGCGCTGGTGCCAGGGCTATTCGGAGCCGGGCGCCGGTTCGGACCTCGCGTCCTTGCAGACCTTCGCCGAGGACAAGGGCGATCATTACATCGTCAACGGCCAGAAGACCTGGACGAGCGGCGGCCAGTGGGCGGACAAGTGCTTCGCGCTGGTGCGTACCGACAAGACGCAGAAGCATGCCGGCATCAGCTTCCTGCTGATCGACATGGACGCCGAGGGCGTCGAGACCCGGCCGATCAAGCTGATCTCCGGCGCGTCGCCCTTCTGCGAGACCTTCTTCACGAACGTAAAGGTGCCGAAGGAAAACCTGGTCGGCCAGGAAGGGCAGGGCTGGACGATCGGCACCCGCCTGCTGCAGCACGAGCGCAACTCGCTGTCGGGCGGCGGCGGCTCGCAGGGCCGGATGAACCAGGGCGAGCCGATCCCGTCGATCGCCAAGAAGTATCGTGGTGTCGATGCCGAGGGTAAGCTGGCCGATAGCGACCTGCGCACCCGCATCATCAAGCACGAGATGGACCAGCGTGCCTTCGCGCTGACGCTGCGCCGCGCGGCGCTGGAGGCCAAGGGCAATGCCGGGCCGTCCGCGGCGACCAGCGTGATGAAGAACGTCGGCGCGCGGATCACGCAGGATCGCGCGGAACTGGCGATCGAGATCATGGGCATGCAGGGCCTGGGCTGGGAAGGCGAGGGCTTCAGCAACGAGGAACTGGCGCAGACCCGCACGTGGCTGTGGGGCAAGGCGGTGTCGATCTACGGCGGCTCGTCCGAGATCCAGAACAACGTCATCGCCAAGCGCATCCTCGGGATGCTTGATCACCAGTAATCACGGTTAGGCGCGGCGCAGACACGCGTCGGAGAGGGCCGGGTCGAGGGAGAGCGCGGCAGAACGCTCTCCCTCCCCGGCAGGTCCTTCTAAGGGGTTTGAACACATGGCAGCACTGAACGACGAACAAGTGATGCTGCGGGACATGGCGCGCGAGTGGGCTGACAACGAACAGCCCACCACCGCCTTCCGCAAGCTGCGCGACGCGGCACCGGCAAAGGGCTTCGATACCGAGGCCTGGAACACGATCGGCCAGATGGGCTGGAGCGGGATTGTCATCCCGGAGGAATTCGGCGGATCGGCCTTCGGCTATCTCTCGCTTGGCCTGGTGGTAGAGCAGCTCGGCCGCAACCTGGCGGTGAGTCCGTTGTCGTCCACCGCGGTGGCGGCAAGCGCGATCGCGATGGGCGGCTCCGACACGGCCAAGAACGAATGGCTGCCCAAGCTCGCTTCGGGCGAGGCGGTGGCGACGCTGGCGATCGACGAAGGCCCGGTTCACGGCGGCAAGATCGAAGCCAGCGTTTCGGGCGGGAAGCTGAGCGGCGCGAAGAAGTTCGTCGCCGAGGGTGATGGGGCGGACGTGTTCGTCGTCGCGGCAACCGACGGCCTTTATCTCGTCCCGCGCGGCGAGGGCGTGACGGTGTCGACCCGCAAGATGGCGGACAGCCGCAGCCATGCCGATGTGACCTTCGCCGATGCGCCGGCCGAGAAGCTGGGCGGACCGGAACTGACGCAGGCGATCGTCGACCGCGCGACCGCGGTGACCGCGGCCGAGATGCTGGGCATGGCGGACAGCGCGTTCGATCAGACGCTCGATTACCTCAAGCAGCGCGTCCAGTTCGGCCAGGTGCTCTCGACCTTCCAGGCGCTGCAGCATCGCATGGCCAAGATGAAGACCGAGCTGGAGCTGATGCGCTCCGCGGTCGAGGGCGCGCTCGAGGCGATCGACGCTGGCCGCTCGGATGTCGACCAAGCCGTCAGCCTCTCGAAGGCGATCGCCAACGATACGCTGAAGCTCGTTAGCCGCGAGATGGTGCAGCTGCACGGCGGTGTCGGCATGACCGACGAATATGATGCGGGCCTGTATCTGAAGCGCGCGGCGGTGCTGGAGACGATGTGGGGCACCGCGTCCTATCACCGCGACCGTTTCGCCCGCCTCAACGGCTATTGAAACACGTTTCACAATTTACGGTACGGCGGCGGGGCTCCTCAGGGCTCCGCCGCTTTTTTATGTCCGGCGGCGGGAAGGAGGCGTTAAGCGGCTTGACGTAGCGGAAAGCGCATCGTCTATTCGAGGAACCGGTACGGCGCACACAGACGCTGATCGGCAACGGGAGAGAGATGATGGCGAAAGCGATTTTCGCACGCGCAAGCGCCTCGACGGCGCTTGCGTGGGCCCTGGCGATTGGCACGGCACACGCTCAGATCGGCGGCGATCCCGCCCCGGTACAGACCACCCCCCAAGAGACCGCAGCCCCCGATATTGTGGTTACCGGTACGCTGATCAGGGGCACGCCGGAGAACCTGGCGGTGCCGGTGGACGTCATCTCCGGCGAGGAACTGGCGCGGCAGGGCGCGCCGACCGCGGTCGACCTGCTCAAGAACCTGACCATCGCCAACGGCACGGTGGGTGACGCCAACCAGTTCGACACCCGTGCGCAAGGGTCCGAAGGCGTCGCGTCCGTCAATCTGCGCGGCCTTGGCCCGCAGCGAACGCTCGTCCTCCTTAACGGCAAGCGCATGGTGGCGTCCGGCCTCGGCATCCCGATCGTCGACGTGAACATGTTCCCCGCTGCCGCGATCGGCCGCATCGAAATCCTGAAGGACGGCGCCGCCGCCACCTACGGCTCGGACGCGATCGCCGGCGTGGTCAACTTCATTACCCGCACCGATCAGCAGGGTTTCCTGGCGTCGGGCGACTATCGCTACATCCGCGGGTCCGATGGCGATTACGGCGGTGCGCTGTCCTATGGCCACGAACAGGATGGCTTCCGCGTGTTCGGCTCGTTCGGTTATCAGCGCCGGTCCGAACTGCGGTTCACCGATCGTGACTTCGCGGTTCAGCCATATCCCACCAACCCGCAGGGCGCGTGGACCGGCGGCGGCAATCCCGGCAACTTCGACTTCAACGGCACCGTCGGCGGCATCAACCTGACGACCGATCTTGGCTGTGCCGGCCTCGGCGGCTTCCGCAGCGCACCCGGATCGAACACCGACCGCTGCTTCACCAATTTCGGGCAGTTCGACAATCTGGTGGAGCCGGAAGAGCGGTTCCAGGCGTGGGTCGATACCGAGTTCGACATCACCGATAGCGCCACGCTGCGGCTGACCGGCCTGCTCGCCTTCACCAACACCAGGGTGACGAGCTCGCCGAGTTATCTGCCGACGCTGCCACCGTCGACCAATGCAGCGTTCGGCAATGGATCGCTGTTCGTCATCCCGGGCTATGCCCCGGCGCTGCGGGACTATTGCACGCTCTATGGCGCGGCCGCGGGCTGTACGCGTGGACCCACCGGTGCGCTGGATAGTGCGGTGGGCCTGCCCGTGCTGTTCCGGCCGTTCCTGCTCGGCGGCAATCCCCTGTTCCAAGACGAGAAGAACAATCGCGGATCGGCGATCTCCAAGCGCGAGACCGAGGCTTATCGCTTCACCGCCGACGTCAACGTCAAGCTGACGAGCGACATCGATTTCAACGCTGGCCTGACCTTCAGCGAATATGCGCGCGATTATGACGGCACCGACGCCTTCGGTGATCTGTTGCAGAACGCGATGGCCGGCTTTGGCGGTCCGAACTGCCCCTATGCCTCCACCGCCTCGCGCGCTGGACTGACGCCAGCGCAGCTCGCCGGGCTCGCCGGCACCAACGGCTGTACCTATTTCAACCCGTTCTCAACCGCGATCCCGGCGAATGCGGTGAGCGGGGTCCCCAATCCAAACTTCGCCGGTACGCGCAACCCGGCCGGGTTCAGCCTGACGCCGGGCGCGGGCCTGATCAACGACCTGTCGACGATCGACCTGTTCTTCCGCACGCCCAACACGCAGGTGCGCACGAAGCAGTTCGTGGGTGACCTGTCGCTGTCCGGCCGCACCGGGATCCGCCTGTGGGCGGATGAGGACATCGGCTTCGCGGTGGGCGCGCAATATCGCAAGAACTGGTTCCGCACGTTGCTGAACAATGATGCGAACATCGCGATCACGCCGTGCCCCGGCACGCCGCTGAACCCGGCCGCCACCTGCAACCCGCAGACCGGCGCCCTGGGCTTCCTCGGCACCAATCCGCAGCGCAGCGAAAATGCCGACGTGTACGCGCTGTTCGCCGAACTTCAGGTGCCGATCATCGAGGCGATCAACCTGCAGCTGTCGGCGCGCTACGAGGATTATCGCGGCAACGTCGGCTCCACCTTCGATCCGCAGGCGCGCCTGAAGATCGAGCTGACCGACTGGCTGGGCCTGCGCGGCGGCGTCGGCACCAGCTTCCGTGGCCCGCCGCCGCAGAACCTGTCGGGCTCGGCGGTGTCGCTGCAGGTGATCGGCACGGGCTTCCGCGCGGTGGAAGTGTTCGGCAACCCCCTGCTGCGGCCGGAAAGTGCGACCACCTACAATGGCGGCGTGCTGATCGATCGCGGTCCGTTCACGGCGAGCCTCGATTACTGGCGCTATGACTTCAAGGGGCCGATCGAGGCGGAGCCGGTGTCCGGCATCACCAACGCGCTGTTCGGCGCGTCTGGCGCGGCGAACTGCGACAACCCGGCCTATGCCGCGCTGCAGGCGCGCTTCACCTTCAACGCGGCGGGCTGCAACATCAACAACGTCAGCCGGCTGCGCACCCAGGTGTTCAACAGCGCCGATGTGAAAACCTCAGGCCTTGACTTCCAGGCGGCATATCGTGGCGAGCTTGGCCCGGCGCGCGTGACGGTGGGCGGGTCTGCGACCTATGTGATCGATTACAAGATCGGCGCGTTGCAGGTGGAGGGGATCACGGTGCAGCCCGCGTTCGACGCGGTCGGCCTGCTGAACTTCCAGACGACGGCTTACCCGATCCCGCAATGGCGCGGGAACTGGTACGTCCAGGGTGATGCCGGCCCGCACTCGCTGCGGCTGCAGTTCAACTATGTCGATGGCTATACCGATCAGCGGGGCCCTGCGATCTTCGGCCCGAACGCTGGCGCCCTCGCCGGCGCCTCGGTGACGCGCGGCAAGGATATCGGATCGTGGCGGACGTTCGACGCGACCTACCGCCTGGCGCTCGACAGCGGCACCAGCTTCACGCTGGCGGCGGTCAACATCTTCGATCGCGATCCGCCCTTCGCGCGGCTCGATCCGAACTATGACAGCTTCACTGCGTCGCCGCTCGGCTTCACGTTGAAAGCCGCCGTGTCTCAGGCCTTCTGACCGGGTGCCGGCAGTGATGTTACGAAACATTGCTGCCGGCCACCTGCTGCTGACGTTTGCCGGCCGAGCCGATAGGCCGGAATGAATAATATGGGTTGGGGAGAACGAGATGGATGCCAGCACCACGTGGTCGCAGGAGTCGCGCGACGCACGGGCGCTACGCCGCCGTGGCTGGACGCTGGGGCTGCTGACCACGGCCTATTTCTTCAGCTTCATGGATCGCCAGATCCTGTCGATCCTGATGGAAGCGATCAAGGCCGACCTGCAGCTGTCGGATACGCAGCTGGGGCTATTGTCCGGGCTGGTATTCGCCATCTTCTATGCAACGCTGGGCCTGCCGATCGCGCGGCTTGCCGACCGGTCCAGCCGCACCAACATCATTGCCGCCAGCCTTGCCTTCTGGAGCGCGATGACGGCGGTGTGCGGCTTCGCGCAGAATTTCGTCCATCTGATGCTGGCGCGCATCGGCGTCGGTATCGGTGAGGCGGGCTTCGGCCCGCCCAGCCAGTCGATCATTGCCGACCTTTATCCGCCAGAGAGGCGGGCCAGCGCCATGGCGATCTACTCGCTCGGCGTGCTGTTGGGCGGCGGGCTCGGCATCGTGATCGGCGGCGTCGTCGCGCATTCCTATGGCTGGCGCGTCGCGATGATGGTTGTCGGCCTGCCGGGCATTGCGCTTGCCGTGATCATGAAGCTGTTCGTGGTCGAGCCGCGCCGCGGCCTTTCCGACGGCAAGGCGCCGGCCGAGCCTGACGGCGCGCCGGTGATGGGCTTGTGGAAGGGCATCGGGACCATGTGGAACAACGGCGCGGCCTTCCATCTGGTCGCGGCGATCACCATCACCTCGCTGGTCGGCTATGCCGTCACTGGCTGGGGACCGAGCTACATGCAGCGCTCGCTCGGCATGTCGATGCTGGACGTATCCAAATATGTCGCGCTGCCGGCGGCGTTCGTTGCCGGCTTCTCCGCGATGCTCGGCGGCTGGCTGTGCGATAGGGCGGCGAAGAGCAAGGGCATCTACGCGCAAAGCTATGTCGTGGCGGTGATGAAGATCGTCGCCTTCCCGTTTGCGCTGGCCTTCTACTTCGTCGATCACCTGTGGCTGGCGTTGGGCTCGTACTTCGTCGCGGCGATCTTCGCCGGCGCATATATCGGCCCGACCTATGCGATGATCCAGCACCTCGCGCCGCTGCGGCTGCGCGCGACCTGGGCGGCGCTGACGCTGCTCGCGACTAGCCTGCTCGGCCTTGGCCTCGGGCCGTTCGCGGTGGGCCAGATCAGCGATCTGTTGCGGCCGACCTATGGCGCGGAATCGCTGCGCTGGGCGATGTTCTCGGTCGCGATGCTGACGCCGTGGGGCATCTTCCATTATTGGCGCGCTGGCGTGCTGATGAAGCGCCAGGAAGCGGCGGGCGAGGGCAATTTCGCGACCAGCGCGGCCTGATCTCAGCGCCGGGCCTCTGCCGCCATGGTGGAGGCCCCGTTCTTCGTGGGACAGAATGGCCGGGGAGGGGGCGGGTGCCCAGTGTCGAGGAATATCGCCAGTCGCTGAACGGCGACACGCGTGCGATGATCGACCGGCTCCGCGTGATCGTCTCCAGCGCGCACCCCGACCTGGTCGAACGGATCAAGTGGAACGCGCCGAGCTTCGGCGTTGGGGAGGCTGATCGCATCACCCTGGGCGTGGAGCGCAGGGGCGGCGTCAGGCTCGTGTTGCATCGTGGTGCCAAGCCGCGCAGCACCACCGGTTTCTCGTTCAGCGATGATGAGCATCTGGCCAAATGGCCGGCGCCGGACCGCGGCGTGATCGTGTGGCGGGAACTGGCGGATATCGAACGGGATGCGGCTTCGCTGGCGTCCCTGTGCCGGCGGTGGATTGCCGCGACCGCCGACGACCTGATCTAGACGGCGCCACCGGAGCGGACGGTCACTCCGTCCTGGATCAATCCTCGATAATGCGGTCGTCGAACATGCCGAAGGCGAGCGTCGAGGCGTAGAGGCCGATCGCGCGCTCGCGCGGCATCGCCCAGGCCCATTTGCGCATGTCGAACGCGGCGTTGAGGAACGCCATCACCAGCTGGCTGGCGACGAGCGGATCGACGGCACGCACCGTGCCTTCCGCGATCCCGTCCGAGATCGTTCCCGCGAAGCGCCGCGCGATTCGGTTCGATCGATCGACCATCGCTTGCCGCACGGTGCCGGGAAGGCCGCTGAGCGCCGTGGTGCGCAGCAGCGGGCCGAGTTCGGAGAACTGCACGCCCAGCAACGTGGCAAACATCGCGCACAGCCGATCCCATTGCGTGCCGCCCTGATCGTCCGCCAGCCGCTGCGCCGCGGTGATGGTGTCGAAGCTGCGCTTGTAGCAGGCGATAACAAGATCGTCCTTGGCATCGAGATGGTGGTAGAAGCTGCCCTTGGTGACGTTCAACTCGCTCGCGATGCGCTGCACCGAAGCGCCGCGATAGCCCAGTTCGTTGATGAGGCGCGTGGCCGCGAGCAGGAAGGCGTCGCGGCCTTCTGATGAATCATGCGGCAGTTCGACAGGGGAGGGGTCCCATCGCGCGCCACGCACCGCAAGGCCATGGCGGAACACGTCCATCACCCGCGCCTCGACGCGATCATATTGATCAGGCTCGTAGCGCGGCAGCCAGACCGGCAGCCAGAAGGTGTTTTCCATCAGCACATGGGCGCGCGCGCCGTTGAGATCGGTCTGCGCGCGGCTGTTTGCTGGCCCCCACAGGCGGCGCGCACGGCGGAACACCTCGCGCCAGCCAGCCATCAGACGGCCGCGCACCGGCTCGTCCATCGCGCGAAGATCGGAGAGGCCGGCGATCTGCCGCTCCTCGCCGCGCTGCACGCGGGCGAGCCGGGCCATGTTGAGCGCGAGATAGCGCTCCACGCGCGCTTCCGGCGTATCCGCTTCCATCGCGGTATCGAGCATCACCAGCAGGTAATCGAGCGTGTGCTCGAACGCGGCGGCGGCAAGGTCCTCCTTGCGCTTGAAATAGTAAGTGACACTGGTGGTATTGAGGCCGACACGGCGCGCGACATCGGCGAAGGTCATGCCCTTCGCGCTTTGTTCGTTGATCGCATCGGCAGCGGCGGCAAGAATGGCTTCGCGCTTCGCCCTGAAGCGGCGCGTGCCCGTCTCCTCTCCGTCGCCGCCCAGTTCCCCCTGAGCCTGCATCCAGCGACCCTAGCATTCAATTTTCGAAGAAACAGTCCTTTTTCTACACGGCCTGTCGCAAGCGTCAGGGCAGCGCGTTCGGCCGCGATTCTGATGCTTTACCGAAGATGCGGTACGTTCTACAGCCGGCGCAAATATCGAGCGGAGGGATGCTATGGACTTCACCCTGACCGAGCGCGAAACCTATTTCAGGGACCGCGTGAAGGCCTTCATCGACGCCGAGATCGCGCCGCGGCAGGCCGAGTATCACGAACAGGCGCACACTGGCGATCGCTGGAAGGTGATCCCCGTCATCGAAGAGGTGAAGGCCAAGGCCAAGGCGGCCGGGCTCTGGAACTTCTTCATGCCGCCGCACTCGGGCCAGACGCATGTCGACGAGACGTTCGAGTTCGAAGGGACGCAGCTCACCAACCTCGAGTATGCGCTGTGCGCCGAGGAAATGGGCAAGATCGGCTGGGCCAGCGAGTGCTTCAACTGCTCCGCGCCGGACACGGGCAACATGGAAGTGCTGCATCGCTATGGCACGCTGGAACAGAAGGAGAAGTGGCTTCGCCCGCTGATGAACGGCGAGATCCGCTCCGTCTTCCTGATGACCGAGCCGGCGGTCGCCTCGTCCGACGCCACCAACATCGAGACTCGGATCGAGCGTGACGGCGATCATTATGTGATCAACGGCGTGAAATGGTGGTCGTCAGGCGTGGGCGATCCGCGCTGCAAGATCGGCATCCTGATGGGCAAGACGAGCTTCGAGGGCTCGCGCCACCAGCAGCAGAGCCAAATCCTGGTGCCGATGGATACGCCGGGCATCAAGATCGAGCGCATGCTGTCGGTCTATGGCTATGATCATGCGCCGCACGGCCATGGCGAGGTGAGCTTCACCAACGTGCGCGTGCCGGTCGAGAACGTCATCCTCGGCGAGGGCCGCGGGTTCGAGATCGCGCAGGGCCGGCTCGGGCCGGGCCGCATCCATCACTGCATGCGCACGATCGGCGTCGCCGAGGTGGCGCTGGAGAAGATGGCGAAGCGCCTCCTCAGCCGCGTCGCCTTCGGCAAGCGGATTTCCGATCACTCGGTATGGGAGCAGCGCGTGGCGCAGGCCCGGATCGAGATCGAGATGACCCGTCTGCTGTGCCTCAAGGCAGCGCAGACGATGGACGCGGCGGGCAACAAGGCGGCCAGCCAAGAAATCGCGATGATCAAGGTGTTCGCGCCGAACATGGCGCTGCGCATCCTCGACGATGCGGTGCAGGCGCATGGCGGCGGCGGTGTGGCGGAGGATTATGGCCTCGCGCATGCGTGGGCTTCGCAGCGCACGCTTCGCCTCGCCGACGGCCCGGACGAGGTTCACGCCCGCGCCATCGCCCGCAACGAATTCGGCAAGTACGGCGACTGGAAGGCGGAGATCGCGAATGATCGCGGCGCGCCGCGCGGTGCCGAGATTTCGAGTGGTGATATCGGCGTATCGCGCTGAGCCTTTTCGTCACAGGACCGGACCCGGAGCCCGCTGCCAGCCATCGCGGTTGCGGGCTTGGCGGCCGGGTGACGATCATTCGTGAGAATAATGGAGAGAGACCGTGAAAGCCGCCGTCATCTTTGAAACCAAGGCGCCGCTCCAGATCGAGGACGTCGTCGTATCCAAGCCCGGCCCGCACGAGGTGCTGATCCGCACCGTCGCGTGCGGCGTCTGCCGTTCCGATCTTCATTTCGTCGACGGTGTCTATCCGCATCCGCTGCCGGCGATCCCGGGGCACGAGGCCGCCGGCATCGTCGAGGCGGTGGGTGATGAAGTGCGCACGGTGAAGGTTGGCGATGCGGTCGTCACCTGCCTCAGCGCCTTCTGCGGCCATTGCGAGTTCTGCATCACGGGCCGCATGTTCCTGTGCGTCAGCGCCGAGACGCGCCGTGGGCCAACGGCGGAGCCGCGGCTTCGCCTGGCGAACGGCGGCAACGTCAACCAGATGCTGAACCTGTCGGCCTATGCCGAACAGATGCTGGTGCACGAGCATGCCTGCGTCGCGATCGACCCGGAAATGCCGCTCGACCGTGCCGCGCTGATCGGCTGCGCCGTGACGACGGGCGCCGGCGCCGTGTTCAACACCACGGACGTGACGCCGGGCGAGACGGTCTGCGTCGTCGGCTGCGGCGGCATTGGCCTTGCCGCGGTGAATGCCGCGAAGATCGCCGGCGCGGGCAAGATCATCGCCCTGGATCCGGTGCCTGAGAAGCGCGCCGTCGCCGAGAAGCTGGGCGCGACCCATACCTTCGATCCGATGAAGGAAGGTGTCGTCGGCGAAGTGGTGGAACTCACCAAGGGCGGCGTCCATCATGCGATCGAAGCTGTCGGCCGGCCGCAGTCGGCGCAGACCACGGTCGACGTGCTTCGCCGCGGCGGCACCGCGACGATCCTCGGCATGATGCCGCTCGACCAGAAGGTTGGCCTTTCCGCGATGGAGCTGCTGTCGGGCAAGAAGCTGCAGGGGGGCATCATGGGGTCGAACCGCTTCCCGGTCGACATCCCGCGCCTGGTGGATTTCTACATGCGCGGCATGCTCGATCTCGACACGATCATCGCGGAGCGCCTGCCGCTCAACCGCATCAACGACGCGTTCGACGAACTCCGCAAGGGCGATGCGACGCGCAGCGTGATCGTGTTCGATCAATGAGCACGGCCGTGGCGGAAGATACCGGCCTCCAGGCGGAGATCAGCGAGCGCGATCGGCTGGACACCGATCGCCTCTACACCTGGATGGAAGCCCACGTCACGGACTTCGCGGGTCCGCTGACCTATGCGAAGTTCGCCGGCGGACAATCGAACCCGACGTACAAGCTGATGACGCCGGGGCGCAACTACGTGCTTCGCCGCAAGCCGATGGGCGAGCTGCTCCCGTCCGCGCACCAGGTTGATCGCGAATATCGCGTCATGGCCGCGCTCCACCCGACCGGCTTCCCGGTGCCCCGGCAATATGGCCTGTGCGAGGATGACAGCGTCATCGGTTCGGCCTTCTACGTCATGGAGATGGTGGACGGCCGCACGATCTGGGACGGCGCCTTCCCGGGCATGGATGCCGACACCCGGCGCGCGCATTACAATGCGATGATCGATACCCTGGCGGCGCTCCACAATGTCGATCTGAAAGCGACGGGGCTCGAGGATTTCGGGCGGCCGGGTAATTACTTCGAGCGGCAGGTGAGCCGCTGGACGAAGCAGTATCGCGGTGCCGAGACCGAGCGTATGCCGGCGATGGAGCGGCTGATCGAATGGCTGCCGCGCACCATTCCCGAGCAGACCCGCACCACGATCGTCCATGGCGATTACCGCTGCGACAATATGAAGTTCGCACCGGGCCTTGAACCGCGCGTCGCCGCGGTGCTCGACTGGGAACTCTGCACGACGGGCGATCCGCTCGCCGACCTCAGCTATTTCCTGATCAGCTGGGTGACCGAGCCGGAGGGCCGCTCGGGCGTGATGGGCCTGACCGGGCCGGAGACCGGCATCCCGACCGTCGAGGAAGTCGTCGCGCGTTATTGCGAGAAGACCGGGCGGGATGGCGTTCCGGATCTAAACTGGCTGTTGGCGTTCAACCTGTTCCGCCTTGCCTCCATCGTCCAGGGTATCCGCAAGCGCTTCCTGATCGGCACGGCGTCCAGCGCCAATGCCGAGGCGACCAGCGCACGCGTGCCGATGCTGGCCGATGCGGCCTGGCAGTTCGCACAGAAGGCCGGCGCAACCGCGTAACGCCTGCCTGTCGGCGGGCACGGATCGGGGAGGGGCATGCTCCTCCCCCTTTATGCAATCACTTGCGGGCCGGCCCACCTTCAGCCCTTCCCGCAAGCGGGAGGGGAGTGAGCCATGAGTTTGTTCGATCTGACCGGCAAGGCCGTCCTGATCACCGGATCCTCGCGCGGGATCGGCAAGGCCAGCGCAATCGCTTGTGCCGAGCAGGGCGCAAAGGTGGTGATCTCCAGCCGTAAGCAGGATGCCTGCGAAGAGGTGGCGGACGAGATCAACGCGCGGTTCGGGCCGGGCACGGCGGTGGCGATTGCCGCGAACATCTCCGACAAGGCGGCGCTGCAGCATCTCGTCGACCAGAGCCGGCGCGAGTTCGGGCGGATCGACTGCCTGGTCTGCAACGCCGCGTCCAACCCGTATTACGGGCCGCAGGAAGGGATCGCGGACGAGCAGTTCCGCAAGATCCTCGACAACAATATCCTCTCCAACCACTGGCTGATCACGATGGTTGCGCCCGAGATGAAGGAGCGCAAGGAAGGCTCTATCGTCATCGTCTCGTCGATTGGCGGCCTGCGTGGATCGACCGTGATCGGCGCCTATTGCATCAGCAAGGCGGCCGACATGCAGCTCGCCCGCAACTTGGCGCATGAATATGGCGCCCACGGCATCCGCGTGAACTGCATCGCCCCGGGCCTGATCAAGACAGATTTCGCCAAGGCGCTATGGGAAGACGAGGCGGCAGTTGCCGAACGCAACCGCACGACGCCGCTGCGCCGCATCGGTGAGCCGGAGGAGATCGCGGGCGCGGTCGTCTATCTCGCGTCGCGCGCCAGCGGCTTCATGACCGGCCAGACGATGGTGATCGACGGCGGCGTGACGATCTGATCCCGCCGCTCCTCAGGTGAGGGGCGCGGAAGTATTGATAAAGCGAGGCACGGGGGGCGTTTCTTCCACGCCGGCGCCAACGGAGTGAGACATGGCTAGGTTCACCGACAAATCGATCATCGTGACGGGTGCCGGCTCCGGCATCGGCCGCGCCGCCGCAACGCTTTTTGCCGCCGAGGGTGGCCGGGTCATCGCGGCCGACAAGAAGGGGGCGGAGGAGACGGTCGAGGCGATCCGCGCCGCCGGCGGTACGGCGCATGCGATCGAGATGGATGCCGGCAGCGAGGAAGATGTCGTGCGCACCGTCGCGCTCGCCTGCGACAAGTTCGGCGGGCTCGACGTGATGTTCGCCAATGCGGGCATCTCGGGTGGCATGGCCAACATCTTCGATACGGACGTAGCGCTGATCACCGAAGTGCTGCGCGTGAACCTGATCGGCCCGTTTCTGGCGATCAAGCACGCCGCGCCGCGCATCGCCGAGCGCGGGCAGGGCGCGATCATCCTGACGGCAAGCGTCGCCGGCATCCGTTCGGGCGCCGGGTCGCCAGCCTATTCCGCGTCCAAGGCCGGGGTGATCAACCTCGCCCAGGTGTCGGCGCAGCAGTTGTCGGGATCGAACGTGCGCGTCAACGCGATCTGCCCTGGTCTGACGGAGACGGGGATGACCAAGTCCGTCTTCGATTACGCCCGTGACGCGGGCAAGATCGACCGCGTCGGCCGCCTCAACCCGCTGCGCCGCGGCGCGCAGCCGGAGGAGCTGGCGAAGGTCGCGCTGTTCCTCGCTTCGGACGACGCAAGCTACGTCAACGGGCAGGCGATCGCGGTCGATGGCGGCCTGTCGTCCAGCCACCCGGTGACGAAGCAGGAATACGGCCGCACGACGGCGTAAACCTGCGTGACGCTCCCGCTGCCAGTGCGGCGGGAGCCTATTCCTCGGTCCGGATCAGCACTGCCTCACCGATCAGCAGGAACAGAAGGAACGGTGCCCAGGCGGCGAGGAACGGCGGGTAAGCGCCGAGATTGCCCATCGCCAGCGCAAAGTTATCCGCGACGAAATAGGCAAAGCCAAGTGCCATGCCGATCACGGCGCGGACGAACAGCTTGCCCGAGCGCGCGATGCCGAAGGCGGCGACTGCGCCCAGCAGCGGCATCAGCACCGACGACAGCGGCCCCGACAATTTGTGCCACAGCGCGCCTTCCAGCGACTTGGTCGGCCGGCCCGCGGCGCTGAGATCGTCGATCGCGGCGCGCAGCTGCCCGAAGGTCATGCCATCCGCGTCGACCGTCGACAAAGTGAACTGATCCGGGGTCACGCCGCGCGCGATGACCATCTGGCCGACCTGAGTGATCTTGCCGGTCGCCACGTCGAAGCGGCGCGCCGGGCCGATCGCCCAGCCATCCCCGCTGCGCCAGCCACGCGGCGCGGTGACGATCGCGCGAAGGCTGCCGCGATCACGCTCATAGAGGGTGATGCCGCCAAGCTGCGCCGCGTCCCCACGGCCCTTGATCTGGTCCACCTCGATCAGATCGTCGTCGGTACGCACCCAGACGTTCGATCGCTCGCCCCGATCGATCGGCAGCGGACCGTAATTCACCTTCTGCCATTGATCGAGCGTCGAGGTGGCGCGCGCCACGATCCGTTCGTTGAAGGTGAAGCTGATGCCCGCAATGCCGACGCTGGCGAGGATCAGCGGCGCCAGCACCTGGTGCGCGGAAAGGCCGGAGGCCTTCAGCGCGACGATCTCGCTGTTCTGGTTCATCGTGATCAGCGTCAGGATCGTGCCCAGCAGAACCGAGAAGGGCAAAAAGCGGGCGATGATCTCTGGCACGCGCAGCGACATGTAGCGCCAAACCTCAGCGTCACCATTGCCTGGGATCGCCAGGATCTTGCCGGATTCACCCAGCAGATCGAGCGCCTGGAGGACCAGTACCAGTCCGGCGAGGATGCCGAAGGTGCGCACCAAGAACATTCGGCCCATGTAGAGCGCGACGGTGCGCGAAGGGAAAAACGAGGTCATGCGCGCGCTTCCCGCCGGCGCCGGCCGGGCAGGCGGCTGGTGATGAACTTCAGCGCCTTGCTGGCCGCGCGCTCTAGTGCGCCGATCGGCTGCCCGCCAGGGACATAGGCGAGCGTGTAATACATCCAGATGATAAGCGCGGCGAAGATTGCGAACGGCGTCCACAGCGCGATGAACGGATCGACCCGGCCAAGCTCGCCGACCGAAGCGGCATATTGGTTCACCTTGTGGTACGCCACGACCATCACGATCGACAGGAACACGCCGATCGCCGAGGTCGACCGTTTCGGCGGCACGCCCAGCGATACGGCCAGCAGCGGCAGCAGGAACATCGTCAGCACCTCAGCCAAGCGGAAATAAAGTTCCGACTTGCTGGCATCGCGTGCCTGTTCGCTCTCGCCGCTGGCGCCGATCCGCGCCAGTTCGGGAATGGTGTATTCGAGGTTGCGCCCGCCCCGCGCGCGGAAGCTTTCGAACCGGGGCAGGTCGATCGGCAAGTCGTGCGCGGTGAAGGTCAGCACGCGCGGTGTCGCGAACTCCGGCCGGTTATGGACGAGCGTGCCGTTCGTCAGGCGGAAGATGATGGTGTTGGGATCGTCGGTCGCCAGGAACTGCCCGCGCTGCGCCGTCACACCGATCCAGTCGCCCTTTGGCGTCTGCGCGTGGACGAAGATGCCCGAGAGCTCCCGGCCCTTCTCGCGGCTGCGCTCGATCCGCAGCGTCATCCGGTCGCCCAGATGCGTGAACTCGCCCACCTTGATCGAGGCGCCGAGCGCGCCCGTGCGAAGCTCGAACCGTAGGCCTTCGTAGGCGTAGCGCGCGCGCGGCTGGATATAGCCGACGATGGCGAGGTTCACGAGCGCGAGCACCGTCGCATACATGTACGGCACCCGAAGCAGCCGGCCGTAGCTCATGCCCACCCCGCGCATCACGTCCAGCTCCGACGAGGTCGCAAGGCGGCGGAAGGCGAGGAGGATGCCAAGCATCAGACCGATCGGGATGCCGAGGCCGAGGTATTCCGGCAGCAGGTTTGCCAAGAGCTTCCACACGACGTTCACCGGCCCGCCTTCGGTCGCGACGAAGTCGAACAGGCGCAGCATGCGATCGAGCACCAGCAGCATCGCGGAGATCACGAGCGTTGAGAACAACGGCAGCGCGATCAGCCGGGCCATGTAGCGATCGATCGATTTCATGGGCGGCTGGACAGGGGCTCGGATCGTTCGGTTGGGGTGGCCGGTATAGGCAACGGGGCGGGGAGTGCCAGCCCTGAATGTTCCGGCGTGGAAGGATGTTCCGCGGTGTGCTTTTACTCTGCGGCGATCCCGTGCGGCGAAGCGGCGCGCCGGCGCGACAAGGCCTCGGCGATCGCGCGCTCGAGGGCGTTCAGCGTGAACGGCTTGCGCAGCACATGGTGGCCGTTGAAGATGAACCCCTCCGTCGTTTCGCCCGCGAAGCCGGTGACGAACAGCACTGCGAGATGCGCGTGGCGCGGATCGAGCGCGGCGATCATCTCCGGGCCGGTTCGCACGGGCATCAGCACGTCGCTGATGATGAGATCGGTCGCCGGGTTCGCGTCGAGCAGCGCGGGTGCGGCGAGCGGGTCGTCACAGCGGATGGCGTGATGGCCAAGTTCCTCCAGCGCGCCGACGGTGGCAGCGAGCACCCGCGGATCATCCTCCACCACCAGCACCGTCAGCCCGGCTGCGTCTTCCGAGGGGGTCGGCAGCAGCTCCGGCACCGCCGCCGATGGTGTCGCAACGGTTTCGCGCGGCAGGCTGATGCGAACGGCGGTGCCTTCGCCGGGCGCGGTGTCGATCGCGACATCGCCGCCCTGCTGGCGGACGAAGGCGAAGATCTGGCTGAGGCCAAGGCCGGTGCCCTTGCCGACCGGCTTGGTGGTGAAGAACGGCTCGAACACGCGCTCCGCCACTTCGGGCGTCATGCCGCAGCCAGTATCGCGAACGGTGATCACCACGCGCTCTTGGCCGTCCCCCGTCTCGGTGGCGGCGGTGATCGTCAGCGTGCCGCGACCCTCCATCGCATCGCGCGCGTTGACGGCAAGATTGAGGAGCGTGTTTTCAAGCTGTACCCGGTCGGCACAGACGCAGGCGTCGCCGGACTCGTCGACGAATTGGACCAGAACGCCATCCCCAAGCGTGCGGTCGAGGAGGTCACGCATCCCGGCGATCAGCGCTCCGACCGGGATCGCTTCCGGGTTGATCGCTTCCTCCCGCGCGAACGCCAGTAGCCGGCGGGTGAGCTCGGCAGCGCGCGCGGCGCCGTCCGCCGCGCTCGCTAGATGGCGCGCGACATCGTCGCGCCCGGCTGCCTGGGATCGGCGCGCAAGTTCGATCCCGCCGGTAACGACGGCAAGCATGTTGTTGAAATCGTGCGCAATTCCACCTGTCAACTGTCCGACCGCATCCATCTTCTGCACTTGTCGCAGCCGCGCTTCCTGCACGCGCAACTCCTCGGTCGCGGCAGCCACGGCGAGGGCCAGTTCCTCGGCGCGGGCGCGCTCAGCCTCGGCTTCCGCCTTGGCCGTCGCGCGTTCGGTCAATGCGCGCACCGTGAGCCAGCCAAGCGCAATCGCGCCCAGCAACAGCAGGACCCCGAATGATGAAAGTACGAACGCCGCGCGCGTCGAACGCTCCACCAGCGTCATTGCTTCCGTCGTGCGCCGCTCCAGCACCCCGCGTTCCCCGGCGATGATCTCGTCCAGCACGCGGTTAATCTCGTCGAGGGAGGCGGAATTGCGCGCCTGGTAGTAGCGCGACAGCGCCTGTGCGTTCTTTCCGTAATTGGTGGAAAGAGCCGTCAGCGACAGTTGCTCCCCCCGCTCCGCATAGGCGCGGCGCAGGCGCTGGAGGCGAGCAATGTGTTCGTCGCTGTCGCGGGTCAGCTGCTCTAGGCGCTGCAACTGCTCCCCGGCGCGCCGCCAATCCTCGAAATACAGGCGACCCAGCTGCTTGTCGCCGGAGATGACATAGCGGCCGAGCGACGCCTCCGACCGGGCGATCGTGCCCGAGAGGGTACGCGCCAGCACCATGACGTCATAGCTTCGCGACTGAAGCGTGATCGCGCGATTGCGCTGACGGTTCGCCTCGCCCAGCGTCAGGATCAGGGCGACGAGCACGCCGACGCCAAGCACCCCCATCACTACCAGCATGATGGTGCGCCAGGCGCCGCGCAGGCCGTGTGGAGCGTCGGCCGCCGCGCTCGTGCCTTCGTCCATGATCACGTACAGGTGAGTATCAGAGACGAAATGCTCGCGGAAGAAGCCGACGGCTCAGCCGATCACGCCAGTGGCGCGCCCTGCTTCTTCAAACATCTGTACGACGCGGCTCATCTGGTCGCTGCTATGTTCCGCACAAACCGAGCAGCGCAGCAGGAACATGCCGGCGGGCGTCGCGGGCGGGCGCGCGACATTCACGTAGAGACCGGCATTGAGCAGCCCCTGCCACATGCGCACGGCCTGGTCCTGATCATCGAGCAGCACCGCGACGATGGCGGATTCCGGCGTTTCGGTCGGGAGCCGGAAGCCCAGCGCCTTGAGCCCGGCGTGCAGCTGGCGCGTGTTCGCCCACAACCGCTCACGCTTGTCCTTGGCGTGCATCAGCTTGCGGATCGACGCGGTCGCCGAGGCGACGACGGCGGGCGGCAGGCTGGCAGTGAAGATGTACGGCCGGCAGACGAAGCGCAGGATCTCGAACTTCGGGTGGTTCGACACGCAGAAACCGCCGACCGTGCCGACCGACTTGGAAAAGGTGCCGATCACGAAATCGACCTGGTCCTGCAGGCCCTGGTCCTCATAAACGCCGCGGCCGTTGTGGCCGAAGAAGCCCATCGAATGCGCCTCGTCGACCAGCACCATCGCGCCATGCTTCTTGGCGACGGCGACCATCTCCTTCAGCGGCGCGATATCGCCCAGCATCGAATAGACGCCCTCGAGCACGACGAGCTTGCCCGGCTCCTTGGGCAGGCGGCCCAGCCGCTTGTCGAGGTCCTCGACCGAATTGTGGCGGAAGCGGACGATCTCGGCATTACCCATCGCGCAGCCGTCGTAGATCGACGCATGGCTGTCAGCGTCGAGGATGATATACTCGCCCTTGCCCGCAATGGCTGAGATGACGCCGAGGTTCGCCTGGTAACCCGTTGAAAAGACGATTGCGCCCGACATGCCGTAGAAGTCGCGCAGCGCCTGCTCGACCTCCATGTGGTCGTGGAAGGTGCCGTTCAGCGCGCGGCTGCCGTTGGTGCCGCTGCCGAACTTGTCGAACGCTTCCTTGCCGGCGGCGATGACGTCCGGGTCGAACGTCATGCCCATATAATTGTAGGTGCCGAGCAGGATCGTCTCGCGGCCCTTGATCACCGCGACGGTCGGGCTCTTCACCTCCTCCATCACGATGCCGAACGGATCGCGCAGGCCGGAATCGAGCAGCGCCTGCCGTTCCGCGATCAGCGGCGCGAACTTATCGAACAGATCCCGCTCGGCCGGCGCGGCAGCGGGTTCGGCAGGAAGGGCTTCTGCCTGGAGGCCGGTTTCGGTCATAGATTCTAGTCCCAAACCGTTCGTGTCGAGCGAAGTCGAGGCACCACGCGCAGCGTTTGCGGCACGTCCCTCGACTTCGTACGGGACGAGCGGGTGTTAGTTCTTCAGCTTCGCCACGGCGTCGGCGAGTTGGCCGACCGTCTCGATCTCGGCCTGCATGTTCATCGTGATGATGATATCGAACTCGTCCTCGATCGCGGCGACAAAATCCATCACCGTCAGCGAATCCCATTCCAGATCGCCCTGGAAGGTGGTTGCCTCGGTCACCGTCACGCCCTTCTTGTTGAAGGGTTCGATCTGCGTCGTGATCGTATCGTAAATGCTGTCGCGGTCGCTCATGGCGGCTCCTTAGCGTCGTGTCGCAGGCGTGCCAATCGAATGCGGCGGAAGCGTGGTCATCGCTTGGCGTAGCCGCGGGCCGTCTCGGCGAGGCCACGGTCGAGCGGAATCTGCGGCGTCCAGAGCGAGGCTGGTGGGCGCATGTCGGCGCGCGCCGTCCAGTCCGGATGGCTGAGATACCCGACGCGATCCTGCGTCAGCTTCGCGCCGGCACCGCGCAGGCGCTTGTCGATCCCGGCCGCCAGGCGAAGCAGCGGCTTGGGGAGATGGAGCGGCAGCACCCGCTGGCCAACGGCGCGGCCGATCGCTTGCGCGAACTCGGCATGTGACGGGCTGGTGCCGTCATCGACTTCGTAGATCGCCCGGTCGCCCGGATGCTCGGCAAGCGCCACCAGGAGGCGGGCGAAATCATCGACGTGGATCAGCCCGACGAGGCCGGGCGGGGGGAGGAAGGCGAGGCCGAGGCGCGCCAGGCGGAACACGTCGCGCATTTCGGTATCCTCCGGGCCGTAGATGCCCGCGGGCCGCACGATCGTCCAATCCGCGGCGCTGGCGATCACCAACTCCTCCGCATCGCGCTTCGACTGGCCGTACATCGACAGTTGCGGCTCGCGCGCGGAAAGGGAGGAGACATGGACGAAGCGCCGCGAGCCGCTCGCCACCAGGATCGCTGCGGTGCCGGTGACGTTGCCCGCGACGAAGCCCGCGCGGTCGGGCGCATTCACCACGCCGGCGATATGGATCACCGCATCGCTGCCGGTGACCAGCGCATCGAGGCTGGCCTGGTCATCAAGCGCGCCTGCAATCCAGGTAACGCCGTCGCGCGGCGGCTGCGGACGGCGGGTGAGGGCGCGCACCTGATGTCCGGCGGCCAGCGCCCGCGCGATCGTCGCACGGCCGACGAAACCGGTGCCGCCGGTAATGGCGAGGATCATGCGAACGCCCTCACAGCAAGGCCATATGGTTGCGGTGGACGAGTGCGGCGCGCGGCGCATGGCCGAGCAGCGCTTCCTGCTCCTCGCTCCGCCGGCCGAGCAGCCGCTGCATGTCGGCCGCGTCATATTCGGCGAGGCCGCGTGCGATCGTGCCGCCTGGCCCGTCGATCGCCACCACGTCACCGCGCGCGAAGCTGCCGGTGATCGCGGTAGCACCGGCGGCGAGAAGGCTGCGCCCGGCGGCCAGCGCTTCGGCAGCGCCGGCATCGACATGGATCGTGCCCTTCACCGTCAGCCGACCGGCAAGCCAGGCCTTGCGCGCGGCAGTTCGGCGTTCGGGAAGGAAGATCGTGTGGCGGGCGCCGGTAGAGAGCGGGCGATCGATCCGCCCCGAAGCGATGGCGAGCGCGACGCCTGCGCCGGTCGCTATCCGGGCAGCGGCGATCTTCGACACCATGCCGCCCGATCCCATGCCGGAGGCGGAGCCATCGTCCGCCATGCCTGCGATCCGCGCATCGATCTGCGCGACTTCCGGGATATGGACGGCGCCGGGTTGTGCAGGATTGCGATCGTAAAGGCCGTCGATGTCGGACAGCAGCACCACGCCCTGTGCGCCCGCTGCCTGGGCAACACGTGCGGCGAGGCGATCATTGTCGCCGAAGCGGATCTCAGCAGTCGCGACGCTATCGTTCTCGTTGATGACGGGAACGGCGCCGAGCTGAAGCAGCCGGCCGAGCGTCGCCGCGGCGTTGAGGTAGCGCCGGCGATCCTCGAGATCGTCCAGCGTCACCAGCATCTGCGCGGCGGTGAGGCCATTGGCGGCCAGCACCTCGGCCCAGGTCTGGCTGAGTGCGATCTGACCCGTGGCAGCGGCGGCCTGCGCGTCCTCCAGACTGGCGCGGCCACCGCGCGGCAGGCCGAGGCGGCGGGCACCAAGCGCGATCGCGCCGGAGGAGACGATCGCGACCTGCTGCCCCGCAGTCGCCCGCGCCGCGACATCGGCGGCGATGCCGGCCAGCCACTCGCGCCGCACGGCGCCCGACGGGTCGACCAGCAGCGCCGAGCCGATCTTGACGACGAGGCGGCGGCAGGTGTCGGGCGGGAACAGCATGGCGGCCACGCGATACTGCGCGCCACGGCAATGGGGAAGGGCGCCCGTCAGCCCTGAAGCCGCAGCGCAACATCGTTCATGAAGCGCACGTCGTCGCCCGCCGCGAGCGTGGGCGCCTCCGAGGCCAGTGCGCCGAGCAGGTCGGTCAGCGGATCAAGCTCGCTCTTCGCGTAATTGCCGAGCACGTGGCCGGTCACGCGATCCTTGTGGCCGGGGTGACCGATGCCGATGCGCACGCGGCGGAATTCCGGCCCGAGATGCTGGTCGATCGAGCGCAGGCCATTGTGCCCGGCCAGCCCACCGCCGACGCGCACCTTCACCTTCATCGGCGCAAGGTCGAGTTCGTCATGGAACACGGTCAGCGCCTCGACGCCCAGCTTGTAGAAGCGCAGCGCCTCGGCGACGCTGCGGCCGCTTTCGTTCATGAAGGTGGCGGGCTTCAGCAGCAGGACCTTCTCATTGCCCAGCCGGCCTTCGCGGACCCAACCCTGAAACTTCTTCGCTGTGGCGCCGAAATCATGCACCTCGGCGATGGCGTCGACGGCCATGAAGCCGACATTGTGCCGCTGCATCGCATATTGCGGGCCCGGATTGCCCAGGCCGACCCAAAGCTGCATCTCCGATCCCATCGTCTCACTGGCGCCAAACGAAAACGGGCGGGGGGCGTCGCCGCCACCCGCCCGCGAAACCGTGCCGCCCCGGGCGGCACCAGGCGATGTTACTCGCCCGTAGCTTCCTCGGTCGCCTCGGTCGACGTGTCGCCCTCGGCCGACTTCAGCGCCGACGGTGCAACCACCGTGGCGATGGTGAAGTCGCGGTCATCGATCGCCGACTGCGTGCCCTCGGGCAGCGTCACCGCCGAGATGTGGAGCGAATCGCCCACGTCCAGGCCCTTCACCGAAACGATGACTTCCGACGGGATGTTGGCCGCGTCGCACACCAGTTCCAGCTCGTGACGAACGACGTTCAGCACGCCGCCCTTCTTGAGGCCCGGTGCTTCTTCCTCGTCGGCGAACACGACCGGCACCGCGACGGTGACAGTGGTGTTGGCGGCGATGCGCAGGAAGTCCACGTGGACCGGACGATCGGTCACGGCGTGGAAGTGCACGTCCTTGGGCAGGGTGCGCTCACCGTTGATCATCACGACGGTGTTCATGAAGTGGCCGGTGCCCAGCGCCTTCACAAGCTCCTTTTCCTCGAGGTGGATCGAGGTGGGTTCCTTGTTCTGGCCGTAGATCACGGCGGGGACGCGGCCTGCACGACGCAGCGCCCGGGAGGCTCCCTTGCCAACCCGGTCACGCGTCTCGGCTGCGAGCGTCAACTGGTCGCTCATCGATATTCTCCGAAACTCATGTGTGTCCTTCCGCGCCACGCCTCCAGGGATGACCATGGCCGGAAGCGGGCGCGCATAGCGGGGAGAGGCGCGAAAGGCAATCCTCACGCGAGGAGCGGGGCGTGCGTCGCCGCTCAATACCTGACGCGTACCGCCTTCAGCTTGTACTTGCGCAGATGCGCCTGGACGCTGTCGGGCCCGGCGAGGTGCCCCGCGCCGACCGCGATGAAGACACGGCCGGGGGTGCGCATCCGTTCCGCGATCCAGGCCGCCCATTTGGCGTTGCGATCGACCAGCAGTGCCTTCGCCACCTCGGGCGATTCCTTCAGGCTCTCGTTCATCGTCGCGGCCAGCGCATCGGGATCGCCCTTCGCCCAATTGTCGACCATCCGGTTCATCGTCTCGCCGGCCTTGGGCAATTCGTCGATCGTGGAGGTGAGAAGTTCGATCTGGGCCTTCTGGGACAGCGAATCGAAGATCGAGAGCTGCCCCTCGAACGTCTCGAGGCCCATCACCTGCTTCTTCTGCGCCTTGGCCGCGCGGGTGAGGATGCCTTCCGGGCCGTTCTTGGCGTCATAGCCCAGCTTCTGCACCGGCAGCACGCTGAGGCTGATCGCGGCGAACCACGGCTGCATCCGCTCATAGGAGCCGAGGGGCAGCTTGTTCTCCTCCAGCGTCTTCACGAACTGGGCGCGCTTGCCCTCGGGCAGCTTCTCGGTCAGCGGCGGGCCCTTGGTGTCGAACGCCTTGGAGACGACCACCTTCTGCTGCGTCTCCGCATCCGGCTCCACCATCTCCAGCACCAGCGTACCGGAACGGTCGAACGCCTTCTTCACCGCTTCGTCGAACCAGCTCAGCCCCGGCTTCAGCACGTGGATCGTGCCGAACAGGTAGATCGTCGTGTCCTTGTCCTTCACCACCCACAGCGCGGGATCGGCATCCTGCTTCACGACCGGTGCGGGCTCGGCGCAGGCGGGGAGCGCGAAGGCGAGGCCAAGGCTGGCGAATACGGAAGTCAGCGAACGGAACACGAGTGGTTGAGACCTTCCTCTTCGGGGTGGCGAGAGCCTAGCGCGGGCCTTGCCTGTTGGCGAGCCATCCGCCATTGCCCGCCGCGCGATGAACGCCACCTCAACAGACGCGCCATTGAGCTTCCAGGACATGATCCTGCGCCTCCATTCCTATTGGGGAGCGCGGGGCTGCGCCATTCTGCAACCCTATGACATGCGCATGGGCGCGGGCACCTTTCACCCCGCCACGACGCTGCGTGCCCTGGGGCCCGATCCGTGGAACGCCGCCTTCGTCCAGCCCAGCCGCCGCCCCACCGACGGCCGCTATGGCGAGAACCCGAACCGGCTGCAGCATTATTACCAGTATCAGGTGATCCTGAAGCCAAGCCCGCCCGATCTGCAGGAGCTGTATCTCGGCTCCCTCGCGGCGATCGGCATCGATTTCACCCGCCACGACATCCGCTTCGTCGAGGATGACTGGGAAAGCCCCACCTTGGGCGCCTGGGGCCTCGGCTGGGAAGTGTGGTGCGACGGGATGGAGGTGACCCAGTTCACCTATTTCCAGCAGATGGGCGGCTTTGATTGCAAGCCGGTCGCGGGCGAGCTCACCTACGGGCTCGAACGGCTGGCGATGTACATCCAGAACGTCGACAATGTGTACGACCTGCGCTTCAACGACGCGGGCGTTTCCTACGGCGACGTGTTCCTCGAAAATGAGCGGCAGATGTCGACCTGGAATTTCGAGGTCGCCGACACCGACACCTTGTTCGACCTGTTCCGCAAGGCGGCGGCCGAGTGCGAGAATTGCCTCGCCGCGAAGCTGCCGATCCCGGCCTATGAGCAGGCGATCGAGGCGAGCCACATCTTCAACCTGCTGAACGCGCGCGGCGTCATCTCCGTCGCCGAGCGTCAGGCCTATATCGGCCGCGTCCGCGATCTCGCGAAGGGTGCCTGCACGGCGTATATGGAAAAGAATGCCGAGGGCTGGAAAGCCCGCTTCCCGAACTGGAGCGCGGCATGACCGATTTTCTGCTCGAACTGCGCTCGGAGGAAATCCCGGCGCGCATGCAGGACAAGGCGCGCGAGGATCTCGCCCGCCTGTTCACCGCCGAACTCGCCAAGGCTGGCCTGAAGGCGGCCGAACTCGTCACCTATGCGACGCCGCGCCGCCTGGCGCTGATCGCGCGCGACCTGCCGGCTGAGACTGCGGCGGTGAGCGAGGAGCTGAAGGGCCCGCCCGCCGACGCGCCTGACGCTGCGGTCGAAGGCTTCCTGCGCAAGGCCGGCCTGACGCGCGACGCGCTTCAGACCCGCGAGGTGAAGGGCCGCGCGACCTTGTTCGCGGTGATCGACAAGCCCGGGCGCGCCACCGCCGATGTGCTGGCTAACGCGATCCCCGCGATCATCCGCGCCTTCCCCTGGCCCAAGTCGATGCGCTGGGGCGAGGCGTCGATCTCCACCGAAAGCCCGCGCTGGGTCCGCCCGCTGCAGGGCATCATCGCGCTGTTCGGTGACGATGTGGTGCCCTGCGCGATCGCCGGCGTCGAAAGCGGCGCGGCCACCGTCGGCCACCGCTTCCATCACCCGGGCGTCATCACCATCGGCAGCGCCGCCGACTATGTCGAGAAACTGCGCGCCTGCCATGTCATCGTCGACCAGAACGAACGCCGCACCACCATCGCACTCGGCGCGAAGCTTGCCGCGAACATGGCCGGCCTCACGCTGATCGAGGATGAGGGGCTGGTCAGCGAGAACGCCGGCCTCACCGAATGGCCGGTGCCGCTGCTCGGCCGCTTCGACGAGACGTTCCTTGATGTGCCACCCGAGGTGATCCAGCTCACCGCGCGCGTGAACCAGAAGTATTTCGTCTGCCGCGATGCCGGCGGGAAACTCGCCAACGCCTTCGTCTGCACCGCGAACATCGACGCATCGGATGGCGGCGAGCGGATCGTGGAGGGCAACCGCAAGGTGCTCGCCGCGCGCCTCGCCGACGCGCGCTTCTTCTACGAAACCGATCTCAAGGTACCGCTCGCCGACCAGGCGAAGAAGCTCGAAAAGATCGTCTTCCACGAAAAGCTCGGCACCGTCGCCGACAAGGTAGAGCGTGTCGCAAACCTCGCCCGCTGGCTGGCCGAGGAAGGCATCGTCAAGGGTGCCGATCCCCAGTTGGCTGAGCGCGCCGCGCGCCTCGCCAAGGCCGATCTCGTCACCGGCATGGTCGGCGAGTTCCCCGAGCTCCAGGGCCTGATGGGCGGCTATTACGCCGCCGCACAGGGCGAGCCCGCCGAAGTCGCCGAGGCGATCCGCGATCACTACAAGCCGGTCGGGCAGGGCGACGACGTCCCCACCGCGCCGGTCACGGTAGTGGTATCGCTGGCGGACAAGCTCGACAGCATCACCCAGTTCTTCGGCGCAGACCTGAAGCCCAGCGGCTCCAAGGATCCGTTCGCGTTGCGCCGCTCGGCCTTGGGCATCCTCGCGCTGATCCTCGACAACGGTCTCCGCTTCCCGCTGTCGCGCATCGCCAACGGCGACGTTCTCGATTTCTTCGCCGACCGCCTCAAGGTCCAGCAGCGCGAAGCCGGCGTCCGCCACGATCTGATCGACGCGGTGTTCGCGCTCGGCGGCGAGGACGATCTCGTCCGCCTGCTCGCTCGGGTGAAGGCGCTGCAATCGTTCGTCGGGACCGAGGATGGCGCAAACCTCCTCGCCGGCTACAAGCGCGCCGCGAACATCCTGAAGAAGGAAGGCATCGAGGCCTCCGCCCCGACCGTGAGCGGTGCCTATGATCCGGAGCCTGCGGAAGCCGCGCTCGCGGC
Organism: Sphingomonas sp. 179-A 2A2 NHS; assembly: GCF_045371305.1. Lineage (NCBI taxonomy): Bacteria > Pseudomonadati > Pseudomonadota > Alphaproteobacteria > Sphingomonadales > Sphingomonadaceae > Sphingomonas > Sphingomonas sp. 179-A 2A2 NHS. Next base: position 249,723 of record NZ_JBIQDE010000003.1, on the reverse strand, counting down.
GGCGCTCGATGCCGCGGAGCCGGCGGCGGCCGATGCTGTCGCCAACGAGGATTTCGAGGCGGCGATGGCCGCGCTCGCCACGCTGCGCGCGCCGATCGACGCCTTCTTCGACACGGTCACCGTGAACGATGCCGATCCCGCCAAGCGCACGGCGCGTCTCGCCTTGCTGGCTCGCGTTCGGGCGGCGGTGCATGGCGTCGCGGATTTCTCGCGGATCGAGGGATAAGGGTAAACGGTTACATCCGAACCCGGACAGGTTTGTCCTTGCAATAGCCGGCCTGCCGGTGTGTTGCAGCGCGCAAGTTACGTACTCAGGAGACGACGACGATGGCGACCGCGGTGAAACCCCAGGCGGACGAGCGCTACGTCTATCGCTTCGGCGGCGGCGTGTCGGATGGCGGTAACGGGGACAAGAACCTGCTGGGCGGCAAGGGCGCGAACCTTGCCGAGATGGCGTCGATTGGCCTGCCGGTGCCGCCGGGCTTCACGATCAGCACGGCGATGTGCACGCGCTATTACGAGGAAGGCGAGGCCTTCCCGGACAGCCTGCGCGCCGAAGTGGCCAATGGCATCGCCCATATCGAGGGCATCACCGGCAAGACGTTCGGCAATGCGGCCGATCCTTTGCTCGTCTCGGTGCGCTCGGGCGCGCGCGTCTCGATGCCGGGCATGATGGACACCGTCCTCAACCTCGGCCTGAACGACGAGACGGTCGAGGGGCTCGCGGCCACCTCGAACGACGAGCGGTTCGCGTGGGACAGCTATCGCCGCTTCATCCAGATGTATTCGGACGTGGTGCTCGGCCTCGACCACGGCGCGTTCGAGGAAGCGCTGGAGATCGCCAAGGAGGACCGCGGCTTCTCGCTCGATACCGAGCTGTCGGCCGATGACCTGAAGGCACTGGTCGCCGAGTTCAAGGGGTTGGTCCAGGAGCAATGGGGCAAGCCCTTCCCGCAGGACGTGCATGATCAGCTGTGGGGCGCGATCGGCGCGGTGTTCGGATCGTGGCAGTCCGATCGCGCCAAGGTCTATCGCCGGCTGAACGACATTCCGGCCAGCTGGGGCACCGCCGTCAACGTGCAGGCGATGGTGTTCGGCAACATGGGCGAAACGTCCGCCACCGGCGTCGCTTTCACGCGTGATCCGTCGACCGGCCACAATGCCTATTACGGCGAATTCCTGATCAACGCGCAGGGCGAGGACGTCGTCGCCGGCATCCGCACGCCGCAATATCTGACCAAGACCGCGCGTGAGGATGCGGGCGCCAAGCCGCTCAGCATGGAAGAGGCGATGCCTGCCGCCTATGCGGAGCTCGCCGCGGTGTTCGACCGGCTGGAGCGGCATTACCGCGACATGCAGGACATCGAGTTCACGGTGCAGCAGGGCAAGCTCTGGATGCTCCAGACGCGCTCGGGCAAGCGCACCGCGAAGGCGGCGCTGAAGATCGCGGTGGACATGGCGGGCGAGGGGCTGATCAGCCGCGAGGAAGCGATTGCGCGGGTCGATCCGCAGGCGCTCGATCAGCTTCTTCATCCGACACTCGATCCCGCTGCCAAGCGCGACGTGCTGACCAAGGGCTTGCCCGCATCGCCCGGCGCGGCGAGCGGCGCGGCGGTGTTCGACGCCGATACCGCGGAGACCTGGGCGGCCGAGGGCAAGTCGGTGATCCTGGTGCGCACCGAGACCAGCCCGGAGGACATCCATGGCATGCACGCGGCGAAGGGCATCCTCACCGCGCGGGGCGGCATGACCAGCCACGCCGCCGTCGTGGCACGCGGCATGGGTCGCCCTTGCGTGTCCGGTGCCGGATCGCTGTCGATCGACGCCAAGGCGAAGATCGCGCGCGTCGGTGGCCGCGAGGTGAGGGAGGGTGATCTTCTCACCATCGACGGCGCGACGGGCGAAGTGATGGCGGGCGAAGTCGCCACCATCCAGCCGGAGCTGGCCGGTGACTTCGGCACGCTGATGGAATGGGCCGACGAGGTTCGCCGCCTGAAGGTGCGCGCAAACGCCGAGACGCCGCTCGACTGCCGCACGGCGCGCGATTTCGGCGCTGAGGGTATCGGCCTGTGCCGCACGGAGCACATGTTCTTCGATGCCGCGCGCATCACCGCCGTTCGCCAGATGATCCTGGCGGAGGACGAAGCCGGCCGGCGCGCCGCGCTCGAAAAGCTGTTGCCGGAACAGCGCAGCGACTTCGCCGAGATCTTCGAGGTGATGGCTGGCCTGCCGGTCACCGTCCGGCTGCTCGATCCGCCGCTGCACGAATTCCTGCCCCATGAGGAGGCGGAGTTCAGCGAGGTCGCGACCGCGGCTGGCGTTGACGTCGAGACGCTGAAGCGCCGCGCGGCGGAGCTGCACGAGTTCAACCCGATGCTCGGCCACCGCGGCTGCCGCCTCGGCGTCACCTACCCCGAGATCTACGAGATGCAGGCCCGCGCGATCTTCGAGGCGGCGCTGGATGTCGCGGACAAATCGGGTGAGGCGCCGATCCCGGAAGTCATGATCCCGCTCGTCGCCACGAAGCGCGAGCTGGAGCTGATGAAGGCCGTGGTCGACCGCACCGCTAAGGCGGTGTTCGAGGAGCGCGGCAAGACGGTCGATTATCTCGTCGGCACGATGATCGAGCTGCCGCGCGCCGCGCTTCGGGCTGGCGAGATCGCCGAGGCTGGCGAATTCTTCTCGTTCGGCACCAACGACCTGACGCAGACGACGCTCGGCGTCAGCCGTGACGACGCGGGCCGCTTCCTCGGCTCCTATGTCGAGCAGGGGATCTACGCCAAGGATCCGTTCGTCAGCATCGACGTCGAGGGCGTGGGCGAACTGGTGAAGCTAGCGGCCGAGCGTGGCCGGGCGACGAAGCCCGGGCTGAAGCTCGGCATCTGCGGCGAACATGGCGGCGATCCCGCGTCGATCGCCTTCTGCGAAAGCGTCGGCCTCGATTACGTCTCCGCCTCGCCCTACCGCGTGCCCATCGCCCGGCTCGCTGCGGCGCAGGCAGCGCTCAAGGCGAAGGGCTAAGCCGATCGGCGGGGCGAACGGTCAGCCGTTCGTCCCGACCCGGTTGGTCCAGTTGAACCAGCGCGCGCGCGTCATGCCCGCGGGCTGCGCGGCCGATTGCGCTACCGTCGTTCGCGGAGCGACGGGTTCGCGCACCGTTTCGGTCTGCACGACGCGCGTATCTGCGGCGGTGGTGGCGACCGGGGCAGCAGTGGGGGCTGCGACCGGCGTCGCCGACGCTAGTCGCGCATTCTCGCGCTCCAGTTCCTTGATCCGAGCTTCCTGCTCGACGACGCGGCCTTCGAGATCCTTGCGCGTACGGGCGTGGACGTCACGCTCGTCGGCGTAGCGCTGCTTCCACTTGCGGCCGCCGGGGTGACTTGCCAGACCGAACAGCCATCCGGCGATCAGCGCCACGGCGAGTGCCAGCCATTGTGTGGGCGTGGTGAAGAGCATCGCGATCCTCCCTGTTACGGAAGGACAACGATGCTCCTGTTTGCGCGTTCCCGAAGGCTCAGGCGCTGCCGCCGATGAAGGCGTCGCTGATCGAGCAGGCGGCGGGCCCCAGGATGACGACGAACAGCACGGGGAGGATGAACAGGATCAGCGGCACCGTCATGATCGCGGGCAGCCGCGCGGCCTTTTCCTCCGCACGCATCATGCGCTCGTTGCGGAATTCGGCCGACAGGACGCGCAGCGCGCTGGCCAGCGGGGTGCCGTATTTCTCCGTCTGGATCATCGTGGTGACGATGCCCCGCACTTCATCCAGCGCGACGCGGTTGGCGAAGTTTTCAAAGGCATGGCGACGGTCGGTAAGAAAACCGAGCTCGATCGCGGTCAGCGCGAATTCGTCGCCAAGCTCGGGATAGGCCTTGCCCAGTTCCTTCGCCACGCGATGGAAGGCTGCGTCCACGGTTAGCCCCGCCTCGGCGCAGATCACCAGCAGGTCGAGCGCATCGGGCAGGCCCTTGCGGATCGCCGCCGAACGCTTGGTGATCTTGTTCTTGAGGTAGAGATCCGGTGCCTTGTAGCTCAGCAGGAAGGTGACGGCGACAAGGCCGTAGCGCTTCAGCGGCGTCCAGTCGGCGAAGGTGTCGGTGCCATAGACCAGGAACACCATGAAGCCGCCGAGCACGATGGGCAGCACCAGTCGGCCGAAGATCACGCCGACGGCCCAGTCCTTCTTGCGGATGCCGGCCTGAAGCAGCTTGGTCTGCGCTTCCTTCAGCTGGCTGTCCTGCAGGACCTTCAGCGATTCCAGGAAATCGCGGATGCGATCGGCGCTCGCGCTCTTCTGGACCAGCTTCGCGCGGCGCTTGCTCGTGGAGGCGGTGATGCCCGCCTTCAGCTGCTCGCGGCGGTCGTTAAGCGCCTTCACGCGCTTTGCCATGGGATCGCGTACGCTGAGCGCGGCATAGATGGCGACCATCACCGCGAACGCGGCGACGGCGGAGAGCAGCGTCGCTACCCACAATACGTCGACGCCAAGCAGCGTCGGTCCCTGGGTCGGTTCCATCGCGTCAGATCTCGAAGTTGATCATCTGGGCCATGATGTACGCGCCGATGCCCATCCAGATGAGCCCGCCGCCACCAGCCACCATCAGCCGCTGATCGGTGAAGAAGGTCTGCATATAGCCGCCGTTGATGAACCAGATCATCACGAAGACGATGAAAGGCAGCGAGCCGATGATATAGGCCGATGCCTTGGATTCCGACGCCATCGCGCGGATCTTGAGCTTCATCTGGCCGCGCTGACGCAGCACGGTGGCGAGGTTCTGCAGCGTTTCGGCGAGGTTGCCGCCGGTTTCGCGCTGGATCGCGATGGTGATGACGAAGAACTGGAATTCCGGGGTGCCGAGGCGGTCCGCCGTATCCTGCAGCGCCACATCCATCGACCGGCCGATCTTCATCTTGTCCGCGACCGAGCGGAATTCCTCGCCGACGGGGCCGGGCACTTCGTTGCCGACAACCGCCATTGTCTCGGTGATCGGCAGGCCGGAACGCAGGCCGCGCACCAGCAGTTCGATCGCATCCGGGAACTTGGCGTTGAACTCCTTGATCCGCTTGCCGATGAAATAGCTGACCACGAAGTGCGGGATGCCCGCACCAAGCGCTAGGCCAAGGAACAGCGCGATCAGGAATGGCAAGCCGACGACGAGCAGCAGCAGCGCGACGCCGATCGTGATGCCGAGTGTCGCCGCACCATAGCGACCCACCGTCCATGACTTGCCCGTCATGTTGAGGCGCTTCTGAAGCTCCTCCGGGCGCGGCAGGAAACGCATCGCCGCCTTGTCCGCCTTGGTCGCGCTACGGCCGGTGATGCGGCGCATCTGCGCCTCCATCACCGCGCCGGGCGAGGCGGCATGCCGCTCACGCAGTTCGGCGAGGCGGCGATTGCCGGCGCGCTCGGCCGATGGTCCAGCGAAGGCGAGGTAAATCATCCCGAGCACGATGAGCCCGCCGACCGCCACGGTGATGATGGGTATCAACGGCATCTTGCGTTCCGTGCTCCGTTGCGGCCGGCACGCACATGGTGCGCGCGCCGGAGGCTGGTCAGTTCTTCGCGGGCTTCTTGGGCATCAAACCCTTCAAATCGGCAAACTTGCCGATCAGCGATGTGCCCTTGCCGCCCTTGCGTCCCTTGCCGGCGCCCTTCGCCGTCTCGCCTTCCGCGCTGATCACGCAGAGCTTGGTGACGAGATCGGCGAGCGGCGCGACGGTCTTGGAGGTCTTGCCGGCTTCGGCGAACGGCTTGCCTAGCTTCGCGGCCTGGGCCGCGAGCTTCTGGTCGAACGGGATGACGTAATCGATCTTGCGTTCGATCGACGTCTCGAAGTCCTTGCGCGTGATCTCCAGCTGGGTGCCGGGCTGCACCTTGTTGGCGACCAGAAGCACTTGCGTTTCAGGCGCGTTCGAGCGCAGCCAGGCGAGGATCCGGATCGTGTCGCGCGCTGCCGCCAGCGTCAATTCGGTGACGATCACCGCCGCTTGCACGTCATTGATGAGGTGCGGGTGGTTGACGAGCATCGAGCGCGGCAGATCGATGATCGTTGCCTCGAATGCTGCGCGCATCTCGCCCTGCAGCTGATGAAAGGCGCTGCCATCCGTCACCATCGGCGAGGTGATCGGCGCCTCGGCCGACAGGACGGCCAGATTCTCCGAAGCGCGCACCATGGCGCGCTCGATGAACAGACCGTCGATCCGGCTGGGGTTCTCGATCGCGTCGGTCAGGCCACGGCCGGGCTCGAGGTCGAGCGCGAGCGCGCCCGTGCCGAAATGAACGTCGAGATCGAGCAGGGCGGTGGAGCGGCGTTCCTTGTCGCTGACCAGCCATGCGAGCGACGTCGCGATGGTCGATGCGCCGGCGCCGCCGCGGGTGCCGATCACCGCGACCGCGCAATGCGGATGTTCGGTCGTCGGCTCGACATGCTTGGGTGCGTTCAGGATCGCCTGGGCATGCGCAAAGGTGTCGCGCAGCGCCTCGGGGCTGAGCGGCTTCAGCAGATAGTCCTGGATGCCGCTCGCGATCAGGTCACGGTAGAGGCGGACGTCGTTGACCTGGCCGGCGGCGATGACGATCGTCCCCGGCTCGCATACCTCGGCAAGCGAGTTGATGTCGTTCAGCGGATCGCCCGATTCGGCGAGGTCAACGAACAGGATCTGCGGGCTGGCGGAGACGCTGAGCGACTGGACCGCGTTGCGCAGGCCGCCCTTGTTCACCTTCTCCGCCGACCAGCCCATTTCGCTGGCGACGGGGCGAAGCGCCTGCGCCGTGGCTTCGTCGCAGACATAGGCGACGAAAGGCTCGCGATTGCTGGCGCCAGCCGGTTTCCAGGGTGCATTCATCTTAGCGGCCTCCCCCGGTGCCTTCCGACCGCACGGTCGTCCCGCCGCCGCCCGTTGGCGTCGCCTTGCGGAAGGTGTCGATCGCGCGCGTGCCGACCGCCGGATCGTAGGCGTCGTTGCCTTCGCCGCGGACAAGGTCCGTCGGCCTTGCGACCATCGCGGCCAAGTTGCTGTTCACCGCGCATCCCTGGTTGGACGAGGTGTGCGCTTCGTAATCGGGCTGCGCCATGCGGCTATAGTCGGGGCAGCCCGGCACATAGGCACGCGCGCGGCTGACGACGACGCGGACGGTGCCGGGCGCGATCGGCGCCGCCGTGACCGGCGCCTCATCCGCCACCAGCAGGCCATGACGGGCAGCAGCGGCCGCAACATCGGCCCGGGTCGCCGGGTCGCGCGACGGATCGTCGACCGCGATCCGGTCCCCGTAGCCGACGCGCAGTGACGACATCCAGCCGCTCAGCCGGCGTGCTTCGCCCGGCGCGAGGCCGTTCGGCCCGGCGCCCACGTCAAAGGCATAATCGGCGCGCGAGACGACCGGCTGATGGACCGATTCGAGCCCGCGGTTCTGCGTGCCCGTGCACCCGGCGGCCAGCACGGCCGGTGCGATGGCGAGGAGGAGCGAGCGCTTGAGCATCATGATGTTCCCGTCCGTCATCATCAGTTGATCGAGAAGCCGGGGGCAGGGGCAGAGCCGCCGCCCTTCTTGCCGCTCTTGCGGCCTGCATCGCGCGGCGCCTTGGCGTCGGCAACGGCGGGCGCCGCGGTGCCGGGCAGCGGGACCGGGGCGACAGGCGCCACCGCGCCGACCGCCGGTGCTGCCGGCGGCAGCGCTTCCATGCTCGGCTTCGGCCGGGTCTCGCCCGACTTGCCCGAGCTCAGCTGCCCCAGCAGCACGCGCTCCACGTCGGTCGGCGATTTGTAGCCGTCCGTCGGCAGCACGATGTCGTTCGCGTTGACCGGCTTCACCAGATACGGCGTGATGACGATCACCAGCTCGGTTTCGTTGCGCTGGAAGCCGTTCGAACGGAACAGTGCACCCAGGATAGGCACGTCACCGATGCCCGGCGTCTTCTCGATCGAGTTGTTGTGGTTGTTCTGCAGCAGCCCGGCGATCATGAAGCTCTGGCCTGAACCAAGCTCCACCGTGGTCTCGGTCCGCCGCGTCGTGAGCCCCGGCACCTGCGCGCCACCAACCGTCACCGCGTTCGAATAATCGAGCTGCGACACTTCCGGGCGTACGCGAAGCGAAATCCGCCCGTCTGCCAGAACCGTCGGCGTGTAGGCCAGGCTCACGCCATATTGCTTGTACTCGACGCCGACGCCGCCAAGTCCCTGAGCGATCGGGATCGGGATCTCACCGCCAGCAAGGAACGTGCCCGTCTCGCCCGACAGCGCGGTGAGGTTCGGGTTGGCAAGGCTCGTCACCTGGCCGATGCGTTCACCCAGGTCGAGCGCGCCGAGTACGTCGAGGCCGAGCAGCTTGCCGGCAAGGCCGACCGTCGAGGCATTGGAACCCTGAGTCACCAGCGAGCCGCCGACTGGCGGCACGGTGAAGCCAACGCCCAGCGGCCCGCCCGGCGTAAACTGAGGGCCGGTGGACCGGCCGCGTGACAGGCCGAACTTGAAGCCTCCGGTTTGGTCGACGGTGGCGAAGTTGCTGCCGATATTCTTCACGAAGCTGCGGCTCACCTCGGCGAAGCGCACCTGCAGGTTCACCTGCAGCGGCGTCGCGGTGCGCAGCCGGCTGATCACCTTCGTGCCCTCGCCGACGAATGCCTGCACCAGCCGTTCGGCCTCGGCGCCGTCATCGGGGCTCGCGACCGTGCCGGTCAGCAACACGAGGCCGTTCATCGTCGTCGTCGTGACGTTTGCGTCCGGCATCGCCATGGCCAGCATCTGGCCGAGCGTGTCGAAGTTGTTGCCCACGCGAACCGTGGCGGCATAGACCACTGCGCCGCCCTTGGCCGTGGCTGACACGGTCGTCTCGCCCGCCTTCTTGCCGAAGACATACAGCTGGGTGGGCGAGCGCACCTGCACGTCGGCGATCTCCGGGTTGGCGACGAACAGGTCGCTCATCGGGCGCGGCAGGGTGATCAGGCGGCCGCGGTCCGTTGCGACGGACAGCGTTTCCGGACGGGCCGAGACGCTCTGGGCGGGCGCCGCGGCCGGCGCGCCAAGCGCCGCGGCGGCGGCAAGCGCAACCGCGAGCGAGCGGGCGATCGATGTCGAGCGAATACGCATCTTCAGTTCTTCCCCCCGACCGGAACCTCGGTCACAGAATTTCCGCGTGCGATCCGCACCACCGGGCCGGACACCCGCACCGCCGCGCCGGGATAGGGCGCGCCGGGCGCGCCGCCCGCCATCACCGGGCCGTTCATCGCCGGCTGCTCGGTCTTCCCCGGCACCGTGCGGCGCTGGAAGCGGGACACGTCGGCGCCGACGGCATAGGTGCTGTTGCCCGCCTGCGGGGCGGTGGCGAGCTGAAGCAGCATCGCCTTCTCGGCCTTCGGATCGGTGCCCTCCGGCACCCTCACGTCACCCGATGCGATCGCCTGTTCCAGTTCCGCGGTATTGTCCGCGATCGAGCGCAGCGACAGCGAGAGCGAGCCGAGTGTCTGCGCTACCGCAATCTGCTCGGCGATCTTGGGCGTCGCCTCGATCGTCACGTTCGAGAAGGTGCGCACGACGGTATTGCCGTTCTCGTCCTTCTCCTGGCTGGTGCGCTGGTCGGTCGCCAGCACGCGCAGGTTGCGCATGATCGTCTCCGCCGCCTTCAGCGGCGGGCCATCACCGCCGCCCTCGACCGCCTGGGTCAGAAGCAGGTCGACGCGGTCACCCGGGAAGACGAAGCCCGCGACGGACGACTGGGTCGACACCGGCACCGTCACGGCGCGCATGCCTGGGCCTAGCGCCGCGGCCAGGAAGCCGCGATCGCCGGGCTTCACCAGCGCGCCCTGGGTGATCGGCTGGCCGGCGGTGATCGGATTGCGCACCACCGTGCCAAGCACGGTCTTCATGTCGAATTCCGGCAGCTCCTGGAAATAGGCGCCCTCGACGAGCTCCTGCGGCCAGGGCTGGAACTTGACGGAGCCGGGATCGATGATCGTGCCGACCGGCAGGGCGCGCGTCGCGACCAGCACCTTCGGGCCGTTGATCGGCTGCGCCTCGTTCGGCATGGCGGTCGCCATCGGGGCACTGCTGCCCATGATCAGCGTGCGTGCCATGAATGCAGTGATCGCGGCGACGATCAGCGCACCCACCAGCAAGATGACCTTCCGACTATCCATGACCTGTCATGCCTTTCGCATCAGCGCGGGCTGTTCTTTCGTTGCCGGCATATGATTACGTGAATTGGTTAAGAAGCGGTTCGCGGAGGCCGAGCAGCGCGGCTATTGCGATTGCGACGCCATATGGGATCTCTAGAGCTCGCGGATTTTTGCGTAACTTGTGCTCTATTAGCATCACCAGCGTGAGTGCCCCGCCGAGAACTGACATCAGCAGCAGCATCTGCATCAGCGGCGCGATCGGCAGCCACAGCGCCAGCGCCGCGATCAGCTTCACATCGCCGCCGCCCATCTGGCCGAAGTGGAAGGCGACGCAAAACAGCGCCAGCACCACCGTCGCTATGCCGATCTGGATCGCCATGTCGGGCCAGGGCGCCAGCCCGATCGAAACCCACCACAGCGGAGCCATCAGCGCGATCGCAGCGTTTTTCCAATTGGCGATCTCGCGGGTACGCGCATCCTCGATGCCCGCCGAAACGAGCAGCAGGACCAGCAGTGCCGGCAACATCCAGGAAAGAACGTCCCACCCCATGAAGGAACGGCAGTAGACGGAATGGCTTGCCAAACCGTAACCAGCGCATGGACATGATGACAGGACGCCCGATCCGCCGTGCGCTGCCGGCAGAAGCCGCGATCACGCGCTGGGCGGCGGCGGACGGCTGGCCGCTGCGCCGCTTCGACTGGGCGGGCACCGGCCGCGGCACGATCCTGTTCCAGGGCGGCCGCGGTGACGTGATCGAGAAGTATCTCGAGGCGTTCGAGCATTGGCATGCAGCGGGCTGGTCAATCACTGCGTTCGATTGGCGCGGGCAGGGCGGCTCGGGGCGACTGAGCGCCGATCCGCATGTCGGCCATGCCACGGATTTTGCGCCGTGGATCGCGGATCTCGCGGCCGTCTGGCGAACGCTGGACGCGCACGGCCCACGCGTGGTGATGGGCCATTCGATGGGCGGGCACCTCGTGCTGCGCGCGATGCTGGAACAGGCGATCGATCCGGCCGCCGCGGTGCTGATCGCCCCGATGCTCGGGCTGAAGACACCGATCGGCGCGGGAATGGCCGAACGGCTGGCGCGCTTGATGCGCGGACTGGGCGATCCCGCACGGCCGGCGTGGAAAGGCCATGAGCGCCCCGGCGCGCGGCTCGATCGGCAGAAGCTGCTGACCAGCGATCGCAGTCGCTACGAGGACGAGCAATATTGGTACGAGCAGGTGCCGGAGATCAAGCTCGGACCGCCGAGCTGGTCCTGGCTGGCGGAAGCCTTTGCTTCGACCCGGCTGCAGCGCGCCGATCCTCGGCTCGCGACGCTCGCTATCCCGATCCTGATGCTGGTCGCGGAGGCGGATGGGCTGGTCGATTCGCGGGCGGCGATCGGGGTCGCGGGGCTGCTGCCCAATGCGCAACTCGTCCGCTTCGGCCGCGAGTCGGCACACGAAATCCTGCGTGAGGCTGATCCGGTGCGTGGTCGGGCGCTTGCCGCAATCGATGCGTTCCTTACAGCCGAGGCACCATGACCTACGATATCGCCATCGTCGGCGCCGGGATTGCCGGCGCCACGCTCGCCGCCGAACTCGGTGACCGGGCCCGTGTCCTGCTGCTCGAGGCGGAGGATGTCGCGGGCTATCACGCGACCGGGCGGTCCGCCGCCTTCTGGTCCGAAACCTATGGTGGCCCGGGCATCCAGCCGCTCACGTCGCTTTCCGGTGCCCCGTTGCGCCATGGCGGCTTCCTGGAGCCGCTTGGTTCGCTCCATGTCGGGGAGGCGAAGGACGAGGGCCGCGCCGAAGCGTTCCTCGCCGAATTCGCCGGAACGGGCGTCGATCTGGAGCGGGTGGACCCGCGCGACTATCTGTCCGGGCTGCGGCCGGGCTGGACGATCGGCGTGATGGAGCGCAGCTGCGCCTATATCGACGTGGCCGCGCTTCACGCCGATGCGCTGGCCCGTGCGCGGCGGGCGGGCGCCACGCTGGTGCTCGGCGCGTCGCTCAAGGCGGCGACCCGGCACGGCGCGCAGTGGCGCATCGAAACCCGTGCGGGTGAGTTCGAGGCCGAGATCCTGGTCGATGCCGCCGGTGCCTGGGCCGATGCCGTGGCGGCCATCGCGGGCGCGGCACCGCTCGGCATCCAGCCGTATCGCCGGACGCTCGTTCAGCTGCAGACCGATCCGCCGTCGACGCCGGCGATCCCGCACGTCGCGCATCTCGGCGGTGACTTCTACTTCAAGCCGGAGGCCGGCGGCCGCCTGTGGCTCAGCCCGCATGACGAAACGCCATGCGATCCCTGCGACGCACAGCCCGAGGAACTCGACGTCGCCATCGCCATCGATCGGCTGGAGCATCTCGTCGACTGGCGCGTCACGCAGGTGGAGCGCAAATGGGCCGGCCTGCGCAGTTTCGCGCCTGATCGCCTGCCGGTTTACGGCTTCGATCCACGCACCTCAGGCTTCTTCTGGTTCGCGGGGCAGGGCGGCTTCGGCATCCAGACCGCGCCGGCCGCGGCAATGATCGGCGCGGCCCTGCTGATGGGCGAGGAGCCGGAGCTCGGATTCGATATCGCCCGCTATTCGCCCGGACGATTCTGACGCTGTGAACGGGTCGGCGCGGCCCGAACGCCGCGCTGGTCCTGTCAGGCGCGCTTTCCTGCGGCCATCGCTGCGTCGCTCGCCAGCTTGTCGGCGCGCTCGTTCTCGGGGTGGCCGGCGTGGCCCTTCACCCATTGCCATTGCACCTGATGGCGATCGGCCGCCTCGACCAGCGCTTGCCACAGCTCCACGTTCTTTACCGGCTTCTTGTCGGCCGTCTTCCAGCCGTTGCGGCGCCAGCCGTGGATCCATTTCGTCAGCCCGTCCATGACATACCGGCTGTCGGTGTAGAGCGTGACGTTGCAGGGGCGGGTGAACGCCTTCAGCGCCTCGATCGCGGCGGTCAGTTCCATTCGGTTGTTGGTGGTGACGGGCTCGCCGCCAGACAGTTCCTTTTCGTGCTCGCCCATGCGCAGCACTACGCCCCAGCCACCGGGACCGGGATTTCCTTTGCACGCGCCGTCAGTGAAGGCTTCGACCTTGGGTAATTCGCTCATGCGGCGCGGTAATGGTCGAGCCGGCGGACATAAGCGAGGGGGTCTTTGCGCATCACCAGCGCGTCGGCCGGCGTGTTGAGCCAGTCCCAAGCGCGCGACAGCGCAAAGCGGATGCACGCCCCGCTCGCCAGCGTGGCGAACTGCGCCCGCTCGAAGTCCGAGAGCGTATAGTGGCGCTCATAACCTTGGATCAGCGCGTCGCCGATCGCGGCATCGAAGGCGCGGCCGTGCAAATCGAACGACCAGGCGCTGTGCATCACCGCCAGGTCGTAGACGCGAATATCGGTGCAGGCGAAGTAGAAATCGATCAGCCCCGTCACCCGGTCGCCCAGCATCAGGACGTTGTCGGGGAAGAGATCGGCATGGATCGCGCCCTGATCGAACGCTTTGGGGCGCCATTGCGCCAGCACATCGTCCAGCGCGCGGCCGAGCCGGTCATAGAGGCCGGGCGCGATTTCATCCAGGCTGCGGCCGCAGCGCTCGAACAGCGGCTGCCACGTCGAGACGCCCATAGAATTCTCGCGCGTCTCCGGGAAATCGGCGACGGCGCGGTGCATCGCGCCCATCGCGTCGCCGGCAGACAGCGCCTGTGCCGGGGTGGGGTGCGACAGCGAAACGCCTGACAGGAACTTGATCAGGCAGGCCGGGCGACCCTCCAACTCCTGGATCTCTTGTCCCTCGCGATCCTTGATCGCGGGTGGCACCGGCAGGCCCTTTGCGTCGAGATGATCGAGCAGCGCCATGAAGAACGGCAGGTCATCCGCCGCCACGCGCTTTTCATACAAGGTCAAAATGAAGCGACCGCGAGTCGTGTCGACGAGGTAGTTGGAGTTCTCCACGCCCTCCGCGATGCCCTTGGCGGAGACGAGCTCGCCCACGTCGTAGCGCCGGAGGAAATCGGCGAGCGCTTCCGCCGAGACATGCGTGTAGACCGCCATTCACCCGTCACGCCCGCGCGAGGCCGGCGTCTCCCTTTACCGATATTGTCTTGTGCCCCGACGGCGGCTCAGGCCGCCTCTTCCAGCGCGCGCGGCAGCTTGAAGGCGATCGTCTCGCGCGTCGTCTCCTCCTCGCGCTCGCTCACCTCGTAGCGGGTCGACAGCCGCTCGACGAGCTCGCGCACCAGCAGCTCCGGCGCGGACGCGCCCGCCGTCAGCCCCAGCGTGCCGACGCCGTCGAGGAACGCCCAGTCGAGATCGCTCGCCCGCTGGATCAGCGCCGCGCGCACGCCCTCGCGTTCGGCCACCTCGACCAAACGAAGGGAGTTCGACGAATTGGGCGCCCCGATCACCAGCACGGCGTCACACGCGCTCGCGATCGCCTTCACCGCCGCCTGGCGGTTCGACGTCGCATAACAGATGTCTTCGCCGCGCGGCGCCTGGATGCTGGGGAAGCGGCGCTGCAGCGTGCGCACCATCTCCGACGTGTCGTCCACCGAAAGCGTGGTCTGCGTGAGGAACGCGAGATTGTCGGGATCCGCCGGCTGGATGCTCTCGGCATCCGCCAGATCCTCCACTAGCGTCATCGCACCCTGGGGCACCTGGCCGAACGTCCCGATCACCTCCGGGTGGCCGGCGTGGCCGATGAACAGGATGTGGCGCCCCGCGGCGACCAGCCGTTCCGCCTGGCGATGCACCTTCGACACCAGCGGGCAGGTGGCGTCGAGATACTCCAGCCCGCGCGCCTCGGCATTGGCCGGGACGGACTTGGGCACGCCATGCGCCGAGAAGACGACCGGCGCGCCATCGGGCACCTCGTCCAGCTCCTCGACGAACACCGCGCCCTTCGCCTTCAGCGTGTCGACAACGAACTTGTTGTGGACGATCTCGTGCCGGACATAGACGGGCGCGCCGTGCTTCTCGATCGCGAGTTCGACGATGCGGATCGCGCGGTCCACCCCGGCGCAGAAGCCGCGCGGCGCGGCGATCAGCAGTTCGAGCACAGGCTTGTCGGTCATGCTCCCGCGCTTACGCGATTGCCTGCCCGCACGGAAGGCGGTTATGAGCGCGGCCGTATCGTATAAGGTGTCCGCCACGTGTCCTTCCGCATCACCGCCGCTCCCATCGCCCTGCTCCTGCTTGCCGGCGGTTGCGCCAAGAGCGGGGACATTCTCGTCGATGGCGGTGTCGGCATCAGTTCGGTCCGCTCGGTCTGCCCGGTGGTGGGCGTGCCGGCCGGCACGGGCGACATCACGCTGTTCGATCCCCCGGCGAGCCGCGACGCCAGCGCGATCGACGTTTCCGCGCTGATCACCAACGTGCGCGGCACCTGCAATGACGTCGGCGCGGACGTCACCAGCACCGTCACCTTCGACGTGCGCGCCCGCCGCGCCCGTGCCGATGCCGCGCGTGATGTGACGCTGCCCTATTTCATCACCATCGTTCGCGGCGGCACGCAGGTGGTGGCGAAGCGCGTCGGTCAGGTCACGGTGCACTTCGATGCCGGCCAGGCGATCGCCAGCACCAGCGCGCAGGCCAGTGCCAGCGTCAGCCGCGCCGCCGCGACGCTGCCGGACTCCGTCCGCGAACGCCTGACGCGCAAGCGCAAGGCGGGTGACGAGGATGCCGCGATCGATCCGCTGTCGGCGCCGGACGTGCGCCAGGCGGTGCTCTCCGCCAGCTTCGAGGCGCTGGTCGGTTTCCAGCTCACCGAAGAGCAACTGCGCTACAACGCACAGCGCTGAGACGGGCCGCGATCATGGGCGATTGACTCGCCCCCCGCGCCCCGCCACAGGCGCAATTGTCGATGCCGGGCAACCGGCGTGGGCGCGCGGGAGAGCGCGGATGGCCTTTCAGGCACGATCCGCCGCCGAAGGAGCAACCACCCCGGAATCTCTCAGGCAGCAGGGACCGCGCACACCCATCGACGCTCTGGAAAGCGGCCCCGCCAGCGGCGTGGCCCACCGAAGGTGTAAGCACGGGCGCGTCCTCGTGCGAAAGCTCTCAGGTTCCGTGACAGAGGGGGTTCGGTTCGTTTCGCCAGCAATGGCGGACGATCGCCCTTGAAGACGGACGATCCGCGATGAGCGATCACGACGACGAAGACGTAATCATCGAAACCATGACGCTGCCGCTCGACGGCTGGCATCGTGCGCGCGGCGGCCGGATGGTCGAGTTCGCTGGCTATTGGATGCCCGTGCAGTACGAAGGCATCATGGCCGAGCATCTGTGGACGCGCGAAAGCGCCGGCCTGTTCGATGTCAGCCACATGGGGCAGATCACCTTCCGCGGCGAGGGGCTGGTGCCCGCGCTCGAGGCGATGATGCCCGCCGACATCGCCGGCCTCGCGCTCAATCGCGCACGCTATTCGTTGCTGCTCGACGAGGGCGGCGGCATCCTCGACGATCTGATGCTGACGCGCCTGCCGGCCGACGAGGATGGCGAGCGCATCTACATGGTCGTCAACGGCGCGACCAAGTACGACGACATCGCGCACATGCTCGATCATCTGCCGGACGACATCACGCTGAACCTGATGGAGGACCATGCGCTCTTGGCGCTGCAGGGCCCCAAGGCAGTGGATGCGCTGGTGCGGCTGGTGCCGGGCGTCGATGCTTTGGTGTTCATGCAGGCCGCGCTTTTCACCTGGGAGGGGCATGATCTGTGGATCAGCCGCTCGGGTTATACCGGCGAGGATGGCTTCGAGATCTCGATCCCGGCGGAGGGCGTCGGGGCGTTCGCCGATGCGCTGCTCGAACAGCCCGAAGTGAAGCCGATCGGCCTTGGCGCACGCGATTCGCTGCGCCTCGAGGCTGGGCTCCCGCTCTACGGTCATGACCTCTCGCCGGAGATCACCCCGGTGATGGCGGACCTCGGTTTCGCGCTGTTCAAGCGCCGTCGCGAGGAAGGCGGCTTCCCCGGTGCCGAGCGCATCCTGGCCGAGCGCGAGAACGGCCCCGTCACCAAGCGGGTCGGCCTGCTGGTGGAAGGGCGCCAGCCGGTGCGCGAGGGCGCCACCGTGCTCGATGAAGACGGCAGCACCGTCGGCAACGTCACGTCCGGCGGCTTCGCTCCCAGCGTCGGGGCACCGATCGCCATGGCGTACGTTCCGCTCGCGATGGCGACGCCGGGCACCCGCATCCAGCTTTCGCAGCGTGGCAAGGTCCACGCCGCCACCGTTACTCCCATGCCATTCGTCCCCCACCGCTATGTCCGAGGAGCGAAGTAAGATGAGCCGTTATTTCACCGAGGATCATGAGTGGATCGACGTCGACGGTGATGTCGGCTCGGTCGGCATCTCGGATTATGCGCAGGGCCAGCTTGGCGACATCGTGTTCGTCGACGTGCCGGAAGCCGGCAAGTCGCTCGTCAAGGGTGACGAGGCAGCCGTGGTCGAAAGCGTGAAGGCCGCCAGCGACGTCTATTCGCCGGTCTCGGGCTCCGTGATCGAAGGCAACGCCGCGCTCGCTGACGAGCCGGGCCTGGTGAACACCGATCCGGAAGGCGAGGGCTGGTTCTTCAAGCTGACCCTGTCCGACGCGTCGCAGCTCGACGGCCTGATGGACGAAGCCGCCTACCAGGCCTTCGTCGCGAAGCTGTGATTGGCAACTAGCCCCTCTCCTTCAGGGGAGGGGTTGGGGTGGGGTCTCTCCGCCGGCGCTGTGCCGCGTGAGGGTGACACACCCTGTCAGCCCCTCCCGCTGGTGGGAGGGGAGGAGTGTATCGAATGCGCTACCTACCGCTTACCGACCATGACCGCCGCGAGATGCTCGCCGTCATCGGTGCCGGCTCGATCGACGACCTGTTCGTCGACGTGCCCGAATCCGCGCGCCTTTCCGGCCCGATCGCGAACCTTCCCGCGCACGCCAGCGAACTGGCGGTCGAACGCCACATGACGAAGCTCGCGCGGCAGAATCTGTCCGCCGGCGAGGCGCCGTTCTTTCTCGGCTGCGGCGCGTACCGCCATCACGTCCCCGCCAGCGTCGATCACCTGATCCAGCGCGGCGAGTTCCTGACCGCCTACACGCCCTACCAGCCGGAAATCGCGCAGGGCACGCTGCAGATGCTGTTCGAGTTCCAGACGCAGGTCGCGCGCCTGCTGGGGACCGATGTGGCCAATGCATCGATGTACGACGGCTCGACCGCCTGCTGGGAAGCGATCGGCATGGCGCGTCGCATCACCAAGCGCGCCAAGGCGATCCTGTCGGGCGGTCTCCACCCGCATTACGTCTCCGTCGCCAGGACGATGGCGAAATACACCGGCGACTCGCTCGAAACCTCGGTCCCTGCACTGACCGCAGAGACGGACGTCGACGCGCTGATCGCCAGCATCGATGACGACACCAGTTGCGTCGTCGTGCAGTACCCCGACATCCTCGGCCGCATCACCGATCTTCAGCCGCTGGCGGACGCGTGCCACGCGAAGAAGGCGCTGCTGATCGCCGTCGTCACCGAGCCGGTGGCACTCGGCGCGATCAAGTCGCCGGGTGAGATGGACGCCGATATCGTGGTCGGCGAGGGCCAGTCGATCGGCGTCGGGCTTCAGTTCGGCGGGCCCTACGTGGGCCTGTTCGGCTGCAAGGACAAATATGTCCGCCAGATGCCCGGCCGATTGTGTGGCGAGACGGTGGACGCCGACGGCCGCCGCGGCTTCGTGCTGACGCTCTCCACGCGCGAGCAGCACATCCGCCGTGAGAAGGCGACGAGCAACATCTGCACGAACTCCGGCCTGTGCGCGCTGGCCTTCTCGATCCACATGACGCTGCTGGGCGAGGCGGGTCTGCGCGCGCTTGCAGCGACGAATCACGCGGGCGCCGTCGCGGCGGCAGAACGGCTCGCCCGTGTGCCAGGCGTTACCCTCGTGAACGACACCTTCTTCAACGAATTCACGCTCGATCTCGGGCATGAGGCGCGCCCGATCGTTCGTGCCCTTGCCGATCAGGGAATCCTTGCCGGCGTGTCGCTCGGCCGGCTCTATCCGGGTGAAGCGGCGTTGCAGAACGGCCTCGTCGTCGCCGTCACCGAAACGACGACGGCAGAGGACGTGGAAGCGCTGGCCACCGCGCTCGAAGCAGCGCTGGCGTGACCTCGTCGAGGCATCCCTTGGGGACCAAATCCCCTCCGTTCGTCTCGAGCGAAGTCGAGGGACGTGCCCGAAGCGCCGCCCTCGCTGGCCGTGCCTCGACGCTGCTCGGCACGAACTGCGGAGATGATGCGCAGGCTCGCACCGGGTTGCGAAGGGGCGAAGGCGACCATGCTAGCCCTCTTCAAAAGTTGGAAAAGTCGTGGTTCTCTCGGAACATGGCTGATCATCTGCCTTTCCCGCCTGCCGCCCGCGAAAGCACCCCGGCGCGGCGTTGGAGAAAAACGCGCTATCGCCTCAACTTCCTCAACATTCGTTTTTTGCAATCGTCGTCGGCGAATGTCGTCGAGACGCTGAAAGGGCAATGATTCCATGGCCTTGAACCAGAGCGGCTGGCGTCCGACGAGCCCGGAGCAGGGCTCGGCAACTTCGGCAACCTTCACCGGCAACAAGGCGCTGATGCTTGAGGAAGCGCTGATCTTCGAGATCGGTTCGACCGATACGACCGGCGTCGAAGTGGCGGAGCCCGTCACCACGACGAGCCGCCTCGGCAATCTCGCGCGCACCGCGACGATCGGCCTGCCCGGCCTCAGCGAGCCGGAGACGGTGCGGCATTACACGCGCCTCAGCCGGCAAAATTACGCCATCGATCTCGGCCTGTTCCCGCTCGGCTCGTGCACGATGAAGCACAATCCGCGCCTGAACGAGAAGATGGCGCGGCTGCCGGGCTTTGCCGACGTTCACCCCCTCCAGCCGGTCGATACGGTGCAGGGCGCGCTCGGCGTCATCAACGAACTCGCCATGTGGCTGATCGAGCTGACCGGCATGCATGGCGTCGCGATGAGCCCCAAGGCCGGCGCGCATGGTGAGCTGTGCGGCATCCTGTGCATCAAGGCGGCGCTGGAAAAGCGCGGCGAGGGTCACCGCAAGGTCGTGCTGGTGCCCGAAAGCGCGCACGGCACCAACCCCGCGACCGCGGCGTTCGCCGGCTTCAGCGTCGAGGACATTCCCGCCACCGCCGAGGGGCGCGTCGACACCGAGGCGCTGAAGGCGCGGCTCGGGCCGGACGTCGCGGCGGTGATGATCACCAATCCGAACACCTGCGGCCTGTTCGAGCGTGATCTGAAGGCGATTTCGGACGCGGTCCATGCGGCGGGCGCGTATGTTTATTGCGACGGTGCGAACTTCAACGCCATCGTCGGCCGGGTTCGTCCGGGCGACCTTGGCGTCGACGCGATGCACATCAACCTGCACAAGACCTTCTCCACCCCCCACGGCGGCGGCGGCCCGGGCTCGGGCCCGACCGTGCTGTCGGAGGCGCTCAGCCCCTTCGCACCTTTGCCCTACACCGCGCGCACCAAGGACGGTCACATCCACCTCATCGAGGAGGAGCGTGCGGAGGAATTCTCGGCCGAGCATTTCGGCGGCAAGCTCCACAGCTTCGGCCGCATGACGGCCTTCCACGGCCAGATGGGCATGTTCACCCGCGCTCTCACCTACATCCTCAGCCACGGCGCCGATGGTCTGCGTCAGGTCGCCGAAGACGCGGTGCTCAACGCGAACTACGTCCTGCGCAGCCTTGAGGACACGCTCGACGCGCCGTTCGCCTTCTCCGGCCCGTGCATGCACGAGGCGATCTTCTCCGACGAAGGCTTCCCTGAGGGCTTCTCGACGATCGACGTTGCCAAGGCGCTGATCGACGAGGGCTTCCATCCGATGACCATGTATTTCCCGCTGGTCGTCCATGGCGCGATGCTGGTCGAGCCGACGGAAACGGAGTCAAAGGCCGCGCTCGATCAGTTCATCGGTGCGCTGCGCTCGGTGGCAGAGCGCGCGAAGGCGGGCGACGCCAGCCTCAAGACCGCGCCGCACTTCGCGCCGCGCAGCCGCCTCGATGAAACGCTAGCCGCGCGCAAGCCGAAGCTCGTGTGGAAGGAGCCGGTGCTGACGAGCGAGGCCGCCGAATAATGTGGGCGCGCGCAGCGCTGGCGGGGCTGTTCGGCCTCGTCGGCGGTGCCGCGCTCGTGGTGCTGGCGGCGATCGTGATCGTCACCTTCTGGTTCGACGTCTATCATCTGACCGTGCTGGACGACGGCGCCCGGCCGGGCCTCATCAGGCTGGTACCCATGCTACCCAGCGCGCTGGCGGTCGGTGCCCTCGCCGGTGCGACCGTCATGGCCTGGCGCACATCGACGGGCCGGTCGACCCATCGATGGAGCCTCGTCCTGGCCGCGGCGCTGCTGCTCGACCTCGCCTGGCTCGGCCTGCTCGTCAGCTGACCGGCGCGTCGTCCTGGGAATAGGGGGAGGGGCCGCCTTCCGCGATGAACCGGTCGACGCGCGCTTCCAGCACCGGGATCGGCACGCTGCCCAGGCTCAGCACCATGTCGTGGAAGTTGCGGATGTCGAACTTGTCGCCAAGTGCCTTCTCCGCCTTGGTCCGAGTCCGCTGGATGGCGAGCTGCCCGAGGTAGTAGCTCAGCGCCTGCGCCGGCCAGCCGATGTACCGATCCACCTCGGTGGTGATCTCATGCTCGCTCAGCGCGGTATTCTCACGGAAATATTGCAGCGCCTGGGCGCGGGTCCATCCCTTGGCGTGAATGCCGGTGTCGATCACCAGCCGCGCCGCCCGCCACGCCTGGTACGACAACATGCCGAACCGCTCATAGGGCGTGCGATAGAAGCCCATCTCGTCGCCCAGCCGCTCGGTATACAGCGCCCAGCCTTCGCCGAATGCCGAGATATAGCTGTTGCGCCGGAACGGCTTCAGCGTCGTATTCTCGATCGACAGCGGCATCTGGAATGCATGCCCCGGCGCGCTTTCATGCAGCGTCAGCGCCGGGAGCTGGAACAGCGGTCGCGATGGCAGGTCATAGGTGTTGACCAGATACGTGCCCGGCCCGCCGCGCCCCGCGGTGTAGAAGGGGGCGATGTCGGGCGGAACCTCGATGATCGCGAACCGCTGCCGCGGCAGCCGGCCGAACCACTTGCCCGCCATCGCGTCGAAACGCTTGGCGTGCCACGCCGCCTCCTTCATCAGCTCGTCGGCGGTCTTGGGGTAGAATTGCGGGTCGGTGCGCAGGACCTTCAGGAACGCCGGCAGGTCGCCGTCGAACTTCGCATCCTTCTTCACCTGCTCCATCTCGCCGCGGATCTTGGCGATCTCGGCCAGCCCCAGCGCGTGAATCGCGTCGGGCGTCATGTCCAGCGTGGTGAAGGCCCGGATCCGGCTGCGGTAATAATCCGCGCCATTGTCATAACGCGTCGCCGCCAGCTCGTTCGTCATGCCCGGGAAATATTCGCCGCGCAGGAACGTCAGCAGCGTCTTGTGCGCGGGTACGATCTGCTCGGCGATGATCGCGCGCGCTTCGGCCTGCAACGCGGCGCGCCGATCCGCCGGCATCCACGCCGGCAGTTTGGCGAAGGGCTCGTAATAGACCACCGTCGTCGGGTCGGTCGCCGTCGCGATCGTCTCCACCGCCTTGTCACGGCCCTGCATGATGACGGCGGGCGGGGTGAAGCCGCGCTTCAGGCCCAGCCGCATATTGTCGGTCTGCTGCTCCAGGTACCGCGGCATGGTGCGCAGCCAGCTCAGGTATCGGCGATAATCCTTCTCGCCCCCGGCGAAGCTGCCACGCGCGGTATAATGCAGGTCGCTCCAGAACGCGCTGTCGCCGTTCAGCGGCTTTTCCCACTCGCGGAACTGCTCCTCGTCGATCAGCGCGGCGATCTGCGCGCGATAGACCTGCCAGTCGATCAGCGTGTCGGGCGACAGCCGCTTGGTGTCGACCACGTCGAGCTTTGCCAGAATCCCTTTCCAATAGGCGAGGCGCTTCGCATGCGCTGCCGCTGAAACGTCGGGCAGCCGGTCATCGACCACGCCCGGCCCGGCATCCGCCAGGCCTTCGCTTTGTCGCCACGCCCATTCCGCGCGCCAGATCGCGTCGAAGGCGGCATCGGCGGCGGTAGCGGCAGGGGCGGGAGCGGTGGCAGCGGCAACGAGGGCGAGCGGGGCAAGGAAGGGCATGTCAGGCTAGGTGTCCGATCATTGCGGTCCTCGCAAGCGGTCACTCCATCGAAATCGCGCCCTTTGTCTCCTTCCGCCGCCGCACATGCTCGCGCCACACAATGTAGAGGCCCGATGCAATGATCACCGGCGCGCCCAGCCAGGTGCTCGGCACCGGCAGCATCCCGAACACCACCCACCCGAACAGCGTCGCCCAGAGCAGCGCAGTATAATCCATCGGTACCACCAGGCTGACATCGCCCAGCTGCAACGACCGCGTCATCGCGATCTGCGCCACGCCGCCGAGCAGGCCGATGGCGAGGAGCAGCACCCATACCAGCGGCGGATGCGCCTTCACCGACACGGCATAGACCAGTGATAGCGGCACCAGCGACAGGCTGGAAAACCAGAAGACGGTGGTCAGCCCCGATTCGGTCTTGCCGATGGTCCGCAGCAGGATCGAGATACAGGCGGTGCAGAACGCCGCGCCCAGCCCGGTCATGATCCCCAGCGGCGGAATATGCCCGTCGCCTGGCTGCGTCACGATCAGCACGCCGATGAACCCCGTCAGCACCGCCGCCCAGCGCCGCCACCCGGTCGCCTCGTGCAGCAACAATGCGCCCAGCATCGTCGCGAAGATCGGCATGGAGAACCCCAGCGTCGTCGCCTCGGCCAGCGGCAGCAGCAGCAACGTCCAGAACGTGAGCGACATCGCGGTCAGCCCGATCACGCAGCGCAGCACATGCGCACCAAATCGCTGCGTCTTGAGCGAGGCGAATCCCGGCCCCGTGCCGACAATCGCCGCAACCAGCAGTGCCGCTCCGAACTGCCGCCAGAACAGGATCTCGCCCAGACCCGCCCCTTCGGCTTCTGCCAGCTTGATCACGACGTTCATCGTCGCAAAGAGCGCAACAGAAATTAGGCGCAGGCCGATGGCGTTTGAAAGAGACTCAGGGGCCGCGGGCATTGCGCCCGCGCATATGCGACGATCGTTGTTTAGGAAAACTCTATTGCCGCCAGCAACCGCAGGATTTTGGTTTCGGCGTAGCGTGACTAGTCCTGCGAGCGTCGACTGGAGCGGGTGAGGGCTGCGGGCCGGCCGCGACACATATTGAATACGCCAACTGACTGTCTGCGCTGACCGTTATAGCAATCTTGATTGAGCCCAAAGCACCCTCCTGATCAAAGCCGTGCGGCTATCCAGATGGGTCCATTAAGGATCGGAATCGTCGCAACGTCATGTTGCTCCAGAACGGACTAACCACCCATTTGCGATTGCCGAATATGAACATACAAGGAACGTATGGCGAATCTGACGGCCGTTCGCGTGTTACTGACAGCGGAAAGCGCGTGTTTTCCAAGACCGGAGTTTCGTCGCGACGAAGTCACCTACGACGTTCTGACGCCTTCGGCCACGCGAGGCGTTCTAGATCGTGTACATTGGCGACCGGCAATTCGCTGGGGCATCAACGCGATCAGCATTCTTCGTCCGATCTGTGTTTGCGAGTACCGCACCTCTGCAGATGAGCACCTTCGCCGTCGCTCCATCATCTTGCGCGATGTCGGTTATCTCATCGACGCCCATTTTGATCTGACGGCCAAGGCTGGACCCTTGGACGAACCGGAACGCCATAGAGGGATGTTCAGGCGTCAAGTTCGAAGCGGCGCATCAGTTTTCTTAGGAGGAGAGGCGTATCCAGGCGAAATACGATTGCTGGAGGATGCCGCGCCGGAAGAGGGAGTGCCCATCAACGAGACGCGGGACCTAGGTTGGATGGTTCACGAAGCCGATTACCAGGATCGCGGCCGACTGCGGTTCTTCCGCGCGCACATGATAGCTGGAGTGGTCACCGTGCCGCCTCCGGGAGATCCTCGGCTCTTCGGTTAGCCAGTGGATGGCAGCAGACGTCCTATCTGGCACATGGCGCCAACCGCCGCTATCCGCGCCTAATGATCAAGCATGCACTCCCCGTCACGCGCGAGGCGGATTTCGCCGCCTGGTACCAGGCCGTCATTTCGGAAGCCGACCTCGCCGAGGAATCGGGCGTGCGCGGCTGCATGGTCATCCGGCCATGGGGCTATGGCATCTGGGAACGCATCCAGCGCCTGCTCGACGATCGCATCAAGGCGACCGGCCATGAAAATTGCTATTTCCCGCTGTTCATCCCGCTCTCCTATTTCGAGAAGGAGGCCGAGCATGTCGAAGGCTTCGCGAAGGAGATGGCGGTCGTCACCCACCACCGCCTCGTCGCCGATGGCAAGGGCGGCCTGACCCCCGATCCCGAGGCCAAGCTGGAGGAGCCGCTGGTCGTCCGCCCGACCAGCGAAACGGTGATCGGCACCGCATTCTCCCGCTGGGTCCAGTCGTGGCGCGATCTCCCGGTGCTCATCAACCAATGGGCCAATGTCGTCCGCTGGGAAATGCGCACCCGCATGTTCCTGCGCACCAGCGAATTCCTCTGGCAGGAAGGGCACACCGCCCACGCCACCGCCGACGAGGCGCGTGACGAGACGCTGAAGATGCTCGAGGTCTATCGCGACTTCGCCGAAAACTGCCTCGCGCTCCCGGTCGTCGCTGGCGAGAAGCCGGAGAATGAGCGTTTCCCCGGCGCCGTCGCGACCTATTCGATCGAGGCGATGATGCAGGACGGCAAGGCGCTCCAGGCGGGCACCAGCCACTTCCTCGGCACCAATTTCGCCCATGCGCAGAACATCCGCTTCCAGAATGCGAATGGCGAGCTTGAGTTCGCCAACACCACCAGCTGGGGCGTCTCGACCCGAATGATCGGCGGCGTCATCATGGTGCATGGCGACGACGATGGCCTGCGCGTGCCGCCGCGCATCGCGCCGTGGCAGATCGTGATCGTCCCCATGCTGCGCGACAAGCCGGAGGACGCGGAGCTGGTCGATTATTGCAAGGCGCTGCAGGCGTCGCTGGCGAAGCAGACCGCGCTCGGCGAGCCGGTCCGCGCGCTGCTCGACCTGAAGCCCGCCAAGGCCGCGACGAAGCGTTGGGGCTGGGTGAAGAAGGGCGCCCCGATCATTGTCGAGGTCGGCCCACGCGACATGGCCGGCGGCAACGTCTCGGTCGTCCGTCGCGACCGCCTTTATCGCGAGGATGGCAAGCTCGACAGCGCGATCGTCACGCGGGACACGTTCGTCGAACAGGCCGGCGCAATGCTCGAGGATATCCAGGTCGCGCTCCACAAGGAGGCGTCCGAGCGGCTGAAGGCCAGCATCAGCCCCGTCGACGACTGGGCCGGCGTCGAGGCGATGTTCGCCGACAGCGCGGCGAAACCCGGCTGGGCCGACGTCGCTTGGTCGCGCCCGACCGGCGCCGAACTCGACAAGGTGGTCGAGCGGCTGAAGGCGCTGAAGCTCACCATCCGCAACGCACCGATGGGACAGACCGGCCACCCCGGCGCGCCTTGCATCTTCACCGGCGGCCCGGCGGTCGAGCGTGTGCTGATCGGACGGTCCTACTGATGGCGATCTGGACCCGCCCGATCGACCTGGCGCAGCTCAACACATTGGGGGAGGGCGTCCTTCCCGGGCTGCTGGAGATCGAGTTCACCGATCACGGTGACGATTGGCTGCGCGCGCGGATGCCGGTGGGCAAGAAGGTGCATCAGCCCTTCGGCCGCCTCCACGGCGGCGCCTCGGTGGTGCTGGCCGAAACGGTGGCGTCGGTCGCCGGCGCGATGGTCGTGCCCGACGGCAAGGTGACCGTCGGGCTCGACATCAACGCCAATCACGTGCGCGCCGCGCGCGACGGCTATGTCCACGCCACCGCAAAGGCGGAGCAGCTCGGCCGCACGACTCAGGTGTGGACGATCCGGATCGAGGATGATGCGGGCAAGCTCATCTGCCTCTCGCGCATGACCGCCGCGGTGATCGACGCCGCCGCCGGCTGAGCATCGGGGGCCGCCCGCCACGCCTCAGAAACTGTGGTGGACGGCCTCCAGATTGCACCCGTCGGGATCGAGCACGAAGGCAGCGTAATAGCCCGGATGGTAATGGGGCCGCAGGCCGGGCGCGCCATTGTCCTGCCCGCCGGCCGCCAGCGCCGCCGCGTGAAAGGCGTCAACGCTGGCCCGGTCGGGGGCCGCAACCGCGATATGGATGGCGCCGCTGATCGCCCGTCCCTTGGCGATCCACAGGAACGGCTTGGGTCCGACGCCATAGCCCACCTGGTCGGGCAACTCTTCGCTGCCGCCCTGCACCATGACCCGCGTGATGCCGAGCGGCGCCAGCGCCTTGTCATAGAAGGCAAGCGAGCGCCGCATGTCGCCCACCGCAATGCTCACATGATCCAGCATGGCTACCTCCCGAAAATCGCGGGGCGACGCCGGTCGCCGCCCCGGTTGCGCGGCTAGCGATTGCCGCCGATGAAATCGCCAAACCCGCCCAGCGCCGATCCTTCGCCACGGTTGCCGCCGCCGCCCTGCGCTGCGGCCATCATCCGGCCCGCAAGCCGCGCGAAGGGCAGCGACTGGACCCACACTTTCCCCGGCCCGGTCAGCCGCGCATAGAACATGCCCTCGCCGCCGAAGATCATGCTCTTCACGCCGCGCACCATCTCCAGGTCGAAATCGACCGAGGGCGTGAACGCGGCAAGGCAGCCGGTATCGACGTGCAATTGCTCGCCGGGGGCAAGCTCGCGCTCCACCAGCGTGCCGCCCATCTGAACGAACACCCAGCCATCGCCCTCCAGCTTCTGCATGATGAAGCCTTCGCCGCCGAACAGCCCGGTCATCATCCGCCGCTGGAACGCGACGCCGATCGACACGCCCTTCGCCGCCGCAAGGAAGCTGTCCTTCTGGCAGATCAGCGTGCCGCCCAGGTCGGCGAGGCGGATCGGCAGGATCGTCCCCGGCGTCGGGCTGGCGAAGGCGACCCGCGCCTTGCCCGATCCGCGATGGGTGAAGACGGTGGTGAACAGGCTTTCACCGGTGACGAGGCGCTTGCCCGCCCCCAGCAGCTTGCCCATGAACCCGCCATCACTGCCGCCGGACCCATCACCGAAGACGGTGGTCATCTCGATCGAGGCATCCTTCCACACGAAGGCCCCCGCCTCGGCGACCGCGCTTTCGCCCGGGTCCAGCTCGATCTCGACGAACTGCAATTCCTGTCCCTTGATCTCGAAATCGATATCGTCCGACAGCCCGGTACGGGCGTGATGGGACCAGGGACCGGCCATGTGACATGCTCCATTCGTCTGTGTTGATCACTTAACACACATGGATACTCCGGCCGGGCATCGCCGGGGAAGGGGGGATCGTCGCACGCGCCACTCGGTCTGGCGTCACGGCGATACCATCTTGGGGGATCGAAACCCTTTCTAGGTTCGCGATCGGGGCGCGAGGCGATAGCCTGCCCGCAACCAAGCCAAGGGAGAGTGTTCGTGAGCAAGGCCAATTACCGTCCGGAAACGCTGGCGCTGCATGCCGGTTGGCGCGCGGATCCCGCCACCGGATCGGTGGCCCCGCCGATCTTCCAGACGACCTCCTACCAGTTCCGCGATGCCGACCATGCCGCCGGGCTGTTCGCGTTGCAGGAACTCGGCAACATCTACACCCGCATCGGCAACCCGACGACCGACATCCTCGAACAGCGGATTGCCGCGATCGAGGGCGGCGCGGCGGCGGTCGCGGTCGCCTCGGGCCAGGCAGCGTCGGCCTATGCGGTGCAGAACCTCGCCCGCGCCGGCGACAATATCGTCAGCGCGACCGACCTCTACGGCGGTACCTACAATCTCTTCGCCAACACGCTGCGCGACATGGGGATCGAGACCCGTTTCGTCGATCCGAGCGATCCGGGCGCCTTCGCCGCTGCCTCCGACGATCGCACCCGCGCTTGGTATGTCGAGACTTTGCCCAATCCGAAGCTGGTCGTCTCGCCGCTGGCGGAGACTGCCGCCGCGGGGCGCGAGCTCGGCATCCCGCTCATCGTCGACAATACCGCCGCGCCGCTGCTTGCCCGCCCGCTCGATCATGGCGCGGCGATCGTCGTCTATTCGACCACCAAGTACATCGGCGGCCATGGCACCTCGATCGGCGGCATGATCGTCGACGGCGGCAATTTCGACTGGTCGGCCTATCCTGATCGTCAGCCGCTGCTCAACACGCCCGATCCCAGCTATCACGGCGCCGTCTGGGCGGAGGCGGCAAAGCCGCTCGGCCCGATCGCTTATGCGCTACGCGCCCGCACCGTGCTGCTGCGCGATCTCGGCGCCGCGCTCTCGCCGTTCAACGCCTTCCAGATCCTTCAGGGGCTGGAAACGCTGCCGCTGCGCATGCCGCGCCACTGCGACAATGCGCTGAAGGTGGTCGATTTCCTGAAGGGCTGCTCGGACGTCACCCGCATCATCCACCCCTCGGTTCAGGAGGGGAAGCAGCGCGCCCGCGCCGATCGTTACCTCACCGGTGGCCTCGGCGGGCTGATCGGCATCGAGCTTGCCAGCGGTCGCGATGGCGGCCGGCGCTTCATCGATGCGCTGCAATTGTTCTACCATGTCGCCAACATCGGGGACGCGCGCAGCCTCGCGATCCATCCCGCCTCCACCACCCATTCGCAATTGTCGGAGGAGGAACAGTTCGCGACCGGCGTCTCGGCTGGCTACGTCCGCCTCTCGATCGGGCTTGAACATATCGACGATATCCTCGCCGATCTGGCGCAGGCGCTGGACGCGGCGAAGGGCTGATCCGCCGGTTATGGCGTCACGCCTTTCACGGTGTTGACGCCCCCGGCACCGAATCCGTATCAGGGCGTCAGGGCGGTCCCTGTTGGGCCGCCCTTGCTCTTTCAAGGAGACGCCCCGTGTCGATCACCGCCCTGATGCCCGTTTATCCCCGCTGCGGGGTGCGGCCAGTGCGAGGCGAGGGGTGCCATCTGATCAGCGAGGATGGCCGCCGTTTCCTGGATTTCGCCAGCGGCATCGCAGTGAACGCGCTCGGCCATGGCCATCCGAAACTGGTGAAGGCGATCGCCGATCAGGCCGCCACGCTGATGCACGTCAGCAACCTCTACGGCAGCCCGCAGGGTGAACAGTTCGCGCAGCGGCTGGTCGACAATACCTTTGCCGACACGGTGTTCTTCACCAACTCGGGCGCAGAGGCGGTGGAATGCGCGATCAAGACCGCGCGCCGCTATCACTTCGCCAATGGCAATCCGCAGCGCCACGACCTCATCACCTTCTCGATGGCGTTCCACGGCCGCACCATGGGCACCATCTCGGCCACCAACCAGGCCAAGATGCGTGACGGGTTCGAGCCGCTGCTGCCGGGCTTCAAATATGCCGAGTTCAACGATCTCGAAGGCGCACTGGCGCTGATCGATGAAAATACCGCCGGCTTCCTGGTCGAACCGATCCAGGGCGAAGGCGGCATCCGCGCCGCGACGCCGGAATTCCTCAAGGGCTTGCGCAAGGCGTGCGACGACCACGGCCTGCTGCTGGTGCTCGATGAAGTGCAGGCGGGCTATGGCCGCACCGGCAAGCTGTTCGCGCACGAACTCTACGGCATCACGCCCGACATCATGGCCTCGGCCAAGGGCATCGGCGGCGGCTTCCCGCTCGGCGCCTGCCTTGCCACCGAGGAAGCGGCCAAGGGCATGGTGATCGGCACGCACGGCTCCACCTATGGCGGCAACCCGCTCGCGATGGCGGCGGGTGAGGCCGTGCTCGACGTGATCCTGGAAGACGGCTTCCTTGATCGGGTGACGCAGATGGGCGAGCGGCTGCGCTCCTCCCTTGAGCAGATGATCCCGAACTACGATCACCTGTTCGACAGCGTGCGCGGCCACGGCCTGATGCTCGGCCTGAAGCTCAAGAGCGACAGCCGCCGCTTCGTCGAATTCGCCCGCGACAACCACGGCCTGCTGCTGGTCTCGGCCGGCGAGAATGTCGTGCGCGTCCTGCCGCCGCTGGTGATCGACGAAAGCCACATCGCCGAGTGCATCGAGAAGCTCAGCGAGGCGGCACGCGTCTACGTTCCCGCCAGCGACGATTGATGAACGGGCTCCGGCGCCTCGCGCCGGAGCCGTTTGGACGGATCTGGCCGCCGCGAGTCCGATTGAGGCCGATGTTCGCCGGATAGCGGCCGCCCATGATGCGCATGAGGCCATTGGAGGAGCTGAAGTGACCCGCCATTTCTTGAACCTGTCGGACGCTGGTGCCGACGGCCTCGCCGCCATCCTCGCGGACGCGCTCGATCGCAAAAAGGCCCGCGCCGGCTGGACCAAGGGCCGCGTCGACGCCGACGCCCCGCTCGCCGGCCACGTCCTGGCGATGATCTTTGAGAAGAACTCCACCCGCACCCGCGTCTCGTTCGACATGGCGGTCCGCCAGCTCGGCGGCCAGTCGATCGTGATGGAGGCGGGCCAGATGCAGCTCGGTCGCGGCGAAACCGTGGCCGACACCGCCCGCGTCCTCTCGGGCTATGTCGACGCGATCATGATCCGAACCGACGACCATGCCAAGGTCGAGGAAATGGCGCATTACGCCAGCGTTCCGGTGATCAACGGCCTGACCGACGCCTCGCACCCTTGCCAGATCGTCGCCGACCTTCTGACCGTTCTGGAGCAGGGCAAGGCGCTGCCGGGCCTGAAGGTCGCCTGGCTCGGCGATGGCAACAATGTGCTTGCCTCGATCGTCGAGGCAGCCGGGCTGATGCAGTTCGACGTTGTCGCCGCCTGCCCGCAGGGCTTCCAGCCATCCGACTCCGACCTCGCCCTTGGAAAAGGGCGCGCGAAGGTCGTGGGCAATGCGCGCGAAGCCGTTGAGGGCGCCGATATCGTCGTCACCGACACCTGGATCTCGATGGGTCAGGCGCACGCCGACACGAAGCTCGCGGCCATGATGCCGTTCCAGGTCGATGCAGCGCTGATGGCCACCGCCAAGCCCGACGCGAAGTTCCTCCACTGCCTCCCGGCGCATCGTGGCGAAGAGGTGACCGAGGACGTCATCGATGGTCCGCAGTCGCTGATCTGGGCCGAGGCTGAGAACCGGCTGCATGCGCAGAAATCTATCCTTCGCTGGTGCTTCGGCCAGATCGGTTGATCGAAGCGCCCCCGATACCCATCTGCGCCTGACCGAATCCCCGTCCGCTGTCCTGCCGCTCGCGGCGCGACGACAGGGCTTCATCTTCTCAGCCCCGCACGGTGGAAATGACTGACCTCATCAATCACGACTTTGATCGCGCCATCGGATTCACGATCCCGCATCAGAATGCTCGGGGCCGCCTCGTTCGGCTGGGACCGGTGCTGGACGAAATCCTTGCCGCTCACGCCTATCCTCCGGCAATTGAGTCGCTGCTGGCAGAGGCCCTGACGCTCACTGCGCTGGTCGGCTCGACGCTGAAGGATGTGGGCGGACAACTGACGCTGCAATCGCAGGGCGAGCATGGTGTCGTGCGTCTTCTGGTGTGCGATTACCGCGCCGGGGAGCTTCGCGGCTACGTCCAGTTCGATCCGGACAAGCTGGCGGACGCCCCGGCTGACCCCACGCTCTTCGGCCTGTTCGGACAGGCATACCTGGCGATCACTTTCGACTTGGCAGCGACCGGCGAGCGGTACCAGGGGATCGTACCTCTGGACGGCGATCGCCTGTGCGACGCTGTGCAGAGCTATTTTGCCCAGTCCGAGCAGATCCCGACGCAGGTACAGGTCGGGTTCGCCAAGCGGGATGGTAAGTGCGTTGCCGGTGGTCTCCTGCTTCAGCACTTGCCGGAGGGCGAAGAGGGCCGCGAGCGGCTGCATACGAAGCTCGACCACCCCGAGTGGGATCATGTCGCAGCCCTTGGCGCCACGATGGGGAGCGAGGAACTCGCGGACCCGACGCTGCCGCTTGAAACGCTGGTGTGGCGACTTTTCAACGAAGAGGAAGAGGTTCGTGTCCTCGCGGAGACGACCATCGTCAAGGGATGCCGCTGTACGATCGAGCACATCCGCTCGGTCCTGGCGAAGTTCCCGCCCGAAGAGCAGCGCGCCATGGCCAATGAAGAAGGGGTCATCGGTGTCGATTGCGCTTTCTGCTCGACCGTGTTCCCAATTCGGGTCGACGAACTCGTCGCATGACGGTCGACAGCCGTCCTTCAACCGCAACGATTATGCTATTGCCGGATCGCCAAGCCGAGCGCTGAGGATCGCGCGTCGGTGAGGACAGGGAAAGAGACATGCTTCGCTTCGCTTACCTAGCCGCGATCGGGCTGGCTGCCGTTGCCGCGGCCGCCGCAGCGCAGGGCGCGCGACCCGCATTGCTCGATCAGCTGCGTCCGGGCAGCTGGACGCTGCACGAGATCGGTTCGCCCGCCGCACGAAGGACGATTTGCGTCACCGATGCCGCGTCCCTGCTGCAGGTTCATCACGGCGCGGCACAATGTGCGCGCTTCGTCGTCTCCAGCGATCAACGTACGACAACCGTGAGCTACACCTGCGCAGGCCAGGGATACGGCCGCACCACCCTGACCGCTGAAAGTCCGACGCTCGTTCGCATTCAGACGCAGGGGCTCGCTCAAGGGGCGCCCTTCGACATGGATTACGAGGCGAGACGCGACGGGATATGCGTGCGATCGGCCAAAAATTAGCGCGGTGTTAACGCTTTGGGCGTTAAATGCGCCGCGTGCTTCTAGCCGAGCACTTTCTCTCCCTAGTTTTTTCGCCTCACAAGGGCACCCTGGGCCGCCCGGTTTGCCGGTGCGGCCCTTTTTCTTGCGCCGCGCGCCCAATGCGCCTAGCCGCCGCGCGATCATGACAAGCCAACTTCCACCCGCAGTCGCGCTGGTCTCCGGGGGCCTCGATTCCATGGTATCCGCTGCCTTGGCGCGCGAGGCGGGACACCCGCTGCTCGCCCTGTCGATCGATTATAACCAGCGCCACCAGGTCGAACTGGCGGCTGCCGCCCGGATCGCGCGAGTGCTGGGGGCCATCCGGCACGTGGTGCTGCCGATTGATCTGCGGGCCTTCGGCGGATCGGCCCTGACGGCCGACATCGACGTTCCGAAAGACGGGGTCGGCGGCGATATCCCGGTGACCTATGTTCCGGCGCGCAACACGGTTTTTCTCAGCCTGGCGCTCGCCTGGGCAGAGGCGGCAGGTGCGCGCTCACTCTACATCGGGGTGAACGCGCTGGATTATTCGGGATACCCCGATTGTCGCCCCGAGTTCATCGCCGGCTTCGAGGCGCTGGCGGAACTCGCCACCAAGGCAGGCGTGGAGGGGAATGCCTTCCGCATCCAGGCCCCGCTGCAGAGCATGACGAAGGCGGATATCGTGCGTGAGGGCACGCGGCTAGGCCTCGATCTTGGACTTAGCTGGTCGTGTTATGACCCGGCGCCGAACGATGTTCATTGCGGACTGTGCGACAGCTGCCGTCTCCGCCACAAAGGCTTTGAGGACGCCGGGGTTTCGGACCCTACCGTCTATGCCGTGACGCCGCCGGCGCCCTGACGGATCGCGCCGGCATGAGCTATGCGGTCAAGGAAATGTTCCTGACGCTCCAGGGTGAAGGCGTGCAAGCGGGTCGGCGCGCGGTGTTCGTGCGCTTTGCCGGCTGCAACCTGTGGTCTGGCCGTGAGCAGGATCGGGCGAGCGCGATCTGCCGCTTCTGCGACACCGATTTCGTGGGCATCCATGGCCTTGGTGGCGGCCGCTTCGCTGATGCCGAGGCGCTGGTGGCTGCCGTAACCGCGATGTGGGGCGAGGGGATGGAAGATCGCTTCGTCGTTCTCACCGGTGGGGAGCCGATGTTGCAGATCGACGACGCGTTGATCGACGCACTGCACGCCGCCGGCTTCTTTATCGCCATCGAAAGCAACGGAACGCTGGCGGTGCACCCGGGCATCGACTGGGTGTGCATCAGTCCCAAGGCGGGTAGCGTTACCGTGCAGCGGCGCGGTGACGAGTTGAAGCTGGTCTGGCCACAGCCGGGCAGTGACATCGCGGCAATGGAAGAGTGGGATTTCCGTCACTTCCTGCTGCAGCCGCTTGATGATCCGCATGCCGATGCGAACCGCGATGAAGCAATGGCGATGGTGATGGCGCGGCCTCGCTGGCGCCTGTCGCTGCAGACGCACAAGCTGCTCGGCCTCCGCTAAAGCTTCGGCCTCGCCGGGATTAGACCCGGCTCGCCGTCCAGCGATCCACTACCTTGCCGAGCACGCCTAGCGGCATGCCCCCGGCCTGCACCACGGCATCATTGAAGCCGCGCACGTCGAAGCGCTGGCCGAGCTTCGCCTTTGCGGCGTCGCGGAGGCGATTGATCTCGTTGTGGCCTGTCTTGTAGCCGAGTGCCTGGCCGGGCCAGATGCAGTAGCGGTTGATCTCGGACCGGGCATGCGCCTCAGTGTAGCCAGTGGCTGCCATCATCCAGCGCGTTGCCTGATCGATCGACCAGCGCTTGTGATGCAAGCCGGTATCGACGACGAGGCGCGCCGCTCGGAAGTTCATCGATTGCAGATAGCCGATGCGGCCGAGGGGATCGTCATCGTAATAGCCAAGCTCGGCCCCGATCTGCTCCGCGTAGAGCCCCCAGCCTTCCGAATAGGCGTTGAACCCGAGGAGGGTACGGATCAGCGGCAGATCGAAGGTATATTCGCCCTGCCAGATGTGGCCCGGAATGCCTTCGTGGAAGGTGAGGGTGGGCAGGCCGAAGCGCGCCCAGCTATCCATGTCCTTGAGATTGATGAAGTAAATTCCGGGTGTTGAGCCATCGAGCGCACCCGGACCCGCATAGCCGTTGGGCGCACCGTTCTGGATCGCCGGCGGCACGCGTTTGATGACGAGGTTGCCGCGCACGAGCTTCCCGAACGCCTGCGGCAGCTTCGGCCGCAACTTCGCGACGATCGTATTGAGATAGGCGAGCAGTTCCGCGCGACCCTGATCATTGTCCGCAAACAACAGGTCCGGCCGCTTGCCGAGCGCCGCCATCCGCTCGCCCGCCGTGCCTTTGGTGAGGCCTTGGGCGCGGAGTAAAGGATCGAGTTCAGCGGCATAAACGCGGCATTGTTCGAGCCCGAGTTCGTGAATCTGTTCAGGCGTACGTTTGGTGGTGGTGGCCGCCTCGGCGAGCCAGGCATAGCGGTCGGCCGTGTCGGGGAGATGCCACATCCCCCCGTCCTGTGAGGCGCGAGCCTTGAGTGCGGCAAGGGTGTCGGCTTGATTGATCAGGGCGGGGGTGATGCGACGGTCGACCATGGCCGCGGCGCGGCTGACCCAGTCGCCCTTGAGACCAGCCTTTGCGGTTTTCTCGGCGAAGCTGCGGATCATGCCCTGCTCGGCCGCGGGCTGGGCAGCCCCAGCGCGAAGCTGGGCCACGGTGATATCGTTGAACGGCGCCGGGAGGAGGACGCCCTCCGCGGCATCCGCCCAAAGGCGCTCGGTTTCTGCTGCCAGTTGCGCTGCGTAGGCTTCGAGCCGGGCCAGATAAGCTTCGGCGTCCGCGCTGTTCGTCACCTGATGCTTGTTTTCCAGCAGATCGGGCGTGTCGACGAACGCGCCATTGCCCTGCGTGACTATGTAAGGCGTTGAGCGATAACCATTATTCGACAGGAAGGCCATGTCGCCGACCGGCATCCGCTTCCAGCCGTCCAGCGCAATCTCATGAGCTGCGATGACGGTTTTGACGTGTGTCGCGACCGTCGGGGAAAGCGAAGCGCTGTCGATGCGGCGCAGCTCGGCGAGGCTCTGGGCAGCGTCACTGCGCCGGGTGGCCTCGGCGGTGGCACTGCGGTCGGTTAGCTTGGCCTTGAGCGCGATGCGCTTGCCATTGTCGAGGCCGAGATAGGCGGCGCCCTCGGGGTACGCAGTGAGCAGCGCCTCTGCGTGGCGGTCGAGTGTGGCGAGCGCGGCGGCGTCGGCGGATTGCGCCAGTACGGGAGCGGAAACGGCCGAGGTGGCCGCGACGGCGGCGGTGCCGGTGAGGAAATCGCGGCGCGCAATGGTCATGACATGGCTTTCAAGGGACGGGGATTGGCGCCCGATGCGCATCAATGCGCGTGGTCGCGCGGCGATGGATGCCGAATGCGCAGCGATGGAACGTCATTCCGCGCGCGGGGTGCGCTGACGGATCAATCCCTCCTGCGCGACGCTGGCGACGAGGCGGCCATCCTGCGTGAAGATCTGACCGCGGTTCATGCCGCGCGCATGGCCGGCCCAGGGGCTGTCGGTGGCGTAGAGCAGCCATTCGTCGGCGCGGAAATCCTCGTGCAGCCAGACGGAGTGGTCGAGGCTGGCGCTCTGGAAGCCGGGCGTCGTCCAGTTGACGCCGTGCGGCAGCATACAGGTGCCGAGCAGCGCCATGTCAGACGCGTAGGAGAGGATCGCGCGGTGCATCGAGGGATCGTCGCCGACGGGGGCGACGGCGCGGAACCAGCTGTGCTGGATCGGCTCGGTCGGCGTCGGGTTGAACCACTTGCGCGGATAGACGGGGCGGATCTCGATCGGGCGCGGGCGCGTGACCATCCGGCGCTGCTTTTCGGGCAGGTTCACCGCGTCCTTCTCGCGCAGTTCCGCCTCGGTCGGCAGCGATTCGGGCGGGGGCACGTCGGGCATGCGATCCTGGTGGTGGAAGCCGTCCTCCGGCACCTGCAGCGAGCAGGCAAGATTGAGGATCGGGGCGCCGCGCTGCATCGCGATGACGCGGCGGGTGGCGAAGCTGCGGCCTTCGAAATCGCGCACGACGCGGTAGATGATCGGGAAATTCTCGTCCCCCGGCCGCATGAAATAGGCGTGGAGTGAATGAGCCACCTTTGGCGCGTCGGTCGAGCGCTGCGCCGCCTGGAGCGCCTGCGCGATCACCTGGCCGCCGAAGACGCGGCCGACGCCGCCCTTCGACCGGCGGCCGCGATAGAGATCGGTGTCGATTTCCTCAACGTCGAGCAGATCAACGAGATCGGCGGCCAGAGCCTCGGGGGTGGGGGGAATGCGCGTGTCGTTCGAGGTGTCGCTCATCTAATCCGGTCCCTGTGCCTGCCGCGATGGGGCAGGCAAGCAGGGCGGCCGTGGATCACGCCTGGCACACCCGTTGCGACCTGCCCCTGATGTCGCTCCCCTCCCTCCTGCGGGAGGGAGGGGAAAAGCGTCAATAGCCGGCCGCGCGCGCGAGGCGATCGGCGTGGAAGTTGGCGTCTCCGAACAGTTCGGCGAGCACGCGCTGGCGCTTCATGTAGAAACCGATGTCATATTCATCGGTCATGCCGATGCCGCCGTGCATCTGGATGCCTTCCTGCACGCTGAGCATCGTGGCGAGACCGGTCATCGCCTTGGCGACCGAGACGGCGGCGTCGGCCTTCTCGTCACCGGCGTCGAGCAACTGCTGCGCCTTCAGCACGGCAGCGCGCGCCACTTCCATCTCGCTGTAGAGGTGCGAGGCGCGGTGCTGCAGCGCCTGGAAGCTGCCGATCAGCACGCCGAACTGCTTGCGCTCCTTCAGGTAATTGACCGTCATGTCCATCGCGCCAGCGCCGACGCCGAGCATTTCGGCAGCGGCACCCGCACGGCCGGCGCGCAGCAGGCGATCGAGCGGCGTGCGGCCGGCATCGACTTCGCCGATTACGGCGTCGGCATCGACTTCGACACCGGCGAACTCAATCCGCGCGGCGAGGCTGGCGTCGGTAAGGCGCTCGGCCTTGGCGGTCATGCCCGCGGCATTCTTGGGCACGGCGAACAGCGTCACGCCGTCCTGATCATCGGCAGCGCCGGCGGTGCGAGCGGCGACGATCACCACATCGGCGACATGGCCGTGGTGGACGAACTGCTTCGCGCCGGTGAGCTTGAAGCCGTTGCCCGCGCGCTCGGCCTTCATGGCCACGCTGTTACGGTGCTTCGCGCCTTCGTCGATCGCGAGCGCGGCGACGGTCTCGCCAGCGAGGATGCCAGGGAACCAGCGTTCTGCGTGCGGCGTGCCCTTCATCGCCTCAACCGCGGCGACGGCAGTCTGCAGGAACGGCGAGGGCGACAGGTTGCGGCCGATCTCCTCCAGCACCAAGCCCGCCTCGACATGGCCGAGGCCAAGGCCGCCCTGTGCCTCGTCGATGAGAATGCCGGTGAAGCCCATGTCGGCGAACTGCTTCCACAAATCGCGCGAGAAGCCGGTCTGATCATTGTCGTCGCGCAGCTTGCGCATGTGGCTGACGGGAGCGGAATCGGCCACGAAATCGCGCGCGGTATCGCGCAGCATGGTCTGATCTTCGTTCAGGAAAAGAGGCATCGTTCGTCCCTTTTACGCTCCGGCACTCATGTGGCCCCGGAGGAGGTGGGAAGGGGCGGCTGGCGCCTGCGGCCGCGCCGCCCGCTTCCCGTAGATGGTCTGGCGAGCGCGCCCTCCCCTTGGGGGAAGGGCGACCCGATCACGCGCCCGGAAGCTCCAGGATGCGCTTCGAGATGATGTTGAGCTGCACCTCGCTGGTGCCGCCCTCGATCGAGTTCGCCTTGGTGCGCAGCCAGTCGCGTGCCGGCGCACCGCCGCGCGACCGCTCGCTTTCCCATTCCAGATTATCGGAGCCGCCGGATGCCATCAGCAGTTCGTGGCGGGCCTTGTTCAGCTCCGTCCCGTAATATTTCATCATCGACGGCTGCGCGGGGTGCGCACGGCCTGCCTTCAGTTCGTCAATGAAGCGTTCGGACTGGGCCGCGAACGCCTTGGAGCGGACCTCGAACTCGGCGATCTTGGCGCGCAGCAGCGGATCGGCAAGGCGGCCGTCATGATCGAGGCCGATGGTGGCGATCGCGCCTTCGATCAGCGGGTTCCTGCCGCCGCCGCCAAGGCCCATGTTCGAGATCATCTCACGCTCATGGCCGAGCAGGTATTTCGCGACGTCCCAGCCCTTGTTGAGCTCACCGACGAGGTTCTCCTTCGGCACCTTCACATTGTCGAAGAAGGTTTCGCAGAAGGGCGAATAGCCGCTGATCAGCAGGATCGGCTTGGTGGAGACGCCCGGCGTCTGCATGTCGAACAGGACGAAGCTGATGCCCTTGTGCTTGTTCGTCTTGTCGGTGCGCACGAGGCAGAAGATCCAGTCCGCGTAATTCGCGTAGCTGGTCCAGATCTTCTGGCCGTTGATGAGGAAGTGATCGCCCTTGTCCTCCGCCGAGGTGGCGAGGCTCGCAAGGTCGGACCCGGCGTTTGGCTCCGAATAGCCCTGACACCAGCGGATCTCGCCGCGCGCGATCTTGGGCAGATGCTCCTTCTTCTGCTCCTCGGTGCCGTATTTCAGCAGCGCCGGCCCAAGCATCGAGATGCCGAACGAGGAGAGCGGGTTGCGGCACCGCAGCTTCGCCATTTCCTCGCGCAGGATCTTGGTTTCGGCAGCAGACAGCCCGCCGCCGCCATATTCCTTGGGCCAGTCGGGCACCGTCCAGCCCTTCGCGCCCATGGCGTCCATCCACTTCTTCTGCGCCGGGGTCATGGCGCTCTGGTCGCGGCCACCCCAGACGCTGTCTTTTTCGCTGCGGATCGGCTCGCGCATCTCGGGCGGGCAATTCGCCTCGAGCCACGCGCGCGTCTCGGCGCGGAACTGATCAAGATCGGTCATTCGCTTGCTCCTTCGCGGGTCTTCTCGCGCAGATATTGGATGAGTTCGATGGTGTGGCCTTCCGGATCATCGAGGAAGGCGATGCGCATGCCGGGGAGATCCTCCGGCGGGCGAACGGCGGTGGCACCGGCGGCGATCGCGCGATCCCAGGCGGCCTGGATGTCGCGCGTCGAGAGGCCGAGCGGCCCGTGATTGTCCCCGCGCACAAGGGCGCGGCCGTCGGTGTGATGATAGAG
Organism: Sphingomonas sp. 179-A 2A2 NHS; assembly: GCF_045371305.1. Taxonomy (NCBI): domain Bacteria; kingdom Pseudomonadati; phylum Pseudomonadota; class Alphaproteobacteria; order Sphingomonadales; family Sphingomonadaceae; genus Sphingomonas; species Sphingomonas sp. 179-A 2A2 NHS. Next base: position 208,727 of record NZ_JBIQDE010000003.1, on the reverse strand, counting down.
GACGAGGGTGAAGGGATCATCGGGAAGGCCGATCAGCACCTCCTCCAGGCCCGGTAGCGCGATCCGCCTGCGTTCCGTGAAGCCGAACGCTTGCTCGTAGAAGGCGAGCGCGCGGGGCAGATCCTCCACGACGAACTTGGTGAAGAGGATGCGGCCGACGGTCATTGCGCGCCTCCGGCGGCGTCGTGAATGTCGCGTGCCGCGGCGATCGCGGTGCGATCGGCATAAAGGTCCGCGATCACCTGGACGCCGATCGGCAGCCCGTCCGCATCGTTGCCGATCGGCACGCTGGTGGCGGGCAGCATCGGGAAGGTCGCGAGGCCGGGGAAGACGAACTGGTGGAAGAATTGCGTATCCTCGCCGTTGATCGAGAGGCGGCGGGTGGCGAGTGGCGTGGGATCGTGCGGGAATGCCGTCATGCCGACGGTTGGCGCGATCACCGCGTCGTAGGTTTCGAACAGGCGGCGCCACTGACGCTGGTTGCGCGCCTGTTCGTCATGGAGGTGGAGCCAGGGTTCGAGCTCGGGCGCGGCCTCGCCCTCCGGCCGCGGTGCACGGCGTGACATGGCGATGTTGAGCATCTTCCAATAGCCGGCGTGCTGGCGTTCGAGGTCGGGCAGGAGATCGCTGCTGGTGTCGACGGTCGCGCCGGTTTCGCGCAACGCCGCGGCCACCCGTTCGAGGGCATCGACGATCGATTGCTGCACCCGTGCCATCAGATGGCTGGTGAGGAGCAGGAAGCGCCAGTTGCTGCCGTGGCGGCGTGCCGGGGCGAGCGGGTGATCGGCGACGATGCCGAGCGCCGTTTCGAGATCGTCAGCGTCGCGTGCCATCGGGCCGAGCACCGACAGGACGGTGCGCGCCCCGTCCGTGCCGGGCATGTAATGGCCCTCCGTGGGGATCACGCCCCAGGTGGTCTTGTGCCCCCACACGCCGTTGAAGGCGGCGGGCACGCGGATCGAGCCGCCGATGTCGGATCCGAATTCCAGCGGGACCATGCCGGCGGCGAGCGCAACGGCCGATCCGCCGGAGGAACCGCCCGCCACGCGATCAGGGTTCACCGCATTGTTGGTGCGGCCATAGACCGGGTTGTCGGACTGGAGATCCGACAGGGCAGGCGGGACGTTGGTCTTGCCCAGGATGATCGCGCCGGCGGCCTTCAGGCGTCGAACGGTGACGGCATCTTGCGCAGCGGTGAAATCGCGATGCTCGGCAAAGCCGAAGGTCGTCGGCAGGCCGGCGACGTCATAGCTTTCCTTGATCGTCATCGGCACGCCGAGCAGCGGGCCGTCGAAGCCTTCGGCGATGCGCGCGTCGAGCTCGGCAGCGGCGGCGCGGGCGCGATCGAAATCACGGACCACGACGGCGTTGAGCGGGCCGTCGCGTTCCTCGATGCGGGCGATCGCCGCCTCGGTTTCCGCCAGCGCCGTGGTGGTGCCGGAGCGGACCGCGGCGGCGGTTTGAAGAGCGGTGCGTTCAGTCATCGGCCCCTCCTCCTGTGCCCGCCTGCCCGGCGCGCGTGGTAACGCCAGCCCCGAATAGGGAGAGGCGGCACCGCGCGGTGACGGGCAGGGCGGAACACGATGCGGTCACTTCAGCGCAGCGCCCGTCTCGGCTGCGGTCTTGAGGCTCTCGGCAACCTTGAAGCCATGCTTTTCAAGGCCTTCGACGATCTTCTTCAGGCCGACTTCATTCTGCGCCCAGAACATCGGGCCGCCGCGATAGACCGGCCAGCCATAGCCCATGATCCAGACCACATCGATGTCGCTGGCGCGCTGTGCCTTGCCCTCTTCGAGGATCAGCGCGCCTTCGTTGACCATCGGATACAAAGTGCGCTCGACGATCTCCTGATCGGTGATCTCGCGCTTGGGCAGGTTCGACTTGGCGCGGAATTCCTCGATGATCTCTAGCGCGCGGGGGCTCGGCGTCGCGTTACGCTTCTCGTCGTAATCGTAATAGCCGGCGCCCTTCTTCTGGCCCCAGCGACCCTCAGCGGCGAGCGCATCGCGGATGCTCTCGATCCGGCTCGGATCGCGGTGCCAGCCGATGTCGACGCCGGCGAGATCGGCCATCTGGAACGGGCCCATCGGCATGCCGAAATCGGTATGGACCTTGTCGATCTGCTGCGGGGTCGCCCCTTCCATGAGGAGCTTGTTCGCCTCGATCTGACGCGGGCTGAGCATGCGGTTGCCGATGAAGCCATGGCAGACGCCGGCGACGACGGCGACCTTCTTGATCTTCTTGGCGAGTGCCATGACGGTGGCGAGCACGTCCTTCGCGGTCTTCTCGCCGCGCACCACTTCGAGCAGGCGCATGACGTTGGCCGGTGAGAAGAAGTGCATGCCGAGCACGTCCTCGGGACGCTTGGTGACGGCGGCGATCTCGTCGACGTTGAGGTAGCTGGTGTTGGTGGCGAGGATCGCGCCGGGCTTCGCGATGGCGTCGAGCTTGGTGAACAGCTCCTTCTTGACGTCCATGTTCTCATACACCGCCTCGATGATGAGATCGCAGTCGGCGAGATCCTCAAGGCTAAGCGTCGGGGTGAGGAGGCCCATCGCCTTCTCGGGCGCGTCGGGCTTGATCCGGCCCTTAGCAGCGGACGCCTCGTAGTTCTTGCGCATCACGCCGGTGCCACGGTCGAGCGCTTCCTGCTGCATCTCGATGATGGTGACGGGGATCCCGGCCGACAGGAAGTTCATCGAAATGCCGCCGCCCATCGTGCCGGCGCCGATGACGCCGACCTTGTTGATCGGGCGAAGCGGGGTCTTGGGATCGACGTCGTCGATCTTGGCGGCCTGGCGCTCGGCGAAGAACAGGTGGCGCTGCGCCGCCGACTGGGTGCCGGTCATCAGCTTCATGAACTGCTCGCGCTCGAACTTCATGCCCTCGTCGAAGGGCAATTCGCTGGCGGCGACGACGCAGGCGATGTTGGCGGCCGGCGCATCGAAGCCGCGCATGCGGCGACCGTGCTTCTTTTTGAACTCCTCGACCGCCTCGGGGTCCGGGGCGACTGTCTTGTCGCGAACGCGTGGGATCGGCTTCTTGTCGGCGATCTCGCGCGCGAAGGCGATGGCGTCCGCCTCCAGACTGTCCTCTCCAACGACGCGGTCGACGAGGCCGACCTCTGCCGCCTTCTTGGCGGAGATCGGATCGCCAATCGCGACCATCTCGATCGCGGCCTTCACGCCGACGATGCGCGGCAGGCGCTGCGTGCCGCCGGCACCGGGGAGCAGCCCCAGCTTGACCTCGGGGAGGCCCATCACCGCCGATGGCACGGCGACGCGATAGTGGCAGGCGAGCGCGACTTCGCAGCCACCGCCGAGCGCGGTGCCGTGGATTGCTGCGACGATCGGCTTCTCGCTCGAATCCATCATGTCGATGACTTCGTGGAGCGAGGCGCCCTTGGGCGGCTTGCCGAACTCGGTGATGTCGGCGCCGGCGAAGAAGGTCTTGCCGTCACAGCGGATCACCATCGCCTTCACCGCGGGATCGTTGATGCCCTGAGAGACGCCTTCCTTCAGCCCGTCACGCACGCCGGCGCCAAGCGCGTTAACCGGCGGCGAATCGGAAATGATGACGAGAACGTCGTCGTGGCGTTCGAAGCGGACGGGGGAGGTCATTGTGCGTTGCTCTCCAATACAGGAAGGACGTGCGGCCCGGTTGCCCGGGGCCGAAAGCTGGTCAGGTAAGGGCGGAGTAGATCATCGTCTTCAGCTCGCGCCGGATCGGGTAGATCATGCTGGGCGACAGCTGAGTCATGAACACCATCGTGACGCGCTCCACCGGATCGATGAAGAAGGCGGTCGAGAACATGCCGCCCCAGTAATATTCGCCGACGCTGCCCGGCATCATCGAGCGGGCGGTATCGATCGTCACCGCAAAGCCGAGGCCGAAGCCGGTGCCGGCATTCTGCGTTTCGCTGAACAGCGACTTCGACATGGCCGACAGATCCGCACCGCCGGGCAAGTGGTTCTGCGTCATCAGCTCGATCGTCTTGCGGCCGAGGATCCGCGTGCCATCGAGGGTGCCGCCGTTGAGGCACATCTGGCAGAAGCGCTGGTAATCGAGCGCAGTGGAGACGAGGCCGCCGCCGCCCGAGACGAGCTTGAACGGGCTCGACCACATGCTTTCTTGCGCGCGATCGAACATCACGCGGCCCTTGCCGGGAACGAGCGTGTAGCAATCGACGAGGCGATCGAGCTTGTCTGCCGGCACGGTGAAGCCAGTGTCGTTCATGCCGAGCGGCTTGAAAATGCGCTGTTCGAAGAAGTCCGCCAGCGACATGCCCGAGACGCGCTGCACCACCGCACCGAGCACGTCGGTCGAGACCGAATAGTTCCAGCTCGTTCCGGGCGAGAATTCGAGCGGCAGCCGCGCGAGCTCGGCGACGAAGGTGTCGAGATCGTAGTTGCCGTGCCAGTTCTCCAGCTTCAGCTCGCGGTGAGCGGCATCGACGTTCGAGCGGTTCTGGAAGCCGTAGGTGAGGCCGGAGGTGTGCCGCAGGAGATCCACCATCCGCATCGGTTCATCGGTGCGCTTGGTGATGAACGGCACACCCGCGCCGCCGCCAGCATAGACGCCGGTCTTCCTGAATTCCGGCAGGACGTGGTGGACCGGCGTGTCGAGCGCGACCTTGCACTCTTCCACCAGCATCATGAACGCGACCGAAGTGATCGGCTTCGTCATCGAGGCGATGCGGAACAGGCTGCCTTCGTCGATGGTGGCGGACCCGCCCTCGCGCGCCGCACCCTGAGACGAGAAGTGCACGATTTCGCCGTCGCGCGATACCAGCAGCTGGGCGTGCGGGAACTCGCCCGAATCGAGGTACCGCTCTTTCAGGAACGTATCGATGGCGCGCAGGCGGCTGCCGTCGAACCCGTGCTTCTCGGGTGCAGCGATCTTCATGGCCCCTCCATACCCCGGTTTCTAAATCCTGATCTCCCTATCGCTTGAGCGAGGCATGAATCAATCCTAATGCGAGGTCCTGCACACTCGTTTTTCGATCTGGGGAGGATCGCCGTGGCGACACAAGCATCGGCCGCATCATGGCCGGCCATGTCCATCAAAGAGGTAGAGGCGCTGCTGACGGCACCCGGCGCCAAGTTCGAGATGGAGACGGTGGACATTCGCGGTGTGCCGACGCGCGTATGGAAGAACGCGCCGCCGCACATGGCCGCGCTCGTCCAGCTATCGCGTACGCATGGCGAACGGCTGGCGACGATCTACGAGGATGAGCGCGTCAGCTACGAAGCGCAGTTCCGCGCGATCGCGACTCTGGCCGCCGACCTCGCCGCCGGTGGCGTGACCAAGGGCGACCGCGTGGCAGTGGCGATGCGCAACCTACCGGAATGGATCGTCGCCTTTTTTGCCGCGACCACGCTCGGCGCAATCGCGGTCCCGCTGAACGCGTGGTGGACGGGCGAGGAACTGGTCTACGGCCTGAATGACGCGGGCGCGAAGGTGCTGATCACCGATGACGAGCGCTGGGACCGGCTTGCGCCGCTACGCAGCGAGATCCCGGGCGTGGCGCGCGTCCTGGTGAGTCGCGCCACCCAGCCGCTGTACGGCGCGGAGCGACTGGAGGACGTGATCGGCACGCCGCGCGACTGGGCCGGGCTGGCAACGCGTGACCTGCCGGCGGTGGCGCTGATGCCGGAGGACGAGGCGACAATCCTTTATACCAGCGGCACGACCGGCAAGCCCAAGGGCGCGCTGGGCACCCACCGCAACTTCATGACCAACATCCTGTCGACCGCCTATGCCGCCGCGCGGACGATACTGCGGCGTGGCGAGGCCTTGCCCGAGCCGACGCCGAAGGTGGCGCTGACCGTCATTCCGCTGTTCCACGCAACCGCCCTGTCCGCCGGGCTGATGGGCGCGATGGCTGGCGGCCACACCATCATCTACATGCGCAAGTTCGAGCCGATCCGCGCGATGGAGATCATCGAGCGCGAGAAGGTGAATTCGACGGGCGGCGTGCCCACCATCGCCTGGCAGTTGCTGGAGCATCCCGAACGCCACCGCTACGACCTCTCAAGCCTGGAGACGATCGGTTATGGCGGCGCGCCGTCCGCGCCGGAACTGGTGCGCAAGATCGCCGGCGAGCTGAAGAGCGCGCCGGGCAACGGATGGGGCATGACCGAGACCACCGCGACGGTCACCACCCATTCCGGCGAGGATTATGTGAACCGGCCCGAAAGCTGCGGCCCCGCCGTGGCCGTGGCGGACCTCAGGATCATGGATCCCGATGGCGTGCGTGAATTGCCGGCTGGCGAGGTGGGCGAGCTGTGGGCGCGCGGGCCGATGATCGTGAAGGGATATTGGAACAAGCCCGAGGCGACCGCAGCCACGTTCGTCGATGGCTGGGTGCGCACCGGGGACCTTGCACGGCTGGACGAGGAAGGCTTCTGCTTCATCGTCGACCGCGCCAAGGACATGGTGATCCGCGGCGGAGAGAACATCTATTCCAGCGAGGTGGAGAACTGCCTTTACGATCACCCCGCCGTCACCGATTGCGCGCTGATCGGCATTCCGCACCGTACGCTGGGCGAGGAGCCGGCGGCGGTGGTGCACCTGGCGCCGGGCACCAGCGCCAGCGAAGCGGAGCTTCAGGCGTGGGTCCGCGATCGGCTTGCCGCCTTCAAGGTGCCGGTGGCGATCCGCTTTTGCGACGAGATGTTGCCGCGCAATGCCAATGGGAAAATCCTGAAGCGTGACCTGAAGGCCTATTTCGAGGATCGTGCTGCGGCCTGAAGCGTTACCCGGTCGAAACGAAGGGCAGCGAGATGAAGACCGACGACTTTCTGCGTGGCCGGCGGCGACACGAATTGTCGGAGGACGATCTTGCGGCGCTGGAGGCCGCTATCGAGCGCGTCGACACGGTGCCGGCGCGCAAGGTGATCTCGCGACGGGGCGAGCGGCTGCATTACAGCACGCTGCTGATCGGCGGCTTCATGTGCCGATACATGGATGCCCGCGACGGATACCGGCAGCTGCTGTCCTATCAGGTTCCGGGCGACTTCGTGGACCTGCACGGCTTCCCGACCCGGTATATCGACCATGACATCGCGGCGATCAGCGAATCGACGATTGGCCTGGTGCCGCACGAGCGGCTCGAGGCGATCATGGCGGAGCGGCCGCACCTTGCCCGGCAATTGTGGTTCAGCACGATGCTGGACGCGGCGATGCACCGGGAATGGATCTTCCGCATCGGCCGGCTCGACGCGATCGGGCGGCTCGCGCACTTCCTGTGCGAAACCTGTTGCCGGATGGAGGCGGTGGGACGGGTGCGCGACGGCAGCTTCGAATTGCCGATGACGCAGCAGGATCTGGGCGAGGCGGTGGGGCTGACCAGCGTGCACGTGAACCGCGTGATCCGGCGGCTGCGCGAGGAGGGGCTGGCAACCGTGGGGCGCGGGCGCGCCGAGATCCACAACTTCCAGCAGCTTGCCCGGCTGGGCGAGTTCGATTCGGATTACCTGTATCTCAGCGACGGGCCGTGGACCGAAGGCGAGCAGCGCCGAACCGCCAATCGATATCGCTAGGCGGCGGACACTGACCCCAGTAAGATCGGCCCATATGTCAGATCCCGCGCCGCAGGACCCGCTTGCTCCCTTAACGGCGGGCACCCCGCCTGCTGCATCTCCGGTGCTTCCGGAGGATCCGCGGATCGGCCTCCGACGTGACCGGTTGCTGGCAGCCCTGACGCTGACCGCCGGCGCGGGGCTGGCGCTGGGACTGCCGTTTGCGTTGAAGGCGGGGGCCGAGTTCTTCATGCCGACCGCGGCGGCGCTGGTGGTTGGCGTGGCGCTGATCCCGCTGCTGGAATGGCTGGAGTCGCGGCGGATCCCGTCCGCGGTCGCCTCGCTGTTCTGCGTTCTGGTGTTCCTGATCGCGGCGAACGTGGCGCTGGCAGCGATCGTGGTGCCGGCGACCGATTTCTTCCGGCTGCTGCCAAGCCGCATCGGGCGGATCCAGGAGAACCTGGCGCCGCTGCTCGATCTTTATTCGAACCTCGAGCGCTATGCGAACCGGACGCTGCGGCAGCTTGCCTCGACGCCGATCCGGTCCTCGCCCACCGCCGCGGTCGCGCCGCCGAGCTCGATCCTGGAGCTGGCCGCGACTTCGGCGCCTGGCGTCATCATTCAGGTGCTCTACGCCGTTCTCGTCACCTTCTTCTTCCTGTCGGGGTGGACGAAGTTTCGCGCGAAGATGATCACCAACCGCGAAAGCTTCGGCGGCGCGATGGCGACGGCGCGGGTGATCCAGGACGTGATCGACGACGTGTCGAGCTATCTCGGCACGATCACCGCGATCAACATCGTGCTGGGCCTGGTGACGGCAGGCGCGCTGTACCTTCTCGGCATGCCCTTCCCCTTGATGTGGGGCGGGATCGTCGCGCTTTTCAACTACATCCCCTATTTCGGGCCGGTGATCGCCGCGCTGCTCGTGGCGATCGGCGGGCTGATGACCTTTTCCGACATCTGGACCGCGCTGGCGGCGCCGGCGATCATGTATGGCCTCCACCTCATCGAGGCGAACGTGGTGACGCCACTGATCGTCGGGCACCGGCTGACGATCAATCCGGTGCTGATCCTTGTCTCGCTGAGCTATTGGGGGTGGGTGTGGGGCACGATCGGCGCGCTGCTGGCGGTGCCGCTGCTGATCATCGTGCAGACGATCCTGGGCGCGGCGGGCAAGCCGGACATCGCCGGCTTCCTGTTCGAACATGGCACTTTGGTACGCCAGCCGCGCGGGCGGTTCCGGCGCGGTGAAAAAAGCGAGGCGTCAGTCGTTGACAGCCCCGCAACCGTGGCATAGTGGCGCGCCTCCACGCTGATCCAAGCGGGTGTAGCTCAGTTGGTTAGAGCGCCGGCCTGTCACGCCGGAGGTCGCGGGTTCGAGCCCCGTCACTCGCGCCATCCTTCACGGATGGTTGCGATCGCCAGGAAGGCATTTGAATAGATCGGGTGCGCGCCCGGCCAAACGGCATGGGTGCAAGCTTGATACGAGCGGGTGTAGCTCAGTTGGTTAGAGCGCCGGCCTGTCACGCCGGAGGTCGCGGGTTCGAGCCCCGTCACTCGCGCC